>NZ_JBLWTH010000001.1:0-1074465 GCF_048270245.1 Kiloniella sp.
ACTCCATTCTTATTCCCATGTATCATAAGGATTATTTTGATTAAATTAATCCTTATAAAATAATAATTCAATAAATTTAATAATATTTTCAATATATTCTTATTCACAAGAGTTAAAGGAGTTAATGATGACCGATGTCACACCAGATGCATTTCAGTATCAAAAACAAAAACTGATCGACTTACGTCATGATTTACATCGCAACCCTGAACTCGGGTTCGAAGAACAAAGAACAGCCCAGAAAATTGCTTTTGAACTGAAATCTTATGGTTTGGAAGTTCATGAAGGAGTCGGCGGTACTGGCGTTGTCGGCATTCTAAAAAAAGGTCGCGGAAATCAAGCAATTGCATTGAGAGCCGACATGGATGCACTCCCCATACAAGAAACCAGTAGTCATGAATATTGCTCAACGACAGAGGGAAAAATGCACGCCTGTGGGCACGATGGCCATACCGCAATGCTTCTCGGCGCAGCCCAATTTTTATCAGAAAAACAAAACTTCAACGGTACAGTTGTTTTTATATTCCAGCCCAACGAAGAGAATGGTCTGGGTGCCGCTGCAATGGTCAAAGATGGTATTTTCGAAAAATTTCAAATCGACGAAATATACGGACTCCATAATTTACCTGGTGCTCCCCTTGGAGAGTTTTCCACAAGACCCGGCACTATTTGTTCCAGCGAGAGCTTGTTTGAAATCGCGATAAACGCGCGCGGCGGTCATTCGGCCATGCCGCAAAAAGGGGTCGATGCAATTCTTGTTGGCTCTGAAATTGTCCAAGCGCTCCAATCTATCGTTGCACGTAAAATGGACCCAGGATGTGGTGCTGTCGTCTCCATTACCGAATTCATAACTGACGGACGCAGAAACGTCCTTCCCGGTTCTGCAATACTTAAAGGAGATGTGCGCGCCCGAACACCAGATGATCGAAAGCAAATCAAAGCTCATATGCAGCGGCTCTTGTTCGGTATAGCTCAAGGTCACGATGTCGAAGCAAAGTTCAGCTTCAACACCGAATTTATTGAAACCATTAATACAGTCGAACAGACCCAAATCGCACTTCAAGCGGCAAGACGGATTAGTGACAACGTTCAAGGTGAACGGGAACCAATGTCCTTCTCGGAAGACTTCGCGTTGTTTTCCCAAAAGAAACCAGGTTGTTTTATCTTAATGGGCAACGGTACAGAAGGTACCCATGGCAAGCCTCTTCATGCTTCTGATTATGACTTCAATGACGATGCACTTACAATCGGCGCCGCCTATTGGGCGCAGCTTGTGAAAACTCGTTTACCTGAATAATTATCAAGTTTTCCCCACGCCTTTACCACAAGTAGGATAAATTTTATGTTAGATACTTTTTCTGCCGATACTATTAAGCACGTATCTTACGCCCGACACACTGGGGAAGCCTTCAAAAGCGTTATCACACCACAGGATTTTGCTGATGCATCCAACGAAATTATGTCGTGGGAGGGATACACAGCGACACCGCTTCATCCTTTAAAAAGCCTCGCTCAGCAACTTAATCTGGATAATATTTTTTATAAGGACGAAGGACCAAGGTTTGACCTTGGATCTTTCAAGGCCTTGGGCGGTGCCTATGCAGCTGCAAGAGTATTACAGCGAGAGCTATATAATAAATTCGATAAAATTATATCTCTTTCAGATCTTCGCTCGGGAAAATACGCTTCTTTGACAAAAGCAATCACACTTGTTTCTGCGACAGATGGAAATCATGGACGTTCCTTAGCTTGGGGCGCCAAAAAATTTGGTGCTGATTGCAAGATATACATCCATGCAGAAGTCAGTGAAGAACGCGCCAAAGCGATGAGATATTTTGGGGCCGACGTTATTCGCATAGATGGCGATTACGATGATTCTGTTCGCATTGCAAAAACCAATGCCGAAGAAAACGACTGGAGCATTGTCTCAGACACATCATGGGATAACTACATACAACCACCAACAGACGTTATGGCTGGCTATGGCGTTATGACAAATGAAATCACACATGAACTCTCTGCACCGCCCAGCCATGTATTCCTACAAGGCGGGGTCGGGGGTCTCGCGGCATCCGTTTGTGCCGCCTTACGGCAAAAGTGGGGAAAAGCTTCTCCGCGCGTTATCATTGTCGAACCCGACTTGGCCAGTTGCCTTTATGCAAGTGCAGTGAAAGATACACTAACATCAGTTCGAATAACCCAAGAAACCATCATGGCAGGTTTATCCTGCGGTGAACCCTCGCCTCTCGCGTGGAATATCTTACGTGAAGAAGCGTCAGACTTTCTGTCTATACCAGATATGTTTATTGCGCCGGCTATGAAGTTACTTGCAAAACCGATAGGTAATGATCCTGCTATCGAAGCCGGGGAATCTGCGGTTGCTGGACTAGCTGCAATTATTACCGTTGCTCAGGATACTGCTCTTCGTAACGACCTTCGGATAGATAAAACATCAAGAGTTTTGCTTATTGGGTCAGAAGGTGCAACGGACAAAGCCCTCTATGACAAAATCATATCAGGATAATTCGTATTCCATCTAATTCACAACAAGACATTATCTGGCAATTGCTTGCGAAGACGAGGCTATACTGCTACCAAAGTGGAGAAAATTATCTCTGTTAGCAGAGCCTCGCTTCCTTGGATAAAAGAACCGGATAAATGCAAAAAACTACACGTATCGCCCCCTCAATCCTTGCCGCAGATTTTTCTCAATTAGGACAAGAAATTCAACGCCTGGATCAGGCTGGTGCAGATTATATACATGTCGATATTATGGACGGGCACTTCGTACCCAATATCTCGTTTGGCCCTTCCATAACCAAAGCGGTTCGCCCAGTAACAAAGAAGCCATTTGATGTTCATTTGATGATTTCACCCATCGATCTCTACATCGAAGCTTTTGTAAATGCTGGCGCAGATATAATAACAATTCATCCTGAAGCTGGTCCACACTTTCACCGCACAATCCAACTTATCAAATCACTTGGTGTAAAAGCCGGGCTTGCGCTCAACCCCGGTACCCCGATTGATATCGTTGATCACGTTATTGAAGATCTTGATCTTTTGTTAGTCATGTCAGTGAACCCCGGTTTTGGGGGACAATCTTTCATACCCGGTGCTCTTGGAAAAATTTCAGCCCTGAGAAACAAAATTGATGCTCTTGGCAAAGATATTGATCTAGAGGTTGACGGCGGCATCAATTTTGATACCGCGCCACAAGCCATCGAAGCTGGTGCTGATCTACTTGTCGCGGGCACGGCAACCTTTCACGGGGGCCCTGACAACTATGCGAACAACATCAAAAAACTAAAAGGGCAATAAGAGCATCCGCCTATGGAAGGCCAGCGCCAAACCGAGAAAAGAGATACGAACAAAAGCACTGGTCGTTGGATCAATGGCCAGAGCAATGTGTCTGAACGCTTGGCTTCCTTCCTTAGGCTGCCCAATTCATTAATTTTCCAGAAAATCAGGTACAAGTTAAAATACCCTCTGCTTATCAGCCCACTTTATGATTGGGCAATAAGCCGTAAAGCCATTCCGAATCTGGTTTTCACACCTACCGATCCTTGGCTGGGTGATACAAATCAAGGCAGGGCAATTCTGTCAGGACAGATTGAACTGTCCGGGCAAGTCATTAACAATCCCTCCCCGCTATGGAATCCTGTGGGGGCAGAGCTGGATTGGGTTAAAGAATTACATTCTTTCATTTGGTTAAGATCCTTACGTGCCGCAGCGGGGGATCAGGCACGACGAACAGCACGAGAAATGCTGAACCAATGGATAAGAGATAATAACCGTTGGCGTCCCCTAACATGGGAACCTTCGATAACAGGATGTAGGCTCTATAACTGGTTAGGACATTACGAATTTATTGGTAGTTCTGCCGATATCAATCTTCGCCAAAGTATCCACGACAGCATCGCAAAACAGGCCCGCTACCTTTCTTCAACCTTACCCGCAGGTCTTACAGGGGTAGAGCTTATTCGTGCGATTAAAGGGCTATTATACGCCGGCGTTTGTTTACCAGAAGGCGACGTATGGCTTAAACGCGCTTTAGACTTACTTAGCCAGGAACTCACCCGCCAAATCTTGCCTGACGGTGGCCATATACAACGAAGTCCTCACATCCATTTGGAAGTATTGCGCCATCTGATTGATATTAGAGCAACCTTACACACAGGAAAAAAGCACGTTCCCGGTTCTATAATTTCAGCAATTGAATCTATGTCTCCCGTTTTGAGAATGTTCCTTCACGGGGATGGGGGTTTAGCCCTTTTCAACGATTCTAACGAAGACCATGGCTGGCAAATTGACATGGTTCTTCGGCGAGCAGAGGGAAGAAAGCAACCGCTATTAGCTGCACCACAAAGTGGCTTTCAACGATTGCAGTCTGGCCGCATCACAGTGATCGTGGATGCTGGGGCACCACCACCACCGGGATATGACCTCACCGCACACGCTGGTACGCTTAGCTTTGAATTATCTGTCGGGCGGGAACGATTAATCACAAATTGTGGTGTCCATAGAAACCATCCGCAATGGCGGTGGATTCCCCGGGCAACAGCAGCACACACGACAGTAACACTTGCGGAAACAAATTCTGCGCACCTGACGCCTCGTGGGGGACTTGCCAAACGCCCCGATAACGTCACTTGTCGTAGAGAAGAAGACAGCAACGGCGAGATTCGTTTGGAAATGTCTCACGATGGATATTTGAACAAATCAGGCATACTTCATGATCGCACTTTGATCGCACTTCCCAAGGGCGAAGGAATTAAAGGTAACGACATATTACGTTTCTCGGAAAGCTTAGACGAAAGAGATCGGCACGAATTTTCTATTCGTTTTCACTTGCATTCTGATGTCAAAGCGTCCCCCATAAGTGGTGGCAACGTTGTATTATTAAGCCTGCAAAAAGGGGGCGGTTGGCAATTTTCCTGCGAAGGGGCCAACCTATCATTAGAGCCAAGTATCTATCTTGGAAAAGCAGGCGAAATACGTCGAAGTCAACAAATTGTCCTGTCGGGGATAACAAGCACCAGTGATACAAAAATAAAATGGTCACTTGTCAGAGTAAACGCGAAAAAATCCACATCAAAAAACAACCAATCTAACCTATGGGATCAATGACAGAGTTACTCCACGTCCTGACAATATTCGCTATTTCCCTACTTGCATCTTGTGTAGCAACTGCGATGCTTCGGAAAGTTCTGATTAACAAGAGTATTCTCGATAATCCGAATGAACGGAGTAGTCACACCATCCCGACACCCAGAGGCGGTGGGCTTGCTTTGATGGGGATCATCCTTCTTGGATGGGCTGGCCATGGGTCTGCGTCATTGACCTCTCTACCGGGGTTTTGGTTTATATTTACCGGCTCGATTGTCTTGATGGCAATTTCATGGTTGGACGATTTAAAAGATCTTTCCCCGAAATTCCGCTTGTTGATACAAATTATTGTGGTGGTGACCAGCCTTTGGGGGATTAACCATGACGGACAAGAAATCAAACTATTCCCAGCGATTATCCCGCAGTGGATTGATTATATCTTCATTGGCCTATCATGGGTGTGGTTTATTAATCTCTATAACTTTATGGACGGCATTGACGGCATAACAGGTGTAGAAACGTCCACAATTACCCTGGGGGTAGTTCTTATTGCGTCCTATTTTTCCTGGCAAACTGATGCTTTTTATTTACCGCTGTTTGTCCTTGCGGCAACATTGGGCTTCTTAATTTGGAACTGGGAACCAGCAGCAATTTTTCTTGGTGATGTCGGTTCCATTCCACTGGGATATATTCTCGGATGGTTTATGATTTTCTTGATTATAAAAGGTATGTGGGCAGCGGCTTTTATTCTACCGCTCTATTATCTATGTGACGCGACAATTACACTGTTAAAACGCGCAGTACGAAAACAAAAAATCTGGGAAGCCCATAAAGAACATTGTTACCAAATTGGTGTGCAAAATGGCCTCAGCCACAAAGCGGTTTCCTTGACTATTTTAGCCTGTAACATCGTCTTAATTGCCTTAGCACTTTTCCTAAGTGCTGATTACCCATGGTATAGCCTGATCATTGCTCTAATTATTGTATTCAGTACAATGAAGGTGTTGAAAAAGAAACAAGCACAGTAGGAAAACAAAGATTATTAACAGATACATGTGAAAGCTTACTGGTCAACTTTAGACATTGCCAGTAAAGTGAAACCAAATTAAGTAAGTCATTCTATTCACTACATTGCCGTCAGGAAAATTATCAAATGAAGTTTCTTAGAACTTCACGTAGCAAATCATTGATCGCATTTTCGCATGACCTTTTCATGCTTGCGATTTCGTTTGCTCTTTCCCTGGCGCTCCGTATGGATGTCAACGACGCGGCGGCAATCCCCCCCCTCAGCTTGTTTCCTGCTTGGGCCCTCTTTATCCTGATAGGAATTGGTACCTTCTGGATGCTTGATTTCTATAGGGGCACCTGGCGTTACGCCTCAATGAATGATTTACTCAACATAATAAAGGCTTCTAGCCTTGTTATGTTGTTATTCCTTCCAATCCTCTTTTTTTGGAATCGCCTTGAAGACATCCCAAGAAGCTCTCTGATTATCAACTGGTTCGTCCTCATCTTTCTCCTCGGTGGTCCACGTATGGTCTACCGAATATGGAAAGATCAGGGCGTACGAAGACTCATGGAAAAGGATAGCCATCTTAGGGTACCCGTATTCCTTATCGGTTTTGACGATATTGCCGAAGCCTTTCTCAGACATATAACAAGAGACCCCACAAGCGCCTACGAAGTTGTCGGCATCCTAGATCCAACAGGTCAAGAAGCAGGCCGACGCATGCATGATCTGCCCATTATGGGGCCGCTGGACAAATTACAGGATGCCTTGGATAAGGTAGCTTCCAGCAACAGGCTTCCCCAACGAATTATAATGTCAAAAGTCATCGACAGGGACGGTATGCAACACATTAATGATGTTGCCGCCCATAATAATTTACTTATCGAACGCTTGCCCAACCCAACTGAATTCAAAAGCAATTTTGGCAATGAAATCGAAGTTAAACCAATTGCGATTGAAGATCTGCTCGGTCGCCAACAGGCCAAGCTAGATCGCCCAGCCATGGCAAAACTAATATCTGGAAAACGCGTTCTGATCACAGGTTGTGGTGGTTCAATCGGGTCCGAGCTTTCCCGACAAATTGCCTCGTTTACACCATCTCATATAATTCTGCTAGATAGTTCTGAATTCAATCTCTATTCCATCGATATGGAATTATCTGAAGACTATCCCGAATTGGAACGAGATGCCGTTCTCGGTGATGTTCGGGACCAATCGCGCCTAAATCAAATATTTGATCGCTTCAAGCCAGAACTCGTATTCCATGCTGCTGCTTTAAAACATGTCCCCCTTGTCGAGGCAAACCCCATTGAAGGTATCCACACCAATGTAATAGGCACCAAAAACACTGCCGATGCCTGTCGTCGAGTTGGTGTACAAACAATGGTTTTGATTTCTACTGACAAAGCCATTAACCCACCAAATATTATGGGTGCTAGCAAACGATTAGCTGAAAGCTACTGCCAAACCATGGACTTGGCAGGTAAACAAGAGAACAAAACCCGCTTTGTTACCGTAAGATTTGGTAACGTTCTTGGTTCAACAGGATCTGTTGTGCCCTTGTTTGAACGGCAACTGAAATCTGGGGGACCACTGACTGTGACTCATCCAGACATCACCCGGTATTTTATGACAATAAAAGAAGCTGTAGAACTGGTGCTTCAAACCATGACGCTCGGCGCGGCTATGGCCCGAGAAGATGCGGGTAAAATTTATGTACTGGATATGGGCGACCCCGTGAAAATTGCTGATCTCGCCAAACAGGTCATCCGGCTTGGAGGGTTCGAACCAGAAAAAGACATCAAAATTCAGTACACAGGTCTCCGCCCCGGCGAGAAGCTATACGAAGAATTATTTCATGAAACAGAACCTCTTCTGCCCACAACACACGGCAGCTTGAAGTTGGCAACACCAAGAATTACAGATCGGGATATCCTTAACCGCGATCTCGATCATTTATCCACCCTGATCGACCAAAGAGATCGGGAAAGAGTCATTGAACAATTGTGTCACCTTGTTCCTGAGTATAATGGACGTTTAAGGCCTGATTTGGCATTAAACAAACATCAGGACAAACAGTTCAACGAAGCTCTTTCCCAGTAAATTTTACTGACTGAGTATCTTGGACGAAATGCATTCACCTTAATTTTGAACGACACACGTAATAAATTTGTGCCTCGTTCATCCTAAAACACGATATACATTGCATCCGATGATCCTTCGGTTTATTAGTGCCCTTGCCTAAGAAAATTTCGGCCAACATTGATCATTTTTGACGTAAAAAACGAACTAAAATGATACATACTTCCCGCCCCGGCGGGCAACCGGGGTGGAAGACAGCTGCAAGGAACTGCTATGTCTGACACCATCCGTCGTGCTCTCGTTTCCGTATCTGATAAAACGGATCTCGTTGAATTCGGTAAGTTTTTAACGGATCAAGGTATTGAGATTCTTTCTACAGGAGGCTCCGCACGCGCACTAAGCGAAGCAGGCGTTCCCGTAAAAGAAGTTTCTAGCCACACAGGCTTTCCGGAAATTATGGACGGGCGCGTAAAAACGCTGCACCCGAAAATTCACGGCGGTATTCTAGCCAGACGCGATCTCAAGACACATACAGACGCCATGGCAGAACATGACATTGCGCCAATTGATCTGGTAGTTGTGAATCTCTACCCCTTTGAAGCAACGCTCAAGTCCGGGGCAGACTACGATACATGTGTTGAAAACATTGATATCGGTGGTCCAGGGATGGTTCGTGCTGCCGCCAAAAACCATGGCTTTGTAACGATTGTCACTGACCCAAGTGACTATGCATTGGTACAAGAAGAGATGAAAGCCAATGGCGGCGCGACGACCAAAGAAACCCGTCGCAAACTAGCAGCAACAGCCTACAGCCACACGGCGCGTTATGATTCGATGATTTCAAATTGGCTTCAAGGCGAATGCAATGTCGATTTCCCGCGCGAAACCACTCTCGGTGGCAAGATCAAACAGTCTCTACGCTATGGAGAGAACCCTCATCAGGTAGCCGCAGTCTACAAGTCTATTGATGCGCGTCCCGGCGTTGTCACAGCACAACAGCTACAAGGCAAAGAACTGAGCTACAACAACCTGAACGACACCGACGCAGCTTTTGAACTGGTCTCGGAATTTGATGCCCCTACCATCGCGATCATCAAACACGCGAACCCCTGCGGTGTAGCAACGGCAGATAACCTCAGTGATGCTTACAAAGCAGCCCTCGCGTGTGATCCGACCAGTGCTTTTGGCGGTATTATCGCCACCAATAAAACCATGGATGCAGCGACAGCCACACAGGTCGCCGATCTTTTTGCAGAAGTTGTTATTGCGCCCGCGATTGATGATGACGCCAAGGCGATCTTCGCGGCCAAGAAAAATTTGCGTGTTCTTGTCACCGGTGAAATGCCAAATCCGGCAGATACCGGCATGAACATGAAGACCATATCTGGTGGCTTCCTATTACAAGGCCGCGATAATGGTCGCATTACTGCCGCAGACCTCAAGGTTGTGACAAAACGCCAACCAACCGAGCAAGAGATTGCCGATATGATCTTCGCTTTCAGAGTTGGCAAACATGTAAAATCGAACGCCATCGTCTATGCCAAAAACGGTGCGATCGTTGGCATCGGGGCCGGACAGATGAGCCGGGTTGATTCATCCAGAATTGCTGCTTGGAAAAGTAAAGAAGCCGCTGAAGCCGCTGGGTTAAGCGAAGCAGGAACAATTGGTTCTGTTGTTTCTTCCGATGCCTTCTTCCCTTTCGCAGATGGCTTGCTCGCCGCTGCCGATGCCGGCGCTACAGCTGTTATCCAACCAGGCGGGTCCATGCGTGACGACGAAGTTATTGCCGCTGCTGATAAAGCAGGTCTTGCCATGGTTTATACAGGCATGCGTCATTTCCGTCATTAAGGCGGCCCAAACTAGCAACGAGACAAATCAAAAAGGCTGCCAAAATAAACTGGCAGCCTTTTTAATTTCAAAATAGACCGCCTTGATTACGCTGCGGTCTCTTCCTCGTCAAAAGCAACAAAAGCATAAATCTCTTCTGCGGATGATTCAGACGAAGGTGGATAGATCCACTGAGTGTTGATCATCTTTTTCATTTCTTTTCCTTCAACACCGGTTTTATCCGCGACCCTGTCCCAGCCTGTGGTAAAAAGCGCCCCCCAATCACCAAGATCAAGGCAAGTCGCATAAAAGGTCTGCTCGTAATCTTTACCCGGCTGACCCCGAAGCTTTTTAATCGCATTATACCCAGCAAAACGCCCAAGCTGGATGGCGTGCTGACAGGAAAAAAGCGTCCGCGGCCGATCTGAGTTGTAAGCCAAACTCTTTTCAGAGGACGTCATAAGTTCAGAATCATCTGAAGGCACCAAAGGTTCGGTATAAGCCCAGACAACATCCCCTGCTCCAAAGGCATTGTCATAGCCGGGAATGCTAAGATCCTGAGCAACCGCTAACCGCCCTTGTGCCCCTGCGTCTGGTTTTCCAAAACTACTGGTCAGCTTATTTGCTTCTATTCCGTTGGCAAAAACAACCGTCTGGGTCGCGATTACCTCGCCATCAGTAAGAGTGACACTGTTTTCTGTGAGCTCTTTGACTGATGTCCCCAGACGTAGCTCAATATTGTGCAGTCGAAGGGCCTCATCGATATAAGGTTTTGGATTAACACCCAATTCTGCGCCCGCTATTTCTTCTTTATCAACTAAAATAATACGACAGGTTTTGTCAGATTTTTTCTTCAAACGGCTACGTAATTCTGTAGCAAGCTCTAGGCCTGTAAAACCAGCGCCGATCACCACAAGTGTTTTTGCTGATTCTTCCTGTACAGCAACTATACGGGTTAATTGCTGATCCAGCTTTTCGGTTTCTTCATAGGTATCTGCTGAGAACCCGTACTGTTTAACCCCCGTAATATTTAGCTGTTTGAGGTAGCTGCCAGTCGCAAGAATAACCGCATCATATGAAATTTTAGCGTGGGTATGATCTGAAAAGAAAACACTCTTATCCTGCGGATCAATTGATCCTATTGTCGCCTGAATAAATCGAACACCAATTTTATCCAACAAAGGCTTTAAGGGAACGCGTTTGTCTTCACCGCCACCTTCATAAAGGCGAGGTCTGATCACCAGATGTGCATCTTTGGAGATCAGGGTAATGTCAATTTTTCCTGCATCGGCATCAGCATCAACCCGCTCTCCGGCAGCCGACATTGCCGCCCATAGTCCAGCAAAACCACCTCCAAGAATAACCAACTGTTTCATTTTATGTTCCCTATACCATCAATAGTTTTCTAAAGAACAAGGCTCTTGCGCCACATCACTGCCAATTACCGTGCCTCTAATCTTCATTTATCATTAGAAAAGCATATGCATTTATGAGATAAAAGTTGTGACTTTGCGATTTTAACTTGCGAAAAAGCAACTATGATTTCCTGGAACGATTACCAATATGTGTTAGCTATTTTTCGCGCGAGGAACATCCCCAACGCGGCAAAACATTTGAAAGTCAACACATCTACTGTCTTCAGGCGATTAGAAAAAATCGAAACAATTTACAATCTGAAACTTTTTGAAAGGCATCGCCACGGATATGTTCCAACCGAAGCGGGCAGAGAAATAATCATTGCTGCGGAACGCATTGAACAGGAAACGTTCAATGCCGAACGTGCCTTAACAGGCAAAGATCAAAAACTTACGGGAAGATTGCGAATCACGTCCACAGAAAGCCTTGCAGCTTCTTTCTTAAGTCGGCACATTCCCCCGTTTGCGGAAAAATACCCCGGTTTATATATCGAAATTATCAGCGATAATCAGCGCCTGAGCCTGACAGAACGCGAAGCAGATATTGCACTCCGTCCCGCGCGGCCCACAGAAGAAAGCTTGATAGGTCGAAAGCTGTCGACTTTGAAATGGGGAATATATGGATCCAGCGCTCATTATGAATCAGGACAAATTCAAAAATTAAGCGACCTTAGTGAAAAGTCCTTTATTGCATGGACAGGCGGCTCACTCGCCCAACAAACAACAGACTGGTTACGCAAAACTATTCCCGATGTTCATATTGCGTATGAAAGCAGTAGTATGCTGACCAACGCCCAACTCGCGATCAATAGTCATAATCTTATCCTTTTACCCTGCTTAACAGGACAAAATTGGCATGAATTAGTTCCCGTCTTTTCGCCCCTACCAGATGTAGAAGGGGAGCTTTGGCTTGTCACTCACAAAGACTTGCAAAGAAACGCTCGGGTTCGGGCCCTTTTAGATCATCTGGCTAACGCAGCTACGGGAGATCGACACCTGTTTCAGGGGGAAAACTGAAACACCACAATTTAGCCTGCCAGAATAACACTGCTCGAGGTAATACAGCGTCTCTAAAAGAGCCCGAGAAGGGATGAAGGTTTAGCCAACAACGTTATGGCCACGCCCCTTCATACAGTTCTTTACAATTTGCTTACGTTCGTCTTGTGTATCCCATGCCTCGGCTCCGGCACCACCCGCCGCACCAATAACACCGCCAACCAAAGCACCGCCCCAGCCATCACTCAATCCACCGACAATTGCACCAAGACCAGTGCCAAGTAGGGCGGCATTTTGAACATCTCCGTTTAGGTACCCACGTTGGTCCGCAACTGCTGCGCACTCATTCAGATCACTTTCATATGCTGCACTGTCACCACCATCGACTATCGGTCGATAATCCGCGCCAGTGTTACTGCACCCATTCAAGAAAAAAACTGTAACCCCCAAGGATAACAGGCCTGCCCAACGGTTCATGCCCCTCATTTTCTGCGTCCTCTGCTTTTAGATACAAACTGAAAAGACATTATCGTTTTAAGCTGACGAAGAACTGACAAATACAAAGTGATCTTTGATTTTGAAGCGATCACGTCGTGTCAGTATCTACGCACACATTTTTATTTAGCTATACATCTTTGCGCCTTTTGTAATTTTATCGACGATCTTTTTATCACTGTGTAGGGCAATCCCCACTACTTTGGCATCTTCAGGGTCATATTCTGCAAAAACAGCACGGTTAGCGGCGTCATGACCCGTCGAGAACATTTCTTCAATATAAAGTGAGGATTTGACGCCGCGCGTAAGTGATCGCTGATGGATTTTTTGTATGGTGTTTTCACAAGCAGATAAAACAATAATCGGCTGGCGGATCAGGGCGTTATAGTTATTCCCCATCCGATCACGATATGCCTCGCCAATGATCGTCTGATTTTCGCCCGCAAGCCCGCCACTTAGAAACGCGGTAACGTTCAAAGCCTGCCAGGTTTGTAAATCATCTCGCAAAACAACAGCAATTTTAGTATCAAACATAATGGTCTCTCTGATTCAGGGTTCTTGATGTGAACAAAGACAACCAGATAAATGAAAGTATAAATCTACGTCTTGAACGTTCGTGCAAATCTTCTGCATCTGCGCAAATAATCTCGGCACCTGTCGTGTCTGGTTTGTCCCGCATCCAAGCGCGTTTTGTTGGCGATTTTTTCGAGCCACATCGCCATGACACCTATGCATTAGGTCTAACGATGCAAGGCATCCAAGCCTTTGGCTATCGCGGGGATCGACGGTACAGTCAGCCGGGGCAGATTATCGTGCTCCACCCAGATGAATTGCACGATGGTGGGTCCGGGACTGACGAAGGACTGCTGTATCGCATGCTTTATCTCGAACCATCTTTGATTCGTGAGGCATTGGGAGAAAACTTCATTACCCTACCCTTTGTCGAGACTCCTATCCTTGATGACCCAGACTTACAAACAGCTATGGTTACGGCCTTGGGTGAGCTTGAAAATAACCTGAGCGACTTGGCAAGAGACGATACGATCAGTCAAGTTGCCCATTGTCTTGTCCGGCACGCCAAAGGCCCAAAGCCCTCTGCCCTTAAAACGAATAACGCCGCAGTCGATAAAGCCAAAGATTTTCTCTATGAGAATGCTTGCCGCAATGTGCATTCTGAGGAATTGGAAAAGGTAACGGATATGGACCGCTTTACCCTTTCGCGCCATTTCAGACGCGCATTTGGTACAAGCCCACACCGATTTTTACTTATGCGTCGCTTGGAATTTGCCCGTAAGTTGATTGAAGAAGCACAGCCCCTTGCCGATGTCGCTTTCACCGTTGGTTTTGCCGATCAAAGCCACCTCAATCGCCATTTTAAAAAGGCTTATGGCATCAGCCCCGGACAATGGGGACGTTATTGCAACAATAAAAAAAGCTTGCGCGATAACTCTCATACCCTATTAGCTAGTTCTTTAGTCATCCCATAAAAAGGGCTCTGATAAACAAATATCAAAACCCTTTTCATATTCAGCTCGTTAGTAAATCAGGTTTTAGTTTTGCAGCCTTAGATATTCAAAAGCAAAGAGGCTATTACCAGATTTTTTGTTATAGTATTGGCAGTAGAGCTTTTCACCCTGTGCCGGAGCAAGCGTACTGGTATTGGCCATGACGCTCAGCATTGTTTTGCCACGCCCGTCCAAATTTTTCTTCCACGCGGAACTACGGCTACTGTTACTGCCCTCAGCACATTCCGCAACATTTTCTGAATTACCGCAATGAAGCATCATGTCTTTGCCACTTAGTACGTTCACGGTGTAAGGGTATTCGGTTTTTGGCTCACTCGCCCCCACAACACCCGCACCCGGATTACCTGATTTAATGCACTGCATTTCCCAATCATTGGAACTGCCCAAAGCATCGAAGGATTTTTCGTCAACTTCCATATAAGCAATCTCGCGGGAATTGAGCGACGGCAGAATACAACCATTACTCAAAGCCCCTGTGCGACGATTGATCAAACCAGACCGCTTTTCATTGCTAAAGCCCTTTTGAAACGTATAGTCCCCCAGCGTTCCGATGGTGATATTTTCCGGTTTTAAATCCGTACATTTAGTCATACTGATCAGATCAGCAGACGGTGTCCCCAGCTCAGGCGTCTGTCCTGCCGCTGCCACCTCAGTGGAAGTTGACGTAGTTGGTTGAGCTGCACTTTTCTTAGTTGTCTCGGTTATAACTTCTTTTTTCGCGGTTCCGAGCAGCTTGGTCGCTTCTTTTGTAACCTCTTCCGTGGCTTCATTTTCCAGATTGTTCTTAAGCTTCTGAAACAGGCTTCCCGATGCTTCGGCTGTTCCTGAAGCCGCAAGCGCACCAACCAAAAGTAACGTGCTTAAAAATGTGCCTTTTGAAAAACCATTTTTTGTAAGTGATAATGTCTTAAAGTTTTGGTCGTAATACATACCCGACTGTTCCTTATGCGGTAAAAATAAATAACCCTGACAGGACATTGGAAATCCTTGTCCTGTCAGGGTTACAACGCAGAACGCATTTTATTCCCGCGATAAGAAAATATTTTAAATTTAGTACCGCCCCTCAAGAGGACGTATTGCGCTCAAACGCCGCGCATGCTTGTCCTCGTATTAACTCGGGCGTCCACTTGGACTTGCCAAATTACGGTAAGCAATTTGGAAGAGTATCCAGATCTAATTAGAAACAATCAAGATTGTTACTTTTTACCGAGAGGACCAGTGGGGGTTTCAATGTTTTCTTTATCCACCAACTGCCATGGCTTGCCGTCTTCGCGAAAGATCCGTTTGTCCTTGTGAGGGTAATCAGCCATGTCAAAAGCGAGCCGTTGACCCACGACGATACATTTAAAGGTTTCTGTGCCTGTATTCGTGATCCCGTGGGCTTCACCGCCCGCACGGTAACCGATAAAATCACCTTCGTTAATTTGATATTCTTCATCACCGATATAGGCAGTGGCTGTGCCAGACAGAACATAGACACACTCATCTTCGTGATAGTGTACATGATATTCCGTTGTATCCCGACCCGGTTCAACTTCTATGATATGAAAACCAAAGCCCGTCAGTCCAGTAAGATCACCCAGTGATTTGTTGGTGCGCAGTGCATTGGAATTGAGAAAATGGCCTTTTTCCGTGCCCTGCATCTGTTCGACTTCATGCTTTTTGATTAGATAGTTTTTCATAACTCTCCCACTTTATTTTTGTTTTAAATACTCCCGTTTAGACGCCCAATACCTGCGCTGTCGTTATAACCTGACAGTACTCACCATCCATATTGGCAAGAGACATATCGTGGACCTCCTGCGCTGATCGCAGGGTGCCGCTATAATCAGGAAAGGCAAAGGTAAAACAGGCGTCTTCTATAAGATAGGTCGTAAAACCGAGATTACCAGCATGGCGCACTGTTGCTTCGACAGAATTGTTGGTAATCACACCCATCATCACAACGTGATCAATTCCCTGATCTCGGAGCGTTTGTTCTAGTGTTGTGTTGATAAAAGCAGAATTTGCGCCCTTCCCAATGATCACTTCACCGGATAGAGGCATAACTTCGGGTTTAAAAGCATGAGTTTCTGCTCCCGGTGCATAGGTAGAATCAGTATTTACGCTATCGTGTCGAATATGAAAAATAGGACGCTTGGTATCGCGCCAGTGTTTCAACACCACCGCCATATTCTGTTCCGCATCGGGATTGTTTCTCGGCCCATGCTGAGACCAGAAAGCTTCATCAATGGCCCGCTGCACATCGATAACAACAAGTGCCGTGTTTGTGGGGAGTTTCATCAAAGAGCCTTTATAATCGTTCAAACGCCACTGAGGGGTTTGTACCGCCCCTTAAGAGAGGGCGTATTACGCTCAAGCGCCGCGCATGCTGATCCTCGCTTTGCTGCGGGCGTCCGGTCGGACTTGCCAGATTGAGGAAATCAATCTGGTTTTGATTAATACCGTCCCTTAAGAGGACGTATTGCGCTCGGGCGCGTGGTCACGCTTGCCAAATCAAGGATTTGATTTGGAGGTACGCAGTTTGTTACTTAAGGACAGTAATTTCAACCCACTCCAGCAGAAAAGGAGACAATGTCTCCTAGATAAAATGGTTTTCCGGTAGGTTGAATTTTTCGACCATGAAATCTACAAAGACACGGACTTTGGGGGACAGGTGTCGGCCTGGGGGGTAGATGGCGTAGATGGCGCTGTCGGGGACGTGGTAGTCGGGCAGAACTTCGACGATATGAGCTTTGCGGATTGCGGGGCCAACCAGCCAGAGAGGCAACAGACTGATGCCCATATTCTTGCAGGTCAGATCCATAATGACTTCGGGATTGTTGGTTTCTACTGCGCCACTGACATGAACCAGCTCTGCGCCGTCTGGTCCTTCAAAGCGCCAGTCGTTACGAAAGGCACGGGAAGCATAGATCAGGCAATCGTGATTTTCCAAATCCTTCGGATGTTTTGGTGCCCCGTGCTTTTTGAGGTATTCCGGCGAAGCACAGACCACACGACGATTGGCCGCCAGCTTGCGCGCGATCAGGCTGGAATCTTCCAGATCGCCAATGCGCACGGCAAGGTCATAGCCTTCACTCAACAGATCCACAAAGCGGTCCTGTAAATTGAGATCCAGCTTGATTTCGGGATAGAGGCTCATAAATTCAGGAATAAGCCCGGTAATCCACAGGCGTCCGAAAGCCACGGGTACGTTGATTTTCAAGGTTCCACGCGGCGCGGCATGCAGATTTGCCACCGCATCCTCGGCCTCTTCCACGTCCGCCAGAATCTGACAACAACGCTCATAGAAGCCCTTGCCGACTTCGGTCAGGGAAAGATGACGCGTCGTGCGATTAAAAAGCCGTGCCCCAAGGCGATCTTCCAATCGCCCGACCTGCTTGCTTACCGCCGAAGGCGTCAGGGATGCCGCCCGCGCCGCCGCCGAAAAGCTGCCCTCGTTCACCACCTTCACAAAGATGCCCATCGCCGAAAGATTATCCATATACCTGCCCTAAGTCAGAGTTTATTTGTGACAAAGGGGAATAGGTAACAGAAAATTCAAGACGTGTAATGTTGTTTTGGAATTAATATTTTCTATCTAAATATTAATTCATCTAATTTACTGCTTGGATTTTGTTTGAAACAAAATACCAATAAATTTGTTCAAAAAACTCTTTAAAGTGAAGCGTCCAATAATTCGAACGAAAAAATGAGTGGAAAGCAGATTTAGCTTCCCAAGAATTAAGAAATTGCCCAATAACCGCATCACCAAACCCTGGAACATCAATATTTAGTATCTCAGAGTTATTATCTCTCAGATATTTACTTTGTATCCACTGTAGCGTAGCTGGAAGCTTACCCCTTTGTAGCAATTCCTCCCCATTCAACCCATTCTTTATATCCAAAAAAAGCCATAAACAATCATTATGAATTGCAGTATTTTGTAATTCTAGCAACTCTTCTAATTGGTCGTAATTTTCATAGTTAGGACAAAGATATGTATCTTTTATTATATCAAGTGGAATAATATTTTCAGCTTCCCTACCTATCGTTTCACTCAACAGCCCTATAAATTTATGACGCCTTGATAAGCCTTTCAAGTTCCTATAAGTACTAGATATAGTATCATTTGGTGCATATTTATCACTATCGCAGATGCAAACAACAACTTTCTCATTCTGTATTTCATGCTGAAAAACGGAAACAATTGTTGAACCTCCTCCATTTCTCAATGAAAAATTGAAACTTTTGACTTTATGGCTATTTTTTACCTCTCCGAGTATATGCTTATAAAGTTGACCATCATTCTCTATATTTTCTACGAGTAATATTGATTCAGATAAATAATTGCCTTCGAGTAATTCTTTATGACTAATCCTGTAATTATGTGGTGTGGGTTCTGTTAGTCCATCTTCTCCTATTTCTATGGATAACGAGCAAAAAGAGATTTCTATCAAACCCGCATTCTGGGTATAAATTTGCTTAATCAATTTCAAATGGGCTGTTTCCCTTCTATTTAAGGAAAGATTTTCAAGTCCCCAATTCGAAACTTCTCTAGTCATAACAACTAGATGAATCCCATTTATACTTGCTCGAAGAAGTTCTGAATATAAATTCTCAATAATATCAAGGTTCTCACGCTCGAGTTCCAAACGAGGTACATCAAATATAATCAGCATAAATTCACACGTAGTTAAAAAAGCCAAACGGCCAGTTTTTCAATACACCTTTTTCATTAAATTCAGCTTCTACAATTTCCTCTGAAGACTGCCCTTCATTTGTTTCGCCGAAAATAAGTATTTGAACATGTTTTGCATCAACATCCCCGTCTTCAATTAGCTCCCCTAACCGATTGATTAATGCTTCACTATGGGTTTCAACAAGGAAGTGTTGTTCAAACTCTCTGTCAGATCCGCTTTTATATGTAAGAGATTCTACAAACACATCTGCCAACAGGGCTTGATGAGCGGGGTGTAGATGAAGTTCAGGCTGTTCAATAGCAAGAGTTTTAATACCATTGTCTCTTCTGGCCTCATAACGTGACCTTTGACTCCTACTCCCTCTATTCTCTCGACGCATCCACCAAATTTGAGCTAATACTGGTAATACTTGAGATACTCCATACCCCGTATCAACAACATTAATGAATTGGTCATCTTGCTCTAAATTAATACTTATGTGCCCTTCGGTTTTATGAACTTTGACACCATATCCGAAAATCTTTTTTACCCATTCAGAAAAATTATCCTGACGGGTACTTGTTAACGACGCTAAAAACATAGGTAAGTTTTTACCATCCAAAGATATATCTGATATTTCTAATTCTTGTTGTCTATAATATCTCTCACTTCTTGCGCGGGCAGGGCCAATATATTCAACTGCACTAAAATGTTGAGACAAACTAATACTTACTGCTTCGAATAATTTGAAAAAATAAGTCGCTTTACACACATTATTAAGTACCCCTTTAAGGTTTTCCCTTTTTCCGTTTAATAAACGCTCATAAAATTTCTTAAAGGTCTGTGTCTTTGCAAGCTTTAAGGAATCAAGACTAGAATTATCTATTTGTTTATGCTTTAAAATTCTATTCACTTCTTCATTAAGAGTTTCATCACCAACTCGCATACCAACATCTTCTCGAAGTAACTTTCGGAGCTTTTGTCGAACGTAATATTGGAAAGGAAATGGCCTATAAATTTCTCTTTTTTCATGAACATCTTTAATCGTAAAGTCAGGATAGCCAAACAAATCACTTGATGAAAATCTCAACTTTATATCAGGAAATACTTCCTGTATGTCCAAATTATCTATTAGTATCCTTTGGACTTCAGCCCCAGTTTTATCAAAATCAATTTTAAGTAAGCTACCAAACTGAGGTACATAAATTTTAATAAATTTTCGGACCGTATTTCTGATATGAGAACTTAATCCGTAAGTAATATTTGCATCATCAAAATAATATGATTGAATTCTACTTCCACGAAAAAATCGCGGCCTTCTATCAAATTGATCTTGGCGGTAAATCACTTCTGATTCTTTTATTTCAAAAGAAAACTCTATAACTTTATCAATATCTTGATTCTTTACAGCTGACTCAAAATTTCCAAAATCAACATAATCACCGTACCAAAGGATTGGGGCGCTAGATTTTGTCTCTATTGATTGACGAAGTAAGGGAAAGGACCTTAAAAAAGTGCTTTTACCTACACTATTTCTTCCCAAAAGAATTGTAATCGGCCTAATTTCGACACTTTTTGAACCAGAAAGCCGCCTAAGGTTTTTGACTGAGTAAGATAATTTCATAGTAAGCTTTCGATTTACATACAGATAATTAGAAGTCAAATACTTCTATAGTAATAACACTTACATTAATAATCATCTTTTGGTTGTCAAATTTTATTCTAACATCCCCAATCCAGAATCACTTTACCAGAATTGCCGGAACACATGATGTCGAAGCCTTGTTGGAAGTCGTCGATGCTGAAGTGGTGGGTGATGATCGGGGTCAGGTCGAGGCCGCCTTGGATCAGGGCGGCCATTTTGTACCAGGTTTCGAACATTTCGCGACCATAGATGCCCTTGATCACGAGACCTTTGAAGATCACTTCGTTCCAGTCAATACCCATGCGGCCGGGGGGAATACCCAGCATGGCGATGCGACCACCGTGATTCATGGCGCCAAGCATCCCATTAAAGGCGGGTTCGCTACCGGACATTTCGAGACCGACGTCAAAACCCTCTGTCATGCCAAGGTCGGCCATAACTTCTTCGATTGAACTTTCCGTTACATTGACGGCATGCTTGATGCCCATCTTTTTGGCCAGTTCCAGCCGGTAGGGATTGATATCGGTAATCACCACGTGGCGGGCGCCGACATGACGACAGATTGCCGCCGCCATAATGCCGATGGGACCAGCGCCTGTGATCAGCACGTCTTCGCCAACCACATCAAAGGACAGAGCCGTATGGGCAGCATTGCCAAAGGGGTCAAGGATTGCCGCGATATCGTCAGAAATATCATCGGGCAGGATAAAGACGTTACTGGCAGGCAGGCAGAGATATTCGGCAAACGAGCCTGTGCGGTTAACACCAACGCCTTCGGTATTGCGACAGAGATGACGCCGCCCCGCCCGACAGTTGCGGCAATGCCCACAGGTCAAATGGCCTTCGCCAGAGACACGCTGTCCGATTTCCAGATGCGAGACCTGACTGCCAACCTCTTCGATTGTACCAACGTATTCGTGACCCACGGTCATGCCCACAGGAATGGTCGCCTTGGCCCAATCATCCCAATTGTAGATATGCACATCAGTGCCACAGATCGACGACTTGCGGATCTTGATCAGGACATCATTGGGACCGATTTCCGGTTTGGCTTCATCGCGCATCCAGATGCCAGGTTCTGCCTTTAACTTTGCCAAGGTTTTCATGTTTTTAACTCCAACCAGCCAGAGGCTGGTATATGATTATCGCTCCGTTCTCT
The DNA here is from genome assembly GCF_048270245.1 of Kiloniella sp. Classification (GTDB taxonomy): domain Bacteria; phylum Pseudomonadota; class Alphaproteobacteria; order Kiloniellales; family Kiloniellaceae; genus Kiloniella. The sequence continues at coordinate 21,925 of NZ_JBLWTH010000001.1, forward strand.
AAGTAGAGAACTTCTCTATCGTTCAAGCGCCACTGAGAAGGTTTGTACCGCTTCTCAAGAAAGCGTATTGCGCTCAAGCGCCGCGCATGCTTGTCCTCGTATTAACTCGGGCGCCCACTTGGGCTTGCCAAATTGCGGTAAGCAATTTGGAGATAGCTCCTGCTTGCTTAGTTTAGCTCCAACCAGATCCTATAACGGATCTGGCAAGCCCGACCGGGCGCCCGCAGCGGAGCGAGGAAAGTCTCAGCGACGCTTGAGCGCACAAAACCTAGTTAACTTATTATTCCCACTTCTTTTCCGGCTTCGCCGAAGGCTTTTATGGCACGGTCGATCTGTTCTTTCGTGTGGGCTGCCGACATTTGGGTGCGGATGCGCGCCTGTCCTTTTGGCACCACGGGGAACGAGAAGCCGATGACATAAATGCCACGCTGTAACAGCGCATCTGCCAACTTGGTTGCAAGGGCCGCGTCGCCGATCATTACTGGAATAATCGGATGCTCGCCGGGGAGCAAATCAAAGCCTAGCTCGGTCATGCCTTTGCGGAAGTGGTTGCTGTTTTCAACCAACTTGGCGCGCAGGTCTTGCCCGTTTTCCACCAAATCAAGCACCGCTAGAGTGGTCGCTGTGATCACAGGGGCCAGAGAGTTGGAGAAGAGATAGGGGCGTGAGCGCTGGCGCAGCCAATCCACGATCTCTTTTTTCGCAGAGGTATAGCCACCGGATGCCCCGCCCAGAGCCTTACCCAATGTGCCTGTGATAATATCAACACGGTCACGCAGACCCCAGTAATCCGGCGTACCGGCACCGTTTGGTCCCATAAAACCGACGGAATGGCTGTCGTCCACCATCACCAGTGCGTCGTACTTGTCCGCCAGATCACAGATTGCGGGCAGGTTGGCAATATAACCATCCATCGAGAAAACACCGTCTGTCACGATCAAACGGAAACGCTGGTCTTGTGCCTCTTTCAGGCAGCGTTCCAGCTCGTCCATATCACTGTTGGCATAGCGGTAGCGCTTGGCTTTGCAGAGGCGAACCCCATCGATGATACTGGCGTGATTCAAGGCATCGCTGATCACCGCATCTTCGGCCCCGAGGATCGTTTCAAACAGACCAGCGTTGGCATCAAAACAAGAGGAATAGAGAATGGTGTCTTCCTGTCCCAGAAAGCAGGAAAGACGGTCTTCAAGCTCTTTATGAATGTCCTGCGTACCACAGATAAAACGCACGGAAGAAAGCCCAAAGCCATAAGCATCCAGTGCCTTTTGCGCCGCCGTGACCAAACCTGAATCATTGGACAGGCCAAGATAGTTATTGGCGCAGAAGTTCAGAACTTCACCCGAGGACTGAACCTTGATCGCCGAGGACTGGGATGATTCAATCACCCGCTCTGCCTTGTAGAGGCCAGATTCCTTCAAGGTGGCGATTTCACCCGTAAGATGCTTGATAATGGACTTACTCATAATGCGACACAATCCCGTTTTAATGGAAGTTCAATATAGTAGATATATTATCTAGTATAAGGGATTCGTCAAGTCACTTACTGTTTGGAATTTTGCCCGAGATCCGAGAACAGCAACCTGTGAATAACAAAACTCCTGTTTCCCCTTATAGTCTTTGTACGCAATACTATCATATCTTGAAGCATACCAAACTAACACACGAAACAAATCACGGTTTTCAGGAAGGCTCAACATGGAACAGTTCACCGGAGGATGCCAGTGCGGCAAGGTTCGGCTTGTGGCATCTGGGAAGCCCTATCGGGTTGGTGTTTGTCACTGTATGGATTGCCGCAAACACCATGGCGCGCTTTTTTATGCCGCCGCTGTGTTCCCACAAGATGCCGTGGTGATTCAGGGCGACACACATCACTATAAGGGACGGCATTTCTGCCCTGACTGCGGGTCATCTGTTTTTGCACAGACGGATGATGAGATTGAAGTGCATTTGGGAACGCTGGATACCCCTGACCAGTTGGTTCCCAGCTATGAAAGCTGGACCATTCGTCGCGAAACCTCTCTGCCCGCCTTTCCCCATGCAAAACAATACGAACGTGATCGTGATGACACAGGTCGCTCAGAGGATAGGGACTAGGCCGCTTCTGTTCTTTTGTTCGCTCTTCAGGGCAAAGCCTTGAGTAAGTGCTATTAGGATTCAGGCCCTACTTATTTTGATAGCGATACATCTGAATTGAAAAACTGCCGCCAAACACCTTCATTTAATGTGTTTCAAGCACACCTCAATCAATGAATCTGGATCAGCTTTGATTCATCCCTGATGTAAAAGGACTGAATCAGTAACCTTCCAACCCAGAGCGTGAATCATAAGAAGAGCTTCAATGACAAGCGTATGAACTTCACCAAAGGAATCACGCTCTCAGCCTCAAGCTCTAGACTAATACCCGTGGCGCTGCCACAAACCACTTAGTAGAATCAAAGAATCTGATAGTTCTGGCGGTATCGGGTCGGGCTGATTCCCATTTGATCGCGGAAATGGTGGCGCAGGGTATCGGCAAGGCCAAAGCCACAGTGCGAGGCAATTTCTTCCACAGACATCGCGGTTTCTTCCAGACAGGTACAGGCCAGCGCCAGGCGTTCTTGAATCATCCACTTAGCTGGGGGCAAACCTGTTGCTTCCTTGAATCGCCGGATAAAGGTGCGCAGACTCATATGCGCGCGCTTAGCAAGTTCTTCCACCCGCAACGGTGTGTGCAGATGCTTTCTGATCCATGCCAGCAAGTCATCCATCGCCAATTCGCGACGTACTTGCGGACGGTCGATAAACTGAGCCTGTCCGCCATCGCGTTGTGCCGGAAGCACCAGACGCTTGGCAACTTTATTGGCGATTGCTGGGCCAAAATCACTGCGGATAATATTGAGACAGAGGTCAAGACCCGCCGCTGACCCCGCCGAGGTCATGATTCGCCCCTCATCAATAAAGAGAACATTGGGATCAACGTGCAGATCGGGATAGGTTTCTGCCAAAAGGTCCGCATAGCGCCAATGAGTCGTGACCTTTTGATTTCTTAGGATTCCTGCCGCCGCCAAGACAAAGACACCGGAACAGATCGATACAATTCTGGCCCCACGATAGTAGGCTGCCCAGATAGCTTCCAACAAAGCTTCTGGCGGGCGTTCGTGCACGGAACGCCAACCCGGCACCACGATGGTGTCCGCCTTTTCAAGTACTTCCAGCCCCTTTTCAGCCGAGACCTGAAGCCCACCAAGAGCACGACAAGGACCACTATCCGCCGAACAAGTTGTGAAGTCATACCATTCGTCAAACTCAGGACGATCCAGACCAAAGGCCTCAACAACCATACCGTACTCAAAGGTACAGAGGCCGTCATAGACCACCGCAGCAACAAGGTGGTTTGGCTTTTTCACAGACGCTTCCTGCGACACTTCCAGGTTCTTTTTTGAGATCGTTTTCTGGACTGACTTCTGGCGAGGTTTTTGTGACTTTTGTGGCATGGCAGATTTTTCACCATTTGAATTAATTGGCATTATTTATATGAATATAGTCATTTATGCCAATAGGCAAGCATAAAAAGTGGCTCTATGATCATTTTCATCATTTATTGAACACGAAGATTTTGGAGACAGATCAATGACTTCTAACGTCGCCCTTGTTCCCGCCGCAGCCCCTGACGAAGCGTTGGAACATTTTGAACGCCGCCTGCGTGTGGAAACTGATTGCTGGGATACCCACTATGCCCTCACCGAACAGGAACAGGACTTTGTCTTGCTAGATGTGCGATCGCCAGATCTCTACGCAGCCGGGCATATTCCCAAAGCGATCAACCTGCCCCACGGAAAGATCATTGCCCGCAAGATGCGTGACTATCCCAATGACACCCTGTACGTCGTCTATTGCGCAGGACCGCACTGTAACGGTGCCAACAAAGCCGCCATCCGCCTCGCCAAACTGGGCTATCAGGTCAAAGAGCTAATCGGTGGCATCGAAGGCTGGAAAGACGAAGGCTTTGACCTGGTCACAGGTATTACCTGATGTTTTTTTGGGGGGCTGATTATTTTTGACGTCAACTAGAGATCACTAACGACAGAATCAGAGCCCGACAGACATCATTGCGTGGATCATGGAATGACCTGAATCACGAGATATAGATTTGCAGCACTTACAAACAGAAAAGACATCTGCCCGACACGAATACGTCGATGCAGATGCCTAATCAAAAATAGTTTAGCCCTTAGCGTTCAACCCGAAATTACAGCCCTTGAAGACGCTCAACCACAAGCAAAGCAACGGCGGCGCTATCGCCTACATTGATCAAGGCATGGTCGCAATCGGCGGGGTAGCGGGCGGTGCCGCCTGCTTCGACGGTTTCGCTATCACCAGCTGATTCAACTTCGATCCGACCCGACAACACCGTCAGGTGTTCGCGGGTCCCTTCGACATGAGGATCAGAGCGCAAGGCCCCTGCGGCTTCGAAGCTCAGTTCGTACCATTCGCACAGCGCGGCGTTTTCAACGGGGGAGAGAATACGCATCACACAACTGCCGTCCGGGCTGGACATGGTGGGCGTCAGGTTTGCGGGCACGGCCTCTATCTTGACCACTTCCGGCTCACGCGGTGCGCCCTCTAACAGTTCATAAATATCCATGCCAAAGCTTTGCGTCAGGCTCCAGAGCGTCGCAAAGGTCGGGTTGGCCTGTCCGCGCTCTATCTGCGAGAGCATGGATTTGGATACCCCCGAAAGCTTCGCCAACTGATCCAGCGTCAATTTCTTTTCCTTGCGCGCATCCCGCACCTTATCCCCAATCTGCGGAACACCCTTGCGTTTTGTACTCATACCTTGCCTAAAACCCCTTTAGTGGAATTTCCACCATAGTGGATTTTCAAAGAAGGCGCCAGATAGAAGAGGTTTTGAAGAATACAAAAGAAAGATATGCAACCACGCGAATAGAACAAAACTCCCTAACCCACGTTTTTCCACTTAATCGGCGTCACATGCAACGTACTGTCGTCAATCGCGACCATGACATCGCCGTCCTGAATGGTCACGGAGAGCCTCATGGAGCGGTTGGCAAGCTCTGCCAAGGCGCGGGTGTCTTCTCGTGAGAAGTTTATCACTTCCAGATTATCAAAGCGGGTGGTGCTGTTTTTGATTTTCTCCCACCACATCTCGGCTGTGGAACCGCCATAGCAATAGATCATCACCTTGTTGGCTTTGCCGCAAGACTGGCGCACGATCTTTTCCCCCGGCATGCCCAGCGCAATCCACAGATCAATCTCGCCACTCAGGCTTTTCTGCCAAAGGTCCGGTTCATCCTCGGTCGAAAGGCCACGGGTGAATTCCAGCTGTTCATGGGCGTTCAGGGCAAAGCTCAACACGCGCACCATCAAACGTTCATCCGTTTCCGAAGGGTGTTTGGCAATAGTCAGATTATGGGTCTCGTAATAGGAGCGATCCATATCAGTAACGGAAAGTTCGACTTTATAAATGGTGGCATTTTTTGCCATGGGGTGTGCCTGTTTTGTTTTTGGGGGTTTGATGGAACGGAATGATAAGCGGTGATTAGTCTGGGTATTACTTTGGAACCGCAATGTGCGTTTACTCTGTCTGTTTCTTTGCCTTATCTATCTGCTTTCTTTACTGGGATTAACGACTTTGTGAAAGGGGAAACGACAGGCGATGATATTATTACCCTTATGGACGGCAAGATAACAGGAATTGCCTTAATCTATAGTTGACAAACTTACGCTAGGATTGGACCAAAGACAGGTAGATCGTGGGAGGAAAGCTTGTCCTTGAATCACAGTTGGTTAAAAAACATCCCTGTATTAACGAGACAGCTTGTCGGCCTGTTAATTGGCCCGTTTTCGACTTTGCTTGCGGTTTTGTTTTTGGGACCGATTCTTGGTTCCTTTTTAACCAGTGTCTCTGCGCAGGAAGTACCCCCTAAAAAAGATATTCGTAAAAGACAAACCATACGCATTGTCGCCACAGACTATCCGCCACATGTCATTGCCACCGAAAAAGGCGGCATGGACTTAGACATCCTGCGCGGTGTTCTGGATGAAATGGGATTCATATCCACGGTCCGATTTGTGCCAGCAAAACGCGCGTTAAGCATGGTAAACCAAGACGATGCCGATGTTGCCGTGCCTGTTTTTTTTGAAGCAGACAGAGAGGGCTATTACACATCGAATGCTATCATCGATTACAAGCCCACCGTTTTCACCCTCAGCCAAAACAAGGACAAAATCTATGACTTAAGCTCTTTGAGTAATCACAGAATTGTAACCTTTATCGGTGCAGGGGGGTATTTTGGAACGATTTTCACCAATGCCACAGCAAAAGCGATTTCCTATAACGAAATAAATAACGTTGGCGCGATGCCGGAACTTTTGTTGATGGAAAGGTATTCAGCCGCTGTTCTGGATGCGAATATTTTTTATTATTTTTACAGAAAAGAAAATAAAAATAGAGATTTAAGCGTGTTTGATGACCACGATGTCTTTCCCAAGGTAGAGGCCGCGGTGGGATTTAATGACAAAAGTCTTCGGGATTCCTTTAACCAGCAACTTGCAAAATACCGCGCCGACGGAAAAGACCGCCTAGTGATCGAAAAATACGTTGGCGCCACACGTTGAGCTTATATCTGTGCATTTAGTTCTCAGACATTTGATATCCATTTATAATATTTTCCTTAGATTATTGCCATCTGTCTACTGAGAAGGCATGAATAGACAAGCAATTTTATTCAATAAATCACTTTAGAAACGGGGAGCTTTCATGCAAATCGTCACAACTGATTCCATCGAAGGAAAACGCATCGTTGCCTATAAAGGTATTGTCAGCGGAGATGCCATTGTCGGCGCTAACTTTGTCAAAGATTTTTTCGCCAAGATTACCGACGTCCTCGGTGGGCGCGCTGGTGGCTATGAAAAAGCCCTGCGCGCTGCCAAAAATCACGCCATGAACGACATGATCGAACAAGCCGAAGAAGTCGGTGCCAATGCCGTTATCGGTGTTGACCTGGATTATGAATCAATCGGGGGCTCTATGTTGATGGTCAGCGTTAATGGCACGGCTGTGGTTCTCGAAGACGCTTAATATACGCCGTATGTACACTTTGTATGGTTTTTGATTGAGGTCGGTGCGGTTGCATCGGCCTTTTTCTTTTGAGAGCCACGGCTTAAATAGATATCAGCAATAATAAAGGCCAGCTTCTATATTGAAGCTGGCCTTTATACTTAAGCCCTTAAAAAGCAGAGCAACACTGTTGCTTAGGAAGAGACCATGTTCTTGAGTTGGCGGTTGGCAACCGCCAGCATCGCATAGTCTGGCTTTCCAGCAGCGTTCAATTCCGCGAGGATCTGTTCGGTCCGGTTTACCAGTGGCCGTTTGGATTCAGCCCACTCTTTGATGGCCGCTTCGACACGATCGGTTTGTCCCGCCGCTTCGAGCACACGGGACGTTAATTCCCCCTGATGCCCATAGAGATCATCGACAATTGCCGTCACAGCCAGTTTATCCCATGCAGATTCACTCGGCAGACGCCCCGCGGCACTTCGCAACCAGTCAAAACCATAGCGTTCTCCGATAGAGAAATAGGTGCTACCAACGGTATCCACTGGCATTTTCAACGTATGAGCAAGGCGTACGATATCACAGGCTGGCGTCAAAAGACGCAGACCCGCAATCCGCTTCGCAATATCTGCTGGAACGCCCTGCGCCTTGAAATCAGCAATTTTCTTTTTCAGAAGCACGGTGTTTTCCTTGGACAGAAGTTTTTCCAGCTGATCAGAAATAGTACCAACTTCCTTGCCATAGGAATCAACCTCTTTACGGATATCCAGCGGGTGTGCGCCATGACGCAGGAACCAGACGGTTCCCTGTTCAATCAATCGACCACATTCCGCCAAAAGCGTTGCCTGAAGCGACGCAGGTGCTTTGTTATCCAACCCTTCGATCATCGCAAACAACGAGTTCATATCGAACACTTCGCGGGCAATGGTATAGGCCCGTGCAATGTCACAGGACGCCATGCCGGTTTTTTCCTTTACCTCATAGACAAAGGTAATCCCGACACGGTTGACCATGTCATTGGTCACTGCCGTGGCAATAATTTCACGACGCAGGCGGTGTTCGCCAATTTGCTTGGCAAACTTTTTCCGCAAGGCCGTTGGGAAATAATCAATCAGCGTATCTTCCATATAGGAATCATCGGGCAAGTTTGAGCCCAATAATTCATCATAAAGAGAGATCTTGCTATAGGACATGAGGGTCGCAAGTTCTGGCCTTTCAAAGCCAAGACCTTGTTTCATGCGCTCGAGCACCATTTCATCATCAGGCAGGTATTCGATGACACGGTTGAGCAGCCCCTGTTTCTCCAATGACCGCATATAACGGGCAATTCGGTCAAGCAAGCGCCCACCGATATTGGCCGTGACCGAGATCGCCTGACTTTGTAGATAGTTATCTCGCAAGACCAGTTCGCCAACTTCATCGGTCATGGATTCCAGCAGCTTGTCACGCTGTTTACGGGTCATATCGCCGTCCTGTTCGACAGCGCCGAGCAGAATTTTGATATTCACCTCGTGGTCAGAACAATCAACACCCGCAGAGTTATCCAGGAAGTCCGCATTCACACGACCACCGTTTTGCGCGTATTCAATACGTGCCCGGTGGGTCATGCCTAGATTGGCACCCTCACCGACAACGCTACAACGCAGTTCCTTACCATTGAGACGCAGGGCATCATTCGCGCGGTCCCCGGCATCGCCATTGGTTTCACTGGAATGTTTCACGTAGGTTCCAATGCCACCAAACCAAAGCAATTCAGCTTTGGATTTCAACATGGCACGGAGCAAGTCATTGGGTGCCAATTCGTCTTCGGCAATATCAAACAATGCTTTTACTTCAGCACCAATTTTCAGTGACTTGGCACTACGATCAAAGATCCCGCCCCCCTTGGAAATCAGTTTCTCGTTATAGTCTGCCCAAGACGAACGCGGCAGATCAAAGAGGCGCTTGCGTTCAGCAAAAGATTTCGCCACATCGGGATCCGGATCGACAAAAATATGAAGATGGTTAAAGGCACCGACAAGCTTGGTCTGATCAGACAGCAGCATCCCGTTGCCAAAAACATCACCAGACATGTCGCCCACACCAATTGCCGTGAAAGGTTCGGACTGGATATCCTTGCCCAATTCGCGGAAGTGACGTTTGACAGATTCCCACGCACCTTTGGCTGTAATACCCATTTTTTTGTGGTCATACCCAGCTGAACCGCCAGAAGCAAAAGCATCATCAAGCCAGAAACCATAATCAACAGATACGCCATTAGCGATGTCAGAGAAGGTTGCTGTTCCCTTATCAGCCGCCACAACCAGATAAGGATCATCCCCATCACGGCGGATCAATCTTTCCGGTGGTACAACGTCACCAGCGACCAAATTATCGGTTAGATCCAGCAAACCACGGATGAAGGTTTTATAGCACTCGATACCTGAGTCGATAAAAGCTTCGCGCCCTTCGCTCGCTGGCGGTGGGTTCTTAACCACAAAACCACCCTTGGAGCCCACAGGTACGATAACTGAGTTCTTCACCTGCTGCGCTTTCACAAGGCCGAGAACTTCAGTTCTGAAGTCTTCCCGACGGTCTGACCAACGCAAGCCACCACGGGCAACAGGACCAAAACGAAGGTGCACACCCTCTATGTCAGGGCTGTAAACAAAGATTTCACGATACGGCCTTGGCAAGGGAAGATCAGTAATCTTTTCCGAGTTCAGCTTGAACGACAGATAAGTCTTGAACGCACCTTCTTCTGTTTTCTGCAGGAAGTTTGTCCGCAGCGTGCATTCAATCACATTACGGAAACGGCGAATAATTCTGTCTTCATCAAGATTGCTGACACCATCCAACGCTTCGTTGATCTTTTTGTTGAGATCATCCGCAAGTTGTTCGTCCCGCTCTGTCCCTTTGCCCATAAAGCGCACAAGGAAAAGGTCGACAAGCATCCGGGTAATGTTCGGATTATTCGCCAGAGTCTGTTCCATATAGCTTTGAGAAAAAGGAATCTGTGCCTGAAGTAAGTACTTGCAATAGGCACGCAAAACAGTGACTTCGCGAACTTTTAAACCTGCAATCAGAACCAGCCTGTTAAAGCCATCATTTTCCATCTGCCCATGCCAGACAGAGGCAAAGGCCTCGTGAAATCCTTCACGTAAACTGGAAATAGAAATTTCCTGATCACCAGAAATCACCATATTGAAATCGTGCATCCACACGCTTTCACCTGTTTCATGAGAACTGAAGTGATACGGGATCTCACTGAAAACTTTCAACCCCATGTTTTCCAACATCGGCAAGACATCAGACAATGGAACCGGATTATCGCGTAAATAAATCTTGAACCTAACTTGCTCGGGATCAGCACCAAGCGGACGGTAAAGGTTCATGGACAAGCCATCACCCTCAAGCGCTTCTTCGGCCCGGGTGATATCAAAAACGGCATCGTTTTCGTTAAAATGTTCCTGATAATTAACTGGGAAAGCAGCCCCTAGGCGACGCATGGCCCGGATACCCTGTTCCTCGCCCCGATCCTCTATCAAGACTCGTTCAAGGCGATCTTCCCAGGAACGACCAGCATCAGCAATACGTGCTTCTAACTCACTGACATCCACATCGGGTACCTGACCGCGGGTGGTCTTTACAATGAAATGAACCCGCGCAAGAACCGTATCGGACAAATGGGTAAAAAACGCACTGATCTGACCATTATAAGCACTACAAAGAATTTCCCCAATTTTACGACGCAGAGCCGTATCAAAACGGTCACGTGGAATATATGTCAAACAGGAAACAAAGCGTTCAAAAGGATCCTTACGTACAAAAAGCGCAATCCGGCGGCGTTCTTGCAGATGAAGAATACCGTGAGATATCGTCGAAAGTTCAGCACTGGAAATCTGGAACAGCTCATCCCGGGGGTAGGTATCCAGGATATGGGTTAATCCCTTGCTATCGTGACTGCCGGATTTAAAACCGGACTTGTCCAGAACCTTCTTAACCTTATGACGTAACAACGGAATATCACTTGGTGAACAGGCATAGGCCGTCGAGGTTAAAAGACCCGCGAATAAAATTTCGCCGATCACCCGTCCCTTGGCATCAAAGCGTTTCACAGCAATTGTATCAAGATGAACAGCCCGATGAACTGTTGAACGACGGTTAGCCTTTGTTATTCGCAACAGAACAGGCTTGGTCATGAAATCTCGGACTTCTGCCGGCAAAGACCCAAAGTCTCTTAGACCGTCAAAAACATGAACATCAATATCGCGCAGTAAGCCCAAAGAATCAGGGTGTACCTTTAAAATTGCATTGGTACCTTCACCTTCGAACTTGTATTCGCGATATCCAAGGAAAGTGAAATTATCCTGAGTCATCCACTCTAGGAAAGAAATAGACTCGCTAATTTCTGTTTTGGATAGTGATGGCGGAGATTTTTTAAGCTCACCAATGACTTCGCTCATTTTGCCAAGCATTGGTTTCCAGTCTTCCACAGCCGCTTTCACATCGTCGAAAACTTTGGTCAATTCGTGGGCAATCTGGGTATGGCTTTCGACCACCTGCTCGCTGATCTGTATGTGCATCACAGATTCTGTCAGGATTCCCTTGTCGCCACCAACCGCATTAATACAGCTTAGCTTACCCTTTGCATCGCGAATACAACTCAGGACGGGGTGCACGACCAGATGAACTTCGACATCCAATCGTTCCAACGCAGCCGTAACTGAATCCACCAGAAACGGCATGTCATTGTTAACAACTTCGATAATCGTGTGGGACGATTTCCACCCGTGTTCTTCGGGTTTGGGGTTATAGACCCTTATTTTGGTTTCGTCTTTCGCACGTTGCTGCAACTGCCCCCAAAGAGCCAAGGCGGCCCCAAAAAGGTTATCTGCTGTCTCTTCACGTAAATCATCCGGTGGGACGTTTTCATAAAAAGTACGTACGAACTGCTCAATCATCTGGGCTTTATCAGCACTTATTTTTTTGTGAATCAGTTCGACTACTTTATCAATACATTCAGATGTACTGCTATTGCCATGAATAGCCATTATTCTTTCCTCGGACCGCTGTCGCTTTTTAATTATTAGGATATTGCTCTATTCGACGTCCCCACCCCAGGTCCGCCCTTAAAGGTGGAGGACAAACCACGTTAACCTATTTCAGGACCTTTGTTAGTAAAAAATGCGTCGCCTACAGGATATTTTTTCAATACTTACAAAAGAGTAAAGTTATCCACATTATTTTCGCCAATAGGTTTAAAAAATATATGGTAAAACCACCAAATTGAAGAGAACAAAAACAGTCCATTGATCTTATCTATTTATACCATGGGCCTAAGTTATTTAAGCCGATCATCAATGCACAAATTCGTTTAGAGTCGCCAATGGAAGGGTGACCATCCTCTTTGCAATAGCCCTTTGATACAGCTAACTTTATCTGGAAAATAAAATTAATGAGCAATTTCTATTTTTGAAACACCTTCAAGCCGCAAAATATCCACAATCTTCCCTTCCTATGATACCAACAGATTGTGAGTCTCAAAGATAGAAAGTGGGCATGCCGAACACTAAAAAAGAGACAACTTGGTAAAGTTCACAACGATCACGCCGAAAAATTCTCTGCGTGCTGTTGGGGTCATAAAATAAAATGACACCTTTGTGGCTTAGTCATCTGCGACTTGCATTAAAACATGAGACGAGGTAACTCTATGAGCATGTATCGGATAACCACAGAAATTTTTGCGCGAATGTATACGAGCACGCGAATGACCGGGGGCATGAAAATGTCAACGACCATCATCACGTCTGCTTGTTCAATTCTTCGCCATAAGAGATCCGATCATGAATACATCTGCGCTGCCACAGCAACATAGCCTATCTAGTCCAAGACTATATAATCCCTACAAATTCATCAGAATAAATTTCTCTGCCACATCGCTGTCAGTCGACGAAATAAGAGAAACCCTGATTCGGCATCAGTACGATGTGCTCGCAGATTTATCCGCCTCGAGAACCAAGGAAAGATATTGTCTCCTCATAGAAGCAGACGTTAGCACCCTAGAACTTACATCCTTTAGCAAATGGTTCATGAAGCAAGTAAAACCAGAATTACTTCACAGTAAACTTGAAAATAAATCTGGTGACGTTATCGCCGAATGCAAACTTTATTGTGTTGGCAATAAAAGCTTTTGAAGCATCGGATCGCTCAAGATTTTCGGGCAGTGACTGTCAAGCATCGCAATATAGAGAAAAAGGTTACCTGATTCAGCTTTGAGCGCGGCTCTGTCTTCGGGCCTTAAACCTTGGTGCCGAACCAGGCGGGCCAAAGGTGTTTTCAATGCTTCAGGCGTCTTATTCAAGGCCAGGTCAGTAGCACAAGAACAGTGACCTTCCATCTTCAAAGCGTTTTCAGCACCTATTCTTTTACCTAGCTCTGTCACACAGAAATCAAGTGTTTCTTCGTGACCCAGATTATTAAAAGCCCTGACAGTAACGGGTGCGACAATGAAAATTGCAAAACAAAGGCATAATGACATCCACGAGAACTTGTTTATTCGCATTAATTTTCGTGCCTTTCGCGCCGCCGTTTCATCCAGAACATTATCTTAATCACAGGGTAAAGCCAGACAAGCCCAACAAAGGGGTAGTATACAAGATGTACAAGCGGATGATCCGGAAACCAATCTGTTCCGATAGAAATAACCATCGCTGAATAGAGTCCCAGAAAAAGGAAAAATAATAGATACCCAACAAGGTTTTTAACCAAGGCTGTAACTCTTTGAACAATAGTTGATAACTCAGATAGTCCTGAGATTTATATCCTGACAGACAAACAAGAACCAGCACAAAAAAAATCGCCCGACCTTAACTCTTCCTTCGTTCGTTTGATTAATCAACGAGAAAGATGGCAAAAAGATGAAGGCCGCAAATCGCATTTAACAAAAAGGATTTGATCGCTTCTGTAAAATACAAAGGCTGAAGAAAAACAGTCAGTAAAAGCTTAAATAGAAAAGATTCAATTTAAAACGAAAAAACCCAGCCAAAGCCGGGTCTTTTTCATTCAACACTGGAGCGGGCGATGAGATTCGAACTCACGACATTCTCGTTGGCAACGAGATGCTCTACCACTGAGCTACGCCCGCGTCTCTGTGTTGGTGGAGGGGTATTTACGTCACGAAGTTTGACATTGCAAGATCTTTTTTCACAAAAAAATAATGCATCTTGATTCTTTCTTGTTTCAAAGGCAATAAAAGCGAGGCATACCCTTAATTATAAACAGAATTTGCAAAAATACGCAGGCAAATAAATATGACTGATATCACCCCTTGCACCCCAGATGATCTCTTTCAAAAACTCGATGATCTTGGAATCGAAACCACAACAATTACCCATCCTGCTGTTTATACAGTTGAAGAATCCAAAGAACATTGCGGTGACATCCCTGGTGCCCACACCAAGAACCTTTTTTTGCGTAACAAAAAGGGGCAGATGTGGCTTTTGGTCTGTCTTGAAGACAGAAAAATCGACATGAAGTTATTGGGTAAAGCCTTGGGTGCAGGAAAGCTTTCTTTTGGCAGTGCAGATCGATTGATGGAGTTTCTTGGCATCACGCCAGGATCGGTATCTCCCTTTACAGCCCTAAATGATAAAGAAAATGCCGTAAAGGTGGTTCTTGATTCGCAAATAATGAACATATCTCCGATTAACTCACACCCCTTGACGAATACAATGACTACGTCAATTAAACCTGCTGATCTTGTACGGTTTTTAATTGCCATTAATCACCCGCCAGAAGAACTGGATATAGATAATTTGGATCAACTTGCGCATGATGCAACTTGATCCCTTGCAGTTCAGGTCAATCAACCTCATCTTGTCAGGTAGCAAGCAAATTATCTAGGATTGGGGTTCTATAATTGAGGCTTAAGTTTGGGATACCAAATTTTATGCTTCCTAAATTTATGTGCTTCAGGAACAAATTTTAAAGCTCGGATATTGAACAATGGAAGAACTCATCGGCAGCAACCCAACATCACAAGCTGACCTGATAAAGGATACTAATCAGCAAGACTTTGCCAAAGATGTCATGGAAGCATCCATGAACCAGCCCGTTCTTGTCGATTTCTGGGCACCTTGGTGTGGCCCCTGTAAACAAATGATGCCTGCCCTCGAACAGGCCGTCATGGCGGCGAAAGGTGCTGTAAAGCTGGTTAAAGTCAATATTGATGAAAACCAAATGCTGGCGTCACAACTACGTGTTCAATCCGTACCAATGGTTTACGCTTTTTTTCAAGGGCAACCTGTTGACGGCTTTAACGGCGCGCTTCCCCCCAGTGAAATCGCCAAATTCATTGACACAGTGATCCAAAAAACCGGTGGTGTAAAAGGCGATCCGATCGCTGATGCCCTTGAACAAGCCGCGCTTGCACGAGAAAATGAAGATGACATGGCGGCTATGTCAATCTACAGCCAAATTTTGGAACACGTACCTGATAACCAACCCGCACTTATCGGTATGTTAGAATGCCAAATTAGTGCTAACATGACTGAAGAAGCGCAGGCGCTGTTTGATCAATTACCAGACGATGTTAAATCAAAACCTGAATTTTCAGGTGTTGTAACCAAGCTGGAACTTGCAGGCCAAAGTCTCGATAATGAAGAAATCATCGCCCTGAAAAACAAAGTCGAGGGGGATCAAGCGGATAATCAATCTCGGTTTGATTTGGCTTTGGCTTTACAAGCAGAAGGTAGCCACGAAGAAGCTGCAGACCATTTGTTATATATAATCAAGCATGATCGTGAATGGAACGATGATGCAGCCCGAATTCAGCTTTTGAAATTTTTTGAAGCCTGGGGCATGATGGATCCAATGACAATGAAAGCGCGTGGAAAATTATCTTCGTTACTCTTTAGCTAGTAATGTTTGTTGCCTATTCATTAGAATGAGCAAAAATTCAAGGCGTGTTCCCCTAAACACATTTTGCAAGGGTATGCTATGACCGGTGGTATCTTCGATCCAAAGTTTAACGAGCTCCCGAACGAACTTCCTGTTTTTCCGTTGGAAGGCGCATTGTTACTTCCAGGGGGAACGCTTCCACTCAATATTTTTGAACCCCGCTATCTTACCATGATAGATCACGCGCTGGGGCAAAGCCGGTGTATCGGCATGATCCAGCCGAACAGTAAACCTGAGCAAACCATTTTGGATGATAGCAATACACCCCTATACAAAATCGGGTGCCTTGGCAGGATTACTTCCTTTATGGAAACCGATGACGGCCGTTACCTTATTTCTCTACAAGGTTTAGTTCGCTACAATGTCGCCAACGAAATATCATCTGACTTTGGTTATAGACGAGTCATTCCAGACTACACCCCATATCGCCCTGACCTAGAAAACACCGAGTCAGAAGACCTTGACCGTGATCGGCTATTGTCATGCCTACGAAGCTATTTCGACGTCAATAACATTGATGCGGACTGGAAAGCGATAGAGCACACAAACAATCATCGACTGGTGAATACTCTTGCGATGATTTGCCCCTTTTCATCAGCAGAAAAGCAAGCAATATTAGAGGCATCAACTTTGGTACAACGTGCTGACATCATGGAAACGATTATGGATATGGCCGTTCACCAAAGTACCCAGAACTTTGCCAAGCAATAAAACACCCCTGATAAAGAGATATCTCAGGATATTATGGATAGAATGATGAGCAACGAACCACGCGTCGACAGAAAATTACTCGAAATTCTTGTATGCCCGGAAACAAAAGGGCCCCTTGAATACGATGCACAGAATCAAGAACTGATTTCGCGCCAGGCAAAGCTTGCTTACCCAATACGTGATGGTATTCCCGTAATGTTGACTGACGAAGCCAGATCAATTGATTAAAACCAACAGATTCTGGGTAGGCATCAATGACCGGATCAATTGAAGAAGATAATGCACAGGGCTTTCGAACAGAACACTGGCCGACGGATCTGAAATATAAGTCAGACGAACGGGCGCTTCACATAACCTTTGAAAACGGAGAAAGCTTCGCTTTGTCTGCAGAGTATCTTCGTGTGGAAAGCCCTTCTGCGGAAGTACAGGGCCACCATCCCAGCCAAAAACAAATTCTTTCCGGGCGACGTATGGTCGGTATTATTGCAATCGAACCTGTTGGAAACTATGCCGTGAAATTATCCTTTGATGATTTACACGATACGGGAATTTATTCGTGGCAGTATCTGTATAAACTGGCCACAGAACAAGAAACTATCTGGCAAACATATCTAGATGAAATGGAAAAACGTGGCCTTTCCCGAAACCCATAAAGTTTAACCATTATTCTTGTGGCAAATTAATCTTGAGCCAAAAGTTTGATCGCAATCTTTTTTGCCCTTGCCGCAGCTTGTTTGTCACCGCTGACCTGTGCCGTAACGATTGCCCCCTCTTTCAAAAGCATTAGCTCTGCCACCAAGTCTTCTGGGTGTGAAAGGTCTGTTTTTTGAACAATTTTTAAAATTTCTTTGGTTAAAACAGCCTTATGACGGGCAGCAACCTGATGAGCCAATTCTTTAAAATCAGAAAATTCCGCAGCAGCATTTATAAACAAGCAACCACAGAAACGATGTTCAGGAAAAGCTTCATCGTTAAACCACTGCCCTAACGCGTCAAACATTGCCAAAATTTGTTCTTTTGGCTCTTTTTGCGCTGTCATAAAGTTTAACAACCAGCTCCTGAACTGCTCATCACGCCGTTCCAGTACAGCGATGATCAAATCATCTTTGGATGGAAAGTGTTTATAAAGCGTCATGCGCGCAACGCCAGCCTCAGAAACAATCTGCTCAATCCCAGTGGCGTGAAACCCCTGAGCGTAAAAAAGCCCGAGTGCTATATCAACAAGATGTTCGCGTTTCTTAGACCGTCGCATCGCTTTTCATTCGATCAACTAATTTGGAGCCTTGATAACAACAACTGAGGGCTTGCCATCCAATTTCGACAATGAACTTTGCCAACTTGGCGGACAAGGATGCTTTTTAGAACTCTGATTACATGCCCACCCCGTGCGAATACCTTCAAAAGCTTGTTTCATTGCCTCATTAGTCACAGGTTGTGCCCCGATCTCAAACTCAGGCACCCGAAAAACATGCTGAATCAAATATAAAGCATTCTGACCAACCGTTGCTCGAAAGAGGGCAACTTCACCAGTATTCCGAGTTAAATCACGGGTACAGTTGATTAGGCGAAAGCCCGTTGGAAAGCCATTGACCTGATCCTTTAGCGGCGGAGTTGCCCCACTAACCTCACAGTTTTGTTTATAGATTGCAGCCAATTCATCCAGAAAGCTGACAACGTCTCCGCCAGCCCAGCCGGGAAATACCTGAACGGTGATCATATCCTTCCAGTTATTGACGTCTTGTCCTGGCGGTAACCATTCCGCAGTTGTTGATTGCGCCTGCGTATTTCGAGGCAAAGCCTGCCACTGATCGGGTAAAGCTGCAAAAAAAACTTCTCCGTTCCCCCCTTGGGCAATAACGGAATCTCCTGCTGCATGAGCATTGCTCAGAGGCATCAAACTGACAGCCAGAAAGAATAAACCTGATAACAAACTTTCAGACCATTTAATTTCGTCTTTAGTGAAAGACACTGATACCTCTCTAACGCAAACAACCTTTATTCACCTCAGCCTGAGCCAAGATTTTATTTTCAACATTTCTTTGAGATATCACAATATACTCTCAAACATTAGTGTAAAAATAACAGCCAACTCTGGCGATTTTATGTCAACGATCAAAAGGGGGAAATCATCCGATTTATTCGCCAATTGACCGCTGTGATTTTTCAAAAGAAAGGCGTCGATGAAGCGAGCGTGATTATAGTTTTTGACCCTGCATTAAACGAGGAAGATCACCAACAATTCCCATCGCATGTTTCATGAAAAAACGCTTCACAGGCGGGATTTTATCAACGGTCGCCAAGCCGAGATCACGTGCCACCCTCACAGGTGCCAGATCATTGGAAAACAGCTTCACAAGACCATCCATGGCACCAAGTAATAGCACATTATCAAACCGACGCCATTTTGCATAATCTTCCAGAACCTGAGGAGATCCAACATCTAGCCCGACTCTTCTGGCATCAACGACAACTTGAGCCAGCGCCGCGACATCGCGCAAACCAAGGTTCAGGCCCTGCCCGGCGATCGGATGCATCCCATGGGCAGCATCCCCCACAAGGGCAAGGCGAGTATCCGTGTAGCGTTCTGCATGTAAGGAGCTTAAAGGATAGGACCATCGCATATCGGTTACGGTAAAAGCACCTAGGCTCTCGCCAAAGCGTCGATGAAGTTCATTGGCAAAATCTTCATTGCTCATGGACATATAGCCATCAACTAGATCCCTTTTTTCCGACCAGACCAGTGAAGAACGGTGTACGCCCTCTTCACTATCCGGCAGTGGTAAAAGGGCAAAGGGGCCAGAAGGCAGAAAATGTTCAAAGGCAACACCGTTATGCGGTTTTTCATGTACAACGGTACAGACAATCCCGTTCTGATGATAATCTGTTCCCGATACCTTAATCCCGGCATTTTTACGTAGCTGAGAACCGCGCCCGTCAGCACCGATCACCAAGCGCGCTTTGATATTTGTGCCGTCATCTAGTGATGCAACAACGCCGCGTTTGTCCCGCTCTAATTCCTGCAAACTATGCGGGGCCAAATGATGCAGGTTTTCAAGTTCCGCAGCCTTGGCATGTGTCGAAAGCCTGATCGCACGATTTTCCACAATCCATCCCATCGGCATATCACCGACTTCGCTAAAATCATAAGACATAGAAAGCGGCGACGCCCCCCGATCAATCTGACCATCTGTAATATCAATGTAGCGAATTGCCTCTGCCGCCCATGTCATACCATCCCACAGACCAACTTGATCAAAAACCCGCTGAGACCCCAAAGCAATGGCCGATGATCGCCCATCAAAAGGCGTGGCTTTTTGATCAGAAGGTTCTTCTCGATCAACAACCGCAACCTCCATTCCTGCGCCAGCAAGAGCGACACCCAGGGTAAGACCAACCAGGCCACCACCAACAATGAGAACTTCAACCGTTAGATCTTTTTGAGCCATATTATTTTAAGCCATTTGTATTCAGAATCGTTACACAAGATAAGCTTTTTCAGAATAGCGTTGACCTGATCACGCCCGACTTGTTCATTGTTATATAAGAGGGATTATCGCTTTTGCCAAAAGATAACCGACAATGAGTGGGTATTTGCGACAATTTAACCTGATGTAACGAGAATCAGAACACCCTGCTCAAATTTACAGATTTGTATGAGTTCTTTCTACAAAAACATCATTCATTTTAAAAATAAGGTTTAAGGATATTTATCAAATTTCTCTTGACCTTCCCCTAGGAGGAAACTCTATCTAAGGGGTATGAAACGCATTCTTCATATCTTGTTGGCCTTGACCTTTGCCCTTTCGACACCGCTTATGTCTGTCGAAGCCGCTGAGCATTGGAGTGATGGCGATCACCATAATACAGCTAGCTTTCAGCCTATGGATGCTGGTGTTTCCGGCATTGCTGTATTTGGCATAATAACACAACAAGATAAATCTCTTCCCACTGAGCAGCAAGTCCTGAAAGAGTGCACGAAGGCTATGCACTGTAGCTCTCCAAGCAGCCATTTTTTAACTGCAAATTACCAACAGCAGATCAGTTTTTATCAGCACAGCCTATGGAGCTTACTGCGTGAACAACGTTTGTTGGATCAATCTCCAGCAGTAGATCTTCCCCCACCGCGACGTCTGTAATTCCTCTTTTAGATCAGAAACTCTTAACTCCTCTGGTAATGCTAAGTCTTTATCGTACCAGTGAGGTGAGGAAGAGCGTCCAGATCTCTATTTTTATTCAAAATCGATACGAACACTACTGCTGGAGTTGCAGATGACTAACCTATTTACGAACCCGAAATCCCTGACCTCAACATTATCTGGTCTGGTTTTATCCTTTGGCCTGATTTCCACACAGATTTCTGGAGCAGCAGCAAGCCCCGGCCATGGAGATGCCAAACTGCCAACCATAGGTAAAGAAGGAAAAGCCTCTCAAATAAGCCGTACAGTTGAGGTTAACTTGGAAGATAATTACTTTAATCCAGAGACAATTTCGGTCAGTAAAAATCAAACCGTGCGTTTTGTGATTAAAAACACCGGTGAGTTTGTCCACGAGTTTAATATCGGGACTGCTGCCATGCACGCGGGGCATCAGGAAGAAATGATGATGATGATCGACCACGGCATTCTTGAAGTGGATAAGATCAATAGGGATATGATGATGATGGATATGGGCAACGGAGAAACCATGTCGCATGACGACCCTAACTCTGTATTACTGGAACCGGGTGAGACGGCCGAGATTATCTGGCAATTCCCCGAAGATGCAGAGCTGGAGTTCGCCTGTAATGTGCCGGGACATTACGAGAGTGGCATGGTCGGTGAGATCAAGGTCGGAAAAGGCCAATAAATACTCACCACATTTTCAAATCATTACGATTGGATTTTGAGAGCAGATAAGGCTGTCATCCAATTAATATTGATATCAATCACATAGTTAAACCCGCAGGTACGATTGTTGTTTACCTGCGGGGAGACTGTGCATTGGTAAGGAAAAATTTTATGAAACGAGAAATACGTTATCTTGCGTCTGTCCTTGGCGTCATATCTTTTATGGCTGCAACTTATATGACAGAAGCAGAAGCCGCCAGCTATGACCTTACAGTTGATAAGGTTGAAATTGAAACAGCAGAATTCACCAAAACAGGTATCGGTTATAACGGTAGTTCACCCGGTCCAATACTACGCTTTACCGAAGGCGAAGATGTCACCATTAATGTGACAAACAATCTCGACGAACCCACTTCCATCCACTGGCATGGTTTGATTTTACCAGCCAATATGGATGGTGTTCCAGGGATTAGTTTTGATGGTATCGCACCTGGCGAAACCTTTAGTTACCAATTCCCTGTGGTACAGTCTGGGACTTATTGGTATCACAGCCATTCTGGCTTTCAAGAGCCTGATGGCGCCTATGGGACGATTGTAATTGAGCCCAAAAAGCGTGAACCTTACCGTTATGATCATGATTATGTTGTTCAATTTACGGACAAACATCCACAATCGGGTTCTACCATCATGCGTAACCTCAAGCTGATGGATGACTATTACAATCGCAGCCAGCGTACTCTTGCCGATTTTTTCTCAGATGTTTCACGCAAAGGGTTTTCCGAGACAGTTTCTGAGCGCATGTCTTGGGGGCAAATGCGGATGACACCAACTGACATCGAAGATGTGCAAGGCTTTACCACCTTGATTAACGGGCAAGACCCAGAGGCAAACTGGACTGGTCTGTTTAAACCGGGTGAGCGAATCAGGCTGCGTTTTATCAATTCATCTGCAATGGCCTATTTTGATGTACGGATCCCCGGCTTGAAAATGACCGTTGTCAGTGCGGATGGCAACAATGTACAGCCAGTGAAAGTTGATGAGTTTCGAATTTCCGTAGCCGAGACATACGACGTAATCGTTCAACCGAAAGAGAATAAAGCCTACAGCATTTTCGCTGAATCCATGGGTCGCAGTTCATACGGCCTCGGGACACTTGCACCGCGTAAAGGCATGAAAGCAGCAGCACCTGAAATGCGAGAGAAGCCGTTACTGACTATGGCTGATATGGGCATGGATCATCGCTCTATGGGGCATGACAATATGATGTCATCAGGTGAAGATTCTGCAGAGAAGACAGATGACACCAACATAGACCATGCTCCAACACTATCCAGCGCAGAATCAGGTATCTCTACAATGATGCGAATGGATCATTCCAAGATGCCTGATTCCCATGCTGCCAGCATGAAGAACATGAGCAACAAAACAGATCCGTTTTATGCCAACGGCAGTGGACTAAAACCTGAGATCTCTGAGGGTGCGAAAGTTTTGTCCTATGCTGATTTGAAAGCTCAAAAACCACTTTATGAAGATCGGGAAGCAACACGAGAGATTGAGCTGCGACTAACGGGTAACATGAATCGATATAGCTGGTCGATCAATGGGGTTAAATATGAAGATGCCGACCCTATCCGTCTGAAATATGGTGAACGAGTGCGTTTCAAGTTTGTCAATGAAACCATGATGACTCACCCTATGCACCTACATGGTATGTGGTCCATTTTGGATAACGGCAATGGCAAATGGAATCCGGTAAAGCACACCATCTCTATCGCCCCCGGCACAACGGTCTATTCCGAAACTGAAGTTGATGCTACTGGCCAATGGGCGTTTCATTGCCATCTCTCCTATCACGCAGCAACAGGTATGTTCCGCAAAGTAATTGTTGAGGGCGGTCCAGATGTTGCGCAAAGCACAACTGATGTTGAGAACCCTGTTTCTGAAACAGACTTAGAGCAAAAGGGTTAAATTATGAAAAAACTTGGAAATATAACTCTTGCCTCAAGCAAACGCTTTGTGCTGACTAGTCTTATCTTCTTTACCTTTTTGGGAGCTGGAGTACCTGCCACCTCACAAGAACTCAAGTATGATAATCCAGGAAAAGATCCTTATATCTATTATGGATTAAGCATTGAGCAGCTGGAAACCCGCATCGGAGAAAGCGGCCATTCCCTCGTTTGGGATGGTGATGCCTTTGTAGGGACAGATGAAGCAAAGTTGCGCCTGCGATCAGCGGGGGAATATTCACTGGACGAGAGTCTGTTGGAGAATTTGGAACATCAAGCTTTGGTCCAAACACCTGTATCAGACTTCTTTGATGCTAAAGCCGGTCTTCGCTACGACAGCCCTAATGGCAAGAACAGAGGCTATGCCGTTGTTGGTTTTCAAGGTTTAGCCCCGCAATGGTTTGAGCTTGAAGGTGATCTATTCCTCAGTGAGAAGGGTGATCTATCCGCACGATTAGAAGCAGATTATGAATTGCTTTTAACCAATCGCCTGATCCTGATACCAACTGCTGAAATTGATCTGGCCTTTTCTGATGATGAAGATATAGGTATTGGAGCAGGTCTGAATTCTATCGAGACAGGTCTTCGCCTTAGCTATGATCTCGTAGATCGTACCATTGCACCTTATATTGGGGTCAACTACGAACGTAGTTTTGGTCAAACTCGGGATTTTGCCAGAGAAGATGGTGAAGACACAGATCAAACGACCTTTGTTATGGGAGTTCGTTTGCTATTCTAATATTTCATTAAATTAATCGCTATAAAAAAGCTTCACCCCGTTCCGAGGTGGAGCTTTTTTGAATAAATACATGAGTGATATAGATATACGTCAACGAGAGCACAGAATCAGTCAATAATCCCATTTCCAGAAAACGCCCACTTTACTGTCAGCCGTTTGTCCGGTTTCGCTCTCTAGCGTGATGTTCGGTGTCAGGTCAATTTGGACTTTTGCCTTCGTGCTGTCCGCCGAAGCCCCCTGATCAACGCCAATATAAATATTGTCCGTTATATATTTCCCGGCACTGACTTCGGGAGATCCCGTATCAGAATTCGTACCGGCTGTAAGAACATCCACACCCAGAGAATCCCGGGCAAACCCCAGAACGCCACCGCCGGAATCTATCGCCCCGGACAAGGATGCAATCGCCGATGCCAGTTGCAGAGCTTCTACCGCAGAGAGTTTACCTGAAGCTTTCCCAAACAGAACCTGAGAAAGCACCTCATCCTCTGGCAACCCATCGGGAGAAGAAAAACTAATCTTGGGATTAGATGCTGTTCCCTGAATAGATACAATCGCTGTCACATTGTCAGCTTCATAAACTGCGGAAAGATCGAGATCGGGATCAATTTGTGTGCCCCCCAGCAACGCGACCTTTCCCTTTCGTAGATTAAAGTTTTTACCTGCAAAAGAGAACTGCCCTCTGACCGGGCTCAAGTAACCTTCAATCACGGGAGCATTGGCAACGCCCTTGATGGTAAACTTGCCTTCCCATTCAGAATCAAGCCCTCGGCCCCGAATGAATACCTTACGTGGCATATTCAGCAGCAAATCCAGCGAAATTTTTGAGGGCTTTTCTTTCTTCTCAGCATTTACATCCGCTGCGTTCCGCTGCCCTAAACGGTTAGGACGATTGATTTCAGTTACCTCAAGATCCACAACACTTGGGGCAACGGCACTGCCAATATTAATATTTGTTTCCCGTGTCGTAATATCACCCGCAACAGTCATACTTGCCGGAGATCCCTTGATTACGATGTTACCATCGGTTTGTACCGCGATCTGATCCTGATCGAGAGCGGCGAGATTATCAAGCTGGATAGCCAAATCAATCAGTGGATTACTTAAATTTTCAAAGCGAACAGTCCCCTCAGATCTCAAGATGCCTTGCTTGTTGTCATTTGCCTGCAAGTTCAATCGCAACAACTGACTATTTTCCAACCCGGCATCAAGAGTGATATTTTTGAGCAACGTCCCCAATTCGATATTTTCATAACGGCCTTCGCGTATCGTTGCCGAGCCAATTATTTGTGGGGTCGCTATCGTACCGGAAACTTTGAGGTCAGTAGCGAGCTGCCCACGCATTTCCTGTGTATCCAGCGCCAGAATTGACCATAGGCTTTCAATTTCGCTATTGATTAAAAGGTCCCCAGTCAAAGGTTGGTTATCAGGTACAATAACAGAGAAAGGTGAAAAACCAACCTGTAGAGGCACGGAACCTTTGGCTTGTACAGTTGATTTCTCTAACCCTGTTACATCGTTTTGAAAGTCAAATCGATTATTACTTAACGTCCCGGATAAGGTCGTTTGTAAAGGGGGCATCGTTGAATTCGGGTCATCTGTAAATTTGATGTTCTCAGCCTTAAAGAAAAGATTTCCCTGAGCATTTTCGGGGCGTAGAGACAGGTTTGCTTGTCCAGCCAGCATCCCCTTGATTTCTAGATCAGGGGCAACCAAACTGACCAAATCCACAGGAAAAGTTTTTATTTCTATCTGCGCATCTGCACTGGATTTTGTCAGCTCACCAGAACCCGCAATCAATCCACGATCAAATGAAAGCTCGAAAGGATCAATACTGGTTTTATCCTGATCCTGAAGTACGACAAGAGCTTGGCGTAAAGTAATCACCTTTTCTGCAATCGTGCCATCGAGCTGTGACAATTGAAAACGCGTATATGACGGTTTGCCCGCCACCGGAAACGCCAAACTACCTCCGCCACCCAATGCAACAGCTGGTGCCATTGAACTGTTCAGCGCAAAGGTGAAATCAGCATTAGACAGTCCGCCCTCTACGTTCAAACGTGCCTGCTCAATCAAACGGTCCTGCACAGAAACATCAGCGAGATTGGCTGTCATCGACAACTGTGGATCATTGAAAGCCCCCTGCGAAGTGGCCGTAACATCCAAATTTCTGATAACAGTGGCGCCTGAATCAGGGGAAAGATTATTTCCCACCAAACTCAAAGCCAGATGTTGCGTCCCCTCTTTTTCACCCAGAATTGCGTTGATAGACACTGGGCCCGCAATATCAGCCCCGAAGGCAGCCCCCAGAGAAGAAAGGTCACGTAAGTTCCCACGAATATCAGCAACAAGCGGTGTCCCATCGAATGGAACTGTTGCTGTACCCGAGATATTGTTTTGACCCGTTTGCAAAAGAATATCGTCGACTTGGAGCTGTGCATAGTCTGGCAAAGAAAAACCAAACGTCAGATCAAGAGGCAAAATTCCACCGCGAAGCTCTGAGTCAAAAACACCATTTGCCCCAATCGCTAATGTTGTCGCGTTAAAGGTTGTTGTCAGATTACCAATTGCATTCTGATCTAGATTCAGACCCGATACGGTTAACTTTCCTTCTGCCCCCGGATCCGCAATTGCCCCACTTAGAACTGTTTCAAAGTTTGCAGAACCAGATAGAGCAAGCCCGGTAACTTTACTAAGTTGCGAAAGATCCGGCGCCTCGATCTTTATATCTGCCAAAAGACTTTCAAACGTGGCAGGAAGTTCTGCCGACCCAGCGACTTGTGCCACCGGAAGGGGGAGAGCAATATCCGATACCTTAAATGCCGTATCATCCAAATTAAAATTCGCGCTCAAGGAGGGGTCCGTGCTCACAAGCTCTTGAAGGTCGGCATTACCCAAATCAAGGTTTTGAGCGGTAATCGTGACACTACCCATCATTTGATTGGCAATATCCAGACTTTGCACGCTTAGCTCTGTGACAAGCTTTCCCTTTACTGGCGCCAGTTGGGATAAATCATCCAGAACGATTGCAATCTTTGAGCTCGCTGTGTTGTCACGGGTTGACATCGCCGCCCTGATATCCGCGCTAAAAAAAGCCCCCCGCGCTCGGAACATAGGAACATTTAAGAGCCCACTTTCGAGCACATAATGACTCTCAAGCTCTAGACGTAGGTTGCGCCCCAGCAATTTTTCTGCTGGCGGAGGCAGCCCCATGACTTCTGTTAGAGCCG
Organism: Kiloniella sp.; assembly: GCF_048270245.1. Classification (GTDB taxonomy): domain Bacteria; phylum Pseudomonadota; class Alphaproteobacteria; order Kiloniellales; family Kiloniellaceae; genus Kiloniella. Next base: position 49,434 of record NZ_JBLWTH010000001.1, read on the forward strand.
CAGAAGCATTAACAGGAATCATCTCCAACTGAATCAAGTTGATATCAGAACTGATACTCCCGATGATGTCCCCAACACTCAAAGTACCCTGTGCAGCGGTATCAAGCGGTTCAGCCTGATTAATCTTTATCCCACCCATCTGAAAAGTTGTGCTGATATTCATTGATTGAAAATCACCGATAACGTCTAAATCAACAACTCCCCGAGCAAGGGAAGCTGGCGCAATCATCTGATTCAAAGCACCAACCTCTAACAACGCAGTGCTGGCCGAGATATCAATCTTCTCATTATCCAGATCTACGTTACCGCTGACAGAGACATTAAGGTTTGTATTGGTGATATCCAGAGATGACAAATTAATCAGGTTATTTTCCCTGTCCCACAAAACCGTCGATGCAAGATCAATCGGGTTCTTATCCACCAAAGGAAGGGAAGCGGCTAACTTATCCGAAAATTCTGTGCTACCAGATAGATCAAAAGTGATCGTATCCTGCCCCCGGCCAGAAAGGGTAAGGTCAGTTTTAAATAACTCTCCGGCATATCCTTTGAGCTGCCCCTGCCAATCCACCAAGGGCCCCTGCCCGCTAATCGTCAAATTAACTTCGGGGTAGCCGGGAAGATCCAATGCCCGTGCAATCAGGCCGCCTTGAGGTTCTGTAAGCTGCGCATCAATGGACAACGTATCTGCATCGGGCTGGTAATTAACCTTGGCGCTAACAGATCCCTGGTGAGCATCAAGCTGATCAATATTAAGCGCGCTTAGAATTCCTGATTCATCATGCGCAGAAAGCTTCATGGACAAAGCCAACAAAGCCTTTCGCCCCACGATGTTCTCGGCAAGGTCAATCTTGGCAATATCAAGCTGACCCAGACTTATATCTATTGGCAAAGGCAGAAGCGATGATGTGGTTTGTCCCTCTTCCGGTGAGGATGGCAGTTCTGGGTTACGTGTTACAGCCAGAGAATCAAGAGAGATCTTGTTTATCTTCAACTGGCCAAACAGCAAATCCAGCGGCGACCAATCCAAAACAAGATCGGTCCCTTCAAACCAGTTTCCTTTGGGATCACGCAGGATAATTCTTTCGAGGTGGGCACTTGAAAAAACATTGCCATCAAGCTGCTGCAAATCGATCGTCAAACCAGCAGGGTCATTTACCGCTGACTCTATCTGCGCCAACAAGGTCGCACGTCCGCTATCCGTTTGCAGATAAATATAACCACCAAATATCAGTAACAGAACAAAAATCAGTGGTGAACAGATGATCGCGGCAATAACCTTGCCCTTGCGTACTTTCATTTTGGGCTGATCTTCATCTTAAAAAGCCTGCCCTATACTGACGTAGAACTGCCAGGCGTCATCAATTTCTTTCCGCCTGCTCAAAGGAACGGCCACATCCAAACGGATCGGCCCAATGGCGGTATAATACCGAAGACCAATACCGGCACCCCACTGAAAGTTTTCAGAAAAATCAGGGACTGCACTGTCATAGACGTTACCGCCTTCGATGAAAGGAACCAGACCAATGTCTTCTGTTACCCGAACCCTTGCTTCAGCGCCAAACTCAACAAGGGATCGTCCCCCAACTGGGTCATCACTGGAATTTAGCGGACCAACTGTCTGGTGTTCATAGCCCCGAATTGATCCCCCACCACCAGCATAAAACCGTTTGGTCGCAGGAATATCCCTGGCACTATCCCCCGCCAACAGACCAATTTTGCCACGCGTCGCAAAGACCAGCCTGTCATCATCCAGAATTGAATAATAGGTTGATCCATCAATTTCTGTCTTGAAAAAATCCGGGGAAGCCGCTGTTAAACCGTAAAACGGTGTTGCTGTCACACCGAAACGAAAACCTGATGTAGGGTCCAACAAATCGTTTGTTGAATCATACCGCGCGCTAAGTGGTACGCTTGCAAAGGCATATGATTCTGTATCGTCTTCATCTTGGATCTCAGACAGTTCCAGTTCAAGACCACCACCAACAGTCCAATGGTTGCCCCATTTACGATCAATGCCAACAAAAGCACTAACAGACTTCTCTTCGTAGGCTTCGGTGTCTTCATGTTTTATATTTGTATTGGCATTAAAATTTTGATCATTTCTAAGATAATTAGGCTTGGTGAATCCCAATTTTAATTGCTGTCGAATTTCTGCAACCGTTAAATCAGCCCGAAGCTTTTCGCCTTGACCAAAGGTATTCCTGTTTTCCCAATAGAATTGGGTACCAGCGCCCTCACTTGTTGAATAACTGGCGCCGACCCCCACAGATTTATGTTCCCGTTCAACAAAAACGATGGTGATCGGGGTTACATAGGTGCCATCCCTGGCCGCATTGCTTGTGTCCAAGGGCTTCATCCGGACAGCTTCAAACAACCCGGTACGCAGATATTTACGGCGCAGCTCATCTATGATCTTCGCGTTGTAGAGAATACCTGCTTTCCACTGACTTAATTGCTGTAGATAAACGGAATCAACTTCTTTTAAGCCTTCGAATTCCAAATTTCCGACGACCAGTCTCGGGCCTTCATCCAGAATAAGCGTTACATCCATTTTCTGCGTTGCAAAATCAACTATCGCTTCCTGATCTGCTAATTTCGCATCGGGATAACCATGATCCGCAAGAATGACTATCGCTTGATTTTTTGCCTGTACAATCGCCTCTGAGCGGACAGCAACACCAGTTGAAATTCCTAAGTTCGCATTATTTAACGCTGCCGGGATCTGCTTTCCGGATTTGAACACAACACTGAATGTATTGAGGTGGAATTGAGGGCCTGCCTCAATTTCAAAAGCAACGCCGATGGGCTTCTGGCTATCATCAATGCTATAAGAGATCTTATTATCGTAATACCCTTCAGAACGCAGGACCTTATCAAAACCTTCGCTGTCCTCCTTAACTCTGCGCTTGAGTGCCGCCAGGCTTGAGGGCAGTTTATCCTTTAACTGCTCCAACCGCGATGACTTTTCGATAAGGCTCAGTAGATCATTTTGTATGTCACCAACGATAGAGATATCATACTTATAGGCTTCAGCAGTATCTGACACTCCCAAGTCCTGCGCACCTGCACGGCTAAACATCCCGAGAGACAACAGGGCAAAAGCAACAAAAGCTATGTTAATCCTTGGGGATTTTTGAGCGTTCCCAAGAAATTTTAATCGTCTCATAAAGGGCGTACCCATTTTTTATCTACGTGATGATACCTTAATCCCTGACCCAAGAATACCTTAGCCTAGCCTCAGCACAAAAGGACAACAGTTCAGCTTAAACGCTGCTGTATTAATGACTATAGCTTTATGGTCTATTGTTCAATCGTGGCTTTTACCTACTTTAATTTTTCCGAACAGCACAAAAGCTCATTTTTTAATCAACAATACATTGATGATTAATTTTTAGGCATAATTTATTTTGCATTGCACAATTTGAATCCACCCCCAAGTGTCATATACAACTTCTATCCTATTGTTATATATGGTAATTTTATTTTTTAAAAGTTGGCACGTTTCTTGGATCTAGTAGACCAGTCCCAGAACGCAAATAATGGAAGAAATAATGTCCAGCTTTCTTAGTTCCAACAAAAAATCTATCGCACTGTCCGCGATTACAGCTTCAATTCTAACGGTTTCATTGCTTACGGCCCCTACGCCAGCACAAGCAGCAGTAACCGAAGAAACCGCTTTTGTTTTTAACACATTCTCTTTTTTGGTAAATGGCGTCCTCGTGATGTGGATGGCAGCTGGTTTTGCTATGCTCGAGGCTGGCCTGGTTCGCAGTAAAAATACCGCCGCGATATGTCTAAAGAACATAGCACTCTATTCCATCGCAGGACTGATGTTCTACCTCGTCGGTTATAATCTATTATACGTTGGCGTAGAAGAGGGCGGTTTTATAGGAACTTTCAGCTTCTTCTATGATTCAGGCGAAGCAGAAGTAGCCTTGCTTTCTGCAGATGCAAGTACCGAAGAGTTGATTACTGCCGTCACTTCAAACGGTTATTCCGTTATGTCTGACTGGTTCTTTCAAATGGTCTTTGTCGCTGCAACTGCCTCTATCGTTTCAGGCACTTTGGCAGAACGCATTAAATTCTGGCCTTTCATGTTATTCATTGCTGTATTGACCGCCATCATCTATCCAATTCAAGCTTCTTGGAGCTGGGGTGGCGGCTGGTTGGCTGATCTTGGTTTCAGTGACTTTGCCGGATCAAGTATCGTTCATTCCGTCGGCGGTTGGGCAGCCCTAACTGGCGCTATCATCCTAGGCCCTCGCAAAGGCAAGTTCACAGCCGAAGGTCGGGTAAAACCAATTCCAGGCGCTAACCTTCCGCTTGCAACACTTGGAACCTTTATTCTTTGGATGGGATGGTTCGGATTTAATGGCGGCTCACAACTTGCCCTTGGGTCAGCAGCAGATGCCGTTGCCATGGCGATCGTATTTGTAAATACAAACATTGCAGCCGCAGCAGGCGTTGTTGCAGCCATGATCCTGACACAGCTTCTATACAAAAAAGTCGATCTTACAATGGCCCTTAACGGTGCACTTGCAGGGTTGGTCGCAATCACCGCAGGACCAGATGTGTCCCACGCATATATGGCCATAATTATTGGCGGTATTGGCGGTCTGATTGTCGTCTTTGCAGTTCCCTTGCTCGATAGCCTTCAGATTGATGATGTTGTCGGCGCCATCCCAGTTCACCTTTGTGCAGGTATCTGGGGAACCCTAGCCGTTGGCATTTTCGGTTCAGGGACCATCGTTTCACAGCTAACAGGAATCATAGCAATTGGTGCATTTACAATTATCTGTAGTGCGGCCCTGTGGTTCCTTCTCAAGATCACCATTGGCATCCGAATTTCCGAGGACGAAGAATACAACGGACTTGATGTAAGCGAACTCGGTCTCGAAGCCTACCCAGAATTTGGACGAGGATCTCAGAAACTCGTCTAACGATTTCAGTCTCCCCACTGAAACTGGTGGTTTTACAGATTATCGTGAAACCACCTGAGACAAACTGGTTAATCCCTTTTCCGGTACGTCTCATCCTCCTTAGGCCCTACAGACCGCTATCCGAGCTCTTTCCTAGTAGGGTCTTAACTTGCCGCCTATCACATCACGTGATAGGCGGTCTTTTTTATTGAAAGCTCAAAAAAAATTCTTTTCTCTAGCCACGCTCTTGCCCGAATTGGTATTTAGTTACATTAATGAAAACCAATTCATGCCAACCATAAAATAAAAGAGTCCGAGGTTAAGAGTTCACGTGATTACCCGCCAGTTTGTTGACCGACAAAAATTACAGGAATTTCATCCCTTTACTCGTCTTCGTACCTTACTCGAAGATATCCCGGCCGGCCGCTCATGTCTGGAAGATGGGCAGGTGATCAACCTCTCTATTGGTGAGCCACAAACACAACCCCCGGCTTTTGTCGCTGAAGAGATAGAAAAGGCTGCAAAAGGCTGGTCTAAATACCCTCTTTCAAAAGGCACGCCGGATTACCTTGCGGCTTGTGCTCACTGGCTTGGACAACGCTACAAATTACCAGAAAATTTTATCAATCCAACCAAACATATTTTAGCAGTACCCGGCACCCGGGAAGGACTGTTCATGACAGCCCTCACGGTACTTTCGTCACCAAAAAAAAATTCTGAAGCCCCAGTATTTCTCACCCCAAACCCTTGCTATCATGTATACACCGGGGCCGCAGCGGCCGCAGCGGCAGAGGTTGTAACCGTTAATGCGACAAAAGAAAGCGGCTACCTGCCAGATTATACGACAGTACCGGAAGAGATATTAGAACGTACTGAACTTTGTGTACTTTGCAGTCCCTCAAACCCCGAAGGGGCCGTCGCAGAACCACAGCGCATCAAAGACCTTATTTCCCTAGCTCGCAAACATGACTTTGTTGTTGTCTTTGATGAATGTTATGCCGAAATATACACAGACACAGCACCACAGTCGGCTTTGGAGATAGCTCGCGAAATGGAGGCTGAATCAGATGCGGCCAAGAATAATGCGCAACACGACCCCCTTGCGAATATTCTGGTTTTCCATTCCCTTTCCAAACGATCAAGTGCCGCGGGCCTTCGCTGTGGCTTTATAGCCGGGGATGAAAAATGGATATCAATGATCAACACAACCTGTCAGGTTGGCGGTGCAGGTGTGCCTATACCTGTGCAAGCAGCAGGTACTCGACTATGGCAAGACGAAGAACACGTCAATATTAACAGGGCTCTTTATCAACAAAATTTTAATCTCGCCCAAAAAATCCTTAGTCCAAGTCTTTCTGTCGAAATACCTGCAGGTGGTTTTTGTTTATGGTTAAATGTTGGCAACGGCATAGAGGTTACCAAAAAGCTTTGGAAAGATGCAGGTATTCGCGTCATGCCCGGAGCTTTTATGAGTCACGCTAACGATGATGGCGTTACGCCGGGGGATCGCTATATCCGCCTTGCTTTGGTTTATGATCCAAGCTTTATGAAAAAAGCCTTTATAAGTATTCGTAACATACTAGATGAAAAACAAGACGTAGGGATTAATGGTTAATGGCAAGATCCGCCAAATCAGATAAAGTTCAACTTCTTCCCCGGGGAACAGGTGTATTTTTTCAAAAGCGTCTGATTGAATGCTTGGGTATCCTCCTCTTACTAGGTGGGGTCTTATTATTTCTTTCTCTCATTACCTATAGCCCCGCAGATCCAGGATTCAACAGAGCCACAGATGGGCCTGTAGAAAACTTGTTAGGCAATTATGGAGCTCAAACAGCAAGCTTTATGCTGCCATTTGTCGGATTGTCTGTCTATTGTATGCCTCTCATATTCGCAGGCTGGTGTTGGAGGTGCTTCAAAGATCACAGCCTTAACCGCCCATGGCTTCGGGTCATAAGCCTACCCCTTGTGATTATTGCTCTCGTGATTGCCTTTGCTGGCTTACCACAAGTCGAAGGATGGTTAGGACAAGGACATACATCAAATTTGGGCGGGACTTTTGGTCAATTAACGGTTACAGAATCCCGGCCTTACCTAGGCGGGCTATTCTGGGTCGCTTCGCTCGTATCTTTCCTCATCTCAGTTCCTCTTTTTCTCTTTGCCATCGGCCTAAGAAAAGAAGAATGGCAAACGATCGGTCGGGGGTTAAAGTTTGGATTTTCCGCAACCGGACAGCTTAAATATGTCTTCAACGCGCCCAACCCTTTCAAAAGAAACCGAAACGAAGATGATGAAACGCCCGATATTCGTGGGAAAAGAGATAAAGCTATTCGCAAACGCGCCAAAAAAGATCGAATAGAACCAACCCTAGAAGACGAAAAAATTACCAACGCACGCGTTGAAACATCAGTTAAATCCACGAAGCCAAGTAAACGCATTAAAGCGGAAGAACAGGGGAGACTTAATCTGGACACCGTTGATGGTGAATACGAACTTCCGCCAATTTCCATGCTCAATGATCCCCCCGGAGATTCAGGCAAAAATAGCCTTAGCAAAGATGCATTGGAAAAAACGGCCCGTTTACTAGAGACCGTTCTTGATGACTTTGGCGTCAAAGGCGAGATCGTTACAATCCGACCCGGCCCAGTTGTCACACGCTACGAACTTGAACCTGCCCCTGGTACAAAAACCAGCCGGGTTGTTGGTCTTGCAGACGATGTCGCCCGGTCAATGTCAGCAATTTCAGTTCGTGTAGCTGTTGTTCCCGGCTCAACGACTATTGGTATTGAGCTACCAAACAGCAAACGGCAAACCGTCTATTTGCAAGAACTGATGGGGTCCAGCGACTACGACAAAGACAAAGGCAAGTTGCCCATTATATTAGGGAAAGATATTGGTGGTATTCCTTCAATCGTAGATCTTGCCCGAATGCCACACTTGCTTATTGCCGGTACAACAGGATCAGGTAAATCAGTGGCTGTAAATGCCATGATTCTTTCCCTGTTATACCGCTTTACGCCTGATGAATGTAAATTCATCATGATAGACCCCAAAATGCTGGAACTCTCCGTTTACGACAATATTCCACATTTGTTGGCACCAGTGGTAACCGAACCTAAAAAGGCTGTAGTTGCTCTGAAATGGACGGTGCGTGAGATGGAAGACAGATATCGCGCCATGTCCAAGCTAGGTGTCCGGAATATCGACGGCTACAACGCACGCATGTCAGAAGCACGCAAGAACGGTGAGATTCTAACACGAAAGGTTCAAACTGGATTTGATCCGGATACAGGGCAGCCAATTCACGAAGAACAGCCATTTGATATGAACGCCCTGCCCTATATCGTCGTTGTTGTCGATGAAATGGCAGATCTTATGCTTGTTGCAGGCAAGGATATCGAAGCCGCAATTCAACGGCTTGCACAAATGGCACGTGCAGCAGGTATTCACATCATGATGGCCACACAGCGCCCGTCTGTCGATGTTATCACAGGTACAATCAAAGCGAACTTCCCGACGCGTATCAGTTTCCACGTGACCTCAAAAATTGATAGCCGTACGATCCTTGGTGAACAAGGCGCAGAGCAGCTTCTGGGTCAGGGCGATATGCTATACATGGGGCAAGGCGGAAGAATTCAGCGTGTCCACGGCCCGTTGGTGACTGATGAAGAAGTCGAAGAAGTTGTGAACTGGCTTAAAAAGCAAGCCATGCCAAACTATATCGAATCAGTAACCACCGAAGATTCAGAAAGCCCTGATTTTGATTCAACAGCCCCATCAAGCAGTGGGGGGAATGGCAGTAAAGCCGATGAACTGTATGACAGAGCAGTCGCAGAAGTGATCAAAAGCAGGAAAGCATCAACCAGCTATGTTCAACGACGCCTTCAGATCGGGTATAACAGGGCCGCAACAATCATCGAACGGATGGAAGATGAAGGTGTTATTTCATCAGCTAACCATGTCGGCAAACGTGAAGTTCTGGTGCCAGACCGAGATGAATAAAACAGGGATGAATAAAGCTGGGGCAATAGAGTAGGTATAGATACGGCCTTGTTTTCTAGCGTCCCAAAGCACAAAATCTATTATAGAACCATTGAATTTCTAAGGATCAAGCCTTGATCATGTTTCATAAAATATTTTCATTAAAGTCCTTCATGATCGCGATTTTCGCCCTCTTCATGCTCACCGGGCAAATTATCCTAATCGATCAGACAGCCCAGGCAGATTCAAATACAGCGGTGGAGCCAAACGGATTAAATGGGCTATCCCCTGATGAAGTATCTATCGTACGACGCATAGAATCCTATCTGAATGATTTGAAATCCGTCTCAGCGCGCTTTATTCAAATTTCCAGTAATGGCAGCCTTGCAGAAGGAGACGTTAATATTCAACGGCCTGGCAAAATGCGTTTTGAGTATGACGAGCCAGTTCCAATTGTTATGATCGCAAACGGCGTTACTCTGCTCTATTTCGATAAAAAATTAAAGCAATCGACTTATCTACCCCTATGGAAAACGCCGCTATGGTTTTTGATTCGCGAAAAAGTCGAACTTCACAAAGACATTCAGATCCTTCGCGCACAAGAATCCGACAGCACAATTCAATTAGAAATAAGAGCCGAAGGTGAATCTGACGGCACCCAAATGACACTGCTATTCAGTGACAACCCGATTTCTCTGCGAAAGTGGGAAGTTATCGACGCTCAAGGCATTACAACACAGGTCTCACTTGTGAATCCTGTGTATGATGCATCAATAGACGAAACCGTCTTTACTACCGATGACCTCAATATGAAAAAGAAAGAAAATTGGGATTAATCTTTTCTCACCCTAAAAGGCTTAAAAAATAACTGAAGGAGCGATTTATCCATTGCTCCTTCAACGCCTATTTTCATATTCAAAGTTCTTTTTGTAGCGCTTCTAGAGCGGAAAACTTTATCCCAAAAACTAAAAATTGTGCCGTAATTACTGTCTGTATCACGACGAAGAGCATGATGATGCACCCAATGAATTTCTGGTGTCACGATGAACATGGACAAGGCTTTTTCGACCCCATGCGCTAATCGTAAGTTTGAATGATGAAAGATTGTTGCAATCAATAGAGTAGTTTCAAAAATTATAACGGATACCAGCGGGATATTAAAAAGAACAATAACGAGAACTCTCATCAAAGCAGATATTATCACTTCGCCAAAATGAAACCGAAGAGCCGACGTAGTATCCAAATTCATGTCCAGGTGGTGTATTTCGTGAAACCGCCAGAGGAAGGGAATTTCGTGGTTTATCCGGTGCCACCAATAAATCAGACAGTCTAACAAAATTATATCGGCTATAATTCCTACACCACCTGATAAGACATCTGGACGCCAACCGATCACATGTGTCGTGGCCCAAATAGTTAAAGGAATAACCACAATCGGAGAAAGAAGCAGGTTACAGCACCACAGACATATATTTCGCCGAACTCTTACGGGAAAGTATTTTTCAAGCCATTCGCTCTTGTCTACCAAAGAAGAAGCAGGGAAAATTCGCTCCAAGACAAATAGAGAAAGAAGCCAAGCAAAAACAACTACCCCTTTATAGGCCAATAGTACTTCCACAAAATTTCCCATCTATTACTGTATAACCATATGTTCACTATCCGGTATGTAGCTTTATTAGTTGCGCGTCTTGCCATGAACTAATCATCCCTAGCCACAGAATCATACTTGCACTCAATAGCGTAAACAGTACCATCACAAATCACTTTTTCCTGAAAACTTTTGATCTGATAATCTAGGGGCCAATCCAGTGTTACCACCAGTACTTCCAATCGTCGGTGTTTCAGCATGCCTGCATAAAGCCGAAACACCAAAATCCTATCATGCTGTTGATGATAAATATTTAAGGGCTGTTGCCTCATCATCGAACACAATGCCCCTCATTATTCCGGCCTTACCAGATCTATTAGATATCCCACGCCTTGTCTCGAAGCTTGATGGCATCATGCTGACTGGGAGCGCTAGTAACGTTCATCCTGAACGCTACAAAACGCCCCCCTCTGCCGAAGCAGAGCCTTATGATGAAATGCGTGATCAAACAACCTTCGCCTTGATAAGAGAGGCCATTAGTCAGGAAGTGCCTCTTCTTGCTATCTGCCGTGGATTTCAAGAACTTAATGTTGCCTTGGGTGGCAGTTTATTCCCACAGGTTAAAGACATAGCAGGACGCATGGATCATAGCAGTCCAGACACAAACGATATGGACATTGATTATGGGCCCAACCATTCTATCACCCTTAATCAACAAGGTCGGTTATATGAGATTCTTAAAAAAGATGATGCAGAAGTAAACTCTCTACATTATCAGGCCGTAAAAGATCTTGGTGAAGGGCTAATGGCAGATGCAATCGCAAAAGACGGCACGATAGAGGCCATTTCCATGCCCGATCAAAAATCTTTTGTTCTCGGGGTACAGTGGCATCCAGAATACAAAGCAATTGAGAATAGTACCTCTAAGGCCATCTTCAGCGCTTTTGGCAAGGCTGTAGCCAACAGAATGAATAAAACTTCCTCTTAAGCCACTGTCTTTTTCTTTGTACAAAAAATGACCCTTTCTGTGGAGTCTCTAATGACGGCCCATCAGAATCAAAAATTTTATAGAAAATTTAAGGATAATATTCCAAATCAATGCCATAAGTATGAATAAATTCCTGTAACTTAAATTTTATCCACAGGTTCATTGAAATCCCCACTAGATGGCTTATCTTATAATCACGTCGCCTCCTACCTCACTCCTGGCGACGTTAAAGGAACTGGAATCCCCCCTCTGGTTCCTTGAAACTCTGCGAAGAAGCGGGAACACCTGGTTATCCCCCCAATCAGGTGTTCCTTTCTTTTATTTTTGAAATCTATGTGATAGAATCATCAAATTATATCAATTGAGTTCTTGATTTCATAAATATCAGCCTCATTTCGCAGCAGAAATAAAAAACCATCTATTATTCCACATACGAAACAACTTCATATCGATAGTGGAATGAAATCATTTCGTATATGGAATAATTTTATGCCCCTACGTATTGCTACTTGGAACATCAATTCTGTCAGACAGCGTCTAGGTCATCTCAAAGACTTTACAGACAGTCACACCCCGGATGTTCTCTGCCTGCAAGAGACTAAGGTCCAAGATATCGAATTCCCATTATCTGATATAAAATCAATGGGTTATGAAGAGGTTTTTTTTCACGGGCAAAAAAGCTATAACGGTGTTGCAATCCTGTGTAAAAACAACGTAGAAAGCCACGAAAAAATCGTCTGGTGTGGGAAAGATGACCGAAGGCATATGTCGATTACATTAAAGAATGGCTTGGAAGTTCATAATTTTTATGTCCCATCAGGCGGTCCCATTCCGGATCCGGAACAAAATGACAAATTTGCCCATAAGATACAGTTCCTCAAAGAGATGTCCAAATGGGCTACGAAACCTGAAGTAAAAGAGAAAAAAATTGTCCTTGTCGGTGACCTTAACGTCGCCCCTTTGGAAAAGGATGTCTGGAACCACAAAAAGCTCCTTAAATCTGTAGGTCATACTCCTTTGGAAAGTGAACTTATGGCAAATCTCCGCAAATCAGGAGATTTAGTTGATGTTGGGCGCCATTTTATACCCGATGACCAACCGCTCTATAGTTGGTGGGGTTATCGATACAAGCCTTCCTTTGAGAAAGATTACGGGTGGCGACTGGATCACATACTCACAACTCAAAGCTTGAAGACTTCCTTGAAGGACTTTGAAGTTGTCCGACATACCCGCGGCTGGGAAAAACCTTCGGATCACGTCCCAAATGTCGTGGATATCGATATTTAATTAATTCTAGCTACATTAATTCTAGCTACTAGGATTTGCTTACCCCTGACTTTGTTTGCCGCACAAAGCGGTCTCTAATCCGCTTTTTCGGCCAACGCATTACGAGCTTCGGTCAATTGGCTGGTAGTATGATCAATACGATGCGCAAGTACACGCATGACCTCAACACCCATTTCCGGAAAATCCATTACCATATTAAAGAAAAGCTCTTTGGTAATTTTCAAGGTAATCAGTTCTGACTTGGCCTTAATCGTTGCTGTCCTGGGCACATCACAAAGAATAGCGATCTCACCGACAAAATCATTTTTTCCAAAAGATGCGACAACAAGTGGACCGTCATCAGTATCAACAATGACATCAGCTTCCCCTTCAATAAAGATATAAGCTGCATCCCCTGCATCCCCCTGATGGAAGAGCTCTTTTCCTTCTTTAAATGTCAGGCGTTCACTGGCAAAGGCCATAAGCTTCAGCCGGGAAGGGTCAATGTTCGCGAAAAGCGGTATATTTTTTAACGCTTCAACTTCTTGTTCAATCGACATCTACTCTGGTTCCCTACCTACTCTGTTTCTCTTTAGCTTCGTATCCCGGTAACTTATTTGATGATGTTATTCGTCATCAATAAGACTTTTCAAGACCTTACCATCTTTGTTGAGTTCGTCGAAGCTACCACTTTCGACAACCTTCCCATTCTGCATGACAATCACATATTCAAAATGTTGAGATAAACTTGCCCTTTGTAATGTCCAGCAGATACCACGATCTTCCTGAGCTTCCATGATAGATGGCACCAGCCTGTTCTGGCTCTGAGAATCCATAACGGCTGCTGCTTCATTCAAAATAAGGAGATCCGGTTTTTTGATCAATGAGCGTGCCAAAGCCAGTTTTTGCCGCTGAACACTACTCAAGCGATTTCCGGCAATACCAACATTAAATTCAAGCCCGACTTCAATAACTTCAGACCTTAGCCCCAGATCATCAAGAAGCTCTGTCATAACTCTCCCGATTGTTGCACCAGCTTCGGCACGGCCATAGGCCAAACGACCAAACAGGATATTATCCTGAATACTTGCAGCGGAATTGTATGAATCAGGATCGTAGAATTCAACGGCATCTGGATCACGACTTTCCAATTTGTCTGCAAAAATTTGTCGGGCTTTTAAAATTTTTGCTTCGACATCCTCAGTTACCAACCCCAAACGATGACGTGCCTCTACATAATCAAAAGGCAAATACATCAGGGCTTCCTGATCAGAGCCCGATATCTCTGAAAAACTACTTTTATCCGCTCGTTTTACTATTTTATCGAACTCAGGCAGATCATCAGCAGAGATAAAGCTGAACTGTTCAAAAAACTGATGAGACGGCGGAAGACCCATAAATAGTTCAACCATGGTACGGGCAATAGAAAGGCCCATATTATAAATACTATCTTTTAGGCCCGCTTCTTCGACAGATTCACGTAAAACTGGCATGGTCAGAAGGTTATTTCCCGCATACTGCTTTTTACGGGGAGTACCAAACAAGAGGTTTTCGCGTAATGTCGCATTTTTATTATATTTTTCCGGATCAAAGGCGATAACGAGATCTTCATCCCCTGTCGACTTCAAATGTTCCTTTAGCGCAATTCTTGCCCCGAGAATACTTTCTGCGATATCCGGCCTATTTTCACAGTCAACTATCCCGCTTAACCCAAAAAGATACACATCTTCTTCGAAATCAACCGCGCGTAAAATTTCTGTCACACGCGGAACCAGTTCTGCCGGATCGTTTATTCCGGCAGAGCTAAAATCTATCCATTCACCATTTGGATTAAGCGCAATATTACCTGTTCGAAGTGCTTCTTGCTTTTCACGCTGGTATTCAACCTCTGAATTAGGAAGCAAGGATGTGTCCTTAATCATCCAGTTCCGCAATCCATAGAAAAGATTATCCATCACCGACAAAGGAAAGAGATAAGCCTCTGAGCTTACATAGGAAATTCTGCGTCCGGTTATAGCCGAAGGCAATTGCACCATTGGCTTGCCCCCTATTTTCATCGATCCAGAAGATGATTTAACCAGATTAGCCAAAAGCAACCCTAAATATTCCTTACCGCTGCTGGCATTACCAACAACAGCAATTTTTTTATTCACACCAACCGTGAAGTTAATACCTTCCAGAAGTTTATTCTCGTTTTCATCAACAAGACCAAGATTACTGACAACAATGTCACCTTCCAATGGCGGGCTATGTTTTTCTTCAAGCCGTTGCATTTCAGAATCAATCATACCATTCGGCTGGAATTGTTCAGCAACCTGTTCATATTTAATCTGAACATCATTACGTTGTTGGTCCCAATTAATGAGATCCTTGATCGGCGGGGGCAGATCTTTGTAGGCCGCAAGTACAGCGACAAGGGTACCAATTTCAAACTGCCCGGTAATAACCAGATACCCACCGCCAAGATAGAAAATAAACGGTGTTATTTGGGCAAGTAAGTTATTCAAAAATTTAACAAAAAACTTTCGTTGATAAATTTCATATCTAATTTTGAAAATCTTACCAAGTCTGCTGGATATCTCTGCACGTTCATAGTTGCTGGTATCATGAGACTGGATTTCAACAGCTCCTTCGACCAGCTCACTCACACGTCCGGCAAGGGCCCGCGCTGTCATTTGGCGTTGGCGCCCAAGATCAAGAATACGTCTGCGAAGCTTGGGGATTAAAAAAGCCTGTACCAGAACGATACTCATCGCAACAATGCCCAACCAAACATTCTGGACCATGATAAAGATGAGCGCAGTCAAGGCTTGGCCACCCAAGAAGAAGGGTGTGACGATTGCATCGCCGATAAAGCCTCCCAAGGGTTCCACTTCATCTTTGAGCATCGTCGCAATTTCTGCCTGCTTCACGCGGCGACTATGCATAACAGGAAAACGAAGAATACGGTCGGTAAGCTCAAAACGTAATCTGCGGAGCATCCGCTCGCCCAGTTGGCCTTTTAAAGTATTGATAACAAACTTAAAAAGTCCATTAACCAAAACGAGACAGAGAAATGAAAAACACAGTGCAAACAGTAAAGAGATTTGTGTTAAATCAAAGCCTTCAATGAGAATGATTGGATGTCCAAATATTTCCTCACCAAAAGGAAGTTCAAACCGCATAAAAGACAACGTTGAATTAATGTCAGCGAAGTTTTGAGAGTCGACGGCGCGGTTTATAATACTTTTTGGTAAATCTAATGATAGAAAGTAAAAGGGCATTGATGCCAGTACAAGGAACAGAATTTTAATCTGGTCCGTTTTACTGTGCTTCCATATATACTTAAAAAGTCGTTGCTCCATTGCGCCCTAAATCCCCCGCACCCGGCCTTAAAAGTTTAAATTGTAATCAATATATCTATATTTCAACAAGTTACACGATAAAGCCAAACTTTTATTGAGTAAACAGCCAACAAATTTTAACCCTTTATAAAACTCAGCCTATCCGAAGAACTAACAGAGGTAAACTCGAAGGGAATAAACACATTGTTATTCGATGTGTAACGCTTAAATAACAGCTTTATGGTAACTTAATGTAACCATAAACACAGGATATTATAATACAGCTTCAAATAGAAAAAAATTTTAGAGCACATAGCTACACTAAATTCATTCAATTTTTATCAAAAAAAAATCGACAAAACATTCTGAACACATATTCTTTCTTGGGTCCTAGGAACGAATTGTGGCATAGTCCCGACATTATCGAGGGGAGCAATACCATTACACAAGACAGTAAACACATTGTTGATGATCAAAAAAGTACCCGTGTTCTTATTTACAGTCACGATAGCTTTGGTCTGGGGCATTTGCGGCGCTGTCGGGAAATTGCTCATACACTGGTAGAAGAGCATAAAAACTTATCTGTTTTGATTCTATCAGGTTCGCCAATCATTGGGTCCTTTGGCTTTAAATCTCGCGTTGATTTCGTCCGTATCCCAGGCGTCATCAAACTGAGGAATGGTGACTATACCTCGCTCAACCTACACATTGATATTGAACAGACCCTGAGCATAAGGTCGTCAATTATCAAACATACCGCTGAGTTTTATGATCCCGACCTTTTCATTGTAGATAAAGAACCCTTGGGATTACGGGGTGAAGTAGAAGACACGCTCCGCTTGCTAAAAAGCAGAGGCACCCCCTGTGTCCTCGGCCTCAGAGACGTCATGGATGATCCGGATCTTCTCTCAAGTGAGTGGGAGCGTAAAAACACACTACCCGCTTTGTCAGAATACTATGATGACATTTGGGTCTATGGCCTTCCTCAAATTTGTGATCCGTTAGATGGCATCGACTTACCGCCATCAGTTCAGAGGAAAATGACCTATACAGGCTATCTACGCCGCACAGGAGGCAGCGATGTTCCTATGCCTGTACTCGAAAAAGTTGACGAAGAAACACCTTATCTTCTTGTCACTGTCGGTGGTGGCGGAGACGGCGAAGAGATAATTGATTGGGTTCTTTCTGCCTATGAAAGCGATCCTGACCTTCCTTATCCAGCTCTGTTTGCACTCGGTCCCTTTATGAATAGCGACCTTCAGCATGATTTTCAGGTCCGTGCCAGCAAATTGCCCAATGTTGAAGCCATAACCTTTAATGCCCAATTCGAAAGCCTAGTCGATAGAGCGATCGGTATTGTTGGTATGGGGGGATACAATACCTTTTGTGAAATCCTTTCCTACGATAAACGAGCCCTTATCGTACCAAGAACTGTCCCCAGAATGGAACAGTACATTCGGGCCAGTCGTGCGCAGGAACTCGGCTTGGTTTGTATGCTGGAAAATGATGGCAAACGCGATCCACAAAAAATGGCAACAGCACTAAGAAATTTGCCTCAACAAAACCTGCCATCTGATGTCGTTGTACCAGGATTGCTTGATGGACAGAAAAACGTCATCAAACTTGCCGATAACTGCTTCAAGGCAAAGCTTTCAAAATTTGGCATAATCGACAAACTATCAAAGACAAATTAACCCCACCTGCTCGATCGTGCTAATCGTCAAATTACTTTTGTCGAAAAGCAGGCGGCAAGCAAAAGAGCTATAATCCGACGGTATGAAAAAAATAACCGTAATCCTAAAAGGTTACCCACGCCTTTCAGAGACATTTATCGCACAGGAACTTCTTGCGCTAGAACAACGCGGGCTGGACCTGTCATTAGTCTCACTTCGCCACCCAACAGATACGTCCACACACCCCATTCATCAGGAAATCAAAGCACCTGTCAGCTATCTGCCAGAATATATCTATCAAGAGCCCTTCCGGGTTTTGAAAAGCTGGTGGAATGTCCGAAAGCTAGCTGGGTACAAAAAAGCATTTTCCCTGTTCATCAAGGACTTAAAACGTGACCGAACCCCAAATCGGATAAGACGTTTTGCTCAGGCCTGTGTTCTTGCTGCTGAATTGCCAGAGAATGTCGATTGGCTCTATGCGCACTTTTTACATACTCCGTCTTCAGTCACACGCTATGCGTCTTTTATCCGGAATATCCCGTGGTGTGGATCGGCCCATGCCAAGGATATCTGGACATCGCCAGAGTGGGAACTACGGGAAAAACTAGCCGATATCAAATGGCTAGCGACCTGTACGCAGTTTAACGTGGATTATTTAAAAGGCTTAACCACAGATAAGAACTGTGTAGACCTAGTCTACCACGGTCTTGACTTTGATCGTTTTGATAAAACGGCGAATAACCATTCCCAGAATGACGGAAGCTCAGAAGATAAAAGCGTCACCCTGATATCCGTCGGCCGTGCGGTCGCCAAAAAGGGGTATGACGATCTACTAAAAGCCCTTTCCTCTTTGCCGATCACACTGCATTGGCATTTTATTCATATTGGAGGCGGAACATTAAGCAAGGATTTGAAAAATCAGGCTGAATCACTTGGTATTAGCAATAAGATCACTTGGATGGGCGCTCAACCTCAAGAAATTGTTCTGGAACAATACCGAAAAGCAGATCTTTTTATTTTGGCATCCAGAATCACAGAAGACGGGGATCGTGATGGCATGCCAAATGTACTTATGGAAGCACAAAGTCAAGCTCTGGCCTGCCTTTCAACCAATATATCTGCTATACCTGAGCTTATTGTTAACAATGAGACAGGTATATTGGTTTCACCAGAAAACCCTGATGCTTTAGGTACTGCCCTTAAAAAGCTCATACAAGATCCCATCCTCAGGGAAACTTTGGGACAAGCCGGAGCAAAACGCGTAAGAGGTGAGTTCTCCATGAAACAAGGCATAGATCAGCTTTTCAACCGGTTCACAGGGCAATAGTCAGGCGATAGAAATGCGGATCGCTTTTTACGCCCCCCTAAAATCACCCCGCCACCCTACGCCATCTGGCGACCGTCACGTCGCCAGATTACTTATACAAGCCCTAGAAGCCCAAGGACACGACGTCCACATCGCCTCTCACCTGCGCAGTAGAGACGCAACTGGTGACAAAACCCGTCAGGCCAGATTGAAAAAAATTGGCGAAAAACTTGCCGCAAGATACATAAAAAAGATCCAAAACAAACCAAAAGACCAGCGTCCAGATGTTTGGATTACATACCATCTCTATTATAAAGCGCCGGACTGGATCGGGCCGCTTGTATGTAACGCGCTCAATATTCCCTACATTGCCATCGAAGCATCAATTGCAAACAAAAGAGCAAATGGCCCCTGGGATTTAAGTCATCAGGCCGTCGTCTCAGCCGTTGATCAAGCCGATTGCGTTATAAGTCTTAATCCACATGATACACACTGCCTGCCAGACACAGTAAGAAACTGGTCGCTGCCACCCTTTATTGTTCCCGAGCCCATTATTGAAAAGCGCAAAAACTGGTCGCAGTGTCGTAAAGCTATTGCAGAAAAATATGATCTAGATCCACACAAACAGTGGTTATTGGCAATTGCCATGATGCGCCCCGGGGACAAGCTGGAATCATACAGAGTGCTCTCAAAAGCCTTGCGCGGTCTGCCAGACTTACCCTGGCAACTAATCATCGTTGGTGATGGACAAGCCAGACCAGACGTGGAATCAAGTTTTGTATGGGTCCCAAAAACCAAAATTACTTATACGGGCCAGCTTAATTCAGATGAACTGGCATCACTTATACCAGCGTGTGATATCTATACCTGGCCCGCAGTTAACGAGGCCTATGGCCTCGCTTTTCTAGAGGCCCAAGCTGGTGGACTGCCTGTTATCGCAGGAAAAACAGGCGGTGTTCCCGCAGTTGTCGCAGATGGCGAAACCGGCCTTCTAACAGCACCCGGAGACCCCGTAGCCTTTGCCGCTGCGCTTAGAAGTTTGTTGACTGCCCCCGTTCGTCGTCGGGATATGGGAAAGGCGGCAGCAGAAAAAGTAGAGGCGATGCATAGCCTTGTAACAGCCGGACAACGCTTGGATGCAATCCTTTCAGCATCCAGAAAAGGCTATATTGAACCGGGATTACCACTATTCGATTATACCAAGAGAAATAAAACGCTATAATAATGATATCTGAAGCCACAAGATCTAAAACCAAGAATCCTGAGAAACCTCAAGAGAAACGTATAGACGTTCTCTTTTATGTCCAACATCTTCTCGGTATCGGACATCAAAAACGGGCAGCAACACTCACCCGGGCAATGAATAAAGCTGGCCTATCCGTTGCGTTTGTTTCCGGAGGAATGGAAGTCCCCGGACTGGATACTGGCAGCGCAAAGCTTTATCAACTGGACCCTGTTCGTGCTGACGGTATCTTGTTCACAAAGTTATTGGATAAAAACGACCAGCCGATAGATAAGGCCTTTAAAGCTAAAAGGGCACAGGAACTTGTTGAGATCTATCACAAAACAAAACCACGGCTCGTCCTGTTGGAAATGTTCCCCTTTGGCCGTAGGCAAATGCGCTTTGAACTCATTCCTCTTCTTGAAGCCGCTCAAACATCTGAATTTTCCAGTAAAATAATCTCATCCGTTCGAGATATTCTGGTCAAAGCGCCAAAAGCGGAACGTATAACTGAAATGCTTTCTTGGGTAGATACCCATTTTGATCACGTATTAATTCATGGTGATCAAAATCTTATTCCCTTTGATAAAACCTTTCATCCAGCGCGCCATATCGCCGACAAAATCCTTTATAGTGGCTATGTTGTCGATGAAAAGGTTGACGGTACGCCACATCCGACAGACGGCATTGATGAAGTTTTGGTTTCGACCGGGGGCGGTGCCGTCAGTGAACGGCTGATTGAAGCAGCATTAAGTGCGAGAAAACTGAGTGTATTAAAAGAAAAACGATGGCGCATTCTTATTGGCCATAGCCTGCCAGAAGAATTGTTCGAAAAATACAGAATACAATCAGATAACAACTTGATTGTTGAGCGTTCAAGGCCGGATTTCACCTCTCTTTTGGCAAACTGTGCATTATCCATAAGCCAAGGTGGTTACAACACCGTTATGGAGGTTATTCGTGCCGGATGTCCCCGTGTCATTGTTCCCTATTCCGGTGGACTAGAAACTGAACAAACCCTCAGAGCCAAGCTGTTATCTGAACAAAATGCCCTCACCTATGTGGATGAAGAAAACCTGACAGCAGAAAAACTCGCCACAGCCATAGAGAAAACATTACTAAACAAGCAAAAGCCCCCATCCAGCTTAAATACAAATGGCGCTGAAAACACGGCGACAATCCTTTCAGATATCCTAGAAATAAACCCCTACGAAAGTTTCTGAAGAATGACTGACATATTAATGTTCAGGCATGGGCCAACCGTTTGGAATGCTGAAAAAAGAATGCAGGGCTGGTCTGATATTTCCCTGTCTGAACAGGGCATAAAAACAGTTCGAAAATGGCACCTGCCAAATGAGTGGATAGAGGTGCCTTGGTACGTCAGCCCACTGCAACGCGCACAACAAACCGCTGAACTGTTAGGACAAGAGAAATTTGAGATCGAGCCTTTGCTGATCGAAATGTCCTGGGGAATTTGGGAGGGAGAAAGATTACCAGAGTTAAGGGAAAGGCTGGGGCCAGAAATGGAAGAAATGGAAGCGCTTGGACTGGATCTTTGCCCCCCCGACGGTGAAAGCCCAAGAGATGTCCAGAAACGCCTAAAACCTTTTCTAAATCGAATAGCCAAATCAAACCAATCAATTGTTGCTGTGGCTCACAAAGGTATCCTAAGGGCGCTTTATGCCGACGCAACAAACTGGGATATGCGCGTTAAGCCAAATGAAAAGATAAGAGATAACTGCGCTCACCTTTTTCAGGTTTCCCCAACAGGTGAAATCAGTGTAAAAACAATGAATATCAGCTTGTTACAATCTACTGAGTTTTTTCCGCGCCCCCTGCAACATACCAAATAAAAACGCCCTTTCATCCTAAAGAAGCCCACAAATGACAACCCCAAAAGATACAGTTAACGTTTTTATCTATGTTCAGCATCTTCTGGGTATTGGACACCTCAGACGTGCATCATTACTTGCAAAAGAGTTGGACAAAGCCGGAATGTCGGTTCTATTTGCGTCTGGTGGCCGTCCCGTTTCATTTCTTGATATCGGTAACGCCAAGCTCTTTCAACTTCCCGCCCTTCATGCTGCCGATAACAGTTTTAAGATTCTAAAAGATTCTGAAGGAACAATCGTCGACGACACGTGGAAAGAACACCGCAAAAAACTTCTCTTATCAACTTTTCGTAAGACTAAGCCTGACGTCCTCTTGATCGAAATGTTTCCCTTTGGCAGACGCCAAATGCGTTTTGAACTGGACCCCTTGATTGCTTTGGCCAAATCGATGGACATTCCAGTTATCAGTTCTATACGGGATATTCTCACAACCCATAAAACGCCGGGCAAAAGCGAATGGATTATTGAGCGGGTTCAAAAAGATATTGATCATGTTCTGGTTCATGGCGATCCAGATTTTATTCCCCTTGAAGATAGCTTTCCGCTTGCTGCGAAAGTTAAAGAAAAAATCGTCTATACTGGCTACGTCGTTGAGCGTAATGCCCAAAATCAAAACCCCAACTCACCAGAGGATAGAAAGGGTGTACTGGTTTCTGCAGGCGGGGGTGCCGTAGCCCTACCCTTGGCTGAGACGGTCATTAAAGCCAAGGATCTTTCCACTTTAAATAATGTCCCCTGGCGATTGCTTCTAGGTAACAACCTGCCTGATCAAGAGTTCAACAACATCGTCAAACATGCGCCTGATGGTTTAATTGTCGAACGAAACCGCCCGGACTTTTGCACACTTCTATCCCAAGCTCAGCTTTCAATCAGTCAGGCTGGATATAATACCATTATGGAAACTCTTATGACCGAGACACCAGCGATTGTCGTTCCCTTTTCGGCAGAGGGTCAAAGCGAACAGACCGACCGTGCACAGAAACTAGCAAAAGCAGGCGTGCTATCGCTACTATCAGAAGCAGACCTAACCCCGGAAAATTTGGCAAAAAAAATAGATGACGCTGTTCATAAGTCCGTGTCTCCAAAATCCGGGTCCAAAAAGCCTGAGTCAAAAGTGAAAATAGATGTACACGGCACAGACAAAACAACGCTGTTTATCAAAGAGCTAATTGAGAAAAGACGCAAAAAGAAAGACATACAGTGCCCCAAATAACTCCACAAAGTTTCAAATATCCCCTTTTTGATATTTATCTTGATTATCTGAAAACAGCTTTTGGCTTATCAATTGGTCTCGGCGGACTGGTTTTCGGTCTGAACAACACTTTTTCCCAAATCTGTTTTAGCGCCATCCTCATTATCTTTATTATCTTCGGATTCCATTCACTACGACGCCACAGAACACGTGTAACCCTCGACAACCAGCAGATTGAAATAACAGACTTCAAACAACGAAAAATTCTATTCAAAGATATACAAAACATAGAGTTACGCTATTACGGGCGCCCTGTGAAAGATAAAGAAAACGACCAGAAACCCAAAGGCGTTCTGCACCTCGTCTTAAAGAACGAAGAACAAAAACTCACATTTGATTCCAACTTGTATGGTTTCAGGTACCTTATCTGGGCAACCATACTATTTGCGAAAGAGTACAACCTGCCGCTTGACCCAAGCACCATTGGCAATATGCTAGATATCGGACTTGATCCAGAAGGTAGCAGTGAAATGCCAGATCCGAAAATGTCAGGAATTTAAAAAGATATTAAGACGATCAAGCCAACAGGGTTTAACAACGAGGCCAGTATATAATCGTGAACGATCTTCTACAGGTCAAAGACCTCCGTGTCGCATTCAAGCTTCCAGAGGGAACTTTGAACGCCGTCAAAGGTGTATCCTTTCATATCCCGCGTGGGAAAACTGTCTCTCTGGTTGGTGAATCTGGATCAGGAAAATCAGTTGTCAGTCAGGCAATTATGGGAATTTTACCCAACGTTGCCGAGATTGCAGGGGGTGAAATTCTTTTTTCAGATCCCAAGAAACATGGTGAAATTCTAGATCTGGCGAGAATCCGACCCGACAGCAAACAGATGAGACAAATCCGCGGTGGCCGGATATCTATGGTTTTTCAGGAACCCATGACTTCGCTGTCACCAGTGCATACGATTGGTAGCCAAATCTGTGAAGCCCTAGAGTTGCACCGTGACATTTCCGCGAAACAAGCACTGGAACTTGCAACCGACATGTTACGGATGGTCGGGTTTCCCGATCCCGTCAGAGCAATGCGCACCTATCCATTTGAACTTTCAGGTGGATTGCGGCAGCGTGCCGTCATTGCCATGGCTTTAGTGTGCCGCCCAGCCCTTTTGATCGCCGACGAACCCACAACGGCCCTCGACGTAACCATTCAGGCGCAAATTTTAAAGTTAATCAAAGATTTGCAGAGCGAACTGGATATGTCCGTTCTCATGATTACCCACGACCTTGGCGTGGTTGCTAACATGGCAGATGAAGTCGTGGTCATGTACCATGGCGAGGTTATGGAAAGCGGCACACTGGAAGATATTTTCAGAAAAGCCGAGCACCCATATCTCAAAGCTTTGCTTCACGCAGTCCCCCGTTTTGATATGAAACCGGATGAACGGCTAAAACCAATTCGTGAAATTGAACATCATCCTGATAACCCTATTCTAAAAGCAAAGCGGCAAAGACGGGAAATCAATGAAAATGATCCCCCCTTGCTTGAGGTAAACAATATCTCGAAATCTTTTTCGATCCGAAAAGGTGGATTTTTCTCGCAAAAATCATCAGAAAAGGCATTGGCTGTTGATGATATCAGCTTTTTTGTCAACCGCGGGGAATGCCTTGGCCTTGTGGGAGAGAGCGGCTGCGGGAAAACCACGCTGTCAAAAATTATCATGCGTGCCCTGAAGCCTGATCAGGGATCAATTATTTTCAGGGATCAAGAAAATAACCCAACAGATGTTCTAACGCTTGAGAAAAAAGACCTCTTTAAATTTCGTGAACGTGTTCAGTTCATGTTCCAAGATCCCTATAGTTCACTTAACCCGCGCATGACCGTCCAAGAGTTAATTGGTGAACCCTTACTGATACACGGTATGAAAGATGCCAAAGAGCGACGAAGGTACGTTGAAAGCCTGATGGATGTCGTTGGATTGGCACCAATGCATATAAATCGCTATCCGCATTCATTTTCAGGGGGACAGCGTCAACGTATCGGGATTGCAAGGGCACTAGCACTACAACCCGACCTTTTGATCTGTGACGAGCCTGTATCGGCGTTAGATGTTTCTATTCAAGCACAGGTTCTTAACCTTCTGAAGGACTTAAAAGCGGCTTTAGGGCTGACCTATATCTTTATCAGTCATAATCTGGCCGTGATAGATTACATTGCAGACCGAATTATCGTCATGTGCAGAGGACGATTGGTAGAAACCGCCCCAAAAGAATTACTCTTTAAAAATCCTGTTCATCCCTATACCCGCGCGTTGGTATCTGCAGTCCCAGACCCCGACCTAGACCGTCCGCTTGATTTAAAAGATTTACTGGAAGGAAAAGCCTCTGTGCCGGAAAACTGGCCAGCGCCTTTTACCGTAAGTAATCAACACGATATGGTCATGGTTGATTTAGGTGGCGGTCACTATGTGCGCGTCCACAAAGGCACTGATAGCGATGCCATTCCTCAAACAGATATGAGGGAGCACGCATAATGTTGAGCTATATCGTTAATCGTATTTTGGCCATGGTGCCAACACTACTTATTATTTCAGCTATCATCTTTACCCTGATTCAACTGCCGCCCGGTGATTATCTGGAAACACAGATTGCCGAAATGCAGGCACAAGGCGAGAACGTTGACCAAGAAAAAATCGATTACCTCCGTACCGAATATGGGTTGGACAAACCCATGTACGAACAATATTTCGACTGGGTTTTTGGGCTTTTACAAGGCGACCTTGGTTATTCATTCGAACATGAACTACCCGTAACAGAAGTTATTGGTGATCGCATAACCCTAACCATTGTGCTCGCTCTTGCTGCAACACTCTTTACCTATGTGCTTTCATTCCCCATCGGCATCTATACCGCGGTAAAACAATACTCTGTCGGTGATTATGTTTTCAGTTTTGTCGGCTTCATAGGTTTGGCGACTCCTAACTTTTTATTGGCTTTGGTCCTGCTATATTTTGCCAATGTCTGGTTTGGAACTTCAATTGGGGGCCTAATGGATGACGAATTTATCGGCAAACCCTGGAGCATGGATAAAGCACTATCCGTTTTAGAACATCTTTGGGTTCCCGTCGTAGTAATCGGGACTTCCGGTACCGCTGGTATGATCAGACGGCTACGCGCGAACATGCTGGATGAACTATCCAAACAGTATGTCATTACAGCCAAAGCCAAAGGCCAGACACCCCTCAAAATCCTGTTGAAATACCCCCTTCGATTGGCAATAAATCCCTTTATTGCTGATATTGGGTCTATTCTTCCCGATCTACTATCCGGCTCTGTTCTGGTCGCTGTGGTCATGGGGTTAGAGACAACAGGCCCAATGCTTGTTGACTCCCTTTTAAGTCAGGATATGTATCTTGCAGGATCGTTCCTTATCATCGAAGCATCTTTGGTCGTTATTGGAGTCTTCATTTCAGATCTGATTCTTGCCGCGATCGACCCAAGAATCCGTCTGGGCGGGGGAGCTGAAAAATGAGTCAAAAAACAACAGATAACCAGCTCTCGAACCAAGCTACTGAACACTACGTCAATCCCGCGCCTTTCGACCCTTATTCAGTTACGAAGCTAACCCCACAACAGGAACGCTATTTCACCGCATCGCAATGGCAAATTATGTGGTGGAAGTTCAAAAAGCATAAACTAGCCGTTTATTCCGGCATTATCCTGTTGTGTATGTACACTGTTGCCATTCTGGCAGAGTTGGTTGCCCCCTATAACTTACACAACCGCGAAACCAAGTTTATTTACGCCCCACCACAGGCCATTCACTTTTTCCATGAAGACGAGTTTATAGGTCCGTTTGTCTATGGCTTTGACTACAACCTCAATATGGAAAACTTGAAACGGGAATATACGCCGGATACATCAGATGTTCAGAAGCTAAACTTCTTTTGCCGAAGTGATCAGGAATATGATTACCTTGGACTCGTCAGTGGTGACTTCCATTTCGTCTGTCCAGCAGAAAACGGAACTCTTTTCATCTGGGGAACCGACCGTTTAGGGCGTGATGTATTTAGCCGTATCATTTACGGCTCTAGAATTTCACTCACCATTGGTTTGATTGGCGTTGCTATCAGCTTTGTGCTCGGCACCTTCTTTGGCGGGTTGGCAGGATATTTTGGCGGATTGGTCGATAATTTCGTTCTGAGAGCCATTGAGATCCTCAAGTCTTTCCCAAGCTTACCACTTTTTATGACCCTTTCGGCTCTCTTGCCTGTTACTTGGAGTCCTCTCGGTGTTTTCTTTGGGATATCAATTATTCAGGGTTTTCTAGACTGGCCAGGGTTAGCCCGTGCGGTCAGATCAAAACTGTTGAGCTTGCGAGAAGAAGACTTCACCACTGCGGCCCAGTTGATGGGGGCTTCACATGCAAGGGTTATCGGAAAACACCTTTTGCCTTCGTTCAGTAGTCATCTTATTGCCTCTGCGACCCTTGCTATTCCCATGATGATACTGGGTGAAACCAGTCTGTCTTTTCTGGGGTTAGGATTAAGAGCCCCTATCACATCATGGGGCGTGTTGCTTAACGAAGCCCAGAATATAAGCGCCGTGGTTCTATACCCATGGCTGCTCTTACCAGTACAACCCGTCGTGCTGGTCGTACTTTGCTATAACTTTTTAGGTGACGGGCTACGTGATGCCGCGGACCCCTATAAATAATACTTTAATATGCGGTGAGAAGTTAAAACTTCTCACCGCATATTAATTCGCAATAACCACAAGATCCATTGCTTCAGAAATCCCCATAACTTGGCTTTTTTCAATTACTTTTGGTTCCAATAAAGGCTGATAACCCTGTTCAAGGGCTATTTTATAAGTGGTATAGTCTGAGATTGCGCGCGCACCGACGTCCTTGTTGTGCTTTTCAAGTTTAGCTGACAGATTTACAGCATCACCAATTACCGTGTATTCCAACCGCGTATCATCTCCCACAGCACCAAAAAGAACAGGTCCAACAGCAATTGAACCATTAACAAGCGGTGCTTCTTCACCATCATCCCTTTGCCATACCGCTGTTACATCCATGAGTTCATCCATAGCCCTTAAAGCGTCGGCCGCATAGGTTTCCGAAGGGAGTGAAGCACCAAAGGTAGCCATGATACCGTCCCCCATGAATTTATCAATTGATCCACCGTGCTTCTGGATAATCGGCACACAAAGCTGCTGATATTCAGCCAATGTACCCATCACAACCTCGGCAGATTCAACCGCAGCTAACTTTGTAAACCCCCGCATATCCAAGTTCATAATCGCCGCTTCGCGTCTTTCGGCGCTCCCCACCATTATTTTATCTTTTGAATGGGCAATTTTTTTAGCAACTTCTGGGGAAAAGAAACGCGACAGTTCTTGGGCAGCCTGTCGCTCGGACACAGAATTAATCAATAAAGCGCGGGCGCGAACCAAGGCAACAGCAAGTATAAGGGTAACAACAAGGATAGAGATTATCTTGTCAAATTCGGCCCCAAGAAGAATAGAGTTTGAGGTCATGTAATGCACATAATCCCGCGTGATCATGCTGTCCATGGTATCAACCGAGACAACATACATGATCATTATACCCCAGCCCAAAGCCGCAAATAGCCCGGCAATGACAACGAATTTGGCTTCAAACCTCAGAGCTCTGATCGCGATGAAGATAAAAACATAAAGAAGAGTTGGGACTTTTAAATAGAAACTTGGGGGCTGGTTGTACTGAATATGAAAGCTCCAGATCAGTACCATCAATAGCGTCATATCAAACAGCGCAGAAACCGCTAATGACCAATCAGGTAAATGGAATTTATAAGCCCAGACAATCCGAATAAGTGTCAAAACCAGATAAATACTCAAGGCCCAAGGAACAGGAGCAAAGGTTACATCTTCATTAAAGGTTTTTGGTGAAATAAGATAAAGTGACCCAAAAATACTAACGACGCCCAGCTGAATCCAGCCAATTAATCGTTCGGTTTTATCTTCTTGTTCATGAATGGCTTTTAATACCCGCGCTGGCAGAGCTGTTTCGTTAACCGAGCTAAACCACTTCATATCTATAATCCTGAAATTTTAGGGTACCTGCCTATGACATCTGTCTGAGATTTGTCATGCAATACACTTAAATTAAGCTTTTGCTGTTCTTATTCTATAGAAACTTTGATCAAGCCATAGTCAGAATTACGTGATCCAAAGAAAACTAATTACAAGCTAAGAACCAGTCCTTCTTTTGCAAACAACGTTCCCGGCCGTAATTTCTCTGCCTTCTCGGCTTCAACATCTAAGAAGTCATCGTTATGGCAAGGATCGTGATGAAAGGCGATAAGCTGCTTAACGTCTGCCTGTTCACAGAGTCGAACCCCTTCTTGCCAAGTTGAATGTCCCCAGTCTTTAAACTTCGGATATTCTTCGTCTGTATAGCTGCTATCATAAACCATACAGTCAGCGCCTTGGACAAGTTCCAGAATCTGACGATCTGGTACTCCCGGGTTATGCTCCGTATCAGTAATATAACAAAAAGACTTACCTTGATATTCCAAGCGATACCCCGTAGCTCCATTCGGATGATTTAAAGGTGTCGTGCGAACCTTTAACCCGGGATACGGCTCGAGCGTTTCACCGCTGTGAAAATCATGGAAGGTCACATTCGCTGAAAATATTTTGGGTGGTACGGGAAACAACGGTTCCGCCATATACCGGCACAAAATTTCATGAAGATTGCTTTTTTGCTCTAATAAATGCCCCGCCCACAACCGCACTTTATTTTTGGGGTAAAAGTTCGGACCAAAAAATGGCATACCCATAATATGATCGTGATGCGTATGTGAGAAAAAGATATCAATTTGCTGTTTGTCGCTTGCCGAGCAAATATTTTGCCCCAAAGATCTGATGCCCGTGCCAGCATCGAATATAAAATGGTGATCTCCACAGCGAACCTCTACACATGACGTATTCCCGCCGTAACGCCTGTGGCTATTTTCCGGGCAGGGTATAGAGCCTCTTACCCCCCAGAATTTCACTGTAAAATCACTCGTTACCGACACGTTTAATCTCCCGGCTACTACATAGCCAAATGCAAAATTCACAGATCCTTTGCCAAGATACCCTTAAGGCACCAAACGATAACCACCAGGCTCTGTTACTAATAACTTTGCATTCGATGGGTCGATTTCAATCTTTTGTCGTAATCTATAGACATGCGTTTCAAGCGTATGCGTGGTTACACCAGCGTTATAACCCCAAACTTCATTGAGAAGAGTATCCCGACCAACCACCTGAGATCCTTTACGATACAAATACTTAAGGATAGATGTTTCTTTTTCTGTCAGGCGGATTTTCTTTTGTGTTTCACCTTCAATAAGAATTTTTCCACTGGGTTGAAAAGTATAGGGCCCGATCGTAAAAACGGCATCTTCGCTCTGTTCATGTTGGCGAAGCTGAGCACGCAATCGCGCCAGAAGTACCCCCAAACGAAACGGTTTTGTAATATAATCGTTCGCGCCCGCGTCCAGACCGAGAATAGTATCTGCATCTGATTCAGCAGCTGTTAACATTATGATAGGACTTTTAACCCCTGCGCGTCGCATAAGACGGCAAACTTCACGCCCGTCCATGTCGGGAAGACCAACGTCCAGCAGAATAGCATCATAGTAATCATCTTTGGCCTTTTCCAAGCCTTCCATACCATTTACAGCTTCCGTTGTTTCAAACTCTTCATGTAGATGCAGTTGTTCTCTTAATGACGAACGCAGCGCGTCATCATCATCAACAAGCAATATTCTACGGCCGTTTGAAGTCGTCATCCCATAGGCCCCTTATCTATTTTCCCTGTTTAAATCACAGTGTTCATGTCACAATTTTTATTTCTCTGCCGGATTTACTATCCAATTGTATTATTTCTGCGACTATCAAGTAACCCGCTTTTATCCAAAAATTACACCCATTTAGATAACACTCGCACTAACCACATTCAAGCTCACCCGCGAAATCTGTACACCAGAGTATCCCGGCATTAACGATAAAGGTGGCTATAAACAAATAAAGTTACACTTTAGCTATCAAAATTATAGATCTAATTTAATTTCAAGCTTGTCTATATCGAGATTTTCAACAGAAACTACAAATAGCAGTTGGTAAACAATACGTGTGCGCCATAGATATAATTAACCTGATATAAATCGATGTACCATCCACAGTTTACTATAAATGCAAAAAAAGAACTGGAAATGCAGAAAATGAACTGGTTCAAGTACCCCTTAACACCCAATAAATGTTAAGGATTGTCGCAAACTCCTTATTCACACTTCGTATTTTCACACTTTCAATTCGTGCTACTTTGCTATAAGTGACCATTGGCTTTTAGACATTTATCTGGAATGTCAGGATAGTGTTCCCTAAATAAGGAGCGGATCACTGTTCTTTGGTGATATACATTACCAAAAGCTGTGATTACCGAATGCAACCAAGCCGGACGAAAGAACAGATCACGTGCCAGCGCTAGAAGAAAATGCCGCAAGGATCCTCCCTGCTGTTGAGCGAGCGATTGCAGAATTGCGTCGAGGAGCAGCTGTTATTGTACAGCGCCCCGATGGACAGTCTGCATTAATACAGGCATCCGAAACTTCATCAGACGAAAGCCTGAACAAACTTCGCTATATCAGCAATGCAGAACCTTGCCTTCTTTTAACCGCACGCCGCGCAGCAGCCATCGGGATCACGGAAGCAGAACCCCTTATCAATACCACAGAAGTCATCGCCTTTGCGCTGGACGGGATGTCACCAGAAGCCGCATCCTACCTGGCTGATCCTGTACACGATCCTCTGGGGATTAATCTACGGCATGATAATTTTCTGACCACCGAAGTCCCCGAAATATTGGCCCGAAATGCTGTGCTGTTGACAAAACTGGCCTGCCTGCTTCCAGCTGCGCTTTTTGTAAATTTACCAGACGGTAAAGACACAGAGCTTGCAAAAACACATAACCTTCTCGTCGTTTCGGCAAGTGATATTGCAAGCTATCGCAGTACGGCCGCTTATAGTCTAAAAAAAGTAGCATCTGCTCAGGTTCCTCTTGAAATGGCCGAAAAGACAACCGTTGTCGCATTTCGTCCAAAGGACGGAGGCACTGAACATCTTGCCCTTGTTATTGGTGACCCCAATCCAAATCAACCAACGCTAATACGCCTGCACTCTGAATGCTTTACGGGTGACCTTCTTGGTAGTTTACGGTGTGATTGCGGCGACCAACTTCGCGGCGCGATAAAGCTTATGGAAGAACAGGGTGGTGGTGTTCTCCTTTATCTTTCACAAGAAGGTCGGGGCATCGGCCTGATGAACAAACTTCGGGCTTATGAATTACAAGATAGAGGCGCTGATACATCAGATGCCAATGAACTTGTCGGCTTTGACCCTGATGAACGGATTTATATTCCCGCTGCTGAAATGCTGCGTCAATTGGGATATAACGAAGTTAGACTTCTGACAAACAATCCTGAAAAAGCCAGTTCTTTGATTGAATGTGGTATAGAAGTTATAGAAATGGTTCCACATCATTTCCCTTCAAACGGGCACAATGAGTTTTATCTAAAAACCAAAGCAACACGCTTTGGGCACAAGCTCTAAAACAATCTTTAAAAGCAATGCCTTTGGGAATATATAAGCTGATATGGGCAAGCTTTGCCTTATTACAGGAAAAGTATTCCGGTCTATATTAGAATTAATAGGAAAAATCCCCATATAGGACACTATAAATTGGCCCAATCATTGCATTGATACACTTGAATTAACGATCAGGTGTTATCAGGCTTATGTTGGATCAGCTCTATTCTCAACAAGTTATTCAAAAAGGACAAATCCGTCCTGCCATTCATAATGGGCACAATAATACGGATTCGAGATCAGAAAACGCTTCTCTTGCCACAACTTCAACACCTTTGGCGCAACCTCAAAATGCACAAATAAATAAAGCGCCTTTATCCCATAAACCTACACAAGAAAATCAGTTTAAAAATGAACTAGTCAAAACAAGCACAACGGATCCAAGCAAGAAGTCCACGATAGAAGCCGCTATAGAACAGCAAAATTCATCTCAGGAAGAACAAAGTTTCGGCTTCTTTGATTTTCTCGATGTTATAAATCCTCTGCAACATATTCCTGTAATTTCAACATTATACAGAGAAATCACCGGCGATGAAATTCAACCAACTGCCCGGGTCGTTGGGGGGATGATTTATGGCGGACCTTCCGGTTTTATTTCCGCCATCGCAAACTCAATTTCAGAAGAAACAACAGGTAAAGATATAGGCGAAAACATTCTGGAAGCCTTTCTTGGGCCCGATGAAGAAGAAATCCCTGTACAGGTTGCAGCAGCCGAATCCACTGCCGAGAATACATCACCACCCATTTTTTCTCAGCTGGCCCCAGTGATACCCCCCGCACCAAGCCAACAGCCACAGCAGATCAGTAATGCAGTAACGCACACCAATGGCCCCGGCTCAACAACGTCTCCTCTCGAAGGAAAGGCCGCCCTAGCAGCTCTTTACGACGATATGACGGCTGCTAAAGCAACAGCTGCTGCACAACCAGTTCCAGCATCATCAAACCTGCCCTCTAATTCACCCTTAACTTTACAGCAAGCGAACCCGGCACCTATATCACCATCCAGACACGGTAAATGGTTCCCTCTATCTGGTGGTAATGTGCTTATTGCACAGGCATCATATTCCCCTCAGCCCACACCTGTAAAAACTGAGACACCCCAAGTATCCATCCCAACAACCGCTTCCATCACAGAAAACGTTCCATCAGCTCAGGAAACTATTGCTGCCATTGAAAGTGATTTCGCACAAAATATGTTAAACGGGTTGGATAAATATCGAGAGCTAAAAAGCAATAACTGAAGCCTCGACAATCCAGACTGAATATGTATGTTTGGCCCAAATTATATTTCCAGCTTACGTTTAAAGACTGATCTCGGGTGAAGACATGAATATCATTGTTCAGGTAGTTAATGGCAAATGGCAAGCATCGTATGGCGACAGAACATGGCCTTGTACCATCGGTAAAAATGGTACTGTTCCTGCCAAAGAAAAAGTCGAGGGTGATGGAAAAACACCAATAGGAAGCTGGAATTTAACCAAAGTTCTATATCGTGCAGACCGTATATCGCTGGAACAAAGAAAAGCTATTCGTAAGGCGGTTGAAATTGCCCCTCTTTGCCAAAGAGACGGGTGGTGTGATGAGCCCGAAGATCCCTATTACAACAAAGCCGTCATTGTTCCCTATACATCCAGCCATGAAATCCTGTGGAAAGAGCAAGAAAACACCTATGATCTGATCGGCCTACTAAGCCACAATTCAGACCCTGTCATTCCAGGTCAGGGATCAGCAATATTTCTCCATGTCGCCAAACCGGGGCTGACACCGACAGAAGGCTGCGTTGCTCTTGAACTCAATAACCTCTTAGAGTTACTTTCCCTTATAGAAAGTGAATCAAAGATTGAAGTAATTGGATAAAATTTTCTTGAATATCGGATGTTTTTTATCAAATTGTCCCCATATTGAAGAGCGAGATTAAGAACTTAAGAAAGCCCGAAACATGAAAAAGACTCTTTCTTATATAGCCATAAGCCTTTTACTGGCAGGGTGTGCCACCGCTGGCTATGACAGTCTTCGTTCAACCTATTATTCATTGGGATATACAAAAGGGGATGCTTTGTTAGCGGCGAGTGGCCAAGCAATCAAAGTAAATGTTGTCTCTAAAAAAGAGAACGAAGCCCTCGAGCAAAATGTTTCAGTGGGCCTGAATAAATATGGCCCCAAATGGCTTGATGCAAAGTATGCTCCCGCCTCTTCCACAGAAATCAAAAGCCCTTATCAAATGAAATGGGCTTTTAATGTGCCAGAAAGTGGCAATGCAATTTCAATTTGTCGCAAAGACTATAATTCAAATGCGAAAAATTTTTCCACCGAAAATACAAGCGTAGTTCTTGCCGCTTTTTGTCTAAATAGCAAAACCTTAACAAGCCTAAGAGCACGGGTTTATTCTGCACCAAATACAGAAGAATTTTCTAAAACCATCGGACTTATCGGCAGAAAATTATTAACAACGACAAATCCCGAAAGATTTGATGACTGTACAAATTTCGATGATTGCAGCTAGCCTAAGTTAGAATAATCGCGCGTACCAAAAATACCTGATCCGACTCTGACATGGGTTGCGCCGAAACGAACAGCCAAATCAAAATCACTACTCATACCCATTGATAGATTTGGTAAACCGTTTTCCTTTGCAAGCTTAGACAAGAAGGAAAAGTGTAGTGAAGGCTCTTCATCCACAGGTGGAATGCACATAAGCCCGGTAATTCGAAGATTTTGTTCATGGCAAAGGGCGATAAGGTCTTTTAAACCGCTCGGCAAAACACCTGCCTTTTGTGGTTCTTCACCTGTATTTACTTGAATATATAGTTCGGGACTTTTCCCTTGTTTTTTTATTTCTTTTGATAATGCGTTAACCAATTTTGGCCTATCTACAGTCTGAATGACATCAAAGGTCTCAACAGCTTCTTTTGCCTTATTCGTTTGTAAGGGGCCGATTAGATGAAGTTCAATTGCATCTCTTTTCGGTCCAATATCTTTGAATTTCTTTTGAGCTTCCTGGACTTTATTCTCACCAAAAACACGGTGACCAGCCTCATAAGCTGATAAAACATCTTCAACAGGTTTTGTCTTACTCACAGCAATCAAAGATACATTCTCGGAAGCCATCAAAGACTCCACCCGAGAAGACTCTATTTGATCTCTAATATTTTTGAGATTGTTGGCGATATCAACAGACATAATAAACAACGTGTTTTCAGTTAAGACAGAGTTCGAAGTTCTAAGTGACTCGAAATTACAAATATCCAAAACGCTTCATTTGTACTTTGTGATCTTTCTCGATGCGATAACGTTGTTTATCTGTCAGCACTTCCCGCCATCCACCAGCTTTACCAGAACGGAAGAATTTTTCGCTTTTATGAGATCTTTCAATAAAACCCCTCTCAGCTTCTAGGGCCTGTAACTGCTTAAACGAAGAGAATTCAACAGCACGCTTTATACGTTCTTGGTCCTTCGTGATACCAAGTTTTTTTGCAAACCCACCCAAAACAGTGTGGGGATCTGCCAACATATCCTCATATTTAAGAACTATAAGGTTTTTATGTTTAACCTGCGTCCAAGATTTCACGTGATTGGACCAGCTATTGTATATTTCATAAACTAAGTTTTCATCAGCTTCGCTTCGTGCACCTGTCTTGCTCATCAATTCAATAGTTTCGTCGATTGAAACCCCAAAATGATCCGCACCAGATACAGCAACATCTCTTGGATCTCTGACTATATAGACAGCGGCAGCTGTAGAATGCATAGAACAGAGTGGCTTATTTAAAAACTCGCCTAAAAAATTATGTGTTTTTAGTAAAACAACCCTTTTATTAACCTCAACTGCCCTTTTTTGAGCTAATTCTCTAGCATCTGCTATATCTTGCTCACTTTGTTCATCCCAAGGCTTATCTTTTAAGAAAGGCTCATACCAAACACGATTGGCTTCACTTACACATACTTCGTTTGCACGGTCGGGAGATAACGGCTCTTTTGCATCCAAAATTAAGTTCGCCAAAAAAACACGAACCCACGTATTGCCTGATTTTGGATAAGAAGCAATCCAGAGTATGCCCGGCATCAATTGTCTCCATTCTAAAACTTTAAGACCGTCCAATACATATCTTGGACGCCAAATTAGGATATTTAAATGATTACCTAGCAGGACTAGAAAATACCTGCAAGCAGATCAAAAAAGCTTCTTGTTTTTTCATTATAATACCCAGAATCCCTATTTTAATTAAGGAATGAATTAATCAAGTTCTAACGATAAAAACTTAATATCCCTTCATTCTTCTAAAAATTCTCGACCCAAAGCATCCATTTTGTTGCATCAATGTCACACTAGTACTCAAAAACAACATTACATAAGATTCCAGTATTGCAGTTCTTTTTCAGCTAATGCTACAAAAGCACACGTTAATTGAAGGCTTAGTGCCTGACATATCTTTATTTGGAGATCGAATATAATGAAAAAAGTTCTGCTTGCTAGTTCAGCTCTTGTAGCTGGCGCAGCTTTCGCAGCACCAGCAATGGCTGCTGATGGCGAAATCGTTTGGTCCGCATGGACACAGTTTCACGTTTCTTCTACTGGTGTAGATAGTGATTCAGCTGGCGTTGGTGGTGACACTAACAAAGGTGTTGATTTCAACACTAACTCTGAAATCGCTCTTGATTACTCAGCAACTGCTGACAATGGTCTGACTTATGGTCTGCACATTGAGCTAGAAGCTGACCAAAACACATCTAACAATTCAGATGAAAACCACATCTTCCTAGAAGGTGATTTCGGTCGCGTTGAACTTGGTGATCAAGATTCAGCAGCAGATCGCTTGATGGTTTCTGGTTCTTCTGTTGGATTCCAGTTTGGTATGTACGGTAACTACACTGGTTCAGTATTATACAACACAGGTTATACTGGAAGTGGTGCAGGCGCTCGTACAGCAGCTGACCTTAACGACTCATCTGATGATACCAAAATCACTTATTTCACACCAACATTCAACGGCTTCAAAGCTGGTGTTTCTTTCGCACCTGACTCAGATACAGGTAACTCTGTTTCTGGTAGTGGTACAGGTGTAGATAACCACTTTGATGCTGGTATCAATTATTCTGGTAACTTCAATGACTTTTCAATTGATGCTGGTCTAGTTGCAGCTACAGAAGAGCGCTCTGCAGCTGGTTCTGACGATGTTACTTACATCGGTGTCGGTGGTGGTCTGATGGTTGGTTACGCTGGTTTCAGCGCAGCTGTTGGTTACATTCACGATGATTTTGAAGACGCTGATGAAGTTGATACTATTGACGTAGGTCTAGCTTATACAACTGGTCCTTGGAGCGCTTCAATCGGTGCAGCTTGGTCCGAGCGTGATGTAGACAATGGTTCTGATATCGAATTCACAGCATATTCTGCTGGTGTTGGCTATCAAATCGCACCAGGTCTAAGTACTTGGGTTGCTGGTACTGTCGGCGAGTACGAAAACTTTGCTGAAGACTTCACTAACGTACAAGCTGGTGTAGCTGTATCATTCTAATTGATACCTACTACATAGTTTATAAAGACAGGTCGGTTCGGTTTCGAACCGACCTTTCTTTTTGCTGTACTTCTGCATGAAGATTAGGTTAAGTATTCTCAGATTGAGTATAATCCGGGAAGAAGCATGACCAACCTCACCTCTTTTGTTCGTTTCGCTTTTATTACGCTACTCTCTATATTCCTTCTCGCTTGCGAGGGTGGTAAAGAGTCAGATCTTATCTATGATAACCCTTCAGATGAAAGGTATGCCAAATACGGCGGG
Organism: Kiloniella sp.; assembly: GCF_048270245.1. GTDB lineage: Bacteria > Pseudomonadota > Alphaproteobacteria > Kiloniellales > Kiloniellaceae > Kiloniella. The sequence continues at coordinate 88,244 of NZ_JBLWTH010000001.1, forward strand.
TCAATTCTTGGCGGTGAAGGGGGCGTTAACCTTTTAGATCTGGGAAATAATAAACCCCAGGACGGTGGTGCTGGCGTTGGCGTAAATTCTTTTCTTTGGCGTGCCTCGCTCGATACCATCGCTTTTATGCCCCTCACCTCTGCTGATCCTTTTGGCGGCGTAATTATCACGGACTGGTACAGCCCCAATGAAACCAAGCCAGAGCGCTTTAAAGTTAATGTCTTTATTCTTGGTCGCGATCTTCGCGCCGATGGTGTTCGTGCCTCCGTTTTCAAACAACAACGCGATGTGACCGGCAGCTGGATAGACGCGAAAGTCGACCCTAAAACGGGAACAGAGTTGGAAGATGCAATTCTAACACGTGCTCGCCAGTTAAGAATTGCTTCAAGCGAGTAACTTCTTTACCCAATTTACATAAATTGGATGAAACCGTATCAAGGCCACAGAAACTGAACACCCTTCATCTGTGGCCTTTTAATCTTATTACCATGGGCTTTATGTATATATATAAGCCATTTTAGCTAAGTCAGAATATTATGAGCCGTTACAACGTCAAGGAAACCGAAACCAAGTGGCAAAAAGCCTGGGTTGAGAACAATTGCTTTTCTGTCGAAACAGATACAGAAAAACCCAAGTATTATGTCTTGGAAATGTTCCCCTATCCTTCTGGCCGGATCCACATGGGGCATGTTCGGAACTACACAATTGGCGATGTAATCTCTCGATATAAAAAAGCCAAAGGATTTAATGTTCTTCATCCCATGGGGTGGGACGCTTTTGGTCTTCCCGCAGAAAATGCCGCAATGGCCCGTGGAGTCCATCCTGGTAAGTGGACCTATGAAAATATTGCCGCCATGCGCGAACAGCTCAAATCTATGGGTCTTTCCATCGATTGGGATCGTGAAATAGCTACCTGCCATCCACAATATTACAAACACGAACAGAAAATGTTCCTGGACTTCCTAAAAGAGGGTCTGGTTGAGCGTAAGGAATCGTGGGTAAACTGGGACCCAGTGGACCAGACAGTGCTCGCCAATGAGCAGGTTATCGACGGTAAGGGATGGCGTTCTGGTGCAGAAGTAGAAAAGCGCAAATTGAGTCAGTGGTTTTTTAAAATTACCGACTTTGCTGATGAGCTTTTGGAAGGTCTGGAAACCCTAGATCGCTGGCCGGACAAAGTCCGTACTATGCAACACAACTGGATTGGCAAATCCGAAGGGGCACGCGTCTTTTTCAAGATCAAAGACTCTGATCAGGAAATTGAAGTTTACACCACACGCCCCGATACACTATTCGGCGCATCATTCTGCGCTATTTCTGCTAATCATCCACTAGCTGATCAGCTTTCAGTTGATAACGCTGATCTCAAAGCCTTTGTTGCCGAATGCAACAAGATGGGCACATCCGAAGAGGCGATAGAAAAGGCAGAGAAAAAAGGGTTTGATACAGGCTTAAAAGTCACTCATCCCTTGGATTCTTCTCTTGAGCTGCCTGTTTATGTCGCAAACTTTGTTCTTATGGATTATGGAACCGGCGCCGTATTTGGATGCCCTGCGCATGATCAACGTGATCTAGATTTTGCCCGAAAGTATGATTTAGACGTCACACCTGTTGTCCTACCAAAAGACAAAGATCCCAACACTTTCAACGTCGAGAACGAAGCTTATACTGGCGAAGGATCGCTATTTAATTCTCAGTTCCTTGATGGTTTAGATATTAATACTGGCAAGAAAACAGTCATTAATCATCTGGAAGAGCTGGGCCAAGGTAAAGGAACCACTCAGTTCCGCCTGAGAGATTGGGGTGTATCCCGTCAACGCTATTGGGGATGTCCTATTCCCATTATCTATTGTGAAGATTGCGGCGCTGTTCCTGAAAAGGAAGAAAATCTTCCTGTCGAGTTGCCCGAAGACGTAACCTTCGATAAGCCCGGTAACCCCATTGCACACCATCCAACATGGAAACACACAAAGTGCCCTTGTTGTGGCAAAGCTGCTGTAAGAGAAACAGATACCTTTGATACCTTTATGGAATCATCTTGGTATTTTGCACGTTTCTGTAGTCCGAGAGATGACAACGCCTTTGATCGCAAGGATGTCGATTATTGGCTCCCTGTTGATCAATATATCGGCGGTATTGAACACGCCGTACTTCATCTTCTCTATTCAAGATTCTTCACTCGCGGTCTTGAAAAGTGTGGATACCTTACTGCGAAAGAGCCTTTTAAAGGTCTTTTCACCCAAGGTATGATTTGCCATGAAACCTATCAAAACGATAAGGGTGAATGGCTTTCTCCGGAAGAAATAGAAAAAAATGATACCGGAGATTTTATTACTCTAGATGGTGGCACAGTAAACGTCGGTCCATCTATCAAGATGAGTAAATCAAAGAAAAATACCATCGATCCTGCCGATATTATTGGAAGCTATGGTTCTGATACAGCAAGATTTTTTATGCTTTCAGATAGCCCCCCAGATCGTGACATGGAATGGACAGAATCCGGAATTGATGGGTCATGGCGCTTTACCCAACGTATGTGGCGTCTGATCACAACAGAGTTGAATAATCTTCCAAATGTTACCACAGAAAAACCAGCCACATTCAATGATCAGGCTCTTGAACTGAGAAGAACAGTTCATAAATCCATCGCGGCTATAAGCGAAAACATTGAAAGCTTCCGCTTTAATGCTGCGGTCGCAAAAATATACGAATTAACCAATAGTATAGGTCAATTCAAAGCGACTAAAGATGATGATTTCTGGGCATTACGTGAAGCTTTTGAAATACTCGTTCGTCTTGTTTCTCCTATGATGCCCCATATCTCCGAAGAGCTATGGAATCAACTTGGTCATAACGATCTTATCGTCAGTGTTTCTTGGCCCGTTGCTGATGAAAGTTTAACCGTAGATGAAACTGTAAAGCTTCCTGTTCAGGTTAACGGTAAAGTGCGTGCAACAATTTCATTGTTGCTTGAAGCAACAGAAGATGAAATTAAGCAAGCTGCACTAGCCGAGGCAGGGGTACAAAGAGCAATTGATGGTAAAGATATTCGTAAAGTTATTATCGTCAAAAACCGTATTGTAAATATTGTTGTATAATCTGCTTTTAAGGCTTTGATAATGTCCATATTTGCCAAAAGATTCTGTCTATTAATTACCTTTATACTCGGTCTTTTCGGCCTGTCAGCCTGTGGATTTCAACCCGTCTATAAAAAGAACACTGAAACAGGATATTCTTCGAATCAAGCCTTGCAGACGATAAGAATAAGCCCACTTCCCGATCGCCCAGGGCAAATTCTTCACAACATGCTGCGGGACAGAATGAACCCACTTGGACAACCAAGAAAACCACTTTATGTCTTGAAAGCAATTATTGAAGAAACTGAAAAAGACTTAGCTGTTCGTCTCGATAATACGGCTTCAAGAACAAATTTAACTATAGCAGTCAAATATTCACTCGTTAGTCTAGCTAGTAATAATATCGTTTTTTCTTCCATAGCACGATCAACCAACAGTTTTGACAAGCTGGATGATCCCTACGCTAACCTTGTCGCAGAGGACACTGCCCGTAGCCGTGTTTTACGGCAGGTAGCCGATGATATGGCTTTACAGCTCGGGACTTACTTCAATAAGTTACAGTAAGTGCTTTGCGTCGTTTTCTGAATAAGGCTCTGAGTAAGTGAAAATACCTGCTGCCAAAGCTGATAGTTTTTCCAAGTCTCCCGACAGTAGTATAAAAGCCATCTTGGTTTATGGACCTGATGAAGGATTGATTCTAGAACGAAGCCAAAACTTACTGCACACTGTCGTCGATGATGCTCAAGATCCTTTTCGTGTAGTCAACCTTGATAGCGATGTTCTGAAAAAAGAACCTTCATTGATTAGAGATGAAGCAGCGGCCATATCCATGATGGCTGGCAGGCGCGTTATACGAATACGATCCGCCAGTGATGCGTTAGCTCAAACTTTTTCAGATTATTTTTCTGATCCCGTTGGCGATGCCCTCATCATCCTAGAGGGAGGTGATTTACCAGGTAGATCCAAACTTAGAAAAATTTTCGAAGCGGAAAATATAGCGGCAGCGATTGCCTGTTACAAAGATGATGAAAAAAGCCTTCCTGGTCTAATTCGCCAAACTATTGAAAATGAAGGATTTTCTCTTTCAAACGACGCTCTCGGCTTCCTCGTTGCAAATCTTGGTACTGATCGACGATTAACGCGCCGAGAATTACAAAAATTGTGTCTGTATAAAGGTATAAATTCCTCACCCATTTCTCTCGAAGACGCACAAGCCTGCATTGGTGACACCGCGACATTAACCCTAGACGATTTAGCAATTGCCGTCGGAACAGGAAATATACAAAAACTTGAAAAGACTTTGGTAAGAGCGCACCAAGAAAATCAAAACGCGATAACTATTCTAAGAGCGGTCACCCGACATTTCCAGAGATTGCATTTAACAGCCGGTTTAGTCGCCCAAGGTATCCCTATGGATAAAGCTGTCTCAACACTACGACCACCTTTATTCTGGAAAGTTGCTGATCCTTTTAAAGCGCAAGCAAGAAAATGGTCCCCAACGGCATTGGCCAAGACACTCAGTATGCTTTTAGATACGGAAGCCAACTGTAAAAAAACAGGGGCCCCGGCAGAAACACTTTGTGCAAGAACACTACTAGAAATAACAGCGAACGCCCCTACCCGCCGGCGTTCTTAAATAGCACATAGAGGGTTATGACTCGGAAGATTGGGTTAATCGGTGCAGAACATTATCAAGCTGCTCCAAGGTATCGTAAGCGATTTTAAGCGCACCACCCTGCCCATGGAAATCGATACTAACTTTTAAGCCCAACATATTTGACAGATCGCGCTCTAACGCAAGAGTATCTGCATCCTTTTGCGAGCCTGAACTTGGTTTAATCTTTGACGTAGAAATTGGCTTTTTAACCTGAACCTGACCTTCATCAGGCTCACTAAGCTCTTTTTTCATCGCTTTAGCCAAGCGTTCCGTTTCCCGAACAGAAAGACCTTTTGAAGAAATTTCCTGAGCAAGTTCAACGGCGTCTTCAGCGCCAACAAGTGCACGAGCATGACCGGCACTCAAATCACCTTTTTCGACGAGATTCTGTACTTCTTCCGGAAGGGAAAGTAAACGAAGTATATTTGCAATATGGCTGCGACTTTTCCCGATAATTTTGGCAACATCGTCTTGTTTATGGCCAAATTCATCCATAAGACGACGGTAACTAGTTGCTTCTTCGATCGGCGTTAGATCCTGACGCTGAACATTTTCAATTATTGCAACTTGGAGAACTTCAGCATCATTCAGTTCACGTATTACAACGGGAATTTCATGTAACTGTGCCCGTTGAGAAGCCCGCCAACGACGTTCCCCCGCCACAATTTCATATTCTGATGAGAGCTCAGGATGACGACGTACCAAAATAGGCTGCAGCAAGCCTGATTGTTCAATAGAATCAGCAAGCGTCGCAAGCGCTTCTTCTTCAAAATGACGGCGGGGCTGTTTAGCATTGGGATGGATATGCTCTATCGGAACTTGCTTTGTAGAACGCACTTTATCCAAAGACGCATAGTCTTCTGTCTCATCCCCAAAAAGAGCAGCAAGACCGCGGCCTAAATTTTTCCGTTTATCCTGAGCTTCAGCCACCAAACGACCCTTTCAACTAAGCCTGTTTATATTTAATTAGGTTAATTTTATTTGGGTTATGACCCGTTTAATTATTATGCAACAGCCGGTTCGGTAATACGAACCTGTTCGTTCCGAAGAATTTCACCAGCCAACTTGATATAAGCCTGAGAGCCTGCACAAGCAACATCGTATAAAAGGACAGGCTTACCATGTGAAGGTGCCTCTGACACTCTGACATTACGCGGTATAACCGTATTGAACACCTTATCACCCAAGAAGGCCCGCACATCAGCAGCAACCATCTCACAAAGGTTGTTCCTTCTGTCATACATCGTAAGAACAACACCCTGAATTTGAAGACGACGATTAAGCCCGCGCTTCACACGATCAATTGTGCGAAGAAGGTGAGATAACCCTTCTAAGGCATAAAACTCTGTTTGTAGAGGCACAAGAACAGCATCAGAAGCAACCAGAGCATTCAAGGTCAGCAGACCAAGTGCAGGTGGACAATCTATCAGGATATAATCAAACTGATCTAGAAGCGGGCCAATAGCATTCACCAATTTAAATTCACGTTCTTTCAGATTCACAAGCTCCAGCTCAGCACCTGAAAGTTCCACACCAGAAGAAATAACATGCATCCGGGGAACATCTGTTGATCTAACAGCACGCGTGATAGGTAAACCTTCGATCATAACCTGGTAAATGCTTTGTTGCCGGGCATCAGGTTCTACACCTAATCCAGTACTAGCATTCCCCTGAGGATCAAGATCAATAATCAGAACCTTTTTCTTACAGGCGGCTAAAGCTGTTGCCAGGTTAACGGTTGTTGTTGTTTTACCAACCCCACCCTTCTGATTTGCAATAGACCAAACCTTAGCTTCACGTTTCTTTTTACTTGAAATTGAATCCATATCTTGTACTGACACGATCAATCCCCCCAAGTTATAGAAGTTTGAGGTTCAATATTGCTGCATCATCATCAGACAAAGAATTGTACCTCGACACCTTCATAGTCCACTTTTTCTCTGCTTCGGTCAATTCCTCATCTACATTTCGCCCCTTTAAAAGCAAAAATTCAGGATCTTTTTTTCCTTTTGAAGCATTTAAAAAGGACTGAGAGAAATCTAAAATTTTAGAAAGTGGTGCAAAAGCGCGTGCTGTAAAAACATCAACAGCAAAGGGTTCAACCTTTTCAATACGACTATTATGAACAATTAACCCTGCATCTGTTTCACGTGAAACTTCACGCAAGAACATTGATTTCTTAAGATCAGATTCCATCGCATGAACTTCCCCTGCTCCCAGTATAGCAAGAACAAGAGCTGGAAAACCTGCGCCACTTCCAAAATCAACAATTGTTTTTTTATGCTCTGTCTCAGAAAGATATTTAATAAGTTGAGCAGAATCTAAAAAATGGCGGATCCATAAATCAGGTAAGGTGTTTTTACTCACCAAATTGATTGCTTTATTCCATTTAATCAAAAGATCCGCATAGCATTGTAATTTATCCTCTGTTTCACGTGAAACAGAAATATGCTTTTTAAAAACTTCAATTCCAGTTTGATCAGGCAACATTATTTTTATCTAATCTTCTTACATATCTTAAAAGTGCAACCAGTGCAGCAGGTGTAACACCCGAGATACGCGACGCCGCGCCTAACGTATCAGGTTTTGATTGATTAAGTTTCTGAATAATCTCATTAGACAGGCTTGGAACAGACGCGTAATCAAAATTTTCTGGTAGCTTTAAACCTTCATCTTTCTTAAAAGCTCTGATATCAGCATCTTGGCGATCAATGTAACCTGCATAGCTAGCATCTATCTCTAGTTGCTCTACGATAATCGGATCAAATTGTGAAAGGTCAGGCCATACTTTAGTTAGAACCTCTATCGTAACTTCAGGGTAACGAAGTAAGTCAAAAATAGACCTTCTTTGCCCATCTCTATTCACATTGATATCAAAGGCAATCAACTCATTAGGTGTCGCAGAATGTTCCTTTGCAAAAGCTCTTGCTTTTGAAATCGCAGACATCTTCTCATTAAATACAGAAGCTCTGTCTTCTTTAATACACCCAATATCAAGCCCTATAGGTGTTAAACGTTGATCAGCATTATCCGCTCGAAGTTTCAAACGATATTCTGCACGACTGGTAAACATCCTGTAAGGCTCTGTAACCCCCAAAGTTACAAGGTCATCAATCATAACCCCCATATAGGCATCCGCACGATCCAGTACAAAATCTCTATCAGACCCTTGAGACTTCAATGCAGCATTTACACCAGCAATAAGACCTTGTGCCCCCGCCTCTTCATAACCAGTTGTCCCATTGATTTGACCCGCAAAGTAAAGCCCATGAACTTTCAATGTTTCCAATGTCGGACGTAATTCACGCGGATCAACATAGTCATATTCAATCGCATAGCCATGTTGAAGTATTTTTGCTTCCTCTAGACCAGGAATAGTTTTTAAAAAATCTTCCTGTACGTCTTCTGGAAGAGATGTAGATATGCCATTTGGATAGACATTTACATCGTCCAAGCCTTCTGGCTCTAGAAAAATTTGATGGCGATCTTTCTCTTTAAATCGGACAACTTTATCTTCTATAGAAGGACAATATCGCGGACCTTTACTTTCGATTTGGCCTGAATACATTGGAGACTGGTCAATATTATTAGCAATAATATCGTGAGTATCAATATTGGTATAGGTTATATGACATGGAACCTGTTTTTGGGTAATTTCCTTTGTCATATAGGAAAATGGTTCAGGCGGTATATCCCCTGGCTGAACAACCAAGTTACTATAATCAATTGTGCGTGTATCAAGTCGTGCTGGCGTGCCGGTTTTTAAACGTCCCAGCTCAAAACCAAACCGAGATAGAGTTTTGGATAAACCTATAGCTGGTTGATCCCCTACCCGACCAGCGGGAATTTTCTTTTTACCAAGATGAATTAATCCGTTTAAAAAAGTTCCTGTCGTCAAAACAACACCAGAAGAAAAGATCTTTTCCCCCGTATCAGTAATGACACCGCAACAAATGTCATTTTCATCCAGAATAAGATCTTCAACGGGAGCTTCAAGAATTGTCAGATTTTCCTGATCATCCAAGAGTTCCTGAATAGCTTCTTTATATAATCTGCGATCAGCTTGAGCTCTCGGTCCGCGTACTGCTGGACCTTTACTTCTATTTAAGACACGAAACTGAATGCCACCTCGATCAATGGCTTTACCCATTAACCCATCAAGCGCATCAATTTCTCTTACTAGATGCCCTTTGCCAAGACCGCCTATCGCAGGGTTACAAGACATAACACCGATAGTCGATTTTTTATGGGTTACAAGAAGTGTAGCAACACCCATTCTGGCAGAAGCTGCAGCAGCTTCCGTTCCAGCGTGACCGCCCCCAACAACAATAACATCATAGTTTTTCATAGCTGATCGCTTTGCTATATTTTTCGAATTTAAAAAATATTTAGAACTAAGTTAAAGGCTATTTACCCAAAGCGTCTTTAATCTTTTGATCCGTATTATATTGGCTCAATGCGTAAACAGACCAAATTGCTGCCACAGGCCAACCAATTAAAGTGATCTGTAAAATGAGACAAATGATTCCAGCAAAGGGTCTTCCAATTGTGAAAAATTGTAACCATGGAATAAGCAAAGCCAATAATAAACGCATTATCTTCCCTCTTAATAAGATTCTTCAAACTTTTCGGTGAATTTGTCATAAGTGAGTTCACTGAAGTGAATTTACCCTCAACTTAATTTTCAGCCATATTCATAACTACTATATGGTCTGTTTCACGTGAAACATCGTTCACAAAACGCTTTACCTATGTAAGCTAAATTAGTTTATTTTCCAATGCAAAAATCACAGAAAATAACATCTAATAACTCTTCCACGTCAACTTTCCCGGTAATTCGTCCTAGATAGCGTGTCGAAAGGCGTAAATCTTCAGCACAAAGTTCTGGTAAATCAGTCTCAAGAGATCTACCTAATGAAACTAAACATTCAAGCAAAGCTGACCTATGCCGCTGTCTCGTAATACCGGATGAACTTCCAGACTGTCCCATATTAGAAACAACCCATGAATTAAGCTTTTCTAATAAGGTATCTAAACCATCGTTAGATTTAGTCGATATTTTAGTTATATCAAATCCAGAAACAGACGAAGGGATAGATTGATCCGCTTGATGTATGTCGCATTTGTTGAGTGCAACAAAACTATTATCACTATTCAATAATTTTAAAGTTTCAGTATCAAAATTATCTCTATCGGCGATATCAAAAACAGCCAGACATAGATCAGCGGATTCAGCGTTCTGTTTGGCTCTTCTTATCCCTTCGAGCTCAATTCCATCTGTCGTATTTTCTTCTATTTCTCTCAGACCAGCCGTATCCGAAACAATAACGGGATAACCAGATAGATCCAAATGTACCTCTATTATATCTCTCGTTGTCCCGGCAACATCAGAAACAATAGCGACTTCCCGTCGTGCCAAAGCATTCAGCAATGAAGATTTGCCAGCATTTGGGGGTCCAACAATTGCTATCTTAATCCCATTCCGTAAGCGCTCACCGCGATGACTATCAGCCAGATGATGTTTAATATCTTCTATAAGCTGCTCTATATTGTGTTTTACTTGAGCTGAAATTCCTTCTTCCAGCTCTTCATCTGGGAAATCAATTTCAGCTTCCAAATAGGCAAGCATCCGGACCAGACGATCACGCCATCCTTCCACCAGCTTAGAAAGTTCCCCATCCATTTGACGAATGGCTTGTTTTCTTTGAGCTTCAGTCTCTGCTGCGATGAGATCAGACAGTCCCTCTACTTCAGTTAAGTCGAGTTTGTCATTATCAAATGCGCGACGTGTAAATTCACCGGCTTCAGCTGGACGAAAATCAGGTAATTTTGCCAAAGCTTCGATCGTGCCATCAACTACGGCACGACCACCATGAAGGTGTAGCTCGACAACATCTTCCCCCGTAAAACTACTGGGACCAGGAAACCAAAGAGCTAAACACCGATCCAGTTCAGCTTTATCTTCCGGATCAAACAATTTTATAAGAGCAGCAACACGAGGTTCAGGAAAAGAAGATGACATCTTTTCTAAAACAAGTTTGGCTGTGCTACCCGATATTCTAATCACAGCAACACCCGCCTGTCCCGGCGCAGTTGATAAGGCAAAAATTGTTTCGGAAGCCATCTTGTCTAAACCAATAAGAGTTTCATGCTCAATCGTAGGGAATTGCACATTAGCCGCAGACAATCAGCAGGTCAAAACCCTTTATAACATAGCAGAACTGCAGAAGTTCTATGATCCCGAAAGTATAATTATTAAGAAGGTAAAGAAGGAGAGCTACTTAGATGTTTTTTTTGAGCCATCTTGTGAAAATTGAGACCAAAACATCTTTTGCATTTGATCAAACCCTTGCATTGAAGCTGGCATCCAGGTTTTCATTAACGTTTCAGGGTCACTTGCTTGGATAGTCTCAAGCATTTTTTTTCTAACTTCTTCTATTGCTTCTTTTTGAAGTTCAGAAACATCGGGAAGACCCAAAAACTGCCGCGCTTCTTCTGGAGTACAATCTATATCAAAAGTGATTTTCATGGTTATTTCCCGCAATTTAATAAAGCTGTTTCAAATACCATACCTTAGTTACAGGAAAATAATTAGAAATTTTTAGATCAGCTTTTGTTTCACGGGAAACATTACTTAAACGAAATAATTTTACTTCCAGTTTTTACTCAGACTAGTCAAAGGTTCCTTGGAAAATATCCAACGCACAAGTTTACGCATTACATTGAGCATTGGTGTATAAATCATCCAAACTGTAACCATAATGGCCAAGAAGACGCCTCCGATAGCAACGTCACCGAACCAGTGCCCTCCCCCGACCAGTCTAGGGCTGGCATTAATCAGGGCAAAAACGCTCACAAGAAGTCCATAGGAAATTCCAAAATATCGCCACATGAATATAACAGATATAAAAGAAATAGCAGCATGATCACTGGGAAAGGATTTTCTTGTTCCTGTTTTAACCTCTATCCAAGAAACAAGATCATTTATATTTATAAACGGAGTAAGAACCTGTGACGGACTTTGATGGTAATAAAGCTCGAACCCCCGGGAAATTATTATCATTGTTAGTACAACGGCAATAACTAAAAGAAAAATTCTGGCAAGACGTTCTTGAAAAGAATTTTCCCTATTCAATAAAACATACCAAAGGCAAAGAGAAGCTAGGAATAAACCACTTAAATTATCAAATATTTTGCTATTAGTGAACGCCCAATAGTTGTTCCAGATCGTCCGACCATCTTGCAAAGAACCATTTAAAAAGAAAAAAATATGTTCGTCCCAAGGGGTTTTAAAACCACTATCAATAAAAAAATATATAACCAGTCCAACAATCATATTCCAAAGAATTAACTTCTTGAAGTTCCATAATGACAGATTTTGATCAGAGTTATTCACTATTAAGCCCTTAATTCTTTTTACTGCGGGTATTCCTTACCCAACAACATCAAATTTGCTGTTATAATATCTTGAACCGACAAAAAGAGTTATCGTGTATCACACGTTTTCCTAATCTTATTACAAGCATCTGACAACCGGGAACTTCTATGTATCATTTAACCTTTACCTCGCCACAAGGCTATTTGGATGTTGCAGAAGAAGATAACAAAATTGTCCGTCTGCAATGGATTAATGATAAAAAACTTTATGAACAAAGCCCTACACCCTTGCTTCTAAAATGTAAAAAACAACTAGAGCAATACTTTGCAGGAAAAAGAAATAACTTTGATGACATTCCGTTAGCTCCTCAAGGAACAAGTTTTCAAAAAAATGTATGGAATGCCTTATATAAAATTCCTTATGGAAAAGTGAAAACCTATGGGGATATAGCCCATGAAGTTGAATCAGTTGCTCGGGCTGTGGGCGGTGCCTGCGGCGCAAACCCTATTCCTATCATTATTCCCTGTCATCGGGTCATCGCAGGAAACCAAGTTCTTGGTGGGTTTTCCGGGGGTGAAGGTGGAAAATCAAAAAAAGAACTCTTATTTCTCGAAGGTTATAAAGTTTTTGAAGAAAATCAGCCAAGTCTTCCCGGGCTTTAAATAATGTTTAAATATTCCAGAAAACAGTCCTTTAATAATAACAAATACAGGTGAGCTATGAATAAGGGTATTAAGTTTTATGAATATGGTGGACCAGAAGTCCTCCATTATGAAGACATTGAAATTGGTAAGCCTGGCAAAGGCGAAATAAGGTTAAAACAAACAGCTATCGGTCTTAACTTTATTGATGTCTATCACAGGACAGGCCTCTATCCTCAACCGTCGCTTCCTTCGGGTATAGGGTTAGAGGCCGCTGGTATAATCGAAGATATTGGCCCAGGTGTAACAGACCTACATGTGGGAGACAGGGTCGCCTATGGCACTGGGCCAATAGGCTCTTATGCGGAACACAGAATAATTCCTGCAGATAAAGTTATTCTTATACCTGAGAGAATTTCTGATGAAGAAGCTGCCTCGGTCATGTTACAAGGAATGACAGCTGAATATTTAATAAGACGCACCTATTGTGTCCAATCAGGCGATTTTGTGCTTTTTCACGCCGCTGCTGGTGGCGTTGGATCGCTTGCCATTCAATGGCTCAATTCTTTGGGCGCAACCGTAATTGGTACTGTCGGATCTGAAGAAAAAGCAGAAATAGCCAAAGCAAAAGGCTGTCATCACACCATTAATTATAAGACTGAAAACTTTGTCGACCGGGTTAAAGATATTACGAATGGCAAAGGTGTAAACGTTGTTTATGATTCTGTTGGCAAAGACACTTTTGAGGGATCCCTAGACTGTTTAAAGGTTCGTGGCACCATGGTAACCTTTGGGAATGCATCTGGCCCCGTCCCTGCTATAGAACCACTTATTCTTAATGCAAAGGGTGGAATTTATCTTACGCGTCCGAGTTTGGCACATTATTGCGGAACTCATGATGACATGGCGGCCTCAGCAAATGCTTTATTTCAGGCAATTTCTTCTGGTGCAATCCAGATTGATGTCAACCAAAGCTATGCGTTGTACGACGCCCGCAAGGCCCATGAAGATCTAGAAGCAAGAAAAACAACAGGATCTACTATTCTTGTTCCAGAACACTAGGATAACATTGAAACCTAGCAGAAATAAAAAAGGGCTGCCAATTTTTCTGGCAGCCCTTTTTCTTGTTCACAAATCAACTATTGATTCATTGAATCAAAGAATTCGTCATTATTTTTGGATGTTTTTAGCTTATCTACTAAGAACTCAACAGAATCTGTCACACCCATTGGTGTAAGAATACGGCGAAGAACCCACATTTTACTAAGGGTTGCTTTATCAACCAGTAACTCTTCCTTACGCGTACCGGATTTACTGATATCAATCGCAGGATAGGTACGTTTATCAGAAAGTTTGCGGTCCAGTACGATTTCAGAGTTACCTGTACCTTTAAACTCTTCAAAGATCACTTCGTCCATACGGCTACCAGTATCAATAAGAGCTGTAGAGATGATCGTCAGGCTGCCGCCTTCTTCGATGTTACGTGCAGCACCAAAGAAGCGTTTAGGTCGCTGTAGCGCGTTCGCATCGACACCACCGGTCAAAACTTTACCAGAACTAGGAACAACAGTGTTGTAAGCACGGGCAAGACGCGTAATAGAATCAAGAAGGATGACAACATCTTTTTTATGTTCAACAAGACGTTTTGCTTTTTCCAGAACCATTTCAGTTACCTGAACGTGGCGATGAGCTGGTTCATCAAATGTAGAGCTAACCACTTCACCTTTCACAGAACGGGCCATATCTGTGACTTCTTCTGGGCGTTCATCAATAAGAAGAACAATCAGGAAAACTTCAGGGTGGTTTGCCACGATCGACTGCGCAATATTCTGCATCAAGACGGTTTTACCCGTTCTTGGTGGAGCTACGATCAATGCACGCTGACCTTTACCCAATGGGGTCACTAGGTCAATCACGCGGGTCGTCATATCTTTTTTTGTTGGATCATCAAGCTCAAGCTTGAGTTTTTCATCCGGATAAAGCGGTGTCAGATTATCAAAATTAATCCTGTGACGCGAAGATTCCGGCTGATCAAAATTAATTTGATTAACTTTTAAAAGCGCAAAATAACGTTCGCCATCTTTGGGCGCACGAATTTGCCCTTCGACAGTATCACCCGTTCTTAAACCAAAACGTCTTACTTGGCTTGGGCTGACATAAATATCATCAGGTCCTGCCAGATAATTTGATTCTGGTGCACGGAGAAAACCAAACCCATCTTGTAAAATTTCCAAAACACCCGAGCCAAAAATAGGCACATCGTTCTCAGCCATTTGTTTGAGGATGGCGAACATCATGTCCTGCTTACGCAGGGTGCTGGCGTTCTCTACTTCAAGTTCCTCTGCAAGCTTTAGAAGCTCTGCGGGACTTTTTACTTTGAGATCTTGTAAGTTCATATGATGGAAAAGTTTGGTTCAGTTAAAAATGAACGAGATGATAAGGATGCAACATACAAGTTAAGATTTATAAAAGGCTTCGTCATTATTTCGACGATCCCCAAAGACTTAATTTCCTGCTGCAATGTAAATCGGAATAACGGGCTGTTGATGTTGGCCCACGTTTGCTAGCGGGGTGAATTATAGTACCTCAAAAAGGAAGTCAAGTAAAAGAATTCTCTGTAAAACTTAAATATGGGCTCAAAATGGCTTAACAACAGCAAAAATCACGATCAAAATCATTAAAATTGTCGGAATTTCATTAGCATAACGATAAAAGCGTTCACTGCGAGTATTTTTATCAGCTTGAAAGGCTTTCATCCACTTCCCAGCAATTTCATGAAAAATGGTCAAGGCAATCAATAGCGTGAATTTGCCATGAAACCACCCATCAGTATGAGCTTCAATATTTAAAACCAGCAATATACCAAAAAGCCAACTGGCCATCATTGCAGGGTTCATTATGAAGCGAAATAATTTTTGCTCCATAATTTTAAAAATCTCTGACCGTTCAGAACCAACAGGAACTTGGGTATGATACACAAAAATGCGTGGAAGATAGAGCAAACCTGCCATCCAGGAGATAACTGACATAATATGAAGAGCTTTTATCCAAAGATAACCCTCACCTAAAAATCCACCCATACTTCAGATATTTCCTATTTAAAATCAGCCCCTGACGAGCGTTAACATTTTTTCGACGTTCTCGATTGGTGTTTGCGGCACAATGCCATGACCAAGATTAAAAATAAAGGGTCCACCGCTAAGATCGCTCATAATGGTTTCTATAGATCTTTCCAGTATTTCACCACCGGCTACAAGGACGAGCGGATCTAGATTTCCTTGTACAGTTACGTGAGATTGAATGTTATCTCTGGCCCAAGAAGTCGATAAAGTTGTGTCCAGTCCTAAGGCATCAGCACCGCTTTCTTTTGCAAAAACGGGATAATTATTTCCTACACCCTTTGGAAAGAGAATAACTGGAACGTTTGGATAAACTGATTTGATTCCAGCGATAATCTGTTTACAAGGTTCCAAACACCAACGTCGTAAAGCAAATTCTGGCCATACACCTGCCCAGGAATCAAAAATTTGTACGGTTTCAGCACCGCTTTCAATTTGTTTGATTAGATATCTGGTTGTTGCTTCCACTACCAAGTTGATTATTCGATCAAATTCTTCTGGTTTTGAATAAGCCCAGGTTTTTGCTTTCGCATAATCTTTGGAAGATCCACCCTCGATCATATAACTGGCGACTGTCCAAGGAGCTCCGGCAAAGCCAATTAAGGTTGTTTCTTTTGGAAGTTCTTCTTTCAAACGGCCAAGGGTTTCATACATTGGTGCTAAGACTTCATGAAGTTTGTCCATATTAAGCTTTGATAGATCTTCAATGGAATCTAGAGGTTCTAGTTTTGGTCCTACACCCTCTTCAAACCACACTTTTTGGCCTAATGCATGGGGAATCACTAAGATATCACTAAACATGATTGATGCATCAAACCCAAACCTTCGAATGGGTTGGAGTGTTACCTCTACTGCAAGATCGGGTGTGTAACAAAGATCTAGAAAACCGTTCGCTGATGCTCTTGTTTTTCTGTATTCAGGTAAAAAACGGCCCGCTTGTCTCATTAGCCAGATAGGTGTGCGTTCAGTTTTTTTGCCCTTAAGAGCGCGTATCATGAGTTTGTTTTCGGTTTTCACGGTCTCTTTGAACCTCGCGTTAGAAGTTATCTCTATTAATATACTAAATAATAGTAATTATTTGTTGTTGTTGTAGATCCCTGTGAATCACGAGGATTAGTCAGTTATTCATAACTTGTCCTCAAGCTTCAAGTCTTCAATTTAAATTTTTCGTTATTTCTGTGTGTTTTGTGAATTTCATCGTGGATTGAAAATAGGGACTCGTTAACGAATCTCGGAGTCCTATTTTTTCCTTAATAACCTTAATTATGGGGATAACTTTTTTATATTTCGGAGTCCTTTTACAAGTTTTGCACAGATGTGAGTATTGCAGCGAATTGTCGCATAAGACGAGGGAGTGGCTTGGGGACAGCGTGTGTAAAAAAGGGGGATGTGGACAAATAGCTATAGTTATCCACAAAGTTTTACGCACTACCCCCAACTTTGTTCACACCTGAGGGCATGACCCGGACGTCATCTTTATAAAAAATAATAAGTTACTGTTTTTTCTTTGGTTTAATATTCCAAATGAGCTGAATAAAACCGAGTAAAAATAAGTTTCTTTGAAGAAAATGTGAAAATAGATTGCTTTCCAGGCCAGACAGGTTTCGTGTTTTGTACTTAATGTGTATGTATGAAACACAACAATATGCTCAAAAGCCGAAAGGCGAGACCGAGAGTTCGGAAATAGATATGTCGCAGACCCATTTACACCTTGTTTCTGATTCCACAGGTGAAACAATCAATTCTGTTGCCCGTGCCTGTATGGTGCAGTTTAAAGTGGAAGAACCTATTGAACATGTTTGGAGTTTGATACGAACCAAAGTTCAAATGGAAAAAGTTCTGCTTCAGATCCGACAAAAACCTGGCCCGGTTCTTTTTACAGTCGTTAATCAAGAGCTTAGAGAAATTTTAATCCGGGAATGTCGGCGGTTGGGATTGCCTTCTATTCCAGTTCTTGATCCGGTTATTCATGCACTTGCGAGTTATTTCAATTTGGAAATGTCAGGTAAACCTGGACTGCAACACACATTGGATTCTGAGTACTTCAATCGAATTGAAGCGATGAACTTTGCTTTGAACCATGATGATGGGCAATTACCGCAGAATTTGAATGATGCCGAGATTGTATTGCTGGGGGTTTCTAGAACGTCAAAAACGCCAACGTGTATTTACTTGGCCAATAGGGGTTATAAAGCAGCGAATGTCCCTATTGTTCCAGGTTGCCCTTTACCGAAAGAGCTGGAAACGCTTACTAATCCTTTGGTTGTGGGATTGACAAAAGACCCGGCAAGTCTGATGCAGATCCGTCGAAGTCGTTTGAAAATGATCTCAAATGAAGAAGAAACTGACTATGTTCACCTAGAATCTATTAAAGAGGAGGTGAAAATGGCACGTAAGTTCTGTAACGAGCATCGTTGGCCCATTATTGATGTGACGCGCAGGTCTATCGAAGAAACGGCGGCAACAATTATCAAACACTATCATCGCCATATGGGAATTGCCGATGAATAGGGTTATAAACCAAGAAAACTTAGATCAGACCCCAGTCATTCTGGCCTCAGCAAGTAAAGCACGGGGGCTTCTTTTAAAAAATGCAGGGGTGTCCCTTTCTGGTTTATTACCCGCTGCAATTGATGAGGATGAAGTTAAACAATCCTTGAAATCCGAGGGTGCAACAGCATTACAAGTTGCGGAAACTCTTGCTGAGCTTAAAGCGCGTAAAGTTTCTATGACAAATCCTAATTCTTTTGTCATAGGCGCAGACCAGATGTTGAATTGTAACGGGGTCTGGTTTGATAAACCGACAGATCTGGATCATGCTGTAGCACATCTAAAGGCTTTATCCGGGAAAACGCATCAGTTGGAATGTTCGGTTTGTGTGGTCAAAAATGGCGAGAGGCTGTGGCACCACAATGAAACGGCTTCTCTGACCATGCGTGTTTTAGATAATGACTTTATCATGTCGTATTTAAATGCACTGGGGGATGAGGCCCTTTCTTCTGTTGGTGCCTATCAACTAGAAGGTATTGGCGCGCAACTTTTCCATAGGATTCAAGGGGATTATTTTACAATTCTGGGGCTTCCGCTTCTCCCTCTTCTCACATTTTTGCGATATAACAGGATTCTGGCTTAGATGATTCTTTCAGGCAAAGCCCGCTTAGCCGGGGTAATTGGATGGCCGATATCCCATTCAAAATCACCGCGATTACATGGATATTGGTTGCAAGCACTGGGAATAGATGGCGCTTATCTTCCCCTTGCTATTGAACCTGAAAACTTTGAAACCGCTTTGAAGGGATTGATGTATTCCGGGTTTGGCGGGGTGAATGTCACAGTCCCGCACAAAGAAGCTGCGTTAGCAGTCTGCGATGAAGTTGATCCGCTTGCGAAACGAATTGGAGCTGTGAATACGATTGTTTTCAAAGATGGACGTTCTTATGGGTCTAACACCGACGCGTTTGGGTTTATAGAAAACTTGAAACAAAGTGCTGAAAACTTTGCTTTTTCTACAGCAAAAACAGTTGTTTTAGGTGCTGGCGGTGCATCCCGTGGCGTGATCGTTGCTCTACAGGATGCCGGAGTGAAAAATATCATCCTTGTGAACCGGACAAAAGAACGTGCTGAAGTTCTTGCTGCTGATTTATCATCAGGTGCTGATGGCATGATTACGGTTGCTGATTGGGAAAATCGCAATGATATCCTTAACGGCTGTGATTTATTGGTAAACACGACGAGTCTTGGTATGGCAGGTCAACCGCTTTTGGAATTATCACTGGATAAATTACCAAAATCCTGTGTGGTTACCGATATTGTTTATGCGCCTTTGATCACCCCTCTTCTTGGTATGGCCGAGAAAAGAGGCAATAAGATTGTGGATGGTCTCGGTATGTTATTACACCAAGCAAGACCGGGTTTTGCGGCCTGGTTTGGCGTAAAACCAGAGGTAACAGAGGATCTGCGCAAGTTTGTTCTGGAGGGATAGTATCAGGCTGTTGTTCGTGTTTTATTGTATCGGGAACGGATTATCTTAATGCATGTTCTTGGACTTACAGGTTCAATTGGAATGGGAAAATCGACCGCTGCGAAGATGTTTCAACGGTTGAAAGTTCCTGTACATGATGCGGATGCCACAGTTCATCAATTGATGAGTAAAAACGGGGCAGTAGTTAAGGAAATTTCTGACCTTTTTCCTGAAACCGAGACAGCAAACGGAATCGATCGTAAAAAACTCGGTGATGCCGTATTTGGGCAACCGGAAAAATTAAAACAGCTGGAAGCAATTCTACACCCCCTCGTCCGACAAAAGATGCATCGTTTTATCGATCGCTATGCCAGACAGAGAAAAGAGTTGGTGGTTTTGGATATTCCGCTTCTTTTCGAAACTGGTGGCTATAAATTTTGTGACAGTGTTCTTGTTGTTTCCTGTCCCAAATACTTACAGGATCAACGGGTTTTATCGCGCAAGGGAATGACGGTAGAAAAATATCAGGGAATTTTAGATAAGCAGATGCCTGATATGGAGAAAAGGACACGGGCTGATTTTGTGATCAAATCAAATCAAGGGAGAAGGCATTCTTTTCAACAGGTACAACAGATTGTTGAAAAGTTAGGATCGAGTGATAAAAGAGCAAGTGGTACAAAAGGCAGAAGATTTTCCCCACATCTGTCATTGGTCTGCAAACAGTAATATTATACAAACACCATTCTGGGATTTAGATAGTCAATATGCGTGAAATTATTCTGGATACAGAAACAACTGGTTTTAAGCCTGAAGAAGGCCACCGTATTGTTGAGATCGGGTGTCTGGAAGTTTATCAGAACTTGCCGACGGGTAAGTCGCTACAGCTCTATATAAATCCTGAACGTGACATGCCAGAGGGTGCTTTTAAAGTTCACGGTATCAGCGAAGAATTTCTGGCGGATAAACCACTTTTTGCGGATGTGGTTGATGAATTTCTGGAATTTATCGGCGAAGATCCTCTGGTTATCCACAACGCCCCTTTTGATATGAAGTTCCTCAACTCAGAACTCAAATGGGCGGGGCGGCCAAATCTCAAAAACAAACCTATTGATACCGTCGTCATCGCCAGAGAACTTTTCCCGGGATCGCCTGTTAATCTGGATGCTTTGTGTCGCCGATTTGAAATTGATAACTCGTCGCGTACCTATCACGGCGCCTTGCTGGATTGTGAGCTTCTTGCCGAGGTATATCTGGAACTTCGGGGCGGTCGGCAACACGGTTTTGATCTCGGTGCCAAAAAAGCAGTTTCGTCTGG
This sequence comes from Kiloniella sp., assembly GCF_048270245.1. Lineage (GTDB taxonomy): Bacteria > Pseudomonadota > Alphaproteobacteria > Kiloniellales > Kiloniellaceae > Kiloniella. The sequence goes on from NZ_JBLWTH010000001.1 coordinate 109,392, forward strand.
AAATAATAGCGGCCAAAGACAAGGTATAAACCGTACTAAGACAGGCAAAAAAGTACGTGAAGCAAGACCTCATACTGTTCCTGAAGACGAGCTGGCCGCACATAGCGCGATGCTAAAGCTTTTAAGCGATCCAATCTGGAGAAAATAAAAGCAAAAATTTAGCTCATTAAAAAAGGGTAGCCGCAGCCACCCTTTCTTAAACGTATGTCAGAAGGCTTTAAGCGTCTGCTGTTGTTTCGTCTTTTGCCATTTCAGCGTTTGCTTCGGCAGCAGCAGCTTCGCTTTTGCGTTGCATGAACATCTGATGGAAATCAATCGGGTTCATGATCAATGGTGGGAAACCACCGTCTCTTGTAATATCAGCAACGATGTTGCGCGCAAACGGGAAGAGATAACGTGGTGATTCGACCATCAACAATAGCTCAACGATCTGCGCTTCAAGACCTTCGGCAAGGGTAACAACTCCACCGTAATCAAGCTCAATCATGAAAGCAGTCTTGTCGTCAATTGTTGCTGAACCACGTATGTTCAGAACAACTTCGTACGCTGTGTCGGAAAGCTGTGTCGGTGTGACATCAACATTGATTTCCAGCTGAGGTGCCTTTTCTGACATCATTGGGTAGATCATCGGTGAATGTGGATTTTCGAATGATAAATCCTTGATGAACTGCATTTTTATAACCAGCGGCTGTTGCTGGGCGGTTGTTTCTTCAGCCATAAAAAGCTCCCTAAATGTTTGCCTGATTGGCTAGCATGCTTTGAAGGCCTGAACAACCAAGGATTAGGCCAGATACTAAAAATTCATATTCAATTGTGCTCTAGAATGGGGATAAAGTGGCGTGTTATGTGGATATGGTAGTAAGTGATGATTTTGTAATACCCCCAAAATCAGAAGTATTTAGTCTGAGATAGATTTCAACAATCCCCAGATTAATGATCCAGCTTGCCCAAGACAGAGCAATATAGCCTGTATCAAACTCGTATCCGAGGGCGGGAGCAATAGGCAAACCCAATCTAAGGGTTATTGCCGCGGCAGTTAGAGCAAAGGATCTGAGCATCCATTTACTGTGCGCTTGAAACTGTCGACTTCTAGCGCAGAGATATCCTTTCCCGGTTACGTAGAGCCAAACAACTGAGAGCAGAGCCAAACCCGCTACAGCAATGGGGCCATATTCTGAAGACCAAGCAATGATGAACCCGCCGATGCCACCGATGAGAACAGTGATCATATAAATACGACCCGTCCATCGATGTAATTTGGGGATTTTTGTTCTGAGTCCGGTAACAAATTGCCAGGGGCCAATAAGCAACGCAGTTAAACTACCGGTTACATGTGCAAGAAAAACCGTTTTATGGTTGATATAGTTCTCAAGAATTTCCGGGGCGACATGGGGCGGATTTGGTAACAGAAAGCGCAGGGATAAAAGAGATATGGCAGTCGCTGATAGCATGATAAAGAGCCAAACCCCTTTTTTGGCGAAGGATTGCAACGTCATTATTGTACCCAATCTCTATTGATTATTCTGATGGCTTTAATTTTAAGCAGTCCCAAGGAAAGAGCCGCCTGTTTATCTTGGTACCAATTATTTTGAATAGATCTGGATATTATGCCACTGCATATTTATTATAATTAACATGCATAAAATTCATAATGTTAATGTTGATCTGAATTTATTGAAAATTTTTAACGCAATCTATTCGGAAAGGAATATTTCGCGTGCAGCCGATCATCTTGGTTTGTCGCAATCAGCTGTGAGCCATGCACTGCAAAGATTAAGGCACGCACTGGATGATCCTCTTTTTATCCGCTCTAAAAATGGTGTTGATCCAACGGCACGTTCTGACGAGATTGCTGAACCAATTTTTCAGGCTATTTTGCAAATCAACGGTGTTATAACACAACCATCAAGCTTTGATCCCAGGACTTCTGACCGTATTTTTCATTTTGGCCTTCCCGACCATGCGGTTGCCCGCTATGCACCGCTTATTCTTGATCGGTTTTCGAAAGAGGCACCTAATCTGTCTATTAGCTTATATCCACATCCGCTTTCCAAGCTCATTGAAATGATGGAAAATAATAAGTTGGATATGGCTGCAACGGTTTGTCACTCCCCACCCGCCCGTTTCAAAACATTAAAGCTATTCAAAAGCCACCACGTTGTGATTGCAGCAAAAGATCATCCCTTTATTCAGGGACAGCTTAGTTTGGCAGATTATAAAAAGGCTCGGCACTTAGTGTTCTCGAACGATGGGAACAGGCATTCATATTTGGATGACATTCTTTTACCGCTTGCTGTTAAGCGTAATATTGCGGCAACGGTTGCATCAAATATGGCAAGTCCGATTATTGTATCCAACAGTGATTTAATTGCGACGACGACGATGGAGCTGGTACAACCTTTTCTCGAACGCTATGAACTACAGGTTTTTGAGCCACCGTTTTCGGTACGTGATGTGGATATCAAACTTATCTGGCACCAACGCAATGATAGAGACCCGGCTCATCAGTGGATGCGTCAACTTACACAGGACATAACCCGGGATGTTTCCTAAGGGTGGTGGTTACTTTGTCGTTGAGATAGCGCTATCAATCGAGAGGGATTGAAGGTCTATATTAAGGATGGCACCGTTATCTACTTCTTGACCGGTTAAGCCACGAATAAATGCCCAATGACTAACAACCAGTGTTTTTGACCAGTCACTAAATGCGAGCATTTTTTTCTGAAACTCCTGACCTCTCAATTTCACCTGATGTTCCGTTTCATTTAAATCCGGCCACCAGTATTCTGATAGATGTTCAAAGTCCAGATGTGGCCATTCCTGAGATAGCTTTGATGATGGAGATCCAATATCACAGGAAAAAAAGGCGTGTTCGCGGACGAGTGCTTCAATCTGAACAGGTAAGTTTAGAATATCACTGACAATTTCGGCAGTTTGAAGGGTTCTTGTATAGGGGCTTACCAAAATTTTGGTTATATCTTTGTCTTTTAAATGTTGGGCAGCGGCATGGATTTGTGACCGACCTTCATCAGTTAATTCCGGGTCCGGAATGTTCGGATCAATACGTGTTTTTGCATAAGTTACGTTAAACTCGGATTGTCCGTGTCTGAGAAGGTACATTTTTTATCCCGTTTGTTAGGTCCGATGCCTTCTGCATCTGGTAAAAGAGGATTGTGATCACCAGTTGCAAGGGGAGAGAATATACAGAGATTGGAATCTTGAAAACTAAATAGCACGATTTAATCAAATAGTGTGATTGGTGTTGTATTCAGGGTTTTATAAAGCAAAAAGCATTTCAGGGGATATAATTCATGCTTATCAAAACACCTATTTGTGATTTTGGGTGGTCTGCACCTGCTTTTAAATTACCGGATCTTGGCGGTAAGTTAATCAGCCTGGATGACATAAGAGGAACAAATGGCACGTTAATCGCGTTTATCTGTAATCATTGTCCTTATGTAAAAGCAATAATCGGGGATCTCGTGGTTGATGCCAAAAAGTTGCAGGACGTGGGTATTGGTGTCGCGATGATTATGTCCAATGATTATCGGAATTACTCAGATGATTCCCCGGAAAACATGAAGAAATTTAGTAGGGATAACGATTTTAGTTTCCCCTACTTGTTGGATGAAAGTCAGAATGTTGCGCAGGCCTATGATGCGGTGTGTACCCCGGATTTCTTTGGCTTTGACGCCAAAGACGGCTTGCAATATCGGGGTCGTTTGAATGCCTCAACTGCCCAGATAGTTCCAAATGCAAGACCAGAGCTTCTTGAAGCCATGCTCGGTGTTGCCAAACATGGCCAAGGACCCGCAGAGCAGATTGCTTCTATGGGGTGCTCTATCAAATGGCGATAATCGCGATAAGGATAAGGGATTAGTTCAGGCGATCTTTGTCTGTTTCAGTGACGTCTTGATAATCACCATCAATTACAGTGTCGTCATTTTTGTTCCAGGACCCAGCCTTGCCAAAGGGGGATTTTCCGTTGGAATTATCTGAATGTGGGTGGTTGGAAAAACCTTGGTCCCGGAAGTTTTGATTTTGGAAGCCTTGGCTTTGGAATCTTGAATTTTGTAATCCATGAGAGATTCTTTTGCCTAATGTATTTCGAAGTAACTCTCGTACAGGAGGGACAAGAAGGGTAAAGCCAATGCTATCAGTAACAAATCCGGGGGTAAGTAAAAGTGCCCCTGCGGCTAAAAGACATAGTCCATCGAAGAGTTCTTTTGCGGGCACAGCACCCTGATTAAGTTGCTTTTGGGCATTCATTATTGTTGCAATGCCCTGATGACGAAGCATCCCGGTACCGATGACGGCCGTCAAAATAATTAAACCGATCGTGCTCCAAAGGCCGATCTGATCGCCAACTTGAATCAAAACGGCGATTTCCAACAGTGGAATACCGATAAAAAGAATAAGGAAAACAATTCCCATACTTGCTCTTTCTTAAGCACTTGCCTATTTAATCTATATTAAGTGATTATGAATATAGTGATTAATGTCGTTTCTCACTAGTAGCTGATCGATATTTATTGAATCAAATCATACATGGGTAACAACTTGCCTTTTTTCGATATCATTCTTCTTGCTGCAGTAGCAGTTTTCCTCGTCCTCAGACTTCGCAGTACGCTTGGTAAGCGCACAGGCTTTGATGAGAAGCCCGATCACGACCCTTTTCAGGATCGTGCTGAAAACGACAATGTCGTTAATTTACCTAATCGCGAAGATCGACATAGTGACGACTCACAGTTTCTGGATTCTAGCGAAACGCCAAATAAAGAAATCCGTACGGGTTCTTTGCATGGCGGCAAAGTCGCAGTGGATGTTCTGCCATCTGATTCTGCACTGGCCGAAGGGCTTTCTGCTATTCAGATGTCAGATCGGTCTTTTGACCCTGCTGAATTTGTCCAAGGCGCCGGGTCTGCTTTCGAAATGATCATTGGGTCTTTTGCTGACGGAGATACAAAAACTCTTCGTAATCTATTGGATGATGAAGTCTATCACGACTTCAAATCAGCTATTGATGAGCGTGAATCTCTGAAGCAAACGCATGAAACCGTTATGGTTGGTATCAATGATGTGGATATCATTGATGCCGAAATGTCCGGGCGTCATGCTGTTGTTACTGTCAAGTTTGTATCGGAACAGGTTAATGTAACCCGTGATAAAGATGGAAATACTGTTTCTGGAGATCCAAATCACGTTTCCAAGGTCACCGATATCTGGACCTTTACCCGAGATACAAGAAGTAAAGACCCAAATTGGTTACTGGTGGAAACGCGTAGTCCCAATTAAGCTTCTACACAGGTTTAATCTTTGATGACGGGCTATCAGCTTATTTGGTAGCCATGGGGGTGGCTTTGCAGATTTCTTCGTGGTTTGATTCTATTCAGAGACAGCAGATTTTCAGAAGATTATTGCTGATCTCTATACCCGCTGCGGCCATTTCATTATCCAGTTGTGATCAAGCTGCCAAGACCCCTGCCCCCAGCGTAACAATTGAAGAAACCCTGACCCTCAGTCTTGTTGGGTACGAAGCTCTGCCGGGCTGGCATGATGACGAATTGTTCAAAGCTTATCCGGCACTGGAAAGAAGCTGTGTAAGGTATCAAAAGTGGCCGGATACTAAAAAAGTAGGGCCAGAAGGCATTGCTGGCACAGCTGCAGACTGGAAAGCTTTGTGTCACGATCTGCAGCTTTTTATGTCAAATTTGGATAATCACAGTGACTTTGGGGTTTGGCTGCAAGAAAACCTTACGCCTTATCATGTAAAGAATAATGCTGAGCCCGAAGGTCTTTTTACCGGGTATTACGAAGCTGAATTAAACGGATCTTTTACCAAAGACGAGACCTATAAATATCCCCTTTACGATGTGCCATCTGATCTGGTCTCTGTTCGTTTGAGCGATTTTGATAAGGAGCTCAAAGGAACAACCATAGTTGGAAAGGTCAAAGGCAATCGACTGGTGCCTTATCATAACCGCACCGAGATTGATGATGGTGCTCTTGAGAACCAAAATCTAGAAGTGATCTGGTCTGATGATCCTGTGGATGTGTTTTTCCTTCATGTACAGGGATCCGGTTTGGTAAAATTGCCGGATGGTCAGGTTGTCCGTGTAGGATACGCAGGGAACAATGGGCATAAATTCTATGCTATTGGTCGGGCGTTGATTGACGAAAAGATTATCCCTCGTGATCAGATGTCTATGCAGTCCATCAGGACGTGGCTTAGAGAAAACCCTGAAAAAGCCAATGAACTTATGCAGCGGAATAACAGATTTATTTTTTTCCGAAAAATAGAAGGTGATGGACCTATTGGCGCAATGGGTGTTGCGCTGACGCCAGAACGTTCTCTTGCTGTTGATCCCCGTCATATGCCCCTTGGCGTCCCTCTTTGGCTGGATACCACATGGCCTGGCACGCAGAAGCCGTTGCAGAGGTTAATGGTTGCTCAGGATACTGGCAGTGCTATTCGCGGGCCTGTCAGAGGGGATTTCTTTTGGGGACCGGGGGAACCTGCCCTGGCTCAGGCCGGTAAAATGAAGCAAAAGGGGCAATATTACCTGTTGCTACCAAAGACAGTTTTACCAAAAAACATTTCGCCTTAACGATTCTGGGCAGAACAAGTAAGTGGCTAGGGTGAAGCATCTTCTTTTGGACGGAATAACAGAGAAGATCCTTGCAATTTTCAGGTAACTTGATTACCTCCGCATCAGTTGCGCGTAACTGACAGTATAATTGGCGCAAGAAGAGACGGCAAAAAGAGACGTTTGAGTCTCCTCATTATTCCGGTGATACTGCGTGGCCAAAAAAGATAATAATATATCTTCAAAAATGAAGGATTCGGATCTCTGGCGTTCTGTCTCTACGACGGTGAAGCCCTTAGAGAACAGGGATTATTTTGTCTTTGGTCGGGCTTTGCCTCAGCCGAAATTTGACCCGGATCATATAGAAGCCGACATTCCAAATTTGAAAGAGGATCAGCCTTTCAAATCCTATCGCCATGCCCCAACGACCCCGAGGCCAAGTAAGAAGAAACAAAATTCGGGACCTCTGAGCCACGGACAGGTCGAAAATATGGATCGGCGACAGGCTGAGCGTTTTATCAAGGGAAAACTTCCTATAGAGGCCGTGCTGGATCTGCATGGGCAGACACAGACACAGGCGCAAACTTCTTTGGAACGTTTTATCTATGATTGTCGTGCGCGAGATCTGCGGAATGTGATTGTAATCACCGGCAAGGGGTCAGGACCTCAATCACAGGGTGTTTTGAAATCTATGGTGCCCTATTGGCTGAATGAAGAACCAAATCGCAGCGCTATTTTAGCCTTTAGCCATGCCAAACATTACCATGGTGGTAGTGGGGCTTTATATGTTCTCTTGAAAAGGCGGCGAGAAAGTTAGAGACTGCTTGCTCGATACATCGCTGTAATTGCTATATAAAGTTTTTATGACACCCTTTGGACACAAGTTGCGCGAAATTCGCGCAGAACGTAAAATTACTCTCAAGGATATGGCAAAAGGTCTTGGGGTCTCGTCCGCGTATCTGTCGTCCATTGAACACGGGCACCGGGGGCAGCCAAGCCGCCGTTTTGTGCATCGGGTGTGTCAGTATCTCAATATTATCTGGGATGATGCGGAAGAGTTGGAAGAACTGGCGATAAGATCTGACCCGAAGGTATCTGTAAATACCGCAGGATTATCGCCAAAAGCGACTTACTTTGCGAACTGCCTCGCCGAAAAAATATCGGCGCTGGATGACCAACAAATCGAAGTCATGATGAAAGTTATGGGAGAAGAGTTTGATGACAATCTGGACTCTTCTTCTGAATAGTGGGCTTTTAGGTTTAATCTTACCGAGATTTATTTCGGACACTTTCATGTTCAGGGTTTAAAAAGGCGCTTGAAAGCGCCTTTTACTGTGATTAAATCTTTTCAAATTTAAAATAATTGGATGTTATTCTGCGACTTCCCGTTTGGGCAGCTTCCAGTTTGGACGTGGGAAGTGGCAGGTATAACCATTGGGTACATTTTCAAGATAGTCTTGATGCTCGGCCTCTGCTTCCCAGAAATCACCCGCAGATTTTACCTCGGTTACGACCTTGCCAGGCCATAAGCCGCTGGCATCGACATCGGCAATGGTATCTATGGCTATTTGTCGCTGGTCTTCGTTGGTATAATAAATGGCAGAACGATAGGCTGCGCCACGATCATTCCCTTGCTGATTAGGCGTGGAAGGATCATGGATTTGGAAAAAAAATTCCAGAAGCTGTCGATAGGAAATTTGTGCTGGATCATATAAAATTTCAATACCCTCAGCATGGGTGCCGTGATTGCGGTAAGTTGCATTTTCAACATCGCCACCCGTATAGCCGACCCGGGTTTCTTCCACACCGGGAAGCTTTCTGATCAAATCCTGCATGCCCCAAAAACAGCCGCCGGCCAATATGGCTTTTTCAGTCATCTATACGTCCTCTACTTGATCTAGATATTCACCGTAACCTTCTACTTCCATGTCACTTTTTGCAATAAATTTCAGTGAAGCAGAATTAATACAGTACCTCAGGCCGCCTTTGTCAGTCGGCCCGTCTGTGAAAACATGTCCCAAATGACTATCGCCATGTTTGGATCTTACTTCCACGCGCTCCATTCCATGGGTACTATCCCTGAGTTCAGCAACGTGTGTAGGCACAATTGGTTTGGTGAAGCTTGGCCACCCACAGTGACTCTCATATTTGTCTGATGAAGCAAATAGGGGTTCGCCAGAAACGATATCCACATAGATACCAACATCTTTGTTTTCGAGATATTCGCCAGTATAGGGACGCTCCGTCCCATTTTCCTGTGTCACCCTGTATTGTTCGGGGGTCAGCTGTGCAATCGCTTCTTTATTTTTTTTATAGGTCTTCATGCCAACAAGATCCTTTTATCATCATTTCTTATTGGGATATGGGGCGCGTGGGTCGTAAATGCCAAGTGTTCCAGCCATAAACTTTATGTGAAGAGAGAATTATGGAGAACTGTTTGTGAGCTATATGGTTTTCTTTAGTCGATGGTGAAGAAAAATGCAGGTGAAATATTCACCTGCATTTTGTCGTGTCGCTGAATGAGCTACATTACCAATGTTAATTGATCGGTAACGTGGCTCAGTCTTTCTCTTTGCCTTCAGGCTCTTTGTTTTTTGGCCAGATAACAGCTTGTCCACAGATTACATCTTCGCCGTTGAAAGTCAGAGATGGAGACCCATGGAGTTGGTAACCATCTTCCAAAGCCTGAGAGATGCGTTTGCAAAACTTGTCGTCATCTTTACCAGTGATAAAACGATATCCTAGTTTCATCATCTTTCCTTTGTCTCTGGCAATTAGAGAATAAATTTCGACAAATCAGTATCTTTGGCGAGGCCAGATACCTGTTCTGTTACATCATCAGCTGTGATTGTCACGCTTTCGCCACTTCTGTCTGTTGCGGTGAAAGAGATTTCTTCCAACAGTTTTTCAAGCACGGTATGAAGACGGCGGGCACCGATGTTTTCAACAGAGGTATTAATTTCGGCTGCAAGATCCGCAAGGGCATCAATCGCAGAATCTTCAAAGGAAAGTATTAGCTCTTCGGTACCCATCAAGGCAATATACTGCTTAATCAGGCTGTTTTCCGGCTCCATGAGGATACGTTTCATATCGTCACGGCTCAGGGCGTTTAGCTCTACGCGAATAGGCAAACGTCCCTGAAGCTCTGGCAACATGTCCGATGGTTTGGACAGGTGGAATGCACCGGAAGCGATGAAGAGAATATGATCAGTTTTAACGGCACCATGTTTGGTGCTGACGGTTGTTCCCTCGATCAAAGGCAGAAGATCGCGCTGAACCCCTTCCCGGCTGACATCGCCACCGGAACGTTCTGAACGGATGGTGATTTTGTCGATCTCGTCCAGGAATACGATGCCGTTCTGCTCAACATTGCGGATGGCGTCTTGGACAAGGCTTTCTTCATCCAGCAGCTTGTCGCTTTCTTCTGTCATCAGAAGCTCATAAGATTCTTCGACTTTCAGACGGCGCTTCTTGGTTTTTTGACCAAAGCCTTTGCCAAAGATATCACCCAGATTGAGCATCCCCATGCTTGCGCCTGGCATACCGGGAATATCCATGGTTGGCATTTGCATGCCACCATGATCGGTCACCTCAACTTCGATCTCTTTGTCGTTCAGCTGCCCTTCGCGGAGCATTTTCCGGAATTTTTGTCGGGTTTCTTCGCTTGACCCATCGCCAACCAAGGCATCAAGAACGCGGTTTTCTGCATTCTGTTCCGCTTTTGCCTGAACAGATTTACGTTGGCTTTCTTTTGTCAACAGAATGGACGCATCAACAAGATCACGAATGATCTGTTCAACATCGCGGCCTACATAACCAACCTCGGTGAACTTGGTTGCTTCTACTTTCAGGAAAGGCGCATTGGCAAGTTTTGCCAAGCGACGGGCGATTTCGGTTTTACCAACCCCGGTCGGACCGATCATAAGGATGTTTTTTGGAAGAACTTCTTCGCGCATCTCGTCGCTAAGCTGTTGACGTCTCCAGCGATTACGCAGGGCGATGGCAACAGCACGTTTGGCCTCATTTTGGCCAACGATGTAGCGATCTAGTTCTGATACGATTTCACGCGGGCTAAAGGCGCTGGTGTGTTGAGTGTTATTTTCGGTCATTATTTGGCGTCCATACTTTCGACGATCAAATTAGAATTAGTGAAAACGCAGATATCAGCGGCGATACCAAGGGATTTTCTAGCAATTTCTTCTGCTTCCATACCATCGATATCAATAAGCGCCTTTGCTGCAGACAGGGCGAACGACCCGCCGGACCCAATGCCCATTAGACCATCTTCTGGTTCCAGAACATCGCCGTTACCCGTTAAAATCAAAGACGTTGTGGAATCAGCAACAACCATCATTGCCTCAAGTCTGCGTAGATAGCGATCGGTCCGCCAATCCTTTGCCATTTCAACACAAGCACGTGTCAGTTGGCTTGGATAGCTTTCCAGCTTAGCTTCCAGACGTTCAAAAAGAGTGAATGCATCGGCAGTCGCCCCGGCAAAGCCAGCGATAACATCGCCTTTGCCCAGTCGACGCACTTTACGTGCATTTGCTTTGATAACGGTGTTGCCCAGGCTCACTTGGCCATCGCCGGCTATAACAACCTTGTTACCTTTGCGGACAGACAAGATGGTCGTGCCGCGCCATTTAATTGGATCGTGTTCAGACATTGTTTTGAAATGGTCCATTCACTGCTTCACGTCAAGGGATGATCATACGAGAAAAGTATGTTTATGCTGAGAAAGAGGGAAATTAATGTACTTTTTCAGCAACCTGTTTTCGTAATCTTCTTCTGATCATTAGGTAATACAAGCTAAGACAGGGGATGACAACCACAGCAAAAGGTCATTTCTTTAATCTATTTAAGAATGTTTTTGGTCAAAAATGGATCTCTGATGTTTTAATCTGTGTGATGGAATAAATCTCTCTGGTATCGAGGGGGCTGACCTGCTACAAAAGCCGCGGCTTTACTAGAGAAAAAGCTGTTTAGTCGTCTATACAATTTAGGACAGTTTAGACAATTTTCGGATAGACTTCTGGGTCAATGCATCCGATCAGTCATTGGGAAGGATACCCCGTGCGGCAAGCAAGTATCGAGCGTAACACCAACGAAACGCAAATTACGACAACCATTAATCTGGATGGTTCCGGTAAATATGATGTGGAAACAGGTGTTGGATTTCTTGATCATATGATCGAACAGCTTTCTCGACATTCCTTGATGGATATAACGTTGCGTGCCAAGGGTGACTTGCACATTGACTTTCACCATACCGCCGAAGATGTGGGTATTGCGTTGGGACAGGCCTTTAAACAGGCTTTGGGTGATCGCAAGGGCATTCGTCGGTATGGTTCCTGTCTTTTACCCATGGATGAAGCTTTGAGCAGGGTCGCACTGGACCTGTCCAATCGTCCCTATCTGGTTTGGAACGTGACTTTTGATCGCGATAAAATTGGCGATATGGATACTGAACTCTTCCGAGAGTGGTTTCAGGCCTTTGCCTTTAATGCGGGAATGACGTTGCACGTGGATCAGATTCATGGCTTTAACAATCACCATATTGTCGAATCCTGTTTCAAAGCTTTAGCGCGATCCATTCGTGAAGCGATCGAGATTGATCCCCGCAAAGCAGATGAAGTTCCCTCAACCAAAGGTGTGCTCTGATCAATCTGAGTTGATAGCAAACTTTTCAACGTAAACGTGATGAGGCATTGAAAATGACGCTCGCGATCATTGACTATGGATCTGGAAATTTACGCTCGGCCGCAAAGGCTTTTGAGCGTGCTGCTGCTGAAACTGGCCTAGGGACCTCTGTTGTAGTGACGAGTGATCCGGAACAGGTACGAAAAGCAGATCGTATTGTATTACCTGGTGTTGGGGCTTTTGCTGATTGTTGGCGCGGTTTAAACGCTGCTGAAGGTATGGTTGATGTTCTTCAGGAACAGGTAATTCAAGGTGGTAAACCCTTCATGGGGGTTTGTGTGGGCATGCAGCTTATGGCGTCTGTTGGACGTGAATACAGAGACTGCGAAGGTCTGGGCTGGATCCCTGGCGAAGTTATAAAAATGGATCCGGAAGACCAAAGTCTGAAGATCCCACATATGGGGTGGAATGAGCTGAGTGTCCTGCAGAAAACCCCTGTTTTGAACGGACTTGAAAACGGGACGCATATTTACTTTGTCCACAGCTATCACTATATCCCTGAAAATCGGGATCATATCCTTGCCGAAGTTGAGTATGGTCACAAGGTCGTTGCTGTTATCGGACGCGATAATTTGATTGGTACTCAATTTCACCCTGAAAAATCTCAAGCTGCTGGTTTGAGTCTATTTGCCAATTTCCTGAAGTGGAAACCATGAACGCAACGCCTACTATGCCAGATCGTGCCCCTACAGTTGGGGTGAACGAACTAACAGAATTTCGCGGACCGGATCTCTATGATCTTTGCGACGCGACCGAAGCTGCTATTGAAGATGGTGGTGGCTTTGGATGGCTGCGGGTTCCCGAACGCGATACACTGGAAAATCATTGGCGTGGGGCACTTCTTGTGCCTGATCGGCAGATTTTTGTGGCGCGGCTTGATGGCACTATTTGTGGATCAGCTCAACTGCACTGCAAGCCCCGAAACAACGAAGCACAGGCCCATTCCGGTCAGTTGTCTTCCTTCTTTTTGGCACCTTGGGCACGTGGTCACGGGCTGGCGGCCCGGATGGTCAAGGCGGTTGAACTTGCGGCGAAAGAACGCCAATTAAGTGTTCTCAACCTCGATGTACGTGAAACACAGAAACAGGCTATTCGTGTATATGAGCAACTGGGTTTCACACGTTGGGGCACGCAACACAGCTATGCCAAGGTTGATGGCCAGTGGGTCGCTGGGCACTACTACAGCAAGCTTTTGAATAACTCCTGAGGATAGAAGACCATGATCGTATTTCCGGCAATTGATCTGAAGGATGGGGCAGCCGTTCGCCTGTTGAAAGGTGAAATGGATACGGCGACCGTTTTTAATACTAATCCTGCGGCGCAAGCAAAAGAGTTTGAAGACGCTGGATTTGAATTTCTGCATATGGTTGATTTGAACGGCGCCTTTGAAGGCCGTCCAGTGAATCGTGCTGCCGTTGAAAATATTGTAAAGACAGTTTCCATGCCAACACAGCTTGGTGGTGGCATTCGCGATATCAAGACCATCGAACAGTGGCTGGATGCTGGGGTTACACGTGTTATTTTGGGAACAGTGGCTGTTAAAAACCCAGAACTGGTTATGGAAGCCTGTAAAAAATTTCCGGGTAAAATCGTTGTCGGGATTGATGCCCGGGGTGGCATGGTTGCGACCGAGGGCTGGGCAGAAACTAGTGATCTAAAAGCAACAGATCTGGCCCGTAAGTTTGAAGATGCTGGTGTCAGTGCAATCGTTTATACTGACATCGATCGCGACGGCCTGCTGCAGGGGTGTAATGTTGATTCTACGGCCAACTTGGCGCGGGCGATTTCTATTCCTGTGATTGCATCTGGTGGCGTTGCTTCGGTTGAGGATATAAAACAGTTGAAGATGGTTGAAGATGCGGGGATTGAAGGGGTGATTTGCGGTCGGTCCATTTATGATGGTCGTATTGATGCGAAAGAAGCACTTTCTATTGCTTCTGGTGTTATTGAAGCGAAATAGTGTGGTTTGAAGACATAATCAAACTGTCATTTGTAATCGGCAGTAAACCGCTTGATATTACAGTTGATATACGGGGTGAAAACCTCAGAAGTTCCGGAGAGTTAAATGCTTAAGGCAAGAATAATTCCCTGTCTTGATGTGAAAGACGGACGCGTTGTAAAGGGCGTGAATTTTGTTGGATTGCGTGACGCTGGTGATCCGGTTGAACAGGCACGCCTTTATGACAAAGCCGGCGCTGATGAGCTTTGTTTTCTGGATATTACCGCAAGTCATGAAAAGCGGGACATTATGCTGGATGTGGTTTCGCAAACGGCTGAAGAGTGCTTTATGCCCTTGACCGTTGGCGGTGGCATTCGAACACTCGAAGACATCAGAAGTCTGTTACTTGCAGGGGCAGATAAGGTTTCCATTAACACAACCGCTGTTACCAATCCTGAATTTGTCAAAGAAGCCAGTGAAAAGTTTGGCTCTCAGTGCATTGTTGTTGCAATTGATGCAAAACAGGTTGCGCCGGGTAAGTATGAAATTTTCACGCATGGCGGACGCGAGGAAACAGGTCTGGATGCGGTTGAATGGGCGCAAAAGATGGAACGGTATGGTGCCGGCGAGTTGCTTCTCACCTCTATGGACCGTGACGGTACCAAGCAGGGATACAATTTACCGCTAACCCGGGCGATTGCTGATGCTGTGCGTATCCCTGTGATTGCTTCTGGTGGTGTTGGAAACCTTGATCATTTGGTTGATGGGGTTAAAGAAGGTCATGCAACAGCAGTTCTCGCGGCATCGATCTTCCACTTTGGTACCTACAGTATTGCAGAAGCGAAAGAGCATATGGCACAGGCAGGTGTCCCTGTTAGAGCTGTCTAGACAAATATTGGATCAGACAAATGGCGAAAAAGAAACTCTCGGCAGATATTCTAGATGAACTCCACCACGTTATAGTCAGTCGTAAAGATGATAATCCGGATGAATCACATACGGCACGCCTCTTTTCAAAGGGCGTGAACAAAATTGCCCAGAAGGTTGGTGAAGAAGCTGTTGAAACCGTTATTGAAGCCGTGGGTGGGTCAAAAGAAGAGCTTGCGGCTGAATCAGCTGATTTGCTTTACCATCTTTTAGTTCTTTGGGAAGCGAGAGGCGTAAAACCATGCGATGTCTGGGAAGCACTGGAAGGCCGTAAGGGTATTTCCGGTATTGCCGAGAAAGCGTCTCGTATAAAATACTGATCTTATGGTGTAGCTGGATCTACAGGTAACCTTGACGGATCATTTAGGCTGCTGTTTTATATAGTGCTCGGACTTAAAAGGAATAATAACAATGGCCTATGATCAAAATAATATCTTTGCAAAAATTCTTAGAGGCGAGATTCCTTGTGAGAAAGTTTTTGAAAATGAACATGTTTTCGCTTTCAATGATATTTCCCGCAAGGCCCCAATTCATATTTTGATTATTCCAAAAGGACCTTATGTTTCATCTGCTGATTTTTATGAAAAAGCATCGGCTGATGAAATCGTTTCCTTGAACAGAGCTATTGGCGAGATTGCGAAAGAAAAGGGCATTGTTGAATCCGGGTATCGGGTGATTTCAAACCACGCAGCTCACGCGCATCAGGAAGTGCCACATTATCATGTACATTTGCTTGGTGGTGCTGATCTTGGAGGATGCTTTAATTAACTTTCCATCTTTACCCTAGGATAGAAGTTTAATTTTAAATGGAGGCATGATTGCCTCCGTTTTTGTATGTCGTGTACAATTCTAATATCATACTGTCATATCAGCCGGGAAATGAAGGATAATATTTGTCCCTGTGCCTTTGACGCTTGTCAGCCTGAGGTTACCCCCATTTATAACGGTTAGTGACCTTGAAAGCGGCAGTCCCAACCCTGTTCCTTCATATTTCCGTTCTAAGCTGTGGTCAACCTGGGTAAAGGGACGCAACGCCAGTTTAATTTCAGCTTCACTCATGCCAATACCAGTGTCATCAATGTGGATGTTAAAGCCATTTTTTGCTGAATAGTTAGCACTGATAGTGACGACACCTTGATCATTGGTAAATTTAAGCGCGTTAGATACTAGATTGAGTAAAATCTGTTTCAAACTTCTTTCATCGATAAGAATAAGGGGAATATCTTTGGGGATATTTGTTTGTAGTGAAATACCTGTGTTGATCGCTTTTCGCTGTGCGATCTGAAGGGCGTGAGTAATTGTCTTCCGAAGGCAAACACTTGTTTTACATAGATTTAGTTCACCTGCTTCGATCATCGTAAGATCAAGAATATCATTGATAATTCCCAAGAGATGGCTACCGCTACTGTGAATATCACTTACGTATTCCTGATATCGAGGGTGTCCCAGATCGCCAAATATTTTTTGTTCCATTACTTCGGAAAAGCCAATAATAGCGTTGAGAGGTGTCCGTAGTTCGTGGGTCATTGCCGAAAGGAAAGCGGTTTTTGCCATACTTGCACTTTCCGCATGATCTTTGGCAATTCGTAGCGCGCGCTCGATCTTTTTTATTTCCGTCAATTCAACATCAATGCAATACATTTCATGTTCTTGATCGGAATTTAAAAGCATGACGTGACTGGAATAAACAGGTATTTGATCGCCGTTTTTATTTCTTAGTCTTATTTCTCCGGAAGGTATCGGCGTATTTTTAGTGAGCCAGATTTGGTGGGCATTGATAACGTGATCTCGCATTTCATCAGGAATAATCAGGTTTTCTAATTTTTTCCCTAAGGCTTCTTTTTCTGTATATCCATAAAGCTTAGTACTGGCGTCATTCCAGTATATAACTTGTCTGTTCTTATCGTATCCTTGAACTGCTATGTTTTGTACCTGGTCAAAAATAGCTTTGAATCTGGCTTCGGGCCGTAAGTTGGTTTCAGTTGAATCGTCCTGTTTATCCGCTGGTTCTACATAACCTTCGAAAGCAATTATTGACCCATACTTATCCCGTATAGCGACGCAGTGTTCTTTTACCCACTGGGTTGTGCCGTTGACTTTGAATATCTGATAGACAATTTGGCTTAACTGATTTTTCTGTTGAAGCTGACTATAAAGGTTTCTGCGTAGGTCAGGATCAGTATAAAGCTGGCAATTTGGTGAACGTGTATATGCGTAAAATTCTTCAACTGTATTAAGACCAAAAAGCCTTACATAAGCAGGATTTACTGCGGAAAAATATCCGTCACAGTCAGTACGGTACATGCCATAAGGACAGTTATTTACGAGACTTTCGCATGAACCAGTATCATTTACTTCTTCTGGGTGTAGTGACTTGATTTCATTTATTGCTAACATTGCGAGTCCTGTTGAAATTATGTGGGACAAACGCACAAGTAGTTATTAATTATAAGCATAAGTTGAGTGTGATTTTAGTAAAATTTTAGAGAAATTTTATTTATATTGTGAATCAGTAAGTTATGGATCATGGTTGTTTTTATGAAGATTTGAAAATTATACTTTTTACAAACTTAAAGTTGAAATTTAGTTAGAAATACATGTCGTAAAAGCTTGGATTCATGCGGAGTCTCACTTATTTTAGAGAAATTTTCGCCCTCTTAGTAAAAAAATGGCGGTAAAGGCTATAGTGTTTAGATGAATCAGAATGATTGCTAAGGGTAGGGAGAAATAAAATAATGAAGGTTCATACCCTAAACATAGACGAGATTTATGTACCAGCTGATCGTCGTAAAGAACTTGACCCTGAAAAATTAAAGCTTACGGCTGACAAGATAATGGACGAGGAGGAACAGAACCCTATAAGCGTTCGTCAGGGCAAAGGTCGTTATGTGTTGTTGCGAGGGGTTCACCGTCTCGAAGCTCGTAAGGCTTTGGGGGAAACTACGATTAAAGGGCACATATTGCATGCCAAGCAAAGATAGCTGTGTGTGGGCCTCTATTAAGTTTAAAGTTTTCTAGGTTTTCTTTTTTCTCGTGTAGTTTTCACTTAACAGCTACTACTTTTGGGGCTTTCTATAACGCAGGGCTTCGGCAATGTGTTTCGTCTGAATCATATCCTGATTGTCGAGATCGGCGATGGTCCGGGAAACTTTAAGGACACGATGGTAGGCTCTGGCCGAAAGTTTGAATTTTTCTGATGCTTGCTGCATCAATTCCTTCTCCCTAGGTCCCAAGAAAGCAATTTTATCCAGAATTTCGCCTTCTACCTCGGCGTTGCAATGGGGACGGTTTTGTTTTGGATAGACTGCGTATCGTTGTGTTTGGATATCACGCGCAGTCTGGACCCGCAGTGCAACATCGTGGCTGCTTTCTTTAGGGGGTGGCAGAGATAAATCAGATGCTCTAACAGGTGGGACGTCGAGATAGAGGTCTATGCGATCATAAAGTGGGGCTGAAATACGGGCTTGATATTGGGTGCTACACCTAGGCCCTCGGGCACAGATCTGAGTTACAGGGTCGACTTCGCCACAACGACAGGGATTCATCGCGGCAACCATCTGAACGCGTGCAGGGTAGGTAATATGGGCTTCTGCTCGGGCAATGGAGATTTTGCCAGTTTCCAAAGGCTGGCGTAACGTCTCGAGCACGTTGCGGTTAAACTCTGGAAGTTCATCGAGGAAGAGAACACCTCTGTGTGCCAATGATATTTCTCCGGGTTTTGCTTTGGGACCACCGCCTGCAATAGCAGGCGCAGAGGCCGAATGATGAGGATCTCTGTAAGGACGTAGGCTTTCTAACGTACCATTTTTTAACAGGCCAGCGAGGGAATGAATCATACTGACTTCTAAAATTTCTTCTGGTAACAGCGTTGGCAAAATTGATGGCAGTCGAGAAGCAAGCATTGATTTTCCAGAGCCGGGAGGACCATTGAAAAGCAAATGGTGGCCACCGGCAGCAGCGATTTCAAGCACCCGTTTAGCCGTTTCTTGCCCCTTTACATCCCTTAGATCCGGAAGGTGCCGGCGGTCTGGTTCTGGGTGGGGTAGGACTGTTTTGGGTGCTGAAAGTATTTGACGTCCATTGATATGATTTGTGAGCGCTAATAGGCTGGAGGGAGCAATAATTTCTAATCCTTTTACCCATGCGGCTTCCACACCTTGGCTTTCAGGGCAGATTATACCCTTATCGCTTGCCAACGCCTGTAACGCAGCGGGCAAGATACCGTTTACAGCCCGTATGGTCCCATCCAGAGCCAGTTCACCCAGCACCAGGTAGGTCGTTAATTCACTTGCGGGGACAATTTCCATGGCGGCAAGGATACCTAGTGCTATGGGAAGGTCGTAATGACTCCCCTCTTTCTGTAGGTCCGCCGGGGCTAAGTTTACTGTGATTCTTTTCGGCGGAAGAGCTAGTCCGATTGCGGTTAAGGCTGCGCGGACTCGCTCGCGGCTCTCGGCGACGGCTTTGTCTGGTAATCCGACAATGTGAAAGGCGGGTAACCCACTTGATAACTGGACTTGAACTTCGATGTCCCGAACTTCTATCCCCTGAAAAGAGACGGTATTGATCTGAACAGTCATCTGCTTTTACCTGGATGGAACAAAAAGAGAACTTAGTGTAACATTCTTTATTGCACGTAAAAGAAGAAATTTATTTTTTGTGTATAATTTATTGTATCTATTTAGATGTTTGCGAGATCAAGAGCACGTTCAATACTATGTTCATTGAAAACAGAAATGCCGTTGGCGCGTAACAGATCTGTGACAATACCTGCGCCATTGATTTTTGTTCCGGTAAAGGAACCATCATAAATAAAATCACTACCGCAAGAGGGACTACCTTCTTTGAGAATGGCAATTTTGATGTTGTGATTTTGGCACAAGGTGAGTGCTTTTTTCGCCCCGTGTGTAAAGGCATTGGTTAAATCTTCGCCTGTTTGGCTTTGTATAAGGTTCGCTATGCGTTCCGCTGGTGCTCTAGGGGTTGGCAGTCCACCGGCAACTTCAGGGCAAAGCAAGACAATGCGTCCTTGTTTATGTAGTTGATGAAGCTTTTCTGACCCTTGGGATGCGTATCGTCCATCATATCGCACTGGTTTTCCCATCAGGCAGGCGCTTACAAGTATCTGTGGATCTGATTTTTGCGTACTGTTGCTCATGATGACTGCTTCTCAATCAGTGCACTGAATTTCCGTGAATGTTCATATGATTTATATTTCGAGACAGTTTAACACTTGCTGATAGTGTCTTATTACACAAAGCGTATGTGATCATGCAAATATCTGCCAACATGATTTATGTTTTTCCTCAGAATTAGAAAAACAAAAAAATAAAGAGGGCAAAAAAAGCCCTCTTTATTCGAGTCGGTTATGGCGCTTGAGGCTTACACCTTTTGAGCTTTATCAGCGATTTCATTGTCTTCATGGTACATTTCGTTGTAATCAACAAAAACACCATAGTGTGGATCGCCTTCTTTATCTTCTTCGACCATGCTGACAGACTTCTCAAGTAGATGACGACAATCAGGGCTTAGATGACGCAGGTGCAGCGTTTTTCCTCTGCGGGTGTAGCGTTCAGCCAAGCCGTCGATTGCTTCTAGGCCTGAATGATCCCAAACACGGGCATTCCGGAAATCTACAACGACATCATCCGCATCATTAGCGGGATCAAAAAGGTCTCGGAACGAGCTGATTGACCCAAAGAACAATGGGCCAGAAATCTCATAGACTGTTGTCTTGCCGTCTTCTGTGGTGCCGACGCGTGCATAGATATGCTTGGCAGAGTTCCAGGCAAAGACCAGGGAAGAAACGAGCACACCGACAACAACGGCAATGGCAAGGTCACTATAAACTGTGACACCAGAGACTAAAATCAAGACAAAAGCATCTGATTTTGGAATGCGGTGCAGAATGCGGAAACTTGACCATTCAAACGTGCCGATTACGACCATAAACATCACCCCGACCAGTGCGGCCAGTGGGATAAGTTCAATAAGGTCCGAAGCAAAGAGAATAAAGATCAACAAGAAGACTGCAGCCGCGACACCTGAAAGGCGTGCTTTACCACCGGATTTGATATTGATCATGGACTGGCCGATCATGGCACAGCCACCCATACCACCAAAGAAACCGGTCACAAGATTTGCAACGCCCTGCCCCATACATTCCTGTGATGTGCGACCTTTGGTTTCGGTGATTTCATCAATCAAGGTCAGGGTTAGCAGCGATTCAATCAGGCCAATAGCGGCAAGGATAAGTGAATATGGAAAAATGATATAGAGAGTTTCAAGCGTTAAGGGGACGCTTGGAATATGAAACTCTGGCAAGCCACCTGCGATAGACGCCATGTTACCAACGGTTGGAATATCAAGTCCGAAACCAATAACAACCGTAGTGACCACAGCAATGGCAGCCAATGGTGCCGGAATCAGATTTGTAACCTTTGGCAAGAGAAAGCTAATTGCCATTGTTAGGGCAACAAGACCTAGCATGATATAAAGTGTTGCACCGCTCAGCCATTCGCTACTGGGATCTGTTGGGTTCACTTTGAACTGGGATAGCTGGGCGAGGAAGATGACAATGGCCAACCCGTTCACAAAGCCAAGCATTACAGGGTGTGGAACTAGGCGAATAAATTTCCCGAGTTTGAAGATACCAGCAAGAATTTGCAAGATACCCATCAGAACCACGGCGGCAAATAGGTATTGTACCCCATGCGAAACAACTAGGGCGACCATCACAACGGCGAGTGCCCCTGTGGCGCCAGAAATCATTCCCGGACGTCCCCCGATTAATGAGGTAATCAAACCGACAATAAAGGCAGCATATAGGCCAACCAGAGGATCGACCTGTGCCACGAAAGCAAAGGCGACAGCCTCTGGTACAAGAGCAAGAGCAACAGTTAATCCCGAGAGAACATCAGCTTTGATATTTTTCGGGTCGCAAAAATTGTAGGCTTTCATCTGGTATCCGATCGGATCTTTTTAAGGCCATGGGGGTTGCCCAATGACCGAATTAAGGGCGATCTTTACCTCTTGGAAAAAGTCGCCATGTTTCTATACTGGCGCGCTTCTAACAAATTTATTTACTTTAGAAAATATCTAATCTGCGCCTTGTCTGTTCTGTGGGGTATGTGTTGAACACATATCGAAGGCAAGGATAGCTGATCAAACAGGTAAATTAGGCCACTATTCTATTCTTCTTCAACAAAGATATGATCTGCATCCCAAGCACCTGGCCAAACTTCTGCTTTACCGTTTCGCAACCTGCGAATTTCCGCAAAGGGTACATCTTTGGCAACGATCAAAGGTCCCTGCCCAACAGTGGTGTCCGTCGGTGAAATTTCGGTAGCAACCCCAATATGTCCAAGGCTTTCTTCACAGGGAATGTAGACAGCGGCGGCAGAGGTTTGGTTTTGCCTTTTTTTACCTAGAAATCGTGTTGCACCGATTGGGCCGACAGCGGCGATTGCGGCCTGTAATTCGATGGCCCTGGCTTTTGCACAGCCAAAAACGCGATTATAGCCCGCAAGTTTTGATGTCATCGATGGTACAAGGATCAAATCAATATCGTGATCGGCTATCAGAGAGGATAAAGCCGGCATTTCCACATCCAAACAAATCAGGATGGCGATCCGCAGCCCCTGCCAGTTAAAAACCTTTACTTTGCTCCCCGGTGTCAAACACCATGCTTGGGGATCTTGTTCACTTGGGGTCAGGCACAGCTTATCCTGTGTGATATATCGCCCATCGGGCAAGAACAGATGTGCCCTGTTGTAAAACCCACTGTTATCATTGACGGGCGAGTCAGAGGCTTCGTCTTTGGTATCGATTGCAACGGGAAAGGTTCCTGCTAATAGCCCCATTTCATGTGTTTTCGCTAAGCCTTTTAGCTGATCAATCGCATCTGCTGCCTGTGTTGCCATCCAGGGAATTTCTTCGTCGGGTGCAATACCAGCGGGGGCAAAGGACATCCATTGCTCTGAAACATATTCAGGCATGAGCAACAGGTTCGCCCCTTGCTCTTTAGCCTGTTCCATCCGATGGCTGGTAATCTCTATCCAATCTGCAAGAGACTTTAGGGGGGGTTCCAGATTTATAGCCCAGAGTGCAATATTAAGCGGGGATAGAGTCACACGTATTCTCCTGTAATATTGTTCTTATGATATAGGGAACGTCTCTAAAGGAAATCCTTACACCTTGATAAGATATTTGGCAAAGCGGTAATTTTAGCCTTACAGATATCATTATTACTAAGTGGCAATATTTATTAAGCTCTTTGCAGGCTGGTCTAATTCCTTTCTTTCTTTAGCAGACTCTTTGAGTATAGTTGCGGCTGGATTAATATCTAGAATAATCAATAAGGTTTAACCAGTAATGTCAGAATTGGGTAAAACACTTGTGGTAACTGGCGGTGGGCTAGGTGACACTCTGTTCCATATGCCGTTTATTCGTTCTATCCAACAAAAATCTGAAGGAAAGTCGATTGTTCTCGCGTGTAAAAAAGGGCGGGAAATCAGTGAACTTTTCTCAGAAATTGACATGGTTAGTCAGGTTTTACCTATCGCCAAGGATCAGGACGTTTCTGGCAAGGCTGACTTAGGCAGGTTACGTCGTTTAACGAAAGCGGCAGAGATTGATACGGCATTTGTTTTTCATAAATCGACAGGTATTTCATTCGCGATTATGATGGCGGGTGTCAAAAACCGTTATGGGTATTATTTCAAAGGCTCCTGGAACCGTTTTTTCCTCAACAAGGGAACGTTGACGCCGAAACAGGTCCCCTTACCAGCTTTCATGCATCATGCTGCTATGGTCATGGATGATGTGGGTATTTCTTACGATTATAGTGATGTCAGGTTTCGGCAACCCGAACACGTTGTTAAGGCTGCGTTCGAGGGAATTGGACTTCTAGAGAAACCAAGAATGATCGCCTTAGGTATTAATGCCAGTGCGGCCTACAAGCAGTGGGGTGTTAAAGGATATTCGGAAATAGCAGAGCGTCTTTTGGAAAATTATCCCGGGCAAATTCTGTTGTTTGGCGCTGGTGATGTCGCCCCGATTGCCCAAGGTATCTTGGATAATACCGCTAGCCCGGACCGATTTATTGACCTGACAACCCGTAAGGTGTTGCTTCACCATAGTCATGCTTTGCTTCAATCCTGTGATTTCTACGTAGGCAACGATAGCTTTGGTCTTAACTTGGCTGCGATGTCGAGCATGCCTGCGGTGGGAATTTTTATCAAAAGCTATTATTTCGCGTACTGTGATTGGATTAAGCCCGTTATCTCGCCCAGTGATGATATTTCCGAGGTTACGTCAGAACAGGTGTGGAGCGAGATTGAAAAGCTTTTGTAAACAATCGTTCTTTAAGCGGTGAATTAGAAATAGCCAATAACCTACGTCTTAAACATAAGGGATCGGATTATTGGCTATTTCTATAATAAAGCAGCTTAATTAAGCTGCTTTGGCGCGATCCAGAGCATAGCCCGCTGAACGTACCGTACGAATTAGATCCTGTTCAGTACCTTCGTTCAGGACTTTGCGGAGGCGTCTGATATGAACATCTACTGTGCGGGGTTCAACGTACACATCGTGACCCCAAACTGAATCAAGTAACTGTTCGCGACTAAAGACACGTCCAGGGTTTTGCATCAGATGACGGAGCAACTTGAATTCGGTTGGACCCAAATGAACTTCGCGGTCGCCGCGATAAACTTTATAAGCAGCCAAATCCATGTTGATGTCTTCAAAAGTAAGTGCTTCGGTTACTGTTTCCGGTTTGCTTCGACGCATGATGGCGCGAATACGCGCAACTAGCTCAGCAGGTGAAAACGGTTTCGTCATGTAATCATCGGCACCTGAATCCAGACCTCTGATTTTGTCTGTTTCTTCACCGCGTGCTGTTAGCATGATGATTGGCACATCTTTGGTTTCTGGCAGACGACGTAGCTGACGACAAACTTCAATGCCTGATAGAAGCGGGAGCATCCAATCCAGAAGAATTAGATCTGGGGCTTCTTCTTTTGCACGAAGGAGGGCTTCTTCGCCATCATGTGCTTCATTGACACGAAAACCTTCTTTTTCAAGGTTATAGCGTAACAACGTTGTCAGTGCGATTTCGTCTTCAATGACTAATGCCAAGGGTTTCATGGAAAGATCCTTTTTTTCCATTACGTTAAATTTCTACTTCGCCTTCCCCATCATCGGGGGTAAGGATTTGAAAAGCGGTGCGATCCCCTTTAGGGCGTTTACCTTCCAAACGTTCGCCGGTCGATAAATAGTAAATAGTTTCAGCAATATTTGTTGCATGATCGCCCATTCGTTCGATGTTTTTGGCGATAAAGAGCATGTGTGTACAGGCACCGATATTCCGTGGATCTTCCATCATGTAAGTTAGAAGTTCGCGGAACAAAGAAGTGTACATTTCATCAACTTCTTCATCCCGGTGCCACACATCTATCGCGCGGTCCTTGTCGCTGTTGGAAAAGGCATCAAGGGTATCCTTGACGATTTCCTGGACCAGTCGTGACATCCGCATAATGCTGGTAACGGATTTTTGTGGTGGCATTTGGTTGATTGCAATACTGCGCTTGGCAATGTTCTTTGCATAATCACCAATACGTTCAAGATCAGACGAGATTTTAAAAGCAGCAATGACGGCCCGAAGATCGTTAGCAACGGGTTGGCGCAAGGCAATCAATTGAATGACAGCGGCTTCCAATTCTTCTTCCAGCGCATCGATTTTTGCGTCTTCTTTACGGACGAGTTCAGCTTTTGCACTGTCGCGTTGAACAAGCGCATCGACGGCTTCGGACAGTTGATTTTCTGCCATGCCACCCATGCGAATTATAATCTCATGGATGGTACGAAGTTCTTTGTCAAATGAGCTGACGATGTGGTCTTTGGTTTCTGGCATATCCATCTTCCTTACCCGAATCTTCCCGTAATGTAACCTTGGGTACGATCATCTTGTGGGCTGGTAAAGAGACGATCTGTTTCTCCGACTTCAACCAATTCTCCCAAATGGAAGAAGGCTGTTCGTTGAGACACACGGGCAGCTTGTTGCATAGAGTGCGTTACAATCACGATTGTAAAGCGTTCTCTAAGCTCATCAATAAGTTCTTCAATTTTTGCAGTAGCAATTGGATCCAGAGCAGAACATGGCTCATCCATCAGGATTACTTCTGGATTAATTGCAATAGCACGGGCAATACAAAGGCGTTGCTGCTGTCCGCCCGAAAGGCCTGTGCCTGGTTTGTCCAAACGATCTTTGACTTCATCCCACAAACCAGCGCGACGGAGGCTTTTCTCTACGCGTTCATCCAGTTCGTCTTTGTTGCTTACAGTTCCGTGTAAGCGAGGACCATAGGCGATATTGTCAAAGATGGATTTTGGAAAGGGGTTTGGTTTTTGGAAAACCATCCCGACACGTGCCCGGAGAAGTACGGGATCGAGACCGGAATTGTAAAGATCGACACCGTCCAGACTTATGCGCCCTTCAACGGTGCAATTTTCGATTACATCGTTCATGCGATTGAGGCAGCGTAAAAAGGTTGATTTGCCACAACCGGACGGACCGATCAGGGATGTGACCTCGTTGGCACCAATATCCAGTTGTATGGATTTTAGCGCCTGACTGGGGCCGTAGAAAACATTTACATCTCGTGCCATGATTTTTGGCTCGGAGGTAGCGGTTTCTGATTGGGTTGTATAATTTTGCATATCCATAGCGTAGGACATTCCTATTATTCCTTGCTTACCAACGACGCTCAAAGCGTTTCCGCAAAATAACTGCGATTGCGTTCATGACGATGAGAAAGGCCAGCAGTATCATAATTGCTGCTGATGTTTTTTCGACAAATCCACGTTCTGGACTATCTGCCCAAAGATAAATTTGTACGGGAAGGACAGTGGCCGCATCACTCATTGATCCTGGGATATCTGCGATAAAGGCAACCATACCGATCATCAAAAGTGGGGCGGTTTCACCAAGTGCCTGTGCCATACCCAGAATGGTTCCGGTCAAGATACCTGGCATTGCGAGGGGGAGCACATGGTGGAAAACAGTTTGCATTCTTGAGGCGCCAATGCCCAAGGCGGCTTCACGAATGGATGGTGGTACAGCCTTAAGTGCGGCACGGGATGCAATAATAATGGTTGGCAAGGTCATCAGGGCGAGAACCATACCGCCAACAATCGGCGCAGATCTTGGTAATCCCATAAAGTTCAAGAAGATAGCAAGACCTAAAAGTCCAAAGACGATGGATGGGACTGCGGCAAGATTGTTGATATTTACCTCGATAAGATCTGTCCACTTGTTTGTCGGAGCAAACTCTTCCAGATAAATGGCGGTTAGAACACCTACTGGGAAGCAAAGTGCCAGCGTAATTGCCAAGGTATATAGTGAGCCAATTACAGCTCCGAGAATACCAGCTTCTTCGGGCTCTCTCGAATCGCCATTGGTGAAGAAATCAACATTGAATTTTTTTATAATGCGATCATCTTCGAACAGAGTATCAAGCCAGGCTAGTTCGCGGTCCTTAATCTTGCGGTTGCTTTCTGGAACATCTCGCGGAATATAACCTTTGTAAAAGCTATCAACATCATCTGACGATTTGACGGCAATGGTTGCGGTTGTTCCAACCAACTTTGGGTTGTCGAGAACAGCGTTTCGGATATCGAATTCTGCTGATGATCCGACGATTCCGTAAAGAGCTCGTTTGGCTTTACGGCCTTCAATTCCAGGAAACTGTTCTCTTAGTGCACTGCGCAGTAACCCTTTATAACTGGCAGCCGCGAGGTCTTCTACCCGTTTGGTTCCTTTAGGATCAATGGTTTCAGCATCAAGTCGGATGTCCATTAGAATATAGGTCTGCTGAAAAGCTGTGTAGCCTTTGGAAATAATAGACGTGAGCAGAAGGCAGAGGACAAGCACAGCCGTCATGACAGCAGCTAGACCATAAAAACGAAATCGTTTTTCAGCCGCGTTGCGTCGCTTGAGCAAGCTGGGATTTATTTTGAGATGTGGCGTGTTATCAGTCATATTTTTCACGATATTTACGGACCACTTTAAGGGCCACAACGTTCATAGTAAGGGTGACAACAAAGAGCAGTAATCCCAGCGCAAAGGCAGCGAGTGTCTTTGCAGAATCAAATTCCTGATCACCTACGAGAAGGGTAACAATCTGAACCGTAACGGTGGTAACTGCTTCCAAAGGGTTGGCCGTTAAGTTTGCGGCAAGACCAGCTGCCATGACGACAATCATTGTTTCGCCGATTGCTCGGCTCATCGCAAGAAGTATGGCGCCTACAATACCAGGAAGAGCCGCAGGAATAATCACTTTGGTAATAGTTTCGGATCTCGTCGCACCCATGGCATAAGATGCGTCTCTGAGTGATTGGGGGACAGAATTCATCACATCATCTGAAAGTGATGAGATAAAGGGAATGATCATGATGCCCATAACCATACCAGCCGCCAAAGCTGATTCTGATGAGACGCTTAGTCCTAGAAGGGTGCCACTGTCACGAAAGAAAGGTGCAACGGTTAGAGCTGCAAAAAAACCATAAACAACCGTTGGAATACCTGCCAATACTTCGAGAACTGGTTTCGCAAAGGCTCGAAATTTCTTACCTGCATATTCAGACATATAGATGGCAGACAAAAGACCGACAGGTATAGCCACAACCATACAGATGAAGGTAATTAGCATAGTCCCGGCAAAAAGTGGGATTGCCCCGAAAGAACCTGAACCACCAACCTGATCACTTCGTAGAGCCGTTTGTGGGCTCCAGTGCGTGCCGAAAAGGAAATCAAAGAAAGGTACTTTGTCAAAAAATCGTAGTGTTTCGAAGATCAGGGAGAAGACGATGCCGACTGTCGTCAGAATAGCAATCAGGGACGAGACCATCATGATGATTGAGATAACTTTTTCAACCTGATTTCTTGCTCTCAATTCCGGGTTAATTTTTTTGAGACTTGTATATAAAGCTAGTAATGAAAAGGCGATCGCAACAACAGCCATAGCGAAATAGCTGATTTGCCTAAAGAGTGAATAATTATCTGCTGCTGATAACAGGGCTACATCTGGTTCACGGCTTAAAATACCACCAGAAGCAAGGTTTACAACATCATTAATGTAAAGCGTTAGTTGATCCGGTGTTATAGAGCCATTGCTCTCTCTTAACTGTGAGGCAACAAGCATTTCTGCAATTTGCGGCTCAAAAATCATCCAGCCAGCCATAATAAGAAGGCTTGGTAGGCCACACCACAAGGCGGTGTATAGGCCGTAGTAGGGTAGTCTAGAATGCAGAGGCTGATCTGAATGACCAGATAACGCTACTGCCCGCCCTTTTCCCAGGATAAAGCCCAGTACTGTGAGGAAAAGCAAAGCGAAAAAGAGAGCCAACTGTTCCATTTGATTATATACCCGTAAGGGAACCCACTTTTATTTTAAACTGAACTTACCAGAAGCTGGTGACTTGATATCAAGTCACCAGCTTTCCAGATTAGTCTTATAAGCTTACATGCTCAAAGATTGAAGACCACGGGCAGAGTTTTTAACTTGCTCACGATCAGCCGCAGGAAGCGGGATCAGACCTTTGTCAGCAAGATAACCTTCGTCACCCCAAGCATCTTCGTTTGTGAAAGCGTTAACAAACTCCTGGATACCAGGTACAGAACCTACGTGCTCTTTTTTCACGTAGAAGTACAAAGAGCGAGACACACCATAGTCACCAGCAGCAATATTTTCGAATGTTGGCTCAGCACCATCTACGATGGATCCCTGAACTTTATCAGCATTCTGGTCAAGAAAACTGAAACCGAAAACACCTAGAGCCTGTGGATTGGCTTCAAGCTTTTGAATGATCAGGTTGTCATTCTCACCAGCTTCAATATAGGCACCATCTTCACGGAGTGTGTGAGCGACTGTTGTAAAAGCTTTCTTGTCGCTTTTACGAAGGGCTTTCAGGCTTTCGAATTTCTTTGCGCCGCCTTCCATAGCCAACTCAACAAATGCATCACGTGTACCGGATGTTGGTGGCGGGCCTAGAACTTCAATCTTGCTGTTTGGCAGGCTTGAGTCGATGTCGCTCCATTTCTGATATGGATTGTCAACCAACTTACCGTCAACAGGAACCTGCTTAGCAAGAGCCATGAAGATCTGTTTTTTAGTCAGAGTCAGACGGTCACTCTGTTTAGAGTTTGCAAGTACGATACCGTCAAAACCGATTTTTACTTCTGTGATGGAAACACCATTTTTGGTGCACTTTTCATATTCAGAAGCTTT
This sequence comes from Kiloniella sp., assembly GCF_048270245.1. GTDB lineage: Bacteria > Pseudomonadota > Alphaproteobacteria > Kiloniellales > Kiloniellaceae > Kiloniella. Next base: position 139,835 of record NZ_JBLWTH010000001.1, read on the forward strand.
GATACGGCGAGAAGCGTTTGTGATATCCGGGTGTTCAACGCCAACACCTGCACAGAAAAGCTTCATGCCACCGCCAGAACCGGTGCTTTCAACAACAGGCGTTTTGAAACCGGTTGTTTTACCGAATGTTTCAGCAACTGTTGTTGAGAATGGGAAAACTGTAGAAGAACCGACGATGCGGATCTGGTCGCGTGCTTGAGCAGCGCCAGCTACTGCCATCATCATTCCAGCTAGTGCTGTCGCAGTGAGAACTTTTTTAATCACGTTCATGTCTCCGCTATATAGCGTTAATAAATCTCAAGGTACGCATATCCCGATTTTACGGGATCCCCTCTGCGTGAACTGTTTTTACCGTCACTGGGATAATATGCGCTGCCGATCATTCGGCGAGGCAAAACATATCGGGCTAGAGCTATAGTTCTGTGACTCTATCGTGACAATTTTGTTACGTTCATTTGGGCGAAAAATCAAAAAATCTTAAATTTTATTTTTATTAAAATGCTGATATTTAGAGAAAAAACATGGAATTAAAAAAGAGATCCTAGGGAAGCGCTAGGATCTCTTAATTTGAAGCTTTTGTTAAATAACACGATCTTTAACAAGAATGTCTATGGTCAGAAATTGACTTCGCTCACATTAATTGGTTTGCGTTGCCCTTCTCTAATCGCAGCTTGAGGTAAGTAAACTGTAAATGTTGACCCACGTCCAACTTCACTGTCGATTGTTAGAACACCGCGGTGGCGGTTGACGATGTGTTTTACGATGGCAAGGCCGAGGCCAGTGCCACCAAGTTCGCGCGATCTGGCGGCATCAACACGATAAAAGCGTTCTGTCAGGCGCGGTATGTGTTCCCGGGGAATACCATCCCCTTGATCAATGATAGATATTGCCACGGACGGTCGCCCGAGGCGACGCATTCCTTGGCTACCGGGGCCGTAAGATTTACAGCGAATCGTTACGGTCGTTCCTTGATGCCCGTATTTAACAGCGTTTTCTAAAAGGTTCTGGAAAACCTGTGTCAGGGCTTCTGTGTCTCCAAGAACAGGAATAACATCATCCATGTCTCGGCGAATGGTAATATTTTTATTTTGAATTTGTGTGTGCAGTCCCTCGATGATTGTGGTCATGGCCACGCTCAAATCAGTCACGCTGGTTGGCGGTGTGTGCTCAAGCAGCTCGATTTTAGACAGAGATAATAAATCAGATACCAAGCGGGACATACGTTCTGATTGATCTTGCATGATCTTGAGGAATTTTTGCTGTGCGTCAGGATCGTCTTTGGCTGGGCCTTTGAGTGTTTCGATAAAACCCATCAAACTTGCTAATGGTGTTTTAAGTTCATGACTGACATTGGCGACAAAATCTTCTCGCATTTGCTCAACGCGTTTTGCCGATGTTAAATCGTGAAGGCTAATAATAACCTTTGTACCGTCCCAGGTCTGTTCAGGCATACGCGCAATGCGTGCTTGGAGGTAGCGTTCAACGCGCCCGTGAATTTTAAAATCGACGAATCTGGAAATATCTTTCTGGCTTTTTTCAAGTTCATCAATGGTGTTGAGGATGGATGGATTCCGCAATACTGTTGAGAGTTCTTTTCCGGCTAATTTATCCTCAAATATTGTTTCAGCTGCCGGGTTGCCACGGATAATCTTTCTTTTCGTGCCCAGCATGATCAAGGGATCTGGTAGGGAGCGTAGAATTGCTTCGTTACCATCCGTAACATCTTCTAGTTGGCGTCTGTATTGCTGTCGTTCCTGTGCCATGCGAGACAAGGTTGAATTAAGTTCGGGATACAGAAAACTACCCGCTGCAGATGGCGGTTCTGGTAGAGGGTCCCGACCCTTCAATTGACGAAGGGCAGTAATATATTCTTTCAGACGTTCGACGTGACTGTAATGGCTATTCAGAATGTAGCTGGTGCCAACAAGTATGAGTAAACCGGATATCAGCGCTGCTTGCCACACCATGAGATGAAGGATAACGAGCGCAAACAGGACGGCAATGGCCGGGGATGATAAAATGAGAGACGACGTAAATAGTCGATTATATTTGTCCTGGCGAACTGGCATGTTGACCCAATTGTGTTAGCGAATAATACGGAAAGTAAGTCGTGATTTCCGCCTATACTTAACTTGCCTTCATGACAGTTTGAAGACGGTTATGAAAATCGTTTAAAATAAGCGGCTTCTGGTTGTGTAAATCCAGAAGCCACTGATGAATTCATAAAACCGTAACAAATATGTTCAATTTCTCAAATCAGAGAAAGGGTTCTTCCATCTCATTTGTAATGGATTCATACGCTCCCAATGCTGCCATGGTCACAAGGTCGGTTACGGTTGCGCCCATAGGAACAATCTGTACTGGTTTTTCGAGACCTACCAGCATTGGCCCAATAACGGCCGTACTGCCACCTGCTTTTTGGATAAGCTTGGTGGTAATATTGGCAGAATGAAGTGCTGGCATAATCAGAATATTGGCAGGCCCGCTGAGACGAGAGAAAGGGAACAATCTTTTTTGGAGATCAAAGTCCAAGGCAAGGTTGGCTTGCATTTCGCCTTCGTATTCGAAACCGACATTCATTGTATCAAGTACAGAAACCGCACGTCTGATGCGTGTTGTCGTTTCCCGGGTTGGATTGCCAAAGTTAGAAAAGCTTAAAAAGGCAACTCGTGGCTCGTAACCCATGGCCTGAACATGTGATGCGGCCTGAACGGCAATATCGGCAAGTTGTTCAGAGGTTGGCACTTCGTTGACTGATGTATCTGCTACGAATATGGCTTTACCATCGATGATCATCATCGACATGCCCATAGCACGTTTGCCAGGTTTGCAATTGATTGCCCTCATTGCATCATCAAGCGATACGGCAAAGCTACGAGTCAAGCCTGTGACCATGGCATCCGCAATACCGTCAGTTACAAGGCAGGAGGCAAAGATGTTCCTGTTTTGATTAACCATGCGCTGGCAGTCACGGTAGAGTTTTCCTTTACGTTGCAGGCGGTTGTACACGTAATCGGTATAGCGCTCACGGTGCTCGGAAATACTGGCATTGTGGATTTCAATGAAGTCTCCATTGATACCCAGTCGTTGCATTGTATCTTTGATGGTTTCTTCGCGACCAACCAACAACGGTGTACCATATCCTGCATTGTAATAGGTTACCGCTGCACGAATGGCTGATTCTTCCTCGCCCTCAGCAAAAACAACACGCTTTGGGTTGCTACGTACTTTTTGCGCAATACGCATAAATGTTGTTGCAGCGGGGTCCAGACGCGCAGAAAGCTCGCGTTCATAAGCATCTAGGTCTTCGATATTTTTACCGGCAACACCACTTTCCATTGCCGCTTCGGCAACGGCTCGTGGAATAACGGCAACAAGACGAGGATCAAAAGGTGCTGGAATGATATAGTCCCGTCCGTATTTCAGCTGTCTGCCTGCATAGGCCTTTCCGACTTCATCAGGCACGTCCTCTTGTGCCAGTTCGGCCAGTGCCTTTGCTGCCGCAACCTTCATTTCCATGTTGATACTGGATGCGCGAACATCAAGTGCACCGCGGAAGATATAGGGAAAGCCAAGAACGTTGTTAACTTGATTTGGATAGTCAGAACGGCCTGTTGCGACGATCGCATCGTCCCTGACTTGGGCGACATCTTCGGGGGTAATTTCTGGATCCGGGTTTGCCATAGCAAAGATGATCGGGTTTGGTGCCATGCTTTTAATCATTTCAGGGGAAAAAGCCCCTTTGACAGAAAGACCAAAAACCACATCGGCGTTGCTCATGGCGTCTTCGAGCGTGCGATCATCTGTTGGTACGGCGTGTGCTGATTTCCATTGATTCATCCCTGCTTCACGGCCTTGATAAATAACGCCTTTTGTATCGCAAAGCAGGATATTCTCATGGGGAACGCCGAGTGCTTTGACAAGCTCGGTACAGGCAATACCTGCTGATCCCGCACCGTTCACGACCATCTTGATTTTTTTCAGGTCTTTACCGGTGATATCAATGGCACTTAACAAGCCGGCTGCGGCAATAATCGCGGTCCCGTGTTGATCATCGTGGAAAACAGGAATATCCAAGAGTTCCTGAAGTCTTTGTTCAATGATAAAACATTCTGGCGCTTTTATATCTTCAAGGTTAATCCCGCCAAAAGTCTTCCCTAAAAAGCGAACACAGTTGACGAATTCATCAACGTTTTCGGTATCGACTTCGAGATCAATGCCATCAACATCTGCAAAGCGTTTAAATAAAACTGCTTTACCTTCCATCACAGGTTTTGAACCAAGGGCACCAAGGTTACCTAGGCCGAGCACAGCAGTACCGTTAGATATTACGGCAACAAGGTTTCCCTTGGCGGTGTAGTCGTAAGCTGCGGCGGGATTTTTGGCGATCTCCAAACAAGGCACAGCAACGCCAGGAGAATAAGCGAGGGACAAATCTCGTTGTGTTGTGAGGGGTTTGGTTGCTTTGATTTCCAGTTTTCCGGGACGTCCCGAGGCATGAAAGTCCAGCGCATCTGCGTCGGTGGTTCGGGAATTGTGCTTAGGCACGGGTCTGCTCTCCGCTATAATAATAAATTAAGTGTCGTCGTCAGGGTGATTTTGGTCTTGTTTTGATATGAATGAAACCTGTTAAGCGGTTCTTAAGGATATACTGCATTGCAAAAATGCCAATTGGAAGAGAAATTGTTCAAAAAAGTCCTCGTTGAGCTAATTAAATTAGCGACATGCGCAGCTGATTGTTTTCACTGACGCGAAATAAGGGTAAAAGAAATAAGCAAATCGCGTTTTGATAAGAGAGAGTTAAGTAATTCTATCTTATTGTTAAGAAGATCTTCTCTTGAGTGTGTATAGAAGAAAGCATTTAATCTTTGTTGGTAAATTACTTGGCATTGGCTCGGAATATTTATGCAGACTCTTTTTCAGCGATATAAAGCCTCGATGATTGAGGGCATAACGTTAAATACAATTGAGAGCTTGGCTTGTAAACAAAGTGGCTTTGCAGGTCTTTCTTATGTTTAAATCTGCAAAAACAATTAATGCCAAGTTATTATATCTTATTGTTCCTGCTGTTCTTATTGCCACGATGGTCGAATCTTTTGTGGATAGCTATCTGGATTTCGAAGAAGAACAGACCATGGTTTCTGAACAGTGGCATAATTTGGCATCGACTCAGGCTAATGTCGTTTCAGGGTATCTTTGGAATTTTGATCTGGAAGCAATTGAATCGCATTTAGGCAGCCTTATTGAATTCTCTGAAGTTTATAGGGCTGAGGTCTATGATGAAAAAGACAATTTAATAGCGAAAAAAGAAGTCGCAGATACAATTCTGCAAACGCATAGAAGCTATACCCTCGATATTATTTATGAGGATCCCTTTGTTAATCGAAAAATTGGTAAGTTTATTCTTGTTGTTGCCTATACGGATATATCCACAAAGCTGTGGAACAATTTTGTGGATGAGATTCCCGAAGGCATCCTTGTTGTTTTTGGTCTCTCAGGCGTTCTTTTCTTTGCAACCCGACGTTATTTGATCAAACCAATTCAGGACTTGGGCCAAGGTTTTGCATCCTTCGATAAGCAAGAACTTCGTCATAAAATCCCTGTAACGTCCGAAGATGAGGTCGGTGAGCTCATTGATGGATATAACCGGATGATTGATAAGCTGGAACAACATGAAAAACAGCAGCTGATTTATGTGCAAGGGTTGGAAGCCGCGAACCGGGCAAAGACCTATTTCTTGGCAAATATGAGTCATGAACTGCGAACGCCGTTGAATGCCATTATTGGTTTTTCAGAAATGATCAAATACGAGATGCTCGGGAAAATTCAGGAACCTAGATACAAGGCCTATGCGGAAGATATTTATAGCAGTGGATCGTTGTTGCTGGAAATTATCAATGACATTCTCGACATGTCAAAAATTGAAGCCGGCGAACTTAGTTTGGTCGAAGAAGTTGTTGATATTGAGGAGGCCGTATCTGCGTGCCTGAAAATTGTAAATAATCGTGCTGAACGTAATCTGATAACGTTGAAATCAAATGTCAGTCCTAATTGTCCTTATCTTCTCGGTGATAATACCAGATTACGGCAGTTGTTGTTGAACTTGTTGAGTAATGCAGTGAAGTTCACACCCGAAGGTGGAGAAGTTGTTCTGTCGGCCTGGTTGAATGAAAAAACCCAAATAGTTATCTCTGTTGAAGATACAGGTATAGGTATTCCTGAAGAAAAAATTAAGGAAGTTTTGAAACCTTTTATTCAGGTTGATAGCCACCTTACAAGGCAACACGAAGGAACCGGTCTGGGTCTTCCCCTGTCGAAAACGTTGATGGAATTACACGATGGTGAGCTTATTTTAGAGAGCGAGTTCAACAAGGGAACCAAAGTTACGTTGGTTTTCCCGTCTAAACGTACTGACATGAGCGTGAAAAAGCAGGTAAATTAGACTGCTGACAGCTCAAAAATTTTAAAAACGAAAATCGGGTAAGCATTCTTTGCTCAGCAATGCGAGTGTGTTATTTTCCCCACCCTGTTTTCTTTTTTGAGTATTGCCTTTCTGTGACTGAAATAACAACAACCGCACCTTGCGACCAAGACCAAGAAACTCCAAACTCTGTGCTCTCTGGTCATGAGGGAAGCAAAAAGGCAGATCAATCTGGGTCAACCTCCAAGGCTGCATCAAAGGTCAAGTCTACTGAAAAAGTAACGCCTATGATGGCGCAGTATCTTGAAATCAAAGAAGATCATCCTGATTCTTTGCTCTTTTATCGTATGGGCGATTTTTACGAACTTTTCTTTGAAGATGCTGTGCAGGCGTCGGAAGCTTTGGATATCACCCTGACCAAGCGGGGACATCACAAGGGTGATGATATCCCCATGTGCGGTGTTCCCTTTCATGCGGCAGAAGGTTATTTGTCTCGTTTGATTCGCAAAGGGTTTAAGGTTGCGATTTGCGAACAAATGGAAAATCCGGCTGAAGCCAAAAAGCGTGGGGCAAAGTCTGTTGTAAAGCGCGGCGTTGTTCGTCTTGTTACGCCGGGAACAATTACAGAAGATGAACTTCTTGATGCACGAAGCCACAACTATCTGGCGGCTTTAACTGATGCGGCTGGTGATTACGGACTTTCTTGGCTGGATATGTCCACGGGCGATTTTTATACCCAGCCTTTGGCAGCTTCGGACAAAAATATAAATGGCGTCCTTCTTGCCGCGTTGGCGCGGCTTAATCCCGGTGAGCTGCTGCTACCAGAACGATTGTTTTTGCGTGAAGAGCTAGCTGATGTGGTTAATGAATGGCGGTCCGTTTTGTCGCCGCTTCCATCATCGCGGTTTGATAGCGAAAACGCCCGCCGTCGTTTGGAGGATGTGTTTTCGATAAAGGCGCTTGATGCTTTTGGCGAATTCTCTCGGGCTGAAGTGGCCGCGTCAGGCTCTTTGCTTGATTATGTTGAACTTACACAAAAGGGCAAACTGCCCCGTTTGTCGTCGCCCAAGCGGATCCGTAGTGATGCGGTTATGGAAATTGACGCAGCGACCCGACGAAATCTGGAACTGACCCAAGCATTGACGGGGGGGCGCAAGGGAAGCCTGCTCGCAACAATCGACAGGACGGTGACTGGTGCGGGGGCCAGATTATTAGGGGCGCGTATAGCGGCCCCTTTAACGCAGCCTGAAGCGATTTCTCGTCGTCTGAATATAGTGTCATGGTTTGTCGAAGAAGATGGCCTTCGCCAAGACTTGCGCGCGAGTCTTCGTCAATGCCCTGATATTGAGCGCGGTTTGTCCCGTTTAACCGTCGGACGCGGGGGGCCGCGTGATGTTGCTGGTATTCGGGATGCTTTGTCAGAAGCTGGCAAATTAAAGTCGATGCTGGGTGGGGTACAGTTGGATAGCCTGCCTGAGGGTATAAAAAATTGCATTGAGAAACTGGGTGACCACCGGGAACTCTGTAATATGCTTCAACGCGCTTTACGAGAAGACTTGCCGTTGCTCGCCCGGGATGGCGGGTTTATCGCCCTAGGCTTTTCGCCTGATCTGGATGAATATAAACAACTGAGAGATGATAGCCGTAAGTTAATTGCGGGGCTTCAGGCAAGATATGCCGGAATTACGGGTGTTAATAGTCTGAAGATCAAACATAACAACGTTCTTGGTTATTTTATTGAGGTCAGTCCAACAAACGCTTCCAAAGTTAATACCGATGCTGACTCAGAATTTATCCACCGTCAGACGCTTGCTTCTGCAATGCGCTTTACCACGGTCGAGCTTTCTGATCTTGAGCAAAAAATTTCAGGTGCTGCTGGTAAGGCTTTGGCTATTGAGTTGGAACTTTATGACGATCTGGTTGATAAAGTTGTGGAACAAGCTGATGAGATTGCTTTGGCGGCACGTACTCTCGCAGAGTTGGACGTTAATGCCGCTTTGGCGGAACTCGCTGTTAGTGAGCGTTGGAATCGTCCTAAAGTTGATAGCAGTCTGGCGTTTGATGTGATTGGCGGGCGCCACCCTGTTGTGGAAGCTGCTTTGTCCAAAACGTCCGAGGGGCCTTTTGTGGCCAATAACTGTTCGTTAGAAGATCACCAGCGCTTATGGTTGATTACGGGACCTAACATGGCTGGTAAATCAACCTTTCTCAGGCAGAATGCATTGATTGCGGTTTTGGCGCAGATGGGATCTTTCGTGCCGGCTGAGGCAGCACATATCGGATCTATCGATCGTTTGTTCAGTCGTGTTGGCGCGGCTGATGATCTGGCCCGCGGGCGATCTACATTTATGGTCGAGATGGTGGAAACGGCTGTTATCCTCAATCAATCGACAGAGCGATCATTGGTTATTCTTGACGAGATTGGGCGTGGTACAGCTACATATGATGGTTTGTCTATCGCATGGGCCTGTGTTGAGCACCTGCATGAAACCAATAAATCACGTGCCTTATTTGCAACCCACTATCATGAATTGACCAGTTTAACATCAAAGCTCAAATCACTTTCTTGCCACTCCATGCGTGTGAAAGAATGGAAGGGAGAAGTTGTTTTCTTGCACGAGGTTACGCATGGTGCTGCGGATCGATCCTATGGGATTCATGTGGCCAAGCTGGCCGGATTGCCTGTTGCCGCGGTTACCCGTGCAGAGCAGGTTCTGGAGACATTAGAAAAAGACGGACAAGCAGGGAATTTGACACATCTTGCCGAAGACCTCCCTCTCTTTGCCAGTTTACCAACAACGACGGCAGAAGCAGTCGTTGATCAAAATGCTTCCGGTGTTGACCTACGTTTAAGTGAAATAAATGTGGACGATCTAACGCCTCGTCAGGCACTGGATTTACTTTATGAACTTAAGGCGGTTGGTAAAGAGTAGCTTCTATTGTTCCTAAAGTTTCAAAAATCCAGGGGACATTAAATAATAACACAAGGTATAAAAGCAGGACGGCATGCCGATAACATCTCTCGATTATGCGTATCATCAGGACGTAAAGAACAAAACGGCTATTTTTCCTGCTTCTAAGCTTGAAGCTGCGATAGTTGAAATATGTGCTGTTGATGAAGCGGGACAGGTCAAACGTAATAAAGTTCTCGCACTTTTACGGGATGCATTACAAGAAGGGCATGCTGAGGTCCGCAAGCGATTTGATAAAAAGTCTTCTGGAACAATGGTTGTACGTGCGAACTGTTTTCTGGTTGATCAAATTCTGAAGCTTGTTTTTAAATTTGTTGATGAAGAAATGTATCCGATTGGGTCGCGTTCCAAAGGCGAAACCTTTGCTGTTGTCGCAGTTGGGGGGTATGGTCGCGGAGAATTGGCACCGCAGTCTGATGTCGATTTACTGTTTCTGTTACCTTACAAGAGTGTTCCCAGGACAGAGCAGGTAGTTGAGGCCATGCTTTATTTTCTGTGGGATCTAAACTTCAAAGTTGGCCATTCCGTTCGCAACGTAAAGGAATGCATCCGAAGCTCTCTTTCTGATCTAACAATAAATACAGCCATTCTTGAGGCCCGTTATCTCTGTGGAGATGACGCGCTATACACTAAACTCAGAAAAACTTACGACCGGGTTGTTCGCTCTGGTCATGGGGCTGAATTTATTGAACAAAAACTTAAAGAACGAAGTGAGCGCCACAAAAAAGTCGGGGGGTCCCGTTATACGCTGGAGCCAAATATCAAAGAGGGTAAAGGCGGATTAAGAGACTTGCATACCCTTTTCTGGATTGCGAAATTTATATATCAGGTCGACGATATTTCCAGTCTTGCGGAGCGAGGAATCTTCACCCGACAGGAAGTTCGTCAGTTTGCCAAAGCACAGTCTTTTTTGTGGTCCTTACGCTGTGCATTACATTATTTGACCAACAGACCTGAAGAACGCTTGTCATTTGATGTGCAGCGTGACCTTGCAGATTGGATGAATTATACTGATCACGCCGGAACCAAGGGTGTTGAGCGGATGATGAAGCATTACTTTATCGTCGCAAAAGAGGTTGGTGGTCTCACACGTATTTTCTGTGCAGCTTTGGAAGCAGAACATAATCGTAGATCGGGTTTCCGTCTGCCACTTCCTTTTCTCAAGCGTAAACGTTCCATCGAAAAGTTTCGTTTAGAGGGAGATCGTCTGACTTTTCGTCAGGATGATTCAATCGAAACAAATCCTGTGGAGATGTTACGTATCTTCCATGTCGCCCAAAAACACGATTTAGATATCCATCCTGCAGCATTGCGCAAAATTACCCAATCTCTGCGTTTGATTAAAAAAAGTGTCCGTCAGGACGAAGCCGCCAGCCGCCTGTTCCTGAATATTCTGACGTCGCCCAAAGATCCTGAAAAAACGCTACGCCGATTAAATGAGTCCGGTGTTTTAGGACGTTTCGTTCCTGACTTCGGGCGTGTCGTCGCTTTGATGCAATTCAATATGTACCATCATTATACGGTGGATGAGCATACGCTGTTTGCGATAGGAATTTTACATCAGGTTGAAAAAGGAACGCTGAAAAAAGAAGCGCCGATTGCCAGTGAGGTCGTGCACAAAATTCTGTCACGTAAAGTGCTGTATGTGGCCGTGTTCTTGCACGATATTGCCAAAGGCAGGCAGGGCGACCACTCTATCGAAGGTGCTAAAATAGCCCAGAGAATTTGCCCTCGTATGGGGCTGACGCCAGAAGAAACTGAGACGGTTTCTTGGTTGGTTCGTTATCATCTGACCATGAGTGAAACAGCTTTCTCTAGGGACATTGATGATCCTAAAACCATTCAGGATTTTTCCGAGATCGTTCAGTCCCCGGAACGTCTAAGGTTGTTGCTGGTGTTGACAGTTGCCGATATTCGGGCGGTGGGGCCGAATGTTTGGAATGCCTGGAAAGCTGCTTTGTTACGTGATCTTTATTGGCGTACCGAAGAGCTTTTATCGGGTGGATTAGCTGCAGAGGGCCAAGAGAGAAGGATTCAAGTGGCGTGGGAAGTTCTGACAAAAGAGCTATCCCATTGGCCAGCACAGGACGTTGCCAAGCATCTCGAGCTTGGAACAGTTTCCTATTGGATTTCAACAGATACAGAAACCCAGAAGCGTCGGGCTGAACTAATTCGCAAGGCAGAAAACGATAAATCTCCTTATACATCCGAAGTTCGTGTTGATACCTATCGCCAAATTACAGAGGTCACAATCTATACAGCAGACCACCCCGGTTTGTTCAGCAGGGTTGCTGGGGCTTTGGCTGTATCTGGTGCTTCTATCGAGGGGGCAACGATTCATACGCTGAAAAACGGTATGGCATTAGATAGCTTTTATATTGCGGATGCCCATACCAAAGGGATGATTAACGACCCGGAACGTTTGGCAACGTTAGAAACGGCAATCGAAAAGTCTCTAACGGGTGAATTAAAAACGGCAAAGTTACTTAAGAATCTTCCGACCAGATTACCAAGCAGAGTTCATAATGCATTAAAGGTAAAGCCCCGGGTTCTGGTCGATAATAAAGCAAGTGAAAGCTATACTGTTTTGGAAATTAATGGTCAGGATCGACCGGGGTTACTTTACTATCTGACGCAGGCTTTGACCAAATTGGGCTTGCTGGTTCATTCTGCGCGTATTGCGACTTATGGTGTGCGGGCGGTTGATGTTTTCTATGTTCAATCAGCTTTGGGGGACAAGGTTTCGTCAGAACAAAAAGTTAAAAATATTCAGAAAAAATTATTGGAAGTGTTCAATGCTTGATTAACTCTCTTTGCGATATACTGAATGGAGTAAGTCAGTTTAGGTGCGAGTTAAGTATATGAAGACAGTTTCATCACTGGTTTTCACAAGCCCTCGTTGTCAGCGGTTGCATGACTATTGGTGGGAACTGAAATATTCAAGTGGTCAAACTGTTCCAAAGAAAAGTGATTTCAATCCTGCGGCAGTAAAAGCGATTCTACCGCATATTTTAATACATGATTTGAGCACACCGGGGCAATCTCGGCTTCGTCTGGTTGGTACGGGGATCGTTGATCGTATTGGGTTTGATCCAACAGGACGAGATTATGTTGAATTTGTCTCGGAAGAACGCCGGGATGATGCCTACAATGAGCTTTTCAAAGTGGCTTCTTTTCCCTGTGGTATGAGGGTAATCCTTGAAGGTCGGTACGAATCAGGACTGGCACATGTTTCTGAAACAGTTGGCTATCCCCTTGCCTCAGATAATGGGGATTATCACTATCTGGTTTTTGTCGACGATGTGCTTGAGAACATTGAGTGGCATCAAAATTCAGACAAACAATTAAATTATCACAAAGTTAATCAAAGAGACTATATCGATATCGGTTTTGGGACACCGCTTCCTGTTTCATCTTAGGTTTACAAGATGATAGAAAGAAGTTTTTCAATAAGCTTCAGAGATCTTCTTTGTCATCTTCTATGTCTTTGTATCTATGTCTCTGTAAAATCAGCCTCTTCCAAATCCTAACGGCTTCCTCTACAAAGGTATGGGCATGAGGGTGAGTTTACAGGTAGTGAAGTGAAACTCCCTTTGTGAGTTCTATGCGGAGTATCTGAATGTCTTTGGTTCGTAATCTGGCGACAGTAAGCGGTTTTACTGGGTTAAGCCGTATTCTTGGTTTTGTGCGTGATATTCTTGTCGCTGCTTTTCTCGGCGCGGGGCCAATTGCGGATGCTTTCTTTGTCGCCTTTAGATTACCAAATTTATTTCGTCGTCTGTTTGCTGAAGGGGCGTTTAACGCTGCCTTTGTTCCCTTATATGCTGGAAAAGTAGAGGCTGAAGGACGGGAAGCTGCTCAAACATTTGCAGAACAGACTCATGCGGTGATGTTTACCTTTATGTTATTATTGACCTTTGGGGCAATGGCATCAATGCCTTGGGTGACATATGCGTTGGCACCAGGGTTTGAAGATTGGGCCCTTAAAGTTTCTACTCAAGAAGCCATAAATCTCAAACCACAAGGGCTTGGGGAGGCTTTGGCCATACCTGGTGAGTTTATTTCTAAGCTGGCCTATGCCGAACAGCTTAATATGATTACTTTTCCTTATTTATTCTTTATGGTCATTGTTGCCCTTTTCTCTGGTATGTTGAACTCGCTGGGACGTTTTGCGGCTGCGGCTGCGGCCCCCATTTTACTTAATGTATTTTTTATTATTACATTGGTTTTGATTGTTCCGCGGGTACCGGATCCGGGGCAGGCCATGGCGTGGACCGTGACCGCAGCCGGGTTCGGCCAGATGCTTTTGTTATTTATTTCTCTAAAGCGTGCTGGTTTGAATATGAGAATGCGATTACCTAGGTTATCGAGCGATGTGAAAACCTTAATGCGTCGTATGGTTCCAGGTGTGCTTTCAGCTGGTGCGATGCAGATTAATGTTGTTATTGGCACAATGATTTCGACTTTTCAGGAAGCCGGCGTCTCTTTTCTCTATTATGCAGAGCGTGTCTACCAGCTACCTTTGGGGATGATAGGAATTGCCTTTGGTGTTGTTCTTTTGCCTGAATTAGCGCGAAAATTAAAAGCTAATGATGATAAAGGTGCGATGAATAGCATGAACAGAGGTATGGAAATGGCCTTGTTGTTGACGCTACCTGCTACCATTGCTTTGATTGTTATACCTTGGCCAATTGTTGTGACTTTATTTGAACGGGGATTGTTTAGCCGCGAAACAAGCGACGCAACTGCTGTTGCGCTTATGGCTTATGCCGCTGGTCTTCCTGCATATGTGTTGGTAAAAATCTTACAGCCTGCTTTTTATGCACGGGAAGATACGGTAACACCGTTCCGTCTGGCAATTGTGTCGATAGTTATAAATATTGCGCTCAGTTTGATACTTTTCCAGTTTATTCAATATGTCGGGATCGCTTTGGCGACGGCTATTTCTTCTTGGGTAAATGTTTTGATGCTCTGGATTGTTCTGGTTCGTAAGGATCATTTAAAACTTGATGGACGATTCGTTTCCAGATTACCAAAAATACTGGCTTCTTCTCTGGTGATGGGGGGTGTTCTCTGGTCCGGGATGCGCTGGTTACGTCCTTGGTTCGACGGTGAGCTTTATGAGAAAGTAGCCGCACTTTCTGCGTTGATCGGCGCTGGTCTTCTTGTTTATGCTTTTTTGTCTCTCTTGCTTGGCGCGGTGCGCCCAGCCGATTTTTCAGCGATGTTCCGACGGGGTAAAGCTTAAAGATTTGGAATATTTTAAATCCAATGGTGAAGGATAGCAGGATTATCACTCACCATTGGATGATCTAATCTGATGTTCGTTAGTTTTCTAGGGCTTTATCTAGAAAGTCTATGCGATCTTGTCCCCAAAAATTTTCACCGTTGTAAACGTAGGTTGGTGAACCAAAGACATCACGGTCATGGGCTTCTTTTGTCGTATTGATATAGGCTTGAGCCATAGCATCACTTTTCGCTTGGGCAATAAGTGTATTTGGATCAAAGCCGCATTCGCGAGAAATTTCTGCAAGCGTTGCTTCTTCGGCAATATTTCTGTCCTGTGACCAGACTGCCGTCAGAACGGCATCACTAAAAGCCCCGGCATTTCCACCCGCTTCTTGAACTGCGTAAACCATTTGCGCTGCGAGTGTTTGGTCCGCAGGCCAAAAGGCAGGTTCAAAATTCATAGGGATACCTAAATGCTTGGACCAGCGTTTTAATTCCATCATTCTGTATTTCATGCGAGATGGGTGGCGTTTGCTTGGTGGCGTTCCGCCCATGACTTCAAAGGTGTCCATAACAGATATGGGTTTGTAATTTACGATGGCGTTGTGTTTCGCCACAACGCGGTTGAAATGCTTTATGCCGAGGTAGCTCCAAGGAGATAGAAGAAAGTGATAATTGTCGATAACTTTGGTCATTATTCTGTCCTACTAAAAGGGTGTTTTTGCGTGTTCGCGGCAGAAACAGGATCTTGAGATAAGAGTTTTAAACGTTGGTTTCGTCCAATCATCTTTCTGTGAGAAGGAGAATTCAGGATTATAATTGGTTAGGCAAGAAACAAATAGTTTCGTTTTTTGAAAAACGAAGCTTTTGTGCTTTCGTTTTTGTTGAGGTCATTTTAAACTGTCATCAATATATAATAATAAGATGAGCTCAGGGGAATTTAAAATGGACACTCTCAATCCCAGACAGCGCGAAATCGTTGGTCTTGCGCGGGAAGAAGGACGTGTTTTAGTCGAAGAACTGGCTACTCGCTTCGAAGTATCTCTTCAGACCATACGCAAAGACCTTAATGAAATCTGCGCGCGCGCCATATTGAAAAGAATCCATGGTGGCGCTGTCTTTGCGGCGGGTGTCGAAAATCTGCGTTATGACGCAAGGCGCATGATTGCAAAAGATGAGAAGAGAGGAATAGGTGCTGCAGCTGCTGATTTGGTGCCAGATAATTGCTCTCTTTTTATTAACATAGGGACAACAACCGAAGAAGTTGCACAGTGCCTGTTGAGTAAGAAAGATCTGCTGGTCATTACCAATAATATAAATGTTGCCAATATATTACGTCCGGCACCATCAATTGACGTTATAATTGCCGGGGGGATGGTTCGCCGTTCAGATGGTGGTGTCGTGGGCGAAACCGCTGTTGATTTTATCAAGCAATTTAAAGTGGATTTTGCTATCATCGGGACCTCGGCGGTAGATGAAGATGGGTCTTTGCTGGATTTCGATCTAAGGGAAGCGAAAGTGGCCCAGGCCATAATTGACAACGCGCACCACGTTATTCTGTGTGCAGATAAAATGAAACTAAAACGAACCGCCCCTGTTCGTGTCGCAGAATTTGATCAAATTAATACTTTTGTAACAGACAGCCTTGAATCCGAAAATCTGAGGAGAATCTGTAGGGATAGCGGTATCCGCCTTATTGAATCTGAGCTGTCATAAAAATGTAATAAAAATTTTCACTTGCGAACCTTGAAATCTTCGAATAGCGTGCAAAACGAAACCAAAAGGAAACTCGTTTCGAAAGATTCGAATACATACGGTACAGCTTTTTCAGTAAGTACTGTGTTGGGGAGGTATTGTGAGCGGTCAGACGTATGATCTGGTCATCGTTGGTGGTGGCGTTAATGGGTGCGGAATTGCTAGAGATGCTGCGGGTCGTGGACTTTCAGTATGTGTTGTTGAACAAAGCGATTTAGCACAGGCAACCAGCTCGGCGAGTACCAAGCTTATTCATGGTGGACTACGATATCTTGAACACTATGAGTTTCGTCTCGTCCGCGAAGCTTTAATTGAACGCGAAACCCTTTGGGCGATGGCGCCGCATATTATCTGGCCGCTTCGTTTCGTTTTACCACACAACAAATCACAGCGGCCCGGTTGGCTTATTCGTATTGGACTTTTCTTGTACGACAACCTCGGCGGGCGGAAAAAGCTGCCAGCAAGTCACGGATTAAATCTGAAAACTGATGAAGCGGGATCTCCTTTGAAAGAAGGGTTCGCAAAAGGTTTTGAGTATTCTGACTGTTGGGTCGATGATGCCCGTCTGGTTGCCTTGAATGCGATAGATGCACGGGATAAAGGGGCAGATATTCATTGCCGGACCCGTTGTGTTGATGCCAAAGTTAAAGACGGTATTTGGAATCTTACCTGTGAAAGCACAAATGATGGCGATCGACAGATCATCAAGGGTAAGGTTCTTGTAAATGCTTCTGGTCCGTGGGTATCGAAGTTCCTGAATGAAGAAATGGAAAGTTCGTCTCATCATTCTATACGAATGGTTAAGGGAAGCCACATTGTTGTTCCAAAGCTGTTTGACCACGATCGCTGTTATATTTTCCAGAATGACGACAAACGTATTGTTTTCGCTATTCCCTATGAAAAGGATTTCACGCTGATCGGGACGACAGATGAAGATTTCCAAGGTGACCCTGCTGACGTTAAAATTTCTCAGGACGAAATTGAATATCTTTGCCGCCTGTCAAACAGCTATTTCAAAACGTCGATTTCTTCAAATCAGGTTGTTCATACCTATTCTGGTGTTCGCCCGCTTTATGACGATGGTGCAAGCCAGGCACAGGAAGCAACACGTGATTATGTATTGAAAGTTGATGAGCTTGATGGCGCCCCTGCCCTGAATATTTTTGGTGGGAAGATCACGACGTATCGTCGTCTGGCAGAACATGCCATTGAAAAACTTTCTGGATTTTTCCCTGAAATTGGGGGAGCTTGGACTCAGGGCGCTACCCTTCCCGGGGGCGATTTCCCGTGTGAGCAGGCAACTGAACAAGTTTCTAAACTACAAAAAGAATACCCGTTTATAACAAAAAGCCATGCAGAGCGGTTGATACGGAGTTACGGAACCCGTTATTCGCTTTTACTTGGCAATGCAACGTCGCTAGAGGATTTAGGTCAGAATTTCGGAGCTGATCTTTATGAAGCAGAAGTGCGTTATCTGATGATCCATGAATGGGCGCAGAAAGCGGATGATGTACTGTGGCGTCGAAGCAAACTAGGACTGAGAATCAAGGGAGCAGACAAGGAAGCACTATCCGAATGGATGGCGCAGAATATTAAAAAACTGGCAAAAGCCAGCTAAACAAAAATAGAAAAACAAAACCAACTATAAAGTTGAGTTTCGTGGGGTTGAAATGACGTTATCTCTAGAGAATATCTGGAGGACGGTCGGAGACGAAGTACATATAGCTGAGGCAAACCTCAGTCTGGAGCGTGGTACGCTTAACACTCTTCTCGGACCGACCCTTTCAGGTAAAACCAGTTTGATGCGGCTTATGGCCGGCTTGGATAAGCCGACCAAGGGGCGTATTTCCTTTGATGGTATTGATGTAACAGGCGTTCGGGTACAAGATCGCAATGTTGCTATGGTTTATCAGCAGTTCATTAACTATCCGGCATTGACAGTGTACGAGAACATTGCGTCTCCGTTACGTATTGCCCGCGCTCCGGCTGACGAGATTGATCGTAAAGTTCGTGAAGCAGCAGCGATGATGAAGCTGGAACCAATGCTGGATCGAACACCGCTTGAGCTTTCAGGGGGCCAACAGCAGCGTACTGCACTGGCGCGGGCTATGGTTAAAGGTGCTGACCTTGTTCTTTTGGATGAGCCGTTGGCGAACCTGGACTACAAATTGCGTGAAGAGCTTCGCGAAGAATTGCCACGGGTTTTTGCTGAAACTGGCGCGATCTTTGTCTATGCGACGACCGAGCCAACAGAGGCGCTGTTGTTAGGTGGTAACACCGCGACGTTGCACGAAGGTCGGATTACACAATTCGGACCGACAATCGATATCTATCGTAATCCGGGCGATTTGTTAACGGCTGATGTTTTCTCTGATCCACCGATCAACACCTTGCCTGTCAGTATCAAGGGTGGCGTCGTTAGCCACGGTGAGAAATTCTCAGCACAAGCGACAGGTGTTTTGTCTCAGGTAGGTGATGGTGATTACACATTGGGCTTCCGTCCAAATCATCTGCATATCGACAGTGATCCGAGCATGATCTCTTTTAAAACCAAAGTTGCGGTTACAGAGATCACAGGGTCTGAAAGCTTTGTGCATGTTGATTTCGCAGACCAGCGCTGGGTCAGCCTTACACATGGGGTGCAGGAAATTGAAATCGATAGCGATATCGATGTTTATCTGGAACCTTCCAAGTGTTTTGTTTTTGACACCAAAGGCAAGCTGGTAGCGGGCCCCTGGGGTACAGCTGGGGAGCAAGCGTAATGGCGAAAATTGAACTCAATGGTTTGGCGCACTCCTATATGCCGCATATCCAGGAGCCACAGGATTTTGCCCTTAAAGAGCTTAACCATATCTGGGAAGATGGCGGAGCCTACGCGCTGCTTGGCCCATCTGGTTGTGGTAAAACAACACTTCTGAATATTATTTCCGGTTTGTTGAAGCCAACGCACGGTGAAATTCTCTTCGATGGAGAGGCGGTTACAAATAAGGCGACTGAAGACCGCAATATTGCACAGGTTTTCCAGTTTCCGGTGGTTTATGACACCATGACTGTCTATGACAACTTGGCTTTCCCGCTCCGCAATCGCGGTGTGAGTGCCAGTGAAGTTGACGGACGTGTTCGTGAAATCGCGGAACTTCTGGAAATGGAGGATAGTCTCAAGCGTAAAGCCAGTGGTCTTACGGCTGATGCCAAACAAAAGATTTCTTTGGGGCGTGGTCTGGTTCGTGCTGATGTATCAGCGATCCTGTTTGATGAACCATTGACAGTTATTGATCCTCATTTGAAGTGGCAGTTGCGCTCTCAGCTTAAGCATCTGCACAAACGCTTTAACTACACGATGGTGTACGTCACACACGATCAGACGGAAGCACTTACTTTCGCTGATAAAGTGGTTGTTATGTACGATGGTGCTGTTGTTCAGATGGGCACACCTGAAGAGCTGTTTGAGCGCCCAAAGCACACCTTTGTTGGTTACTTCATCGGTTCACCGGGCATGAACGTTGTGCCGTGTCATATTGATGGTAAGCAAGCAATGGTCGCTGGCCATGCGTTTGCCATGGAACAGGGCCTGAGTAACATTCCTATGGGGGCTTCATTAGAAGTTGGTATTCGTCCGGAATTCCTGTCGCTTTCACGTGAAGGATCGGGGCCGATCGTTTCTATTCAAAAGGTAGAAGACCTTGGCCGTTTTAAGGTCGCAAGTGTCCGTCTCGAAGATCATGAGTTTAAAGTGATGGTCAACGAAGAAGACGAGGTCCCTGCTGATGGTGCGCGTCTTGTTGTCGATCCAACGCATGTGAATCTTTATGCCAACAGTCATTTGGTAGAGGAGGCTTGATCATGAATAAATGGTCCGATAACCGCGCTTGGTGGCTTGTTCTTCCTGTTGTTTTAATCGTGGCATTTTCTGCGGTCATTCCTTTGATGACAGTGGTTAACTATGCCTTTCAGGATACTTTTGGAAATAATGAATTCTACTGGGCCGGTATTGAATGGTTCCAAGAAGTTCTTCGGTCTGACCGTTTCCACGGGGCGCTAGGGCGTCAGTTCCTGTTCTCCTTTATTATCCTTTCTATCGAGATTCCGCTTGGTATTGCGATTGCGTTGGCGATGCCTAAAAAAGGACTGTGGGTTCCGTTTTGCTTGATCCTTATGGCGCTGCCACTCCTGATTCCCTGGAATGTGGTGGGCACGATTTGGCAGATTTTTGGCCGTATTGATATTGGTCTTCTGGGGGCTGCTCTGGATGGATTGGGTATTGAATACAACTATACGCAAAACACAATTGATGCTTGGGTGACCTTGATTGTCATGGATGTGTGGCATTGGACGTCGCTAGTTGTGTTGCTTTGCTATGCCGGTTTACAGTCAATTCCCGATGCCTATTATCAAGCTGCTAGAATTGACGGAGCGAGCAAGTGGGCGACATTCCGTTTTATCCAGTTGCCAAAGATGAATCGCGTACTTCTGATTGCTGTGCTGTTGCGTTTTATGGATAGCTTCATGATCTATACCGAGCCATTCGTGGTGACTGGTGGTGGACCGGGTAATGCGACAACCTTCCTTTCGATCGATTTGGTTCAAATGGCAATTGGTCAGTTTGACCTGGGACCTGCTGCGGCGATGTCGTTGGTCTATTTCTTAATCATTCTGCTCTTCAGCTGGGTATTCTTCACAGTGATGAGCTATTTAGACAGAGCGGAGTCTTAAGTCATGAAAACCAAAGCTCTCGTCACTATTCTTTACATCGTTTTCTTGCTGTTACCGATCTACTGGTTGCTCAACATGTCCTTGAAAACGAACGAGGAAATTCTCAGTACCTTTAGCCTTTGGCCACAGGATCTGACCTTTGCCAACTATATGGTGATCTTTACAGACCCAAGCTGGTACAACGGTTACATAAACTCGACAATCTATGTGGTGTTGAACACGATCATTACCCTGTTGGTTGCCTTGCCTGCGGCTTACGCATTCTCGCGCTATAACTTTATGGGCGATAAGCATCTATTTTTCTGGCTTTTGACCAACAGAATGGCACCGCCAGCGGTTTTTGCCTTGCCGTTCTTTCAGCTTTATTCGGCTGTGGGATTATTTGATACGCACATAGCGGTGGCCTTGGCACACTGTCTGTTTAACATTCCCTTGGCGGTCTGGATTCTCGAAGGCTTTATGTCTGGTGTCCCGCGTGAAATTGATGAAACCGCTTATATTGACGGCTATTCGTTCCCGCGTTTCTTTACCCGTATTTTCACACCGATGATTTCTTCGGGTATCGGCGTGGCTGCATTCTTCTGCTTCATGTTCTCTTGGGTTGAATTGTTGCTGGCCAGAACGCTGACTTCTGTTGATGCCAAGTCAATTTCCGCGACCATGACACGTACCGTGTCTGCGTCGGGGCTTGATTGGGGGGTGCTGGCAGCGGCCGGGATACTGACTATTATACCGGGTATTCTGGTGATCTATTTTGTTCGTAACTATATCGCCAAGGGCTTTGCCCTAGGCCGGGTTTAAAGGGGAGTCCGTATCATGGAATTGAACTGGATGGCCTGGACTTGGCCAACGGCTACTTTCTTTATCATCATTGCAACAACGCTTGTTGTTATGACGGTATTGGCAATCAAATTCCCCGAAAGGGAAAAGGTTGGGATTCTTAATATTCCAACCACGCGTGGGGATCGATTGTTTATTACACTACTGGGCAGTGCTTTTATTCACCTCGGTTGGCTTCTGATGTCAGATATCCAACTGTGGGGAGCCCTCGTCGTAAGCGCTGTCTACGCATTCATCGTGTTTAGATGGGTGTAAACACCTAGAGGGAAAATGTGGGGTGACGAGGCAAACTCGTTTACTGAATGAAGCAACAGGGAGATATAATAATGAAGTCCCGTTATATTGGCGGCGCTCTAACAGCCGTCGCTTTGGTTCTTTCATCTGGTGCAGCTCATGCGGATGCAGCTGCAGCGAAGAACTGGGTAGAAAATGAATTTCAGCCTTCGACTTTGTCCAAAGCTGATCAAATGAAAGAAATGGAGTGGTTTGCAAAAGCTGCTGAGCCTTTCAAAGGTATGGAAATCAATGTGGTTTCCGAAACCATTACAACGCACGAGTACGAATCAAAAACTCTTGCCAAAGCTTTCTATGAAATCACAGGCATCAAGGTTAACCATGACCTGATTGGTGAAGGCGATGTTGTTGAAAAGCTGCAAACACAGATGCAGTCCGGTAAAAACATCTATGATGCCTACATCAACGATTCAGATCTTATTGGTACGCACTATCGTTACCAACAGGTTGTGCCGCTTTCTGACTGGATTGCAGGTGAAGGTGCTGAAGTAAGTAATCCTGATCTTGATTTGGGTGATTTTATCGGTACATCTTTCACAACAGGTCCGGATGGCAAGCTTTATCAGCTTCCTGCTCAACAGTTCGCGAATCTATATTGGTTCCGTTATGACTGGTTCTCTGATCCGGATATCAAAGCTAAATTTAAAGCAAAATACGGCTATGATTTGGGTGTTCCGGTTAACTGGTCTGCCTATGAAGATATCGCAGATTTCTTCACAAATGATGTGAAAGAAATCGACGGTAAGCCTGTATATGGCCACATGGATTACGGTAAAAAAGATCCATCTCTTGGCTGGCGTTTCACAGATGCGTGGCTGTCCATGGCTGGTGCTGGCGACAAAAACATTCCAAACGGCATTCCTGTTGATGAATGGGGCATCCGTATGGAAGGCTGTAGCCCAGTTGGTTCTTCCGTTGCACGTGGTGGCGCGACAAACGGTCCAGCTGCTGTCTATTCCGTGTCCAAATATGTTGATTGGCTTAAAGCTTACGCGCCGCCATCTGCACCGGGCATGACCTTTGGTGAAGCTGGTCCAGTTCCTGCGCAGGGTGCTGTTGCTCAGCAGATCTTCTGGTACACTGCCTTTACTGCCGACATGGTGAAAGACGGTCTTCCAGTTGTGAACGAAGACGGTACACCAAAATGGCGTATGGCACCTTCTCCACACGGTCCTTATTGGGAAGAAGGACAGAAGCTTGGTTATCAGGATGCTGGTTCTTGGACTCTTATGAAATCCACACCAGTTGATCGTCGTAAAGCTGCATGGCTCTACGCACAGTTCACTGTTGCCAAAACTGTTTCTCTGAAGAAAAGTCACGTTGGTCTAACTTTCGTACGTGAAAGCGATATCCAGCATGAATCCTTCACAGAGCGTGCACCGAAACTTGGTGGTTTGGTCGAATTCTATCGTTCACCTGCTCGTCTTCAGTGGACACCAACAGGTATCAACGTTCCTGACTATCCAAAACTTGCACAGCTATGGTGGCAGAACATTGGTGATGCGAGCTCTGGTGCAAAAACACCTCAGGAAGCTATGGATGCACTTGCAGCTGCTCAGGATAAAGTTCTTGGTCGTCTGGAACGCGCAGGCGTACAGGGCGAGTGCGGACCTAAGCTGAACGAAGAAAAAGAAGCCAGCTACTGGCTGAATCAGCCTGGTTCTCCTAAAGCCAAATTGGCCAACGAGAAACCACAGGGTGAAACAGTTGATTATGACGAGCTTGTTAAAAGCTGGAACTAATTAACGCATTTCCTTGCGAATAGAAGGGCCGGAGGTTTTTCCTCCGGCCCTTTTTCTGTTTTTGGTGGTATTCTTTACCGCACGAGGATGTCGTCGAAGTACACGAAAAAAGACAGTACAGCCACTTTCTCGGCCGTTAAAGTCATTGGTCCTAGTCTGGGGTTGAGCAGTGCTTTTTTAACGCAAAGTCATGCAACTTCTGACAATTATCTTGTTGTAAACGCGCAAATTTACACTGTTGATAAGAAAATGCCATAGGCCGAAGCTGACTTTGGTGTGCTGGACCGCAATATTTTGGATATACCGATAAATGAGATCGGGTCTGTGAATGTAGAGGCAACACTTCTTGGCGGAGAACCGATTTATGATCCGAAAGGTTTGTTCGATTGATCTGCATCCTGCGTCTTGGTTCCAGCTCTTGACCCCAGGGTTTTGAACGGCGATAAAGCCTTTTCTTAAATCTTACTATCAACCGCTATTGGAATGGATCTTTTCCCATGAAGCGTATCTTCTCGGGCGTGCAGCCCACAGGGAACCTACATCTTGGCAACTATCTCGGCGCTATTCGTAATTTTGTGCGCCTTCAGGACGACTATGAGTGCATCTTCTGTGTCGTTGATATGCATGCCATTACTGTCTGGCAAGATCCTAAGCAGTTGATTGATAATACACGTGAAGTTGCGGCGTCATATCTGGCGGCGGGTGTTGATCCTGAAAAGCACATTATTTTTAATCAGTCACAAGTTTCTGCCCACGCCGAGCTTGGCTGGATCTTTAACTGTGTTTCCAGGATCGGCTGGTTGAATCGGATGACGCAGTTTAAAGATAAAGCTGGGAAGAACCGTGAGAAAGCATCCACAGGTTTGTATGTTTATCCAAACCTGATGGCGGCGGATATTCTTGCCTATAAGGCAACCCATGTGCCGGTCGGTGAGGACCAAAAGCAGCATCTTGAGTTGACGCGTGATATCGCCATTAAGTTCAATAATGATTTCAATGTTGATCTTTTCCCTGTACCGGAGCCACTTATTTTTGGTGCTGCTACACGCATCATGTCTTTGCGTGACGGTAGTAAAAAGATGAGCAAGTCTGATCCATCGGATTACAGTCGTATCACCATGATGGACGATGCAGATACCGTTGCCAAAAAAATCAAGAAGGCAACTAGTGATCCACATTTAATCCCCGGTGCTGAAGTGTTGGATGAAAATGGTAAGTTGCTTGATGACGCCCGCAGAGAACGTCCGGAAGCTTTTAACTTGCTGTCTATCTACGCGGCATTAAACGACAAAGAGCTTTCTGATGTCCTGGGTGAATTTGAAGGTAAAGGCTTTGCTGATTTTAAAAAATCCCTGACAGAAGTTGCGGTTACCAAGTTGGGACCAATGGGGTCGGAAATGAAACGATTGATGGACGACAAATCCTATGTTGATTCCGTGCTCAAACAAGGGGCAGATCGAGCTGCTAAGCTAGCAGAACCTGTGATGAAAGAAGTTTTTGAAGCTGTTGGTTTTTTACGGCCGTAACAAGTAAAAGCTTATCGTTACATGGAGCCAGTATAAAAAATATTTGGCCCCAGATGTATTATGAAAAGGGTATCAGGTTTGTTTCTGATGCCCTTTTCTTTTAGGGAAGCGTTTGAAAAGAAAAGCAGTGGTGTGTTTTTATAATTGGTCAAATTAAAAAAATATTAAGCAAAAAGTTGAAAAATAAAGAAAATATTCAATGGAGCCCCTTTTCCTTTTTTGTGAAGCAGGATAGATTCCTTTAGGGGTGCTCCCTTGAAAGCCTATGAATAAAAACTTTCTGTCTGAAACGATAGAACAGGGTAGAGCTAAATGAATACCTGTGAAAAGGGCGACTGACGGCAATGCAAATCTATCTGCCGATCGCTGAGATATCTGTTGACATAATCCTCTTATTGGCAATGGGGGGCGGTGTCGGACTGCTTTCGGGGATATTTGGTGTTGGGGGCGGTTTTTTGATGACACCAATCTTGATCTTTGTCGGCGTTCCTCCTGCCGTTGCCGTTGCAACACAAGCAAACAATGTGATCGCGTCGTCGGTTTCTGGTGTTTTTGCCCATTGGAAACGGGGAAATGTTGATTTCCTGATGGGCTGGATATTGCTGGTTGGCGGCTTTATTGGGTCCACACTCGGTGTTGGCTTGTTTACTTTCCTAAAAAGTCTTGGCCAAATTGACTTAGTTATTAATCTTTCCTATGTGGTTTTTCTGGGTACGATCGGGCTTTTGATGATGCTCGAAGGTATCAAGGCTGTGTTCCGGCGCAGAAAGTCCGGGGGTATTTCCCGTGGCAAGTTGCATGAACATAACTGGTTCCATGGTTTGCCGCTAAAAATGCGCTTTCGTAAATCCCGGCTTTATATTTCGGCGCTTCTGCCGCTAGGTATTGGTTTTTTTGTTGGTGTTCTCTCTGCCATTATGGGGGTTGGTGGTGGGTTCATTCTTGTGCCGGCAATGATCTATATGTTGGGTATGCCTACAGCGATGGTGATTGGAACATCGCTTTTCCAGATTATCTTTGTTGCTGCGAACGTGACTTTTTTACAAGCAGCTCAGAACCAGACGGTTGATGTTGTTCTCGCACTTTTACTGTTGGTTGGCTCTGTCCTCGGGGCACAGGTTGGTACGCGGATAGGGGCTAAAATGCAGGGTGACTGGTTACGCCTGTTGCTGGGGATTCTGGTTGTTATGGTTTGCGGTAAACTGTTCCTTGATCTTTTGATTGAACCCGCTGATCTCTATGTTCTGGAGATGGTGTGATGATAACGCGTGCGACATCTCGGAGATACCGACTTTTTCCTGATAATAAAGCCTGCTCATTAAATGCTCTTTTGATGATTGTTTTATCATTTCTTTTTGTTTTGTCAGGAAAAGAGACGAAGGCCATTGAGGCGGATCTTTCCAGTCACCTTGTGGCAATTACGGCCGGATTTTCAGGTGATCGCATTCTTTTGTTTGGCAGTATTAATTCCCCGGGTGAAGTCATTGTCGTTGTGAGAGGGCCGGATACGGACTTTAAAGTACAGCGAAAAGGGCAGATCGCCGGAATCTGGATGAATACGGCGTCAATGAAGTTCGAAAGTGTGCCGAGTTTTTATTCCATAGCTTCAACGGGCCCAATTGACGAAATATCCTCTTCGGCGACACGCGCGCTTAATGCCATCGGCTTTGATAATATTGGCCTTGAGCTTCCGGTAACAAAAGCTGCGGGGAAATTGGCCGATTCATGGAAAGAAGCTTTACTTCGGAACCTGCTGCGTAGTGGTAATTATCAGCTGGAAAACGCGGAAATAGTTTTTTTAGGCGAACATTTATTTCGAACAGAATTTGAATTGCCTGCTAACGTGCCGACTGGGACGTATTCCGTCAGTGTTTATCATTTGCGTGATGGGCAAATCATTGACGCGCGAACGACACCCCTAACGGTATCAAAAATAGGGGCCGAAGCGGAAATTTATGACTATGCACACCTTCATAGCGCGATGTATGGTATTATTGCCATTGTGATTGCTTTGGTATCCGGCTGGATCGGTCATTTAATTTTCCGCAAGGGATAAGGTATGAGTGAAGCAGAATCGACAGAATTGAAAATTGATCAAGAGACTGACGGCAAAAAATGCCGCAATCATGGATCTACAGATCGGATTTTCCTTGTCGTCGTCGATGACAGTGATGAGATGTTGCAGGCCATGCGCTTTGCGTGCCGTCGTGCACTTCATACGGGTGGGCGGGTTGCGCTTTTGTATGTCATTGAACCTGCCGAGTTTAATCACTGGGCGGCTGTCGGGGATCTGATGCAAGAAGAAGCCCGGGAAGAAGCCGAAGCTTTGTTGAATAAACTTGGCGAAGAAGTCCTTGAATACTCAGGGCAAATCCCTGTTCTTTACATGCGCGAAGGCGATCGGCGTGATGAGCTGGTCAAGCTTGTAAATGAAGACGATCAAATTTCTATCCTTGTTCTAGGCGCGAGTTCTGGCTCTGGGGGACCTGGACCTCTTTTGACTGCGCTGATGGGGAAACATATTGGTAAGTTACGTGTGCCAATAACAGTTGTGCCTGATAATTTAGAGCCTGCTGAAATCGACGAAATCAGTTAAAGAAATATTCTATATGAATATTCATTGTGGATAGGGGCTTGAATAGCCCCTATAAGATTACATATAAGAACAACAATCATAGACCGATTTTTAAACGAGCAAGATATGTTTATCCAAACAGAACAGACGCCAAACCCAGCTACGCTAAAGTTTTTACCGGGATGTCCGGTACTTGACGGTGGTACGGCTTTCTTTGAAGCAAAAGAAGCGGCTTCAAATTCTCCTCTTGCTCTAAGATTGTTCGAAATCGAAGGCGTTACCGGGGTGTTTTTTGGCGGTGATTTTATTACGATCACCAAGGCAGAAGACAAAGAGTGGTATATCCTGAAACCCTCTATCCTTGGTACGATTATGGAGCATTTCACAGCGGGACGCCCAGTTATTACGGATGCTTCCGAGGCAATGTCTTCTCACGCTGAAGCAAGTGATGAAGACGATGATGAAATTGTATCCCAGATTAAGGAATTACTTGATACACGCGTTCGACCGGCTGTTGCGCAGGACGGTGGGGATATCGTTTTCCATGGGTTCGAAAACGGTATCGTTTACCTGCATATGCAGGGGGCGTGTGCGGGGTGCCCAAGCTCGACAGCGACCTTGAAGATGGGCATTGAGAACATGCTGCGTCATTACATTCCTGAAGTATCTGAAGTGCGCGCCAGTGCTTAACTAGTATTATAATTACTTAGGCGCGATCAGATTTTCTTTAAAAAAATTAAAAGCCTGGAGTTGGTTTCAACTTCGGGCTTTTTTTATTGGCTTTAGGTTTTTAATTCAGGGGATGTAATATTGTTGCCCAAACCAACGCCAGCGCCCATCAGGGCCGAGCATGGTACAGTTGATACGCGCTCGACCAGTTTTGAATGGTTCTTTTAATCTAACCTCAATACGCCCCCCACCCAGTTCTTGTAATGTAAGTTCGCCCTGAGAACTATAGCAGTTTAGCCCTCGATAGGATCCGTCTGCACGGGGAGTAATTTGTGAACCGATGGTAAACCCGATGAGGGGTGGATTTGTCGCTTCACTGAGGGTTAAGTTTTCGGGTAAAACGGCTGATACGGGTAATGGTAAACTGTTGATGGCTAGTTTGAATCGTTCCAATGTGCCAAAGCGGTCATTGAATGGATAGCGCGGTAAAGCCATCAGATTGGAATTGAGATCAATGGCTCCGGAATGCTGACCAAAGGCTGCTTTAAAACCTGCGGCTCTTAAAACATTTTGCAGGTTATTACTGATCTCGCCATAGGGGTAAGCAAATAGATTTGGCTGTTTACCCAAAGCGCGTCTGAAAGTTTGATTCGATTGATCAATAATCTGTTTCTGTTCTTGTTGTGGTAAGTGGGCAATATGCCTGAGTTCGCTGGCGTGATTTCCTATGGTTACAAGAGGATCCGATGCCAGCTCTCTTATTTGAGACCAGGTCATATACCCGACCCGATTTTGGTCTACTGCAGATGTCGTTACAAATACAGTTATAGGAAGATTTGCTTTTTGTAGGGCGGGCCAAGCTGTTTCGTAGAAAGAAAGATAGGCATCATCTATTGTTATTGAAACGGCACGATCCGGCAATGGTGAACTATTTTTGAGGGCATCAACGACATCTAGAAGAGGGATCACGTTGTACTGTTTGTTTTGAAGCTCTTGGATATGATCAGCAAAGATGGAGAGAGCGGTGCTGGTCGTTGGGTATTTACTTTCTTCAAAGCGTTGATACATAACAACAACGGCACCGTTCTTATTAACGCCTTCAATAGACTTTTTCGCTTCTTGTGTTGAAGCGGTCTTTTCAAAACCAATTAGGCCAAGGGTGAATGCGAGGAAAAAGGAAAGTAATTGAAAACGGTGTTTTTTAAGCATTGTCGATAATTCTGCTTCTTTGCTCTTTAATGTTACTTTAATGCCAGCCCTAATAAGAGGCGATCACTGATGGTCTTCAATTGTAACAAAGTAGCATCAAGGATATAAGCCATAATGTTGTTTTGTCTTTTAAGCTATGAGCTATGTTAACCTGAGTGTCAAAGGGATGGTTTCACGATAATGCAGGCTGATAATTCATTGTTGCTTGGTTTGGATACCGCGGGGTCTTCTTGTTCCGTTGCTATTATGGACAAAGGCCAAGTATTGGCTTCACGTATAGAGACAATGCGGCGTGGTCAATCAGAGCGCCTTTTGCCAATCGTGCAAGAGATTTTGGATGAAGCAGGGAAAGAGCTGCTGGATATGGCAGGGTTTGCTGTTACGACAGGCCCAGGCGGATTTACTGGTGTGCGTATTGGTTTAGCCGCAGCTCAGGGTTTTGCACTTGCCTGCGATAAGCAACTTGTCGGGGTTAATAATTTTAAAGTTCTTGCCCGCGGCGTGACGTCGGTTGAAAAGGCTGCAGATACTCAAATCGTTGTCATCATTGATGCTAAACGTGCAGATTTGTTTGTTCAAAGCTTTGATTCAAAACTGAATCCGTTAACAGAGCCGTTTGCTGCGCTTCCAGAAAACTTAAGTGATCTTTTGCCAGAGGGTAATTTACTTTTGGTTGGGGGTGGTATTGATCAGGCATATGACGACTTGATAAAAGCAGGAAGAAAGATAGCAATTTCAACCTCATTTGCGAATGCTGATGCTCAAAATTTGTTGTTATGTGCCGTTGAGCATCAGCTTTTTGACGGGAAAAATAAGTCGGTTGAGCCGCTGTACTTGCGGGCGCCGGATGTTTCCTTACCTAAAAACAAGCCGACGTTCTAGATGATGGCATGAGCGAAGCAGAGGAAATCATTCTGTGTGGCATTGAGCATGCTGAATTGTTGGCAGAAATGCATTCAAGGTCATTTGCCGGGGCTGCATGGAATGCTAAAGATTTTTTGGAATTACTTGTTCAAAAAACAAATAAGGGGTTTATCTATTGTAATAATAGGAAGCCGGTAGGGTTTATTATTTGGCAAGAAGTTGTTGGAGAAGCTGAAATATTGACATTTTGCGTTGACCCAGATTTCCGAAGGTTGGGCTATTCAACAAATATAATCGCTAAATTATTTGAGTACCTTAATCAAGTATCTGTTAATAAAATGTTTTTAGAGGTTTCCGAAGATAATATTATTGCGCTATCGCTCTATAAGGCGATGGGATTTGTGGAAATCGCTCGAAGATCCAAATACTACCACAAACCGGATGGTTCAACTGTTGATGCAGTTATCATGTCTGCGGATATTTAAATGACTTCAGGTGTTATTGTTGATAAATAAAAGAATATAAATATTTTATCGAAACTAACTTGAAATTTGTAAGAAATAACTTTAATTCACCTATTGGTATGTTATGAATTAAATAATATTTTGATCATTACAAGATAACTTTATATTGGGAAAGAACAGTCATACTATGTCTGAAGATAACTCCTCGTTAGAATTAGTCGAGCTTACTACTAGTCTTGTTTCCGCACATGTTTCCAACAATTCTGTTGCCGTAGCAGACTTGCCTCAATTAATCCGCGAGGTCTATGGCACCCTGTCCACATTGGGTCAGGAAGAAAAGAAAGAGCCCGAGCGTCCTACGCCAGCTGTATCTATTAAAAAGTCCATTACACCAGAATTTATTGTATGTCTCGAAGACGGTAAGAAGCTTAAAATGCTTAAACGCCATTTGAAAACAGCCTATAATATGACACCGGAAGAGTATCGCGAGCGTTGGGGCTTGCCGCAAGATTATCCAATGGTTGCGCCTAACTATGCAAAACAACGTAGTTCTTTGGCGAAACAGATTGGCTTGGGGACAAAAGCAAACAGGACCAAGTAATCAATTTTCTTTGAACTGGTTAGACGTAAAAAATGCGCTATCGGGCTTTTCTCGGTAGCGCATTTTGTGTAAATTAGAATTATTCAAAAAAGTACTGTATCCATTAACGATGAGTTCAGGGTAATTATGGCATCAAAACTGGAAGTTCTTTGTGCTGAAAAAGGTCTCAAGATGACCGAGCAGCGAAGAGTAATTGCAAGGGTTCTTTCTGATTCTACGGACCATCCTGATGTGGAGCAGGTTTATCACCGTGCTTCCAAGCTAGATTCGAAGATATCTATCGCGACGGTCTATCGGACTGTGAAGCTGTTTGAAGAAGCCAATATTCTCGAGCGTCATGACTTTGGGGATGGCCGCGCCCGTTACGAAGAAGTCACAGAGCGGGTTCACGATCATCTTATCGATGTAAATTCTGGTGAAGTTTTGGAATTTTCTGATGACGAAATTCACGAACTTTTGAATAAGATGGCGCAAAAGCTTGGTTATCGCTTGATCGATCATCGCCTTGAACTTTATGCTGTGCGTGAAGGCTGTAGTGCAATAAAATAGACACAATTTTCTGGCACAGTCCTCGACATGTTTAAAATCGCCATGTTTATTTCCAGGGAACACGCTGAGCATGAATGAGGGTACTTCACGACCCGTCGATGTAACTGCGGGACAACTTACGATCCGTTTGGCCGAGAGCGAACGGGAGATTTTGGCTGCGCAAAATCTGCGATATGATATTTTTTATCGTGAAAACTCTGCACAACCTACTCCTGAGATGGCAGCAGAGAATCGGGACTTTGATAGCTTTGATCCTTTTTGCGATCATCTGCTTGTTTTTGATAATGACCGGGGCACTGGCCCAGACGCTGTTGTTGGCACTTATCGTGTAATGAGGCGTGAAGGCGCGAAAAAACGGGGGCAATTTTACTCGGTTGATGAATTCAACCTGGAAAAGCTGCTGAACTTTGATGGCGAAATTTTAGAGCTGGGGCGGTCCTGTATTGATCAGGAATATCGACGTGGTTCAACGATGCAACTTTTATGGCGCGGTATCGCCCAGTATGTTTTCACTTATGACATTCGTTACATGTTTGGCTGCGCAAGTTTGCACGGCATTGACCCAGAGCAAATGAAGCTGCCGTTATCCTATCTATACCACAATCACTTGGCGGATACAGATATTCGCCCCAAAGCCCTGCCGGAAAGATTTAGTTCTATGGATCTTATGCCTGCTGATCAGATTGATCCGAAGGCTGCAATCAAAGAGCTTCCGCCTTTAATTAAGGGGTATCTCAGGCTTGGTGGTGTTATTGGAGATGGCGCTGTGATTGATGAGCAATTCGGCACTACGGATGTTTGCGTGATTGTCGAGACAAGCCGGGTAACAGATAAATATTATAAACATTATCGCCGTGAAACGGACAATGCAGCTGAACAGGTAGCATGATATGTCGGACATTGCTGTAGCTTCTGGTTTGGGTTCTGATTTAAGAGCCTCATGCCGTTTGGTTGTCTATGTCCTGTTCACTTTAGCCTTGATGCCGTTACAGCTTTTGCTTTTACTCTTACGTTTGCCTGGACGGTATAAGCTACCTCTCTGGTATCATAATTCGACGTGTTTTTTTAATGGTATTAAGATCGTCACCCGGGGCCAACAAAGTACGCGCCAACCGACACTGTATGTATCCAATCATGTTTCTTATCTGGACATTTCTGTTTTGGGTAGCCTGATTGACGGGCATTTTGTGGCGAAGTCCGAAGTTGGTAACTGGCCATTTTTTGGATGGCTGGCGAAGTTATCCGGTACGGTTTTTATTCAACGTCGTCGCCATAAGTCCAGCGAAAGTCGTGACAACATGGCAAAGCGACTTGGAAATGGGCGCGATCTGATTTTATTTCCCGAGGGAACTTCAAGTGATGGTACGCGGGTTTTACCTTTTAAATCGGCACTCTTTTCAGTTGCTCAGGTCTCGAAAAACGATAGCCCCTTGCTGGTTCAGCCAATCTCTATTACATACACCCGGTTGGATGGTATGCCGATGGGTCGTTTGTGGCGGCCCTTTTATGCTTGGTATGGTGATATGGAATTGCCTGGGCATTTATGGCATGCGCTGGCGATGGGGGTTTTAACTGTAGAGGTTGAGTTCCTAGAGCCAGTAGAAGCGAGTTCCTTCGCGAATAGGAAAGCAATGGCCAGTCACTGTCATAAAGCAGTATCTAGCGGCGTTTCCAATGCCCTGAGAGGGCAGCGATTACCGATAGCTTCAAATCCCAACAGATGGTAATTTAACAAGGTGTTTGAACGGTTTGTCATAAACATGACCGCAAATAACACTAGGCTGAATTGGTAATTACGTTGGCAAAAAAGCTCTATATTAAGACCTATGGCTGTCAAATGAACGTCTATGATACGGTTCGTATGACAGATGTTCTGGCTCCTCTGGGATACGAGACCGTGAATAGCCCTGACGTGGCTGATATGGTGATTCTCAATACCTGTCATATACGCGAAAAAGCTTCTGAGAAGGTTTTCTCTGAGCTTGGGCAGTTACGTCGTCTCAAGGAGAAGCGCGAATCCGGTGGTGAGCGCATGCTGATTGGTGTTGCCGGTTGTGTGGCACAGGCTGAAGGCGAAGAGATTTTACGCCGTGCAAAACAGGTTGATATGGTGTTTGGCCCACAAACTTATCACCGTTTACCTGAAATGGTCACAAAGGCGCTTGGTAATACCACTGGCCGAGGCATCTCTGACACGGATTTCCCTGTTGAATCCAAATTTGATTTTCTGCCGGAAGAAAGCCAAACGCATGGTCCGTCGGCTTTTCTTTCTGTTCAGGAAGGCTGTGACAAGTTCTGTACCTTCTGTGTTGTTCCCTATACTCGTGGTGCTGAATTTTCTCGTCCTGTAACGGCAATTGTTGACGAGGCCAAGCGTCTGGTTGCCAATGGTACGCGTGAAGTTACTCTTCTTGGTCAAAATGTGAACGGCTACCACGGTGAAGGTGCTGATGGCAAAACATGGCGTTTGGGGCGATTACTTAGAGAACTTGCAGAAGTCGATGGTATTGAACGTCTTCGTTATGTGACATCGCATCCAAATGATATGGATGATGAGCTTATTGATACACATCGCGACCTTTCTGAACTCATGCCCTATTTGCATCTACCAATTCAAAGTGGTTCTGACCGCATATTGGAAATGATGAATCGTAAACACACTGGCGATGAATATCGACGGGTAATTGACAAGCTTCGCGATGTTTGCCCTGAATTGGCTCTGTCGTCTGATTTTATTGTTGGATTTCCAGGCGAAAGTGATCAGGACTTCGCAGACACGCTACGTCTGGTTACTGATATTAATTATGCCCAAGCTTATTCCTTTAAATATAGCCCACGTCCGGGGACGCCAGCTGCAGGTATTGATGCACAGGTCCCAGAGGATGTTAAGTCAACACGTTTGGCAATGTTACAGGAATTACTTAATGCACAGCAAATGTCGTTTAACCAGAGCATGATCGGGCAAACACTTTCGGTTTTGATTGAACGCAAAGGTCGCGAAACTGGGCAGCTAGGCGGGCGCAGTCCGTACATGCAATCTGTCTTTGTGCAGGCTCCTGAACGTTTAATGGGGCAAATTGTTGATGTCAAAATAGAGACAGCAAAACCAAATTCTTTAACAGGTTCAGTAGTAACAGGTGACTTTGGCGGTTTTGACGCGCATAATATAGAGCATGCCAAAGCCGGAATGGAGGGACGCATTTGACAGCCAGAGCTCGTAACGGACAAGCCGCCCGTGGTGCACGGCAAAATAAATTAATTGAGTTTGATGATAACAGTCTTCTTCCCATGCTTTATGGGGAACATGACCAACATCTAGTTCGATTGGAACAGCACCTCGGTGTGGATCTCGCTTCGCGCGGTAATCAGGTATCAATAAGCGGTAATAAAGATTCTGTAGCGACAGCAAAGGTTGTTTTAAAGGCACTCTATGAACGGTTACAAAAGGGTTTGGACGTCGGTGATGGTGAAGTTGATGCGGTTGTTCGTATGGCGCAAATAACGCCGGATGTTGATGAAACTGAAAAAGCAGTAGAATCAACGCATGGCGATGAGCTGGCGATTATAACGCGTAAAAGGCGCCTTAATCCACGTTCGCCAGGTCAAGCCGCGTATATCAAGGCAATGCAACGACACGAGTTGGTCTTTGGTGTCGGCCCAGCTGGAACCGGCAAGACCTATATGGCTGTTGCTTATGGGGTTTCCTTGTTACTGAACGGTGATGTTGAGCGCATTATTCTCTCTCGTCCAGCTGTCGAGGCAGGCGAACGACTTGGCTTCCTTCCTGGAGATATGAAAGACAAGGTCGATCCGTATTTACGCCCGCTTTATGATGCTTTGCATGATATGCTTCCTTCGGATCAAGTTATGGGCCGGCTGGAAAACGGTGAAATTGAGATCGCGCCTCTTGCTTTTATGCGTGGCCGTACTCTGTCGAATGCCTTTGTTATTCTGGACGAAGCCCAGAATACGACACCTGTGCAGATGAAAATGTTTTTGACCCGGCTTGGAGAGCGGTCGCGAATGGTTGTGACGGGTGATATGTCACAGGTGGACTTGCCAAAGGGGCAACTGTCTGGCCTACGGGATGCAACTCAAACCCTTGCCAAATTGGAAGAAGTCGGTTTCGTGCAGTTTGCTCATGCAGATATTGTTCGTCATGAACTGGTTACAAAAATTGTTCGTGCCTATGATAATCATGAAAATAAAGGTGAAGCGAAAGAAAGAGATTTCTTTGATGGCTAACCCGTCGATCCCCTGTCTGGTGTCAGGGGGGGCTTTATTAGGAAGGCAGATAGATGTCTGACCTGATTATGACTGAAGCGTTGGAACGGTCTTTGAGCAATGAAGGCGCTTCATTTATGTCTTCGGGGTTCGATGTATCTGTTGAGCTTAAGGAATCGCAGTGGTCTGAGCTTCTTCCGCACCATCAAGCGCTTATCCATCGGGCTGTAATTGCCTCTTATGTCTTTGCTGGCTTTTCAGCAGACCCTTCTTCATCTGAGACGACGTTGATTTCGGAAGCGGAACTATCTGTTGTCTTGGCAAATGATGTTTCTGTTCAGGCTTTGAATAAGGAATACCGGGGTAAAGACAAGCCAACGAACGTTCTTTCTTTCTCTACACTTGATGACCCGGACGAGGCTGACCTTGCTTCTCAACGTGGTGTTTTGCCGCTTGGCGATATTGTTTTATCTATTGAAACCTTGATTTTAGAAGCAAATGAGCAATCTAAAAGGCTGGAAGATCATTTTTCGCATCTTTTGGTGCATGGTGTTTTGCACCTGTTGGGGTATGATCATATTGAAGATGATGATGCACTTGAGATGGAAGGGCTTGAGGTAGAAATTTTGAATAGGCTTGGCGTTAATAACCCTTACGAGCTTGATGGCGATCGGCTTTTACAGGGTATGATAGATGAGTGAAATATCTGGAAATAGTAAGTCGCTGCGCGACCAGGATGCAGAGGCATCGTCGCGCGGCGGACTATGGAATTGGTTGACGCGTAGCTTTGGTTTCAAAAATGGCGATTCCAGTCTTCGTGAGACGATGGAAGAAATCATTGAGGAAATCGAAGGCAGCGAAGATGAAGCTGCATCATTGACTCCTATTGGGGAAGACGAGCGCGTTATGCTCGGGAATATCCTAAAGCTTCGTCATTTGACTTGTTCTGACGTGATGGTGCCCCGTGCTGATATTATCGCTGTGGATTTGGATACTTCCATCGGGGATCTTATCGATATGATGAGCCGCGCAGGGCACTCAAGACTACCTGTATTTCGGGAAACACTGGATGATGTCATTGGTATGGTCCATATCAAAGACGTTTTGGAGTATTCAAAGGGCGCGCGTAATCCAAACTTGGCCAGTATTGTTCGTCGTGTTTTGATTATTGCCCCATCCATGCGGGCGATTGACTTGCTGTTGGAAATGCGCATGTCGCGTGTCCACATGGCTTTGATTGTGGATGAATTCGGCGGAATTGACGGGCTTGTCACGATTGAAGATCTTGTCGAGGAGATCGTCGGCGAGATTGAAGATGAACACGATACCGACGAAGGCCCGCGTCTATATCCACGTCCTGATGGTTCTTTTGTCGCTGATGCGCGCTGTCCAATTGAGGAACTAGAAGAAAAGATAGGTCCTATTCTGACCGATGAAGAGCGCGATGAAGACATTGATACTCTTGGGGGGGTGGTCTTCTGGCTTGCTGATCGTGTCCCTGCGAGAGGTGAATTGATTGAGCATGAGGAAACAGCCGTTATGTTTGAGGTCCTCGATGCTGATCCACGCAGAATTAAGCGCTTAAAAGTATGGAAAAATACGGCAGCAGATAGCGAAGAACAAAAAGAAGGCTAAGCCAGTATGGTGATTGGGCGGGGACTGGCAGGTGTTTATAGCCTGAGCCAAAATTTACAAGAAATTAGAGGTTGGAAGCGCTATGGGGTCGCCACCATTCTGGGGGGGCTATCTGCAACCGCTTTTGCACCTTTGTTTTTTATACCTTTATTGTTTCCTGCCTTTGTCGGTCTTTTATGGCTCTGGAAAGGTGCTGAAACTCCCAAAAAAGCAGCCTTTATCGGATGGGCATTTGGAACGGGATATTTTGCCGTTGGCCTCTATTGGGTTGGTGCAGCTTTTCTGGTTAATAGCGCTCGCCACGCCTGGTTAATGCCCTTTGCGATTCTTGCCCTGGCGGCAGGAATGGGACTTTTTCATCTCCTTATCGGTTACGTAATGGGGCGGCTTAGTTTTAAGGGGATAGAGCGGGTTTTGGCCTTTTCGGCGATCTGGTTATTTGTCGAGTGGCTTCGGTCTTGGATTTTTACGGGATTCCCTTGGAATCTTATCGGTTCAGTTTGGACTTTCTCTGATCAAATGATTCAATTTGCAAGCTTAACTGGCGTCTGGGGCTTGAGTCTCCTTACTCTTCTTGTTGCCAGTGCACCAGCAGTGTTGTTTGAAAGTTCCAAGGTTCCATTTTCAGAAATGAAACGCCGTGTTGCCTTCGTGCTCCTTGTTCTGTGTATGCCCTTATTTGTTTGGGGCTACGGTGCCTTTAGATTAAGTGCAGCATCGACGGGTAGTGAAGCCTTCGTTGACAACATAAAAATGCGTCTTGTTCAGCCAAACATAAATCAGGCTGACAAGTGGAAACCGGACCTGCGGGGGGAACACATTGTAACTCAGATGGGGCTGAGTGCAGGTGAGGGATTCAAGGATATTACCCATGTAATCTGGGCAGAAACAGCCGTGCCTTTTTTATTGTCTGGGGATAAGGAGTTACGTTCCGTTATTTCAAGAGTCGTTCCACCATCTGGATATTTGATTACGGGTGCTCCAAGAGTTGAAGAGCTGTCTGTTGATGGAGGTATTGAGCGGAGCTTCAGGAACTCCATGCATGTCCTTGATCGCCGCGGCGAAATTATCGACACTTATGACAAGTTCCATCTTGTCCCCTTTGGCGAGTACGTACCTTTGAAAGACTGGTTGCCGTTCCTAAAAAAAATGACGGCTGGGAGCTCTGATTTTACACCGGGTGAAGGGCTCCGTACGATGAATGTTCCTGGACTCCCCGGGATGAGCATGTTGATTTGCTATGAAATTATTTTCCCGGGTGCGGTTGCCAACTCTTCCAAAAGGCCAGACTGGATACTCAATGCAACCAACGATGGCTGGTTCGGAATAACCAGTGGTCCTTATCAGCATTTTGGGATGGCACAACTCAGGGCTGTTGAAGAAGGTCTTCCTGTGATCCGTGTTGCGAACACGGGTATATCTGCTTCTATTGATGCTTATGGGCGTGTGATCAAGAGTATTGGTTTAGGAGAAAAGGGCATTGTTGACACAGGATTACCAAAAAAGATCTCTGGGCAAACCTTGTTTTCGCTCATTGGCAATTTCTCTGTACTGCTACTAATCGGTCTCCTTCTACTACCATTGGTGATCAGGAGTAAAAAGTAGTGAAAGACTAATAAAATACACTCTTTTGAAAGAAATAAGTTGACTACATACGATAGTATGCATAAATTTGCTCGTATAGATGGTTGCTTGTGTGCAGTTTAGAAAGAGTGAAATTATGGGTCGAGTACAAGAAAACGAACCAGTTCGTGGTAAAGGTAAACCAAATCCAGTTGATGTTCATGTTGGTAGCAGAGTTCGATTGCGTCGGACCCTTCTGGGCATGAGCCAAGAAAAGCTGGGCGAAGCTATTGGTCTGACTTTCCAGCAAGTTCAAAAATACGAACGTGGTGCCAACCGCGTTGGTGCTAGTCGTTTGTATGACTTGGCACGTGTTCTCGAAGTGCCTGTGGGCTATTTCTTCGCAGACATGCCTGATGAAGTTGCGTCACAATCGCCTGTACGTTTGCGCGAAATGAGTGAAGAAAAGGTTGAAGCTTTTGTTCACGAAGCAGACCCGATGGCGAAACGCGAAACACTTGAGCTGGTCAGAGCTTATTATAAAATTGTTGATCCACAGGTGCGGAAGCGTCTTTTTGAGATGACAAAAGCTCTGGGGACGGCTGCTGAAGCTGCTTCTGAAGGAACAGCTAAAGAATAATCTGTTCTGGGTAACAGTAAAAATTATGTATTTAAATTTTGGTTTATCAGTGAATCATTAATTTATGCATTGCATTATAGAGCGCGATCAGGCATTCCTGATCGCGTTTTGCATTATATGCATTTTTCGTTATATAGTGCATTTGGTCGGGCATGGGTCGCATTAACGTTACTTTCCGGTGCGCCGATCAATTTTTTTATAATCATATAGAAAGGGGTTGTCGTGCGACTTGGCAGCTATCTTTTCACAAGCGAGTCTGTGTCTGAAGGACACCCTGACAAAGTTTGTGATCGCGTATCAGATTCTATTGTAGATCTATACCTCTCTCAC
Source organism: Kiloniella sp. (assembly GCF_048270245.1). Classification (GTDB taxonomy): domain Bacteria; phylum Pseudomonadota; class Alphaproteobacteria; order Kiloniellales; family Kiloniellaceae; genus Kiloniella. The sequence continues at coordinate 180,650 of NZ_JBLWTH010000001.1, forward strand.
GACCCGCAGTCCCGTATTGCGGTTGAGACACTTGCAACAACTAACCGGATCGTTTTGGCCGGTGAAGTTCGTGGCCCTGCTTCGGTGACACCAGATGTCATTGAGGAAGTGGCTCGTCAGGCTGTTCGTGACATTGGCTATGAACAAGACGGTTTTCATTGGAAGAACATGGATGTACAGAACTTCATCCATGAGCAGTCTGTGGATATCGCCCAGGGCGTAGATGCCGCTGGTAATAAAGACGAAGGTGCTGGTGATCAGGGTATTATGTTCGGTTATGCCTGTAAGGAAACCGAAGGTTATATGCCTGCGCCTATTTTCTATTCGCACAATATTCTACGTTCTTTGGCTGATGTTCGCCATTCCGGTGAAGAACCCGGTTTGGGGCCAGATGCCAAAAGCCAGGTGACTCTGGAATACGTTGATGGAAAACCTGTTCGTGCAACGTCTGTTGTTGTGTCCACTCAGCATGCTGAGGGTATGGATAGTGACCAGATTCGTGAAATCGTACGACGTCACGTCGAAAAAGAACTTCCGCAGGGTTGGATGTGTTCTGACGATGAATTCTATGTAAATCCAACCGGACGCTTTGTTATTGGTGGTCCCGATGGTGATGCAGGCCTGACGGGTCGTAAGATCATTGTTGATACTTATGGTGGCGCAGCCCCGCATGGTGGTGGTGCTTTCTCTGGTAAAGATCCGACCAAGGTTGACCGTTCAGCAGCTTATGCTGCGCGCTATCTTGCGAAAAATGTTGTTGGTGCTGGCCTCGCCGAGCGCTGTACAATTCAGGTTTCTTATGCAATTGGCGTGTCCAAGCCACTTTCACTTTATGTGAACACGCATGGCACAGGCCAGGTTGATGAACAGAAGCTTCCAGCGATCCTGATGGATATTATGGATCTTTCCCCACGCGGTATTCGTGAGCATTTGGCTTTGAACAAGCCTGTTTACGCGCGTACAGCAGCTTACGGCCACTTTGGCCGTCGTCCTGAAGATGATGGAGGTTTCTCATGGGAGCACCTTGGTCTTGTGGACAACCTTAAGTCAGCCTTTAATCTATAAGAGCTGAGAAGACGTAGAGTAAAGAAGATGAGCGATCCTGTTAAGCGTAGTACTTTTTATGGCCGTCGACAGGGTCGCCCTCTGCGAAAAAAGGCAACGGAGCTTGTTGAGACAGTTCTGCCAAAAATCCAGATAGTGCTGGGTGATCCTGAAAACATTGTTCCTTATAGCCTAGGCGATATGTTCGGACGATCAGGCCATGAAACATGGCTTGAAATCGGTTTTGGTGGTGGCGAGCATCTGGCTTGGCAGGCTGAACACAACCCCGATGTCAACCTGATTGGGGCTGAATACTTCATTAACGGTGTTGCGAGTTTGCTTGGCCATCTTGACGATAACGGGGCTAAAAACGTCCGTATCTATCGGGGTGATGTCCGGGATATGATGCCGTTCTTGCCAAAGAACTCTCTCAGCAAAGTTTTTGTTCTTTTCCCTGATCCCTGGCATAAAGCCCGTCACAATAAGCGTCGTATCGTTCAGATTGAAACATTGGACTTGCTGGCAGAGTTGTTAGTGGACGGTGGTGAACTTCGAATGGCGACGGATGATATGGGGTATCTGCAATGGATGCTTGAAAGAACAGTCCCTCACCCGTTGTTTACTTGGCAGGCTGAATCAAAAGGTGACTGGAACCAGCGCACAGACGATTGGCCTAAGACACGTTATGAAGAAAAAGCCTTGAAAAAAGGTCTCAAGCCCGGGTACTTGCGTTTTAAAAGGGCGGTGCGCACATAAATTACTCGAGTAATGTCTGCTCACTGAATATATGTTAAACAGCACTTTTACGATGGCTTTAGAAAAGCGCTTGCACTGTAATGAGGCTGAGGTTACAGTGCGCGCGGGACACACTTTGTTGTAGCCCGCTACATCGAAGTTTTGAAAGCGGGCCTTAAGGCCCATTTTTTGTATCTAAATTCAGCGTCTAATGTTGTTTTTATGTCTTTGATCAATGGCATAACCCAAAAGCATAGAGTAGACGCGTATACAAACGGAGATGAGTTTTTGTTAGACGCTAAAGGGGGTACGATACCTCTTCTTGCCAAAACGAGTGACGGTAAAGCTGCCCAAATAGAGCAGATTATAGCCCCGACTCTGGCGTCTATGGGCTTTGATATCGTTCGTGTTATGATTACAGGTGGTGATGAGCGCAAAACGCTGCAGGTGATGGCTGAGCATAGTGATCTGACCGAGATCATGACTGTTGATAACTGTTCAGATATCAGCCGCGCGATTGAAGCGCTTTTGGACGTTGAAGATCCAATTTCTGGAGCTTTTCGTCTGGAAGTAAGTTCACCCGGTATAGACCGCCCATTAACACGCTTATCTGACTTTCAACGCTTTGCTGGCTTTGATGCCCGGGTTGAAATGTTGATCAATGTTGATGGACGCAGACGTTTTAAAGGGCGTCTTCTTGGGGTGGAAGGTGAAGCTATTCATCTTGATCTCGAAGAGGAAGAGGCCGAAGTATATCTGGCTTTTCAGGACATGTCGCGAGCGAAGCTTCTTTTGACAGATGAACTGATTGCTGCAGCACAAGCGGGTGGATAATCCACGTTTGTGAAAAATGCGTTGTAGCGAAGTACGTGTAGTACTGCGCTATAGGATAAACAAGTAAAGTGACGGTGCGGATTGATCTGGCTGTCATGATAGATTGAGGATTTGAGGGCAAATGGAAACGACTGCTCTTTATAGAACTGAACTTCTTCAGGTTGCTGAAGCTGTTGCTCGTGAAAAAAGTATTGAACGAGATGAAGTGCTGGATGCGATGGAGCAGGCTATTTCCAAAGCGGGGCGTGCAAAGTATGGTCACGAGCGCGATATTCGCGCTGAAATTGATCGTAAAACTGGTGAAGTTAGGTTGCGTCGTTATACAGAGGTTGTTGAAGAAGTAGAGAACGAACTTACACAAACAACACTGAAAGATGCTAAAGTCCGCCAGCCTGATATTGAAATTGGTGAATTTTTCTTTGATGAGTTACCACCGATCGACCTTGGTCGTATTGCTGCACAGACAGCAAAGCAGGTAATTGTTCAAAAAGTTCGCGATGCAGAGCGTGCCAGACAATTCCGTGAATACAAAGATCGCGTTGGTGAGGTTATCAACGGTGTTGTTAAGCGGAACGAGTTTGGTAATGTTACTGTTGATTTGGGCAAAGCCGAAGCCATTATGCGCCGCGATGAAACTCTGCCGCGTGAAAACTTTCGTAATGGCGATCGTGTTCGCGGGTATATCTATGATGTACGTGAAGAAGCTCGTGGCCCACAAATCTTCGTTTCTCGTTCTCACCCTCAATTTATGGCAAAACTTTTCTCACAGGAAGTGCCTGAAATTTATGATGGTGTGATTGAAATTAAGGCGGTTGCCCGTGACCCGGGTAGTCGTGCCAAGATTTCGGTTCTTTCACAGGACTCCTCGATTGATCCTGTCGGCGCATGCGTTGGTTTGCGTGGTAGCCGTGTTCAGGCCATCGTGACAGAGCTCCAGGGCGAAAAGATTGATATTATTCCTTGGTCTCCAGACGTTGCGACATTTGTTGTGAACGCTTTGGCACCAGCTGAAGTTTCCAAAGTTGTCTTGGACGAAGATTCAAAGCGTATTGAGGTTGTTGTACCTGATGATCAGCTTTCTCTTGCAATTGGTCGTCGTGGTCAGAACGTTCGTTTGGCCTCTATCCTGACGGGTTGGGATATTGATATCATGACGGATGAAGAAGAATCTCGCCGCCGTCAGGAAGAAATCAAGCAGCGTTCGCAAAACTTTATTGATGCTCTTGATGTCGATGATGTGATTTCCCATCTCTTGGTTGCAGAAGGTTTTGAAAGTGTTGAACAGGTCGGATATGTTCCTGTTGACGAGCTTGCTGCCATTGAAGGCTTTGACGAAGGCATTGCAGAAGAACTTCGTAATCGTGCCCGTACATTCCTTGAAGCTCACGAAAAAGAACTTGAAGAGTCTCGCCAGAATTTAGGTGTTCAAGACGACCTGATGTCTGTGGATGGCCTATCTGCTGAGCAAGTGGTTCATTTGGCTGAGCAAGGCATTAAAACATTGGATGATCTGGCTGATCTAGCCGGGGACGAGCTTGTTGAAATGCTTGGTGAAGAGCTTGCAATGTCAGAAGATAAGGCAAACGAAATAATCATGGCAGCACGTGCGCACTGGTTTGCAGATGAAGATGCAGCTGCTTCTGAATCTGAGGCGAGTGAATAGATAGAGCCAGAGGATTAGATGCTTTGGTAACGAAGAAAAAAACTGAGGGAAAGAAGAAGGTCAGAAAAAAGCGAAAGAGCGAACCTGAAAGACGCTGTATTGCTTCTGGTGATCTTTTCCCTCAGTCGGCCCTGTTGAAATTTGTGATCGGGCCGGAAGGAAATGTTGTTCCGGATTTATTCGGAAAACTGCCGGGACGCGGAATCTGGTTGTCTCCAAGCCGGGATATGGTAGAGAAAGCGTGTCATAAACAATTATTCGCTCGTTCGGCTAAAGCGAAGGTTAAAGTGCCCGATGATCTGATCGAGCAACTTGACACGCAGCTAACGAAACGTTGCCTTGATGCTCTAGGTCTGGCAAAACGTGCAGGACATTTAGTAGCAGGGTTTGAAAAAACGAAAGCTTGGCTTTCTTCAGGGAACGTCAAGATACTTGTACAAGCCGCAGATGCGGCAGAAGATGGGCGCGGTAAAATTCGTGCATTGGCCAGGGCCATTGATCCTGATTTGCCGATAAACGAAGTTTTTACCGGGCATGAGCTAGGGCAAGCGCTAGGCCGGGATACCTGGGTACATGTAGCGCTTAGACCGAGTGGAATCGCTGATAGGTTCGCCGCTGATGTGGCGCGGTTGTTAGCTGTAAGAGGAATTGCGGGACATCCCGCCAAAAGAGTAAGTGGACGCCTGAAAGAATGACCTCGAGCAAGGACACCAGTAAGAGCAAAAAGCCGCTGACATTAAGCCGGCCGAATACGCTTGAGTTGAAGAAAACTGTAGAAACCGGCCAGGTTAAACAGAGTTTTAGCCATGGGCGGTCTAAATCCGTCACGGTTGAAGTGAAGCGCAGCCGGACATTTGAACGCGGTGAGAGTGGGCGTATGGCTGAGGTTACAACGCCAGAACCAAGCCTAACCGAAGCACCAAAACCTGAGAAAAAAGCACCTGCTGCGCCAAAAAAAGCGCCAAAGCCTGTGGCAACACACGATGACCTGACGAATGCTGAAAAAGCAAAACGTATGCAGGTTCTTGCGGCTGCACGTGAAGCCGAAGAGAGCAAAAAACAGGCTGCTGAAGAAGAGCAAAAACGTTTAGACGAAGAAAACAAACGCAAAGCTGCTATTCAGGCTGAAGAAGATGCACGGTTCGCTGCGGAAGAAGCTGAGCGCTTAAAAGCAGAAGCTGCTGTCGCTCGGGCAGAGAACACTAAAAGTTCTATGGAAAAAGCAGAAGAAGAAGCCAAAGCTGCTGCACGTGTTACGACAGAAGCCCGCAAGAAGCGTGAAGCTGCTGAGCGTGCACCTGATCCTCGTTCTGCTAAGCCTAAGCCAAGACCTAAGAAGAAGCCTAATGTTGCACCGGCTTCCGTTGGGGAAGCTATTGCGAATGAGCTTGGTGGTCGTGTTAAGCAGGGGAACAAACCTACTTTTGTGCCTAAGCAGGCTACCGATAAAAAAGAAGCCACTGGTGATCGCCGTAACAAAGGCAAATTGACTATATCCAGTGCCACTTCAGATAATGATGGACGTCAACGTTCATTGGCCTCTGTTAAGCGTCGCCGTCAGAAGAAGCTTCAACAAGAGCGTGGTGGTAACCGCGCAGCGCCGATCAAAGTTTTACGTGAAGTTATCTTGCCTGAAACAATTACAGTTCAGGAACTAGCTAACCGTATGGCTGAACGTGCGACTGAGGTTATCAAACAACTTATGAAGCTTGGTGTGATGGCAACAATCAATCAGACGATTGATGCTGACACTGCGGAAATCGTTGTTCAGGAACTTGGCCACACAATCAAACGTGTTACCGAAGCGGATGTTGAAGAAGGTATTCTTGGTAATCAGGATGAAACTGATGAAGAGCAACAACCTCGGTCGCCTGTGGTTACTATTATGGGCCACGTGGATCACGGTAAAACATCGTTGCTGGATGCCATTCGTTCTGCGGATGTTGTCCGCGGCGAAGCAGGTGGTATCACCCAGCATATTGGGGCTTATCAGGTCAATCTAGCTTCTGGTAACAAGATCACTTTCTTGGATACACCAGGTCACGCCGCTTTTACTGAAATGCGTCTACGTGGTGCGACTGTAACTGATATCGTTGTTCTGGTTGTTGCTGGTGATGATGGTATCATGGAACAGACTGTCGAAGCGATTAATCACGCTAAAGCATCTAGTGCGCCGATCATTGTTGCGATCAACAAAATGGATAAACCTGAAGCAAATGCTGATCGAGTGAAGCAAGAGCTACTTCAGCACGAGCTGATTGTCGAAGACATGGGCGGTGAAATCCAGACTGTTGAAGTATCAGCTAAAACAAAAATGGGTATTGATAAGCTTGAAGAAGCCATCATGCTCCAGGCTGAATTGCTTGAGTTGAAAGCAAATGCTGACCGTGCTGCTATTGGTGCTGTGATTGAAGCCAAGCTTGATAAAGGTCGCGGTTCTGTCGCGACTGTACTTGTTCAAAAAGGAACGCTAAATGTTGGCGATATTTTTGTAACAGGTAGCGAGTGGGGTCGTGTTCGTGCAATGACAAACGAACGTGGTCAAAAGGTGAATTCTGCTGGACCTTCACTTCCTGTTGAGGTGCTGGGTCTAAACGGTACACCGAGTGCAGGTGATGACTTTGTTGTTGTTGATACCGATGCCAAAGCCCGTGAAATTGCTGAGTATCGTGAGCAGAAGAAAAAAGATCTTGCTGCCGCAGCAGCAGGTCGTGGTTCATTGGAACAGATGCTTGCTAAGCTGAAAGAAGGTAAAGCGGAAGAGCTTCCGGTTATCGTCAAAGCAGATGTGCACGGTTCTATGGAAGCAATCGCAACAAGCTTGCAGAAAATGAACACTGACGAAGTTAAAGTGAACATTCTGCATACTGGCGTTGGTGCGATTAACGAATCTGATATCACCCTGGCTCAGTCCACGGGTGCATTCGTTATTGCCTTTAACGTTCGTGCGAACCCACAGGCACGTGAAATGTCACGTCGCGAAAATGTTGATATTCGTTATTATTCCATCATCTATAACGTAGTGGATGATGTGAAAGCAGCAATGAGCGGCCTTCTTGAGCCTGAACAGCGTGAGAAATTCACTGGTTATGCGCAAATTCGCGAAGTCTTTAATATTACCAAGGTTGGTAAAATTGCGGGTTGCATGATCACTGAAGGATCAGTTCAACGTGGATCTAAAGTTCGCTTGCTACGTGATAACGTGGTTATTCATGATGGTGCTCTGAAGACTTTGCGTCGCTTCAAAGATGAAGTGAAGGAAGTGAAGGAAGGCTACGAATGTGGTATGGCCTTTGAAAACTATTCAGACATTCAAGTGGGTGACCAGATTGAGTGTTACGTCATCGAAGAAATCGCACGAGAGCTATAGTAGCTCTCGCCAGCGATAAAGGGATGATATGAGTTCCAATAATAAAAACCGCAGTGGTTCACCCAGAAGCCAAAGACAGTTGCGCGTGGGCGAAGAAATTCGCCACGCGATGTCTGAAGTTCTGAATCGGACAAGCTTTAATGATCCAAATCTGGAAGGTGTGATTATCACAATTTCAGAAGTGCGGATTAGTCCTGATCTGAAGAATGCGACAGCTTTTGTTGTGCCTTTGGGTGGGGCTGATCTTGACGCGGTGACAAAATCTTTGAACAAAGCGAATGGTTTTTTTCGCCGTGAATTAAGCCATATGCTGCGACTTAGAAGCTGTCCTCGGATTGGGTTCGAACCTGATACTTCGTTTGATGAAGCTGCTAAAATCAATACTTTGTTGCAAAGCGATAGTGTTCAGCAGGATCTGCGTCAGGAAGATGATGAGACATTGACCGAGTCGCAAGCCGGGGATGACGAAGCGGATAGCTGATGGCCCGTAAGAAAAAAGGTCTTCCTATCCATGGATGGCTTGTTTTGGACAAGCCTCTTGGACTTTCTTCTACACAATTGGTTGGCAAGGCGAGACGTATTCTTAATGCTCAAAAAGTTGGGCATGGCGGAACGCTTGACCCCTTGGCCAGTGGTTTGCTTCCTTTGGCATTTGGTGAGGCAACCAAAACAGTATCCTATGCAATGGACGGGCGTAAAACCTATCGATTTGCTGTGAAGTGGGGGGAAGCTACTTCGACAGAAGATCGCGAGGGTGAGGTTATTGAAATCAGCCCAGCACGCCCTGTAAAAGAAGATATACTTCAGGCTCTTACAAAGTTTATTGGTGATGTGGAACAAGTTCCGCCACGTTATTCCGCAATAAAAGTTGATGGTAAAAGAGCTTACGATCTGGCGCGTGATGGCGATGAAGAGTTCGAGCTAAAATCCCGTATTGTACATATTGATCGGTTTGATTTAATCGATATGCGAAGCGAGGATGTCGCCGAGTTTGAGGTCAATTGTGGAAAGGGAACGTATATTCGTTCCCTGGGCCGTGACCTCGCCAAGGCATTGGGAACCTGTGCTCATGTGATTGAGCTACGACGTACACGCGTAGGACCCTTTACCTTAGAACATGCGATTTCACTGGAATCTCTTGAAGAGATCGGGCATAGTCCCGCTGCCGAGGAGCTTTTGCTCCCGGTAGAGACCGCGCTGGACGACATCTCGGCGTTGGCCTTATCAGAAACTGAAGCAACCCGCCTTCGTCATGGTCAAGTGTTATCTATGATAACGCGACATGATCTTGACCGGATTGGTGACTTAGTTAACGGGGATGTTTTTCTGGCAACAGAAAATGGAACACCCGTTGCTTTGGCCCGATTTGAAAAAGGTGAGGTGAGGTCAGTACGTGTTTTAAATCTCTAGGATTTTCCTAGATAGCTTTTAAAGAAGGAAAAGCGATGTCGATTACGGCTGAGCGTAAACAGGAACTCGTAAAAGAGTTTGCCACTGTTGAAGGTGATACTGGTTCTCCAGAAGTACAGGTAGCTATTCTATCTGAGCGTATCAACAACCTGACTGAACACCTAAAAGATCATAAAAAGGATTTCCATTCCCGTCGTGGTCTTCTTGGAATGGTTGGTCAGCGTCGTCGTCTGCTGGACTATACCAAAAAGAAAAATCAGGGCCGTTATGATGCTCTGATCAAACGTCTCGGCCTTCGCCGCTAAGGCAAAGGAAGTTTCATGTAACACCCGGTCTACAGCGAATATCATTCCTGTTGGCCGGGTGTACGTCTATTCAAGGAGTGGCCAAAGATTGGGATGTGAGAATTTTTCTCGCTAGCCCAAGAACTGGGCCATGAACTGAATAGTTATTTGATATTGTTTCGGGGGCCGGGGCAATGTCAGGTCTGCGCCGGTCCTGCGTAAGCTGTTCAAGCTATAAATGAACAGCTTACGTAGGCCCGGCAAAAGAAAGAATCCGGCCCGTTATAATAAGGAAAACTGATGTTTAACATCTACACTAAAGAAATTGAATGGGGTGGTCGTACCCTTAAGCTGGAAACTGGTCAGATTGCACGTCAGGCTGACGGTGCGGTATTGGCAACTTACGGTGACACTGTTGTACTTTGTACAGCTGTTGGCGCACGTAGCGTAAAACCAGGTCAGGACTTTTTCCCACTGACTGTAAACTATCAGGAAAAAACCTATGCCGCAGGTAAGATACCTGGTGGTTTCTTCAAACGTGAAGCGCGTCCATCTGAAAAAGAAACATTGGTTTCTCGCCTGATTGACCGTCCACTTCGTCCGCTTTTTGCTGATGGATATCTAAACGAAACTCAGGTTATCTGTACTGTTGTCAGTCACGATCTTGAAAACGATCCAGATATCATTGCTATGATTGGTGCTTCTGCTGCACTGACAATCTCTGGTCTGCCATTCTTGGGTCCAATTGGTGGTTGTCGCGTTGGTTATGAGAACGATGAATACGTTCTTAACCCATTGATGCAAGACTACGAGAACATGGATCTTGATTTGGTTCTGGCTGGTACACACGAAGGTGTGTTGATGGTCGAATCAGAAGCAAAAGAGCTGTCCGAAGAAGTTATGCTTGGCGCTGTTGCGTTTGGCCATGAACAGATGATGCCTGTGATCAATGCGATTATTGAACTGGCTGAAGAATGTGCAAAAGATCCTCGTGAACTTGCACCTGTCGATCCAGCCGTTGCAGCTGTAAAAGAAAAATTGGTTGCTGGTGGCATTCTTGATAGATTCACCGAAGCCTATGGTGAACAGGAAAAACTACAGCGTCAGGTAAATATTGCTGCAGTTAAAGCAGCTGCTTTGGAAGGTTTGGAAGAAGACGAAGCAGCGATTGCTGGCGGTCTATTCAAAAAGCTCGAAGCAGAAGTTGTTCGCGGTAGCATCTTGAAAACAAGCATGCGTATCGATGGTCGTAATACCAAACAGATTCGCCCAATTGTTTCTGAAGTTGGTAAGCTTCCTCTGACACATGGTTCAGCACTGTTTACACGTGGTGAAACACAGGCGCTTGTGACTTCTACATTGGGTACCGGTCAAGACGAGCAGATTATCGATCAGCTTGAAGGCAGTTATCGTGAGCACTTTTTGCTACATTATAACTTCCCTCCATATTCAGTTGGTGAAGCTGGCTTCCTTCGCGGTCCAGGTCGTCGTGAAATTGGTCATGGTAAACTTGCTTGGCGTGCGATTCGCCCATTGCTTCCAACAAAAGAAGATTTCCCATACACAATGCGTGTGGTTTCAGAGATCACAGAATCCAATGGTTCTTCTTCTATGGCGACAGTTTGTGGTTCTTCACTTGCGTTGATGGATGCTGGCGTTCCACTTAAGTCACCTGTTGCTGGTATTGCGATGGGTCTGATTAAAGAAGGTGATGATTTCGCTGTTCTTTCTGACATCTTGGGTGATGAAGATCACCTTGGTGACATGGACTTTAAAGTTGCGGGTACTGAAAACGGTGTAACTGCTTTGCAGATGGATATTAAAATTACATCCATCACACAGGAAATCATGAAGGTTGCTTTGGAGCAGGCGCATGATGGTCGTATTCATATTCTGGGTGAAATGGCGAAAGCCCTGACATCTGGTCGTGAAGGTGTTTCCGAGCATGCACCGCGCATCACAACGTTCAGCATTCCAAAAGATAAAATCCGCGAAGTTATTGGTACTGGCGGTAAAGTTATCCGTGAGATTACTGAAGAAACTGGCGCGAAGATTGACATTGATGACGATGGTACAATCAAGGTTGCAGCTGTTGATAAAGAAGCTGGTGATGCCGCTGTTGATTGGATCAAATCAATCGTTGCCGAGCCAGAAGTTGGTGTTGTTTACGACGGTAAAGTTGTTCGCTGTGTTGATTTTGGTGCATTCGTGAACTTCATGGGCGCACGTGACGGTCTTGTTCACATTTCTGAGCTGGAAAATCGTCGCGTTGGCAAAGTAACTGACGTTGTAAACGAAGGTGACATGGTTAAGGTCAAATGTATCGGTATCGAGCGCGGTGGTAAGGTTAAACTTTCCATGAAACGTGTTGATCAAGAAACCGGTGAAGATCTTGAAGGTCAGGAAGACGAAGAATAAGTCTTCTGGTCAGGTGTCAGTATGGTGACAAACTGGACCTACTAAGCCATGTAAACTGGTAATTGACCTGTCATAAAAAGCAGGTATTAAGAAACGGACGATCTTGATTAAGGTCGTCCGTTTTTTTATTCCACGCCAGCATGTTTAGTTATGGGAGAGGGAGCATGGCAAACGCCACTCCGCTTGTTAAGTTGCCAAGAGTCCAGGCTCATAGAGGAGCCAAAGGCGTTCGGCCTGAAAACACAATGGCAAGCTTGCGCGAAGCTCTTGATCAAGGAGTACGCTGGACCGAGTTTGATGTGAAGCTATCCAAAGATGGTGTTCCCATCATTTACCACGACCAGGATTTAAAGCGGACATCCGGTATTGACGCATTAGTCAAGAATCATAGCTTTGCCAAACTCAGAGAGTTTGAAGCTGGCGCTTGGTTTGACGAGAAGTATCATGGCGAGAAAATTCCTTCGCTGGAAGAGTTCTTGCTGTTCCATATTGAGCATAATCTTCACCCCAATATAGAATTAAAGCCATCAGATGGTGAGGAAGCAGAAACAGCACGTAAAGTGGTTGAGCTTCTAGACAAGCTGTGGCCGAAAAATCGTGATAAACCTCTGTTCAGTTCCTTCAAACTGAAATCATTGGAAGTTGTCAGAGATCTTGCCCCGGACCATCCCAGAGGTCTATTGCTTTATGATGATATAACGGGCTGGCAGGAAAATGCGAAGCGTCTTGAATGCTCGGCAATTCATTTGTGGCATAAGATGTATACTCCCGAACTCGTTAAAGAAATCAAGCAAGCGGGCTATGCGACAGCGACCTATACAGTTAATGAGGTTGATCGCGGTGTTGAGCTTGTAGATATGGGCGTCGACAGTATAATAACTGATTTCCCGGGTGATATGATCGCGGCTATTGGCGATTAGCCTGACAGATTATTTTGGCAACAATTGATGCCTAAGTGGCATTTATTTTGTGTTCTTAGATGATCATAATTTCCTCAAATGAAATTGAGAATAAAATATGGGAATTTGAACATGCTAGAACTTAGGCCGAATTGTGAGTGTTGTGATAAGGATCTTTTGCCAACAGCCATAGATGCGATGATTTGTACTTATGAATGTACTTTTTGTCGTGACTGTGTGGATGAAATTATAGAAAATGTCTGTCCCAACTGTGGTGGAGGTTTTACGGCGCGGCCTATACGCCCGGCGACTGAATATCGTACTGGACTGTCAACCAGCCATCAAAAGCCTTCTGAAGCAAGAATTCATACAAAATACTCTAATGAAGCGTTGAAAGCATTTTCCGCTACTATAAAGTCGATAAAACCTGAAGAACGATAAACCCAGCTTAATCTTGAGTTTGTTTAGGGAATCGTTCTGTGACTTCGTTCCTTTTTCAAACAGGTTTTATAATTCTATGTCTCATATTGTTAAGACAACTGAAGATCTCAAAAAAATTTACGGGGAAAGAAGCCCTCGTGCTGATAAGAAGGTATTGCAGAAGCTAGATAAACATTGTCGCGCGTTTATCGCCAAATGCCCCTTTTTAACGATGGCAACAAGCAGTCCCAAGTTGGGGGCAGATTGTTCGCCTAAAGGGGATGCGCCCGGTTTTGTTAAAGTGTTGAGCGACACCCAACTGGCTATACCGGATCGCCCCGGTAATAATCGTATAGATAGTTTGCTTAATCTGATCGATAATCCGCAAGTCGGCCTTTTATTCATGATACCTGGGGTCAAAGAGACTTTACGGATTAATGGTGTTGTGCAGATTTCAGTAGAACCTGATCTGTTGAAAGATCTGTCTGTGGATGGAAAAGAACCGCGCTGTGCTTTGATCGTGACAGTTCATGAAGCTTATATTCACTGTGCAAAGTCAATTATGCGGTCAGAAATTTGGAACCCCGATAAAATTGTTGATCGAAAGACTTTGCCGTCAATGGGGCAGATATTGGCCGATCATGTCGCTGGTGGACTTGATGCGGATGAATATGATGCGACGATGGAAGGCCGATATCAGAAAAGTTTGTATTAGGGGGTAGTGGCAATGGATAAGAAGACAGGATCTTGTCTTTGCGGTAATGTACGATTTGAAATCACTGGCCAGTTACGTGATTCCATAGCATGTCATTGTATTCAATGTCGTAAAACAAGTGGCCATTTTGTTTCTGCAACAGCAGTTGCCAAAGATAATTTCAAAATTATCTCGGATAAAAGCCTGAAGTGGTATCAATCGTCCCATCGTGCCCAGCGGGGGTTTTGTGCCAACTGTGGATCCAGCTTATTCTGGGATCAGGTAGGTCGTGACAAAATGGGAATCATGAGCGGGACGATTGACGGAGACACGGGTATTCAGACATCAAGTCATATCTATGTTTCTAAAAAAGGAGACTACTACGATTTGGATGACGAGCTTCCAAAACACGTTACTTATCCTCAGGCATAGGTGATACACGTTGGTTTGATAAGGCTATAAGCGAGTTTCTTCGCGCTTATGAGAACTTGGCGGTGGCAGCTAATCAGAACGGCACGTTCATTCCGGCAAGAGCCTTGGTTGACACTAACCGGAATGACGTGTTTGCTTAGATGAAAGCGCGATTACTTGTTTATTTTATCTTCAATTGAATCCCAGATATCAGCTTCGAGTGAAACACCGTTGAAACGGTTTATTTCCTGAATTCCAGTGGGGGATGTTACGTTGATTTCTGTCATGTAATCACCGATGACATCAATGCCAACAAAGATAAGGCCACGTTCTTTTAGGGTTGGGCCAATAGCGGCACAAATTTCGTGGTCACGTTCGGTCAGGCCGATTGGGTCGGGTCGTCCACCGACATGCATATTGGATCTTGCTTCACCTTCTGCCGGCACACGATTAATGGCGCCTGCGGGTTTTCCATCGACCAGGATGATACGTTTGTCCCCTTTGCGAACATCGGGTAGGTATAGCTGCGCGATAATGGGTTCGCGATAATGTTCTTCAAACAATTCAAAAACAGAATTCAGATTTTCATCATCTGGTTTGATATGGAAAACCCCTGCACCACCGTTCCCATAGAGCGGCTTTACAATAATGTCTTTATATTCCGCCCGGAAGGCTTTGATTTCGTCTAGATCATTTGTAATCAGGGTTGGCGGCATAAGTTCGGGAAATTCAGCAATGAAAAGTTTCTCCGGGCAATTTCTGACCCAGCTTGGGTCATTCACGACAAGTGTCTGGGGATGCACATGATCCAACAGATGCGTCGCGGTAATGTACGACATGTCAAATGGGGGATCCTGACGCATAAGGATGACGTCTATGGTGGCTAGGTCAATGGTTTGAACTTCACCGAGAGTGGCGTGATTTCCCTGTTCTCGTCTGAACTCTACCGGGCGGCATTTGGCATAAATCTGCGATCCTTTCATGGAAAGATCTTTTGGCAGGTAATGGTACAGTTTATAGCCACGTTTTTGCGCCTCAAGGCCCAAGATGAAAGAGCTGTCGCCATTGATGTCAATGGTTGATACTGGGTCCATCTGGATGGCAACGGAGAGTGTCATGAGATCATATTCCCTAGTCGATCAGTTCAGTTGTGCTTTCAATTTTTGAAGCATCTGAGACGCTTCCATAAGACCTCTGTGGTCTTCTTCGATAAGTAGATAGTGTTCCAGAGTCTTAATTGCAGCAAGAATGTTATTTAAAAATGCCTGAAGCATACCTGCTTCGTGCCATATAGCAGGCTCATCGGGGGCAATGAGAAGCATTTTTTCCAACACCTCAAGAGCTTTTTCGGGTTCTTCAGCCTGAATTAACCGCACTTTTATATTATTCTGAAGTCGTAAGAGGATATTTCTATTGCTGACGGATTGTGTGAACTCGGCCCTTAGTTCTGCTTGATCACTCAGAAAGTTTTTCAAGGTTGCGCGTAACCAGGGGGTATCTCGAATCTTTCCGCGTTCAAAAGGATCGATAATGACATGCTCTTTTTCATATGAAATTCGAATCAAGAAATGTCCGGGAAAATTCAAGCCTGCAGCCAATAGCGGCTGTTTAAAATTCAAAGAGCGTATAATGTGCAAGTAAAGAATGCCCAGAACAATGGGCAGACCTTTGCGTCGTTCTATCACGGCAATAAGGTTTGTATTATCCAGGCTGTCATATGTTTCTGTATCGCCCTTGTAGCCGTTGATATCATAAAGAACGGTCTCGATGGAATTAAGGATGTCGATGAGCCCAAGGTTATCTGTGTGCCGTTTTATTTGGGATAAAAGATCTTCGGTCTGTAAAACTAGATTATCTAGATGATCCCTATAGCGATCAACGGTATTGGACTGGCGGTCTTGTGCTGCAATTAACAAGGCTGTTTCAGAAATAGAAATATCATCGTCATTTGCCTGGCCGACATTTTTCAGGTGATGGTTTATATCGGCGTGGGATAGTGATGTACGATGTAACATTGAGTTTTTAAATTTCTAACGGCGGTAAAAATGAATATTACCGCCGCTTATGGTTATTTGAACAGGATTATTGTGTCCTAGAGGGATCGTCTTTTAGCGTGACATAGCTGACAACCCGTTTGACGTAGTCGATATCCTTGGCATGCGCGATTACACGATTCACTTCCTGTTGATTTTGGGCAATGCCAAGCAGATAGACACTCTGATTAACCGTATCAATATTGTAGTTGATGGAAGTGACCTCTTTGTCGAACAATAGAACTGTTTTTAACTGTGTATTAATCCAGACGTCACGTGCGTAGTCAGTGATACC
This sequence comes from Kiloniella sp., assembly GCF_048270245.1. GTDB lineage: Bacteria > Pseudomonadota > Alphaproteobacteria > Kiloniellales > Kiloniellaceae > Kiloniella. Next base: position 197,160 of record NZ_JBLWTH010000001.1, read on the forward strand.
GCTGTCGTTATTGACTTCGATCTCGTTGATGACTTCGCGAACCCCGGTTGCTTTCCACGCTTCACGTACCGCGATGATACGATGTTCCGGTAGTTCGACATTACCGCTGAGTAACACTTTACCTTCATTAACCTGAGTGTTCACTTTTCTGAAAATAGAAACGTTCTCTCGTAAAAAAAGGTCATTTATTTCCAGCTGGATTTGAACATCAGTCACGGCTTTTTGAAAGGATCGTTCTTCTGCAGCAGTGTTTGCCGCTACGGCACCTGCACCAATCACGGCGCCAGTTGTGCTGCACCCACTTAATATGGCTATTCCAATTAAGGTAAATGTTAATCTAAGTGCTATCCCCACCTTGGTCATGGTGAAATTACTCCTGTTAATGACCTGATCTCAAAATTTGAGATCCGCAATATCTGTTCTAATGTTTTTGTACGGTTTGTTTAGTGAACCTGCCACGCATTTTTTATGTGATAAGGGAAAACTGTGGCACCAATAAGAATGGCATCAAACCTTTTGTCAAAATCCTGATAAAAGGGGTTTTGTTTTAAATAATATTCTGCTGTGCGAATGATCCGTTTTTGTTGTTTTTGGTGAATTGCTTGGGAAGCTGTTTCCACACTTTTTCTTTTTTTAATTTCCAAGAAACATATCAGTGATCTTTTTTTTGCGATGAGATCAATTTCGCCGACCTTGGTTTTATAGTTTCGGGCAAGAATTTGGTATCCCTTGCACCGTAAATACATCGCTGCAATTGTTTCTGCATAGCGGCCTGTCGTATAGCTGTTCTTTTTGGATTTGTTTAAAAAGAAACGGGACATTTAACGATCTTTGGAAAGTTCCAGTGCGCGTTGATAAACTTTCTTTTTAGGCAAGCCAGTGGCTGTACTGACCAAAGCGGCGGCATCCCTGAGTGAATTGTTTTCCAAAGCACTTCTAATCTGATCGTCTAGGTCCTGTTCGGTTAATTCGTTGGATTTTGTATTATCTTGCCCAACAACAACGACGATCTCGCCTTTGGGATTTCCTGCTTCGGCATAATATTCTACCAATTCTTTGAGGTTTCCACGGCGTACTTCTTCAAACTTCTTAGTCAGTTCGCGTGTTACCGCGGCGGAGCGATTCCCAAGGACGTTGTACATATCGGCTAAAGAGCCGGCCAAGCGGTGTGTAGATTCGAAAAATATAAGCGTAGAGGGAATCGAGATTAGTTCTTTTAGGGCCTTACAACGTGCTCCTGTTTTGTTGGGAAGAAAGCCATTGAAGAAAAAGCGGTCCGTTGGAAGGCCGGACAAGATAAGGGCATTAATCGGGGCTGAAGCGCCAGGAATAGACGTTAAGGTGATACCTTCTTCATGGGCACTGTTCGCCAGTTTGTAACCTGGATCTGATATCAGGGGTGTTCCTGCATCAGAAACCAAGGCCACGACATTGCCTTTTTTTACCTTTTCAATAAGTTTAGGTCTTACTTTGTCAGCATTATGCTCGTGATAGGCGACCAAAGGGGCTGTAAAGCCAAAGGCTTGGGCAAGCTTTTTGGTGACACGTGTGTCTTCACAGGCGATAAGGTCTGCGGCGGCAAGAATTTTTTTTGCACGGTCCGTAATATCCCCCATGTTGCCGATTGGGGTGGCAACGAGGTAAAGTGCTGGTTCAGGTTTATCACTGCTTGGGGCGGGGCGACTGTTGGCTTGTTCCTCGGTAAGTGTTTTATTAGTCCCTTCGGACTTGGTGACAGGATGATTTTGAGAGGATGACTGTTTTGAGCTCAACGTTGGCAACTTTCTTTGTTGTAAAAGGCATGGGTATTAGCCGTTGGCTTGTTTCCCTACCAGCGATCATCTTGCTTTCTATTCTGATCTCTGGTTGTCAGACAACCATGAAAAAGGGGCCGGACGCAACGGCAGAAACCCCAGAGGTTGAAGAAAGTCAGTCAGAGTCTGTGCAAAACACTGTAGAGCCGGAAATTACGGAACCAGAAATTATTGAAGAGATCGATCCCTTCGCGGACCTTGATACGGCAGAAACTGTTGTAATCAGCGAGAGGCGAACAAAAGTCGGGTTTCTCTTACCGTTGAGTGGCCGCCACAAGGCCATTGGTGAATCTCTACTAAATGCGGCGCAACTTGCATTGTTTGATGTGTCCGGCGAAAAATTTGATCTGGTGGTGCGAGATACAGCGGGCACACCAACAGGTGCGCGCATGGCAATGGAATCGCTTGTTAATGAACAGGTTGATCTGGTGATCGGCCCTCTATTTGCGACATCTGTTTCTGCCATCACTCCCTTGGCTCGTCAGGCGGGAATTAATGTCCTTTCTTTCTCGAACGATCAGGCTGTGGCTGGCGATGGTATTTATGTGTTGGGGCTAACACCGGAAGAACAAATCAGACGTGTCGTGAATTATGCCGCAGCTCAGGGCATTCGACGGGTTGCTGTTTTTGCCCCTGATAACGATTATGGTCGGCGTATTGTCAGCGCGTTGCAAATTCAATCTTATGGATCAGGCGTAGAATTAACGCGGCTTGGTTTTTTCAATCCATCAGCCCCTGATCTAGAAGAGAAAGTAAAGGCGATTGCCAATTACAATGCACGCCATCAGTCTCTTCTGGACCATAAAGCAACGTTGAAAGCCCGGGGCGACGCAGCGTCACGAAGAGCGCTTGCGCGGCTTCGTGGTCGCGATACGCTTAGTCCGCCAAATTATGAAGCTATTATTATTCCTACGGGTGGCAAGCAATTGTTAACGATTGCGCCGTTACTGAACTATTATGATGTTGATCCTAATCAGGTGAAATATCTTGGTACAGCCCTGTGGAATAACCCCAAGCTTGGTCGTGAACCGGCACTGGTTGGTAGTTGGTATGCTGCCCCTTCCCCGGTGCATTGGGAAAGCTTTAAAGATCGTTACAAAGTACTATATGGCCAGACGCCACCCCGTATCGTGACACTTGCTTATGATTCCGTTGCTCTGGCAGCCGTTATTGCCCGTCAGGCCGAAAGCCAATCCACTGCTGTGAACTATTCGAAGAGCCTTTTGACTAATTCACAAGGTTTTGCCGGTCTTGATGGTGTTTTCCGTCTTCATGCAGATGGGCGGAGTGAACGCGGTTTGGCTATTTTGTCGTTGGAGCGTGATTTGATCAATGTTGTTGATCCTGCCCCGGCAAGCTTTACACCTTTGGTTAATTGATCATAAGTGGCTTGGTTATCTAAAGATCATCGAAAGTAGAATTGTGGCGATAGAAGACCATCAAAATTGTCAGCCAGTTATTTCTGATGCCCTAGGAGAAGAAAGTTGCTGTCAGAGACTTCCCGAACTTGGAGGTAGGGGTATTGAGAGCTTGAGCAACATCTTCAAGACTTTGGGTGACGAAGGCCGGTTACGGCTTTGCCTGTGTTGTTTCGAGCATCCTTGTTCTGTAAGTGAGCTTTCAGAGGCTACAGGGCAATCTCAGTCGCTGACCAGCCACAATCTACGCCACCTCAGAGACGCGCGGATCTTGGTGTCTAAAAAAGCTGGACGCCATGTTCATTATGAATTGGCAGATGAACATATCCGCCATGTCATTGCAGACATGGCACACCATGTTCTGGAAGATCTCGATTAAGATAAAGTAACAGCAACAATTGATACAAAATACCTGCTAGCGGCTTTTTACACGCGCTGTATAGTGAGGGCATATTTAATTCTATTGTGGACTGTGTATGCCTTCGTCGTTTCTTTTGTCTGTTCTTGGAATTGGCATTCCCGCCTTGGTGATCCTGTGGGCTATATTTGCCTATAACCGGTTGGTGAAATACCGTCAGCAAGTTTCTGAAGGTTGGAGCGGTATTGATGTTCAGCTAAAAAAGCGAAGCAACTTGATCCCCAATCTGGTCAAGGTTGTTAAGGGATACGCCGCACACGAAAAATCCACGCTAACCGATGTTACGGAATTGAGAGCACAGTGTGTGAGTTTTTCTGGAAGCGGTGTTGATAAGCGTGGGGAGGTCGAAGGAGGCCTTGCGTCTGCCTTGACGAGGTTGCTTTTGGTTGCGGAAAATTATCCGGATCTAAAAGCAGATAATAGCTTTCTTGATCTTCAATCCACCCTGACAGAAGTTGAAAATGATATTGAGATGGCGCGTCGGTATTATAACGGGGCCGTGCGATTGATGAACGTTTCTGTCGAAAGCTTTCCGAGTAACTTAATCGCAAAACAGTTTTGCTTTACCCGCGCAGAGTATTTTCAGCTGGAAAATTCAGATGGCCGGCAGGCACCAGGAGTACAACTATGAACGATCAAATTTTTCGTAAGTGGAACTTTGGGGCTTTGTTGCTTGGAGCGTTGATCCTATTTGCGCCATCTTTTGTATTGGCTGATGAACGGATTAAGCTATTAGTTTCTGACATTGCTGTTCAAGAAGATAGCAGTTTGAGAATTACAGAAACAATAACAGTTCGTGCTGAGGGTAAAAATATAGCAAGGGGAATTTATAGAGATTTTCCCACTAAATACAAAGTTCTGGGTAAGGATTATTCGGTTGGATTTCAGCTCTATTCTGTTGCGCGAGACGGACAGAATGAAGATTACCATATAAAAGATCTTAGCAATGGTATCCGCCTTTATTTGGGGCGGTCTGATTACCTATTACCACCGGGTGAATATACCTATGAAATTACCTACATAACGACGCGCCAACTCACGCATCTGGATACGATGGATGAGCTGTACTGGAATGTAACTGGTAATGATTGGAATTTTCCTATTGATAAAGTCGTTGCAAACATCGATCTCCCGACTGGTGCGAATGTGATACATTCTATTGGCTATACAGGGTATCAAGGCGAGGATGGAAGTGACTATGAATCAAATTTAACTTCGGACGGAATTTCATTTACGACGACACGTTTTTTACAAGTTAGCGAAGGTTTTACGGTAGCCGTTAGTTGGCCAACTGGCTTTGTCCGAGTCCCGGATAACCTTGAGCAAGCTGAAAGCGATGCTGAAGACAATACCAGCTTCTTGATTGGGATTGTGACGCTGGTTATTGTCACGATCTATTATGCTGTTGTGTGGTTTTATGCGGGTCGTGATCCTGCGGCTGGTATTGTTATACCCCTTTTTAAAGGTCCAAAAAATATTTCCCCTGCGGCGGCTGGGTATCTGAACCATTTAGGGTTTCGGAAAGGTTATAGCCAGAAAACAGCATTCGTTGTCGCGCTGACAAGTCTGGCAACGAAGGGATATATAACAATCAATCAGAGCAAAAGTGACTATTCCCTGAAGAGAACAGAAAAAGCAGATCTGGATAGTTTACCACGAGGGGAATGGACGATCATTGACCGACTACTGCCTGATCCTGAAGATGAATATAAATTAAAGCGGAAATACGATTCCAGATTTGCCTCTGTGGTGAGTTTTTTTGGGGAAGAGGTAAGCGGTGAGTATGGATCGGGTTATTTTGCAGCAAACACTGGTAAATGGCTTATCGGATTTTTAATTGGGCTTGGCGGCGTTATTATGTCACTGGCCTATGCTGGGGGAGATCTCATCGTCCCGGCACTGTTCTTTATGGCCTTCTTTGGTATTTTTTCCGGGGTTATTTTACCACCTTTGTGCAGGATCCTGTCTGAACGAATGGCAAAGTCCGGGCTTCCAAAAAACATTGCCGCGCTTTTGCCTTTGGCCATTTTTTTGGTGATCCCCTACTGTTCTTTATCTGTAGGAGAACTAGTTACCGATCAGGCCTTCTCAGCTGAAAATTACGGTATTGTTCTTTTGATTTTTACCGTCACGCTGGTTTTTAGCTATTTGATGGAAGCCCCAAGTGTCAAGGGACAGAAAATTCTTGATCAATTGGAAGGCTATAAGCTGTACCTATCTGTTGCCGAAGGAGAGCGACTGTCTGCTATTGGTCCAGAACCTAATTTTAATGAGCATGTGTTTGAGCAGCATTTACCCTTTGCGATGGCTCTTGGGGTCGAAGATCAATGGTCAGAAAGATTACAAAGCTATCTGGCCATTATGAATCAGGCCCCGATGGATTATAAACCACGCTGGTATAGTGGGGATTCCTTTTCCCGTAGCTCAAGCTCTATTGCCAGTGGGCTAACAAGTGGTATCGGGCATACGATTTCTTCTGCTTCAAGTCCGCCAAGCTCGTCGTCTAGTAGTTCATCAAGTGGTGGTGGGTCTTCCGGTGGCGGCGGCGGCGGCGGCGGTGGTGGCGGTTGGTAAGATGCTGCTTTCAGTATTGAACTTAATTTTCCCACGGTCTCTTGACTTAATTTAAGTATGAATATAATTTCATATGAATAATTTTTCATATTTAGGTTGGTTATGGCGCAAACACTTTTATTTGTAGATTATATGCCCGAAGCTGAAAGCTGTGGGGATTGTCGGGATCGAATTAGCAAAAGGCTCGAATCTTTGCCTGGGCTGTCTTCTTTTGTGGTTTCCCGCAAGGCTGTCTCTTGGGTTGGGGGCGAGGATATTAAGGATGCGATTATTGCTATAATCGCGGAAATTAAAGAGCTCCACCATCATATGGTCTGGATAATCAGTGGTATGGATTGCCCTAGTTGCGCAAAATCAATCGAAAAAGCAGTCGACAGATTACCGGGTATTCATACGGCGCGAATTTCTTTTGCACGAGAACGCTTGAACACAGATTTTAACCCGAGCGAAGTTACTCAAGACGATATACAAAAGGTTGTTACGGGCTTGGGTTTTGGTCTGACTGAAGTCGTCGACGGCAATTTGGCTAAGGTAAAAAGAAGTTCAAGCTGTTGCTCTTCCTCGCAGACCCAGAGTCAAACACCGACAGCAATTTCAAATGGTTCTGATTTTGGTCATTTTGATCAGGTTAAAGCATTCTTGAGTGGAAGTGCTGGTAAGATGTTTATTGCGGGCGTTGCGCTAGTTGTTGCGGTGGTGTTGGCACAGTTTAACGCGGAAAATGCACGTGTTTATTATAGTGTCGCGGCTTTAGCTGGTTTGATTCCCATTTTTCTCAATACCGTACGATCTATTCGTTTTGGCCAGTATTTTGGTATCCAAACTTTGATGACGGTTGCTGCGATTGGGGCTTTGCTTCTGGGCGAAGCCCTCGAAGCATCAATGGTGTTATTCCTCTTTTTAATTGGTGAAGCCTTGGAGCAGCGGGCCGCGAATAAAGCGCGAGAAGGCGTGACGCTACTGCTTGATCTCCAGCCTAAAGTTGCCCGGCTGGTTCAAGGGAACGATCGTCGGGAAGTCCCAGCTGAGGACTTGTCTGTTGGTGATGTAATTGAAGTCCGCCCGGGTGAAAGATTACCTGCTGATGGGATTGTTCTTAATCAGATGGCGATTTTGGACGAAGCTGCTCTGACGGGTGAATCTATTCCCCGAAACAGAGATGTAGATGACACAGCACAGGCTGGAGCCCTTGTTCTTGAGAAACTTGCAACCTTTCGTGTGACGTCGGAAGCTGGTGATAACACGTTGGATCGTATCATCAGGTTGATCGAAGAATCAGAGGAACACAAAGCCCCTGTTGCACGTTTTATTGATCGCTTCTCATCTTGGTACACACCGGCAATGATGCTTGTTGCGTTGTTGGTTGCCGTGATTCCCCCGCTATTATTCAACGGAATTTGGGAGGCTTGGATATACAAGGCTCTTACGTTGTTAATTATTTCCTGCCCCTGTGCGCTGGTTATTTCAGTGCCAGCTGCTGTCACATCATCTCTTGCGGCTTCGGCTCGGAGAGGGTTGTTGATTAAAGGCGGGGCAGCCCTAGAGTTGTTGTCCCGAGCTAAAACCATGGCCTTTGATAAAACGGGTACGCTGACTGAAGGCAAGCCACAGGTTACAGATGTTATTGCACAGGACGATGCGGCAGAGATGATCCGCTTGACTGCGGCTGTTGAGAGAGGATCAAGTCATCCGTTGGCTGAAGCTGTTGTTCGTTATACCGAAGATCAAGGCATAGAGATTCCGGCTGTAACAGAGGCCCAATCCATAACCGGAAAGGCAGCTTTGGGCAATGTCGAAGGACGTATGGTTGCTGTCGGATCTACGGATTATTTTGCAGAACAACTATCTGAAAATGCAAAGATTTATGAACAGGCACAGGGACTTTTGGCGCAGGGTAAAACCGTTGTTGTTGTGATAATTGATAATGTCCTTGCCGGGGTTTTGGCTTTACGTGATGAACCGCGTGAAGAAGCCAAGGATACCCTGGGCCAATTGCAGGAGCTTGGTATTGAAACCATTATGCTTACCGGGGATAACCCGAAAACCGGCAAAGCGTTGGGGAGTGAGCTAGGGCTTACTGTAAAAGCAGGTTTGATGCCTCAGGATAAGCTCAGGGAAATCGAAGCGTTGCGGGCTAAAGGTACTGTGGTGATGGTTGGTGATGGCATAAACGATGCCCCTGCGCTTAAAGTTGCCGATGTTGGTATCGCAATGGGGGGCGGTACTGATGTTGCTCTGGAAGCGGCTGATATTGCGTTGATGCAAAATAAACTACAGGACCTGCCAGTATTGATTCGTCGTGGACGTCAGACCATGTCGAATATTCACCAAAATGTTGCTTTGGCGCTGGGCCTCAAGGGTATTTTTTTGATGACAACCTTGTTTGGCGTGACAGGGCTTTGGATGGCTGTGTTGGCTGATACGGGGGCGACGGTATTGGTGACCTTGAACGCTTTGCGGCTGTTGCGAAATTCCCCTGATTAGGCCGCAGGTGATTAGGTCGCAGGTTTATTTTCTTCGAAGCCTTTGGGTAGGTCCGCGATGTGCTTGTATTTTTCGAACTGTTGAAAGATGAGATTCAGGCGTTCTTCAGGGGATGGGGGATGCTTGGGGTCTAACAAAGGTTCACAGAGCGGATCCAAGGCAGAATTTTGAAACTCGAGCGAGAGACTTAATCTTGGGGTTTTGGCATTTCTGTGGCTTCGACCACCCCAGTGATAGAGATCCTGTCGCCACCCTAATATTGACCCAGCTTTGGCGGGGAGGCAGAGAATGTCCTGTAAGGCAATTTCAGATGGATCTGTAACCGGAGCCGGATAATCTTTCTCACAGCTAAGCGGGAGAACGGACATACAGCCGTTTTCAGGCGTTGCATCCGTTAAGGGGACCCAAAGACTCAGTGAGACTAACATTTCCTGTCCATAGAGTTCGATCACTGATTGATCGGCGCTGTCTCTGTGTGGTGGCCAGCCTTTTGCTTTGCCGGGGATGATGTACCAAGCCCAAAAATGGGGAAGGACGCTGTAATTATCCCCCAGGAAATTTTGCAAGAGCGCTCGCAATCGGAAAAACAGTTCCCAAGATTCGTCGTAAAGATAAATAAATGCCTGTGGCAGATTATGGTGATGAAGTTCCTCCATTGCCTGACGAAGGGGCGCTATATCCTGTTCTGTAAAAACATTTTGGCAATCCAGGTATCCGTCTTGCCATAACGAATCAGATGCGCTGGACAGTAGATTGTCGTCAATCGTTTGAGTAGGAGTTGCGTTCAGGTGATTCGAGCTGATAGTGAGATGTGGATTGATATCGCGCCAAAAAGATATGCTATTAAGTTGCTTTTTTGTGAAGTGACTCACAGCTAAATCCTGACGTTAAAACGCTGGTTATCTATTTATATGCTGGGCTAATGCAGCATCTAGAATGGCTGAGACCATTGCTCTTGCCGTATCTTCCAGCAATTTCCCATCGTCAGCCTTTGGCCCTTCAAGTTTCTCTAGCTTGTAGCTTTCCGGGAGATCCTCAATTCCAGTAGCTTTGACATCCGGGTGTTCTTTTAGTTCTGCTATCAGAGAGATACAGCCTTTCCATTTATGGGTCAGAGTCTTGATAACGCGGTCTTTATCGACGGCAATGTCGTTCCACTTTTCATCAGTGCTCAAGTCCTCAAAACCTGGTCTTTTGGAAGCCTGCTGATAAATAATGGCGGCGGCTTTTTCTAGGTGTAGCATGCATAAATCCTCTATTTATTGCCTTGTCTCATCTGTTTGATGATCAGGCAAGTTATAGATAGGCTAAATCTTTGAGGTTGAGTGACGTGATGCTTCGAAATGTCCCTCGGGAGTAAGAAGAGAATAGCAGTAAGTCATAAAATATGACGGTAAGTCTTTGGCTGGGGCATTATTTTGTGCGTAGGGAAGAATCAGTCGTAAATAATCACAGGTCTCTTCGTCTCGATAAAAGATTTTCCATATCTGCGGAGCCGAAGCCAGAAAGGTTGTCTTAAACTCTTCAAAATGCTCATGATAGATTTGGCTTGGGGTGCCATCAAGGATGCTTTTACCGCGAAGATCTTCGTTTGAAGAGGATGAAATCTCGGTACCATCAAGCCGGTATATGAAGTCCAGGGGATCTTTCTGAATTTCCACAACACAAAACCGACCAAGGTGTTTACGATACCTTAAGGGATCCATCTCGTTTTTATAGGGGTTACCTTGAGCAGGCTTATGATCTTGCCATATCTTCAATATGCGAAGGATTTCGTCAGGGGCATCTGAGAAATCTAAGAGTGAAGAGGAATAATCATAGTTAGCCATGGCTATTTTTGAAATGATTTAGCAGGCTTGTCAACGTGGATAGAATGATGTTCTTGCGAGAAGGATTTCTTTTTGTGGTTTTGGCGTAATTCCCGACCTGCAGGATGATTATGTCAATAGGTAGGAGAGTACGCTGTTAAGCCGGGTTCTGCCTTCAACTGTGGCTCGTATTCTCTTGTTATCAAGAGATAGCAAGCTTTCTTGTACAAGTTGATTCACTTTATCGGGTTGAATCAGATCTGTCAGATTCTGACCTGTTTCATCCCGGACATCTTCTAGTTTAATACCTTCGCTCAAACGCAACCCCATCATGAGCATTTCTTCAAAACGTTCCGTAGTCGAAATGGAACTGTGTGTTCGAGTTGCATGACCAGCTTGCTCTACTGTACTGAGCCAAATTTCTGGTGCTCTGTGCTGCCGTGTCGCGATTTTGTTTCCTAAAGGCGTGTTGTCTGCCAATGTCAGTCGTCCATGAGCTCCGGGGCCGATGCCGATATAATCGCCGTATTTCCAATAGGTTATGTTATGGCGGCTTTCTTCCCCGGGATTGGCATAGTTTGATATTTCATAGTTGGGCAATCCGTGACGTGCCATAACATTGTTGGTGACATCGTATAGTTCGGCTGCAATGTCAGGGTTGAGTTCTTTAAGCTCGCCACGACGGCGCGCGCCATGAAACGGTGTATTTTCTTCAATTGTTAACTGATAGAGAGAAAGATGCTTGGTGCCTTCGTTTAGGGCCCGCTCTAGCTCGTCTTCCCAGCTTTTTTTCTCTTGCTTAGGACGGGCGTAGATCAGATCAAAAGAAAAGCGTTCAAAATTCTGCCGGGCGACATCAATCGCTTTGAGAGCTTCTGCAGCAGAATGCTCCCGCCCTAAGAACTGGAGATCCTGATCATTTAAGGACTGAATCCCCAACGATACGCGATTGATACCTGCTTGGGCGAAGGCAGCGAACTTATCTGATTCAACAGAAGTTGGGTTGGCTTCTAGTGTAATTTCAAGGTCATTCGTACAGGGCCAGTGTTTTCGAATTCTTTGAATCAATCCTTCGGCAGTTTCAGGCGCCATGAGAGAAGGTGTGCCACCGCCGAAAAATACTGAGCTGACAATTCTGCCTTCGCCGCCAGATTTCTTCAATAAGTCGGCGTAATGATCAAGTTCTTGTAAAAGGGCTGTACGCCATCGTTTCTGAGAAACTTCTTCGCGGACGTGGCTGTTGAAATCGCAATAGGGGCACTTTTTCAAGCAAAAGGGCCAGTGTATATAGATACCAAATCCGCGCCGTGCGGCAGCGGGAAGGGAAGAGCCGGAACTTGGAGTGTTTATCAAAACGCAGTCCCTTTAGAAGTCAGCCAGAAATGAGTTTAAACTAGTGCTGACTAGTTTAGCACGGTGAATTCAGTCTCGTTTAAAAGCCAGTAAAGTTGATACGAAGACTTTGGTTCAGGCCTTAGGGGTGAATTTTTCGGCAACAAGCAAAGCAAAGGCACGGGCACGATGACTCATTGAATGTTTGCGTGCTGGATCCATCTCACCGAATGTTATTGTCTCACCATCAGCTTGAAAAATAGGGTCATAACCAAAACCCTGCAGACCGCGCGCCGGATGGACAATAGTGCCATCAACGCGACCTTCGAAGACTTCTGTTGTGCCATCAGGCCAAGCAAGGCAAAGAGCGCATACAAAATATGCCGCACGTGTGTCATTACCTGTTTTTGCTGCTTTTTGCAGTTCTTCTTCGACCTTTTCCATTGCCAAAGAAAAATCTTTTTCAGGCCCGGCCCAACGCGCAGAATAGATACCGGGGGCACCATTCAAGGCAACCACAGCTAGACCACTGTCGTCTGACAGAGCAGGTAGATCGGATCCTTTTGCAGCGGCAAGCGCCTTTATTTCCGCATTTGCTGCAAAGGTTTCCCCATCTTCGACAGGTTCTGGCAAGCCAAGATCTCCGGCTGAAATAACGTCAACGCCATAGGGAGCCAAAAGCTCGGCTATTTCGCGTAATTTTCCCGGATTATGACTGGCGAGAACAAGTTTACTATCTCGTAGAGTCTTCTCTGGGAATGTTTTTTCAGCCTGAGTCATGAGTTTTTTCCTGCTTGTCTTTCTGGTCGTATCTTTTTCTAACGGTCTTTTTACGCGCCAGAGATAGTCTGTTTTTGTAATTCTACAAGCTCAGATACACCCTTTTCCGCAAGGTCGAGCAGCGCGTTGAACTCATCGCGAGAAAAAGGCTTCTCTTCGGCTGTTCCCTGAATTTCAACAACGCCGAGGCCGCCTGTCAGGACAAAGTTTGAATCTGCTTGAGCATTGGAATCTTCGGGATAATCAAGATCCAAAACGGGAGTGCCTTCGAAAATACCGCAAGAAATAGCTGCAACGTGGTCTGTCAGCGGAATTTCTTCGATCATGCCTAGTTTCTTCATGTGCTGAAATGCAAGATGGAGAGCAACAAAGCCGCCTGTGATGGACGCTGTTCGTGTGCCACCATCGGCCTGTAGAACGTCACAGTCAATTTTGATCTGGCGTTCGCCAAAGCCTGACATATCAGCAACCGCACGCAGAGAACGGCCGATCAGACGCTGGATTTCCTGTGTCCGGCCAGACTGTTTGCCGCGGGCGGCTTCCCGGTTTGAACGGCTATGGGTTGCGCGGGGAAGCATACCGTATTCGGCAGTGATCCATCCCTTTCCAGAATTGCGAAGCCATGGTGGTGTACTGTCTTCGACTGATGCTGTGCAAAGCACGTGCGTATCACCGAATTTAATCAGACAAGATCCTTCGGCATGTTTGCTGAAGTTGGTTTCAATAGTAACCTGACGCATTTGGTCAGGAGTACGGCCTGATGGACGCATGATTAGCCCTCAATAATATTGGCGATAAATAAATATATTGAGCGGGAAGCTACCTTATGGCTTCCGGTACGTCCAGTGGCATTGATTAGCCGTATTTATGATCTGGTTATCTGCCTGATTTATCTGGAATATCACAGGGGCTCTGGAATAGAATTCAATAGATTCTTTTGAGCGTCTTTGTTTTTTAATCTTACCAGATAGATTGATAAGAGTGTGGCAACGATCAATACGGGGAAAAAGATGGCATGAACCCAATATGATGTTTGTTCAATAATCTCTGGGCTGGCCCCCTCACTGAACCCAATCATGGCTGCTGGGATGCCGGCAATCGCAGGACCCAATGCGCCCCCGCACATTTGCAGCGTAGGAATAGCACCAGACCTTTTATCCTGTTCCTCACTTGGCCCTGATTCAATGATTACAGATGATAGATCGGCCCAAAAAATGCCGAATCCTGCCCCGGCTAGAAAAATTGCAATGCTCAAGGACCATAATGGCCCGCCATAAAGAAACTGTGCAATGCCATAAAACCCTAAGAATGCGGTAAAGACACCTGTTGGTATAAGATATAGCCGCCAACTGTTATTCTGTGGAAGTTTGGCACAGACCATTGCTGCGAGTGACCAGGATATTGATTCAAGGGCGACCATGAAGCCTGCAGACAGGGGGGAGAACCCGTGAATTTTTTGCAAAATATACGGGCCATAAACCATAAAAGAAATGGAAGAAACCATGGCCAGAAAGATGACTGTAATTCCGGTGCCGGCAACGCTGAAAAGACTGAGGCCATGCTTGGGAAGTAAGGAGTTATTAGATCTTTTGTCCCTATAAAGAAGGTATCCGAGTAAAGATAAACCAGTGATCAAGAAAGCCACGGCGTAGTCGGGTTCTCTGTTCCCCATTGCGATGATCAAAACGGCTGATCCCAAAAGCCCAAGCCTGAAGAAAGGCAGTGATGTTCTGACTTCTGTTTCTGTTGTGGATTCAGTCTTTTCCTTTTTAGGAAAACTAGACCTTATAAGGATGACAAACAGGATTGCACAGACAGTCATGATATAGAAACCCGCTCTCCATCCTACTGTTTGGGCAAAAATACCACCAGCGAGTGGCCCACCAACCGAGGCGATACCCCAGACAGCAGATTCCATCGCAAAAACAGTTGGCCAGAGATGACGTGGGAAAAGGTCAGCAATTACGGTGTAACAACTTGCGAGAACCAATCCTCCGCCAATCCCTTGAACAACGCGAGAGAACAGAAACAATTCCATTGATGGGGAAAGGCTGACCAAAAGAGAGCCGACCGTGAAGATCGAGCCACCGATAGTCATAATAGCACGCCCACCGATTCTGGTTTTTGTTGTCCCTGCGGAAAGTGATGCAATCATTGCGGCGGTGGTATAAAGCAGGGCTGACCAGTTAATAAATTCAACGCCATTAAGATCATCAACGGCGGAAGGCAATAATGTCGAAGTGATTAAGCTATTTAAGGCATAAAGGGCGACGCCCATACAAACAATCACCAGGTGTAGAATGTTCTGCGGAGTCATTTTTGACTTAGTATTTGGTGGCGCAGAGTTGGGCATGATACAGACCTTAAATAAAAAAGTTTTTTCTTTTCTTATTTAATTTGTAAGCTGAATAATTAAAAAAGCAAATACTTTTTTTAATTAACTTTATAGACTATACTCTATTGCTATGAGAAAAAATGAAAAGACAGAAGATGCAATTCTCGCATTGCTAAAAGCACGAGGAGAAATGCAAGCAGTTGATCTGGCAAGTGAATTGTCTATGACAGCAGTTGGTATGCGCCAACACCTCAAACGAATGTCTGCAGAAGGAATGATTCAAAAGGCATCGGTAGAGGCTTCGTCATCAGGGGCGGGAAGGCCAGCTGTGAGTTGGGAATTAACGGCAGAGTCTCATAACACATTCGGCGATTCTCATGCATTGTTGACAAAAGATCTAATTGAAAGCGCCCGCATCATTTTTGGTGATGAAGGGGTTGAGAAGCTGGTCAGTCATCGCGAGCAACAGACGCTAAAGAATTATACAGATGCCCTTTCACAGGTAACAACACTTGAAGATCGGGTACACCAGCTGGTCGAATTGAGAGAGCGCGAAGGATATATGGCATCAGCCGAGGCAGATGATCAGGGTGGATTTCTCTTTATTGAAAATCACTGCCCTATTTGTACTGCGGCTACGATTTGTCAGGGATTTTGTCGTGCAGAGTTGTCTATCTTCAGGACGGTTCTTGGGCCAGATGTTGATGTGGAGCGTGTCGAATATCTGTTAGAAGGTGGTCGACGTTGTAGTTACCGTATTCGCCCACATAATTCCAAAACCCAGAATAAACCGGACATTTCTGTGGAACTGGGGCAGGAAGATATCGGTGGCCACGAGATGGCTTCAGAAAAGACAAGCGAAGAACGTTCTTCACCTCAGGCACGGTATTTGATCGTAGATGAATAGAGTTCCCGGATTTATATGCAGCTGCTATTCAGTGGGGGAAACCCATTGAAGCCTATGGACGAGTAAGTTGTTGTGTAAGCGCCTGTTGCATGGATGCGAATCTTGTCGCCAGGTTTTAAATCAAGCGGCAGATCGTAATTAAATTTCTCATAAAGGACATCGACGCTATCGCAACTCGGGCCTGCGAGAATGACAGGTCCCAGGTTGGTATCAGCCTCTTTTCCAGCAATCGTAATCGGATACTTGATGGCTTCATCAAGACATTCTGCGAGACCAGAGAAAATGCCGATGTCGAGATAAACCCAGCGCTTTTCATCGTCTGTATTCTTGCGGGACACTAAAACAACTTCAGCTTCTATGACCCCTGCGTCACCAACAACAGACCGTCCGGGCTCTATAATGATTTTTGGTATGTTGTCTCCAAAGTGCTTTTTCAACGCAGATGAAAGGTATTCGCCGTATTGAGAAATGGATGGTACATCCGCATTGTACGCAGTGGGGAAACCGCCGCCGAGATTAAGTGTAGAGAGTTCAATACCCTCATTTTTCAGATCTTTATAGAGTTCTTTAATTAGACCGAGAGCATTATCCCATTGGCTTTTTTTTGTTTGTTGTGACCCCACATGAAATGAAAGACCTATTGGATGTAAGCCATGGATCATTGATTGTGATAGCAACTCTTTGGCCATAACGGGCGAGCAACCAAACTTATGGCTTAGGGGCCAGTCGGCGCCAGAACAGTCGACCAGGACACGACAATAGACATTAGAACCGGGAGCTGATCGGGCAATTTTAAGAAGCTCTTCATAACTATCGAATGCGTAACTCTGAATGCCGAGTTTGTAGGCCTCGGCGATGGCATTTTCTTTTTTGATAGTATTGCCAAATGATATTTGATTCGCCGGAATACCGAGTGACAGGCACAATTTGATTTCTGCGATGCTCGCAGCGTCAAAACAGGAGCTTAGGTTCTTAAGCCGAGACAAAATTTCCGATGCAGGATTGGCTTTTACCGCGTAATAAATCAATGCGTTGGGCAGGGCAGATGCTAGATTGTTGAAATTGACCTCTACCTGATCAAGGTCTATGACCAAATGCGGTTCATCAAAGGAATTTTGGGCGAAAAAGGCCTCTAATTTTGCATTTAAAGAACCGATACTCATTTAATTTGTCACTATTCCTAATAGAACAAGCGGGCCGATGCTGACCTTCAAAAACCGAGTCTTAATTTTAAGCGCGTCTTTAAGAGGTATCGGGTTATGATGCAAGTGTTAGTTTTCGTTCAAGCCAGCATTGACCAAGGCTTTGCGGCTTACTAAATTAAGACAATGCTAGTCGGTGAATAAGGATCACTTATTTAAGGGCATTGGAATTTAAAAGGAAATTCTGTGAAGTTTAATGACACATCCCTGATATCCGGTGCAATTGCAGGTATGAATGATCGCTCTCGCGAGATTTTCCGTCTGGTGGTTGATGCTTATGTGGAAACCGGGGAACCCATTGGGTCCCGAACGTTATCTCGCAAGCTTGGTATGGATCTGTCGGCGGCAACAATTCGTAATGTTATGGCTGATCTAGAGGATATGGGGCTTTTATTTGCCAAGCATACCTCTGCCGGACGGCTACCAACGGATGTTGGCCTTCGGCTTTATGTGAACGGTTTGTTAGAACACGGAAACCTTAGTAAAGATGAGCGCAGCCAGATAAAAGCACAGTGTGCAGCTGATGGAAAATCCATGCCTCAGTTATTGGAAGAGGCTACGGGAATGTTATCCGGCCTTTCCCAGTGTGCAGGATTGGTTGTCGCGCCTAAATTATCTGAACCTCTAAAACATATTGAATTTGTATCTCTTGCTCCTGGGCGGGCTCTAGTTGTGTTGGTTTCTGATTCTGGATCAGTTGAAAACAGGGTGGTTAATATTCCTTTGGGGTTACCGCCCTCTGCGCTTGTTGATGCATCAAACTTTTTGGCTGCGCGTATGGTCGGGCGGACATTGGAAGAAGCGCTACAAGAAATACAAACCGAGCTCAAAGAACATCAGGCCATGTTGGACCAGCTGTCACAGAAAGTTGTCGAACTGGGATTGGCGACATGGGCCGAAGATATCAATGGCAGTTCTAATGGTGCGCTGATTGTGAGAGGACAGGCACAGTTACTTGAAGATATAAATGCCCTTGAAGATTTGGAAAGGGTACGCCATCTATTCTCTGCATTGGAAAAACGAGAGTCTCTGGTCCGTTTGTTAGAAATGACAAAAACGGCAGAGGGGGTTCAGATCTTTATAGGGTCTGAAAATGAATTGTTTGCCCAAGCGGGGTGTTCTGTAGTAATGGCACCTTATAAAAATACTCGACAACAGGTTGTCGGGGCGATCGGGGTCATTGGTCCAACACGAATTGACTATGCCCGTATCATTCCGATGGTGGATTATACCGCCAAAATACTTGGTCGAATGATTGGATGAGAGTGGTTGGATAAACAGGGCTGAAATCTTGTTAAATCCAGAAGTAAGTAACTTAAAAGAGAAGATTGGTTAGCGGAAAATGTCCGAAACGGAAAAACAAAATCCGGAAGAGAATGTTGTTGCTGAAGATCAGATTCCTGATGATCTGGTAAACGGAGAAGCAGCAGAAGAAGCAACCGTTGATACTGCGTCTGCAGCTGAAGAAGCAAAGTCAGATGCCGTAAGAGTTGCTGAACTGGATGCGCAGAATGCTCAGTTGACAGACAAGCTGTTGCGTACAATGGCAGATATGGAAAATCTTCGTAATCGCACGCGTCGTGATAAGGAAGATGCTATCAAGTATGCACCTCAAAAGCTGGTGACAGACTTAATTGGTGTTATGGATAACCTTCAACGTGCGTTGTCATCTGTTTCAGAAGAAACCGCCGAAGGCAATGAAGACCTTAAAACGCTCCGCGATGGTGTTGAAATGACCAATCGCGAAATGCTCAAGGTTTTTGAAAAACATAACATTACCGAAGTCGAGGCAATGGGTGCCCGTATGGACCCGCACAGCCATGAAGCGCTGTTTGAAATTCCTGATCCTTCCCAACCAGAAGGGACAATTTTACAGGTTATTCAACCAGGGTTCCGCCTTCATGATCGTCTGCTAAGGCCAGCACGCGTTGGCGTTGCCAAGGGCGGCCCTGTTGCTGGTGCAGATAAAGTGGACACAACAGCTTAAGCTTTTAGCTGTTTAGATTGAGAAAGTCGGTACTTTTGTGCCGACTTTTTTTATGGAGATGCTTTTTCAAAAGCAGCCTCATTGGATGATGATCTTGCAACGTTCTAGGAGAGAGAAATTGCTAGACTTTATTTACCCTACGGAGCGTGAGGTTAATACGTCCACCATTTTTCAGTAGCTGGCTTGATCCATATAAAATACGATCAATACCATGATAGGCGTTTCGAGCTTCGCCACCAAGTATGACGACGTCACCAGAATTTAATTTGGTTGATGTTGTCGGCCCTTGCCGTTTAAGCCCTCCAAGGCGAAAGAGTGCGCTGTCTCCTAATGATACAGAAAGAACGGGTGCATTAAAATCCTGCTCGTCTTGATCCCGGTGAAGACCCATTTTCGCTTTTTCGTTTTGATAATAATTTAACAGGCAGCATTCCGGAAGTTCCGAATAGCCAGTTAAATCGGTCCAGACTGTGAGTAATTTATCCGGTATCTGAAGCCAGGGGCGTTTGGTAACGGGATGGAAACTTTGATAACGATATCCCCCGGTTTTGTCTGATACCCAGCCCAGAGACCCAAACGATGTCATGGCGACAGAAAAGGGCTTACCAGTTTTGGGCATTGTGGGTTGAAACAGAGGGTTTATCCTGATCATCTCTCGAATTTCGGATAAGAGATTTTTCTGTTCTTCCTGGCTGAAATATTCGGGGTGATATTGAAAACCGGCAATCATTTTATTACGGACACTTTATCACTGTTTTGAACTATTTATAAATGCTAGCTCTCTGATCTGTCTTGAGAATTAATGATTCGTGTTTGCCGTTTTTCAAGTAAGCGCATTGTTAAAAAGAGGAGTCCACCAATGAGGGTAACGGCGAGTCCGAACCACTGAACAAGTTCATTTTTGAGAAGATAGTGCGCTGTGAGCATGACGGCGATTCCAAACAAAACATCTCCTACAGCAATCCACTTAACCATTTTTCGGATATTAGGGCTAACGTTGGCTTTTTTTGAGTTCATTATGGCTAAATTCCCGGAATATTCGCGCGGTGATTCACCTGAAAAACATCATAATAAAGATGAGCGATAAATTATTATATCACTAATCTATTGATTCATAATGTAATTTAACTTTTCTGAAAAACCTTATTTTTTTAGGCATATTGCTCCTTGCAGTGAAAGCTCTGGCTGCATATATATCCCGTGAGCCCAAAAAATGGGTTCAGCCCTCAAAAGGGACCAGCCGGCAGTGCTTGGCATCAAGGCTGCCAAATCGGTTTGCTATATTAAGTGTGAGGAATAAACATGAGCAAAGTAATTGGTATTGATCTAGGAACCACAAACTCCTGTATCGCTATTATGGACGGTAAAGACGTCCGTGTTGTTGAAAATGCTGAAGGTGCGCGTACGACACCTTCTATGGTTGGCTTTACGGCTGAAGAGCGCCTCGTTGGGCTGCCCGCCAAACGCCAGTCAGTTACAAACCCTGAAAATACTCTTTTTGCGATCAAGCGTTTGATCGGTCGTCGTTTTGACGATCCGCTGACAAAAAAAGATATGGACCTTGTGCCATACAATATTGTTAAAGCTGACAATGGTGACGCGTGGGTTGAAGCCAACGGTGAAAAATACAGCCCGTCACAGATTTCTGCTTTCATCCTGCAAAAAATGAAAGAAACTGCCGAGAGTTATCTTGGTGAGCCTGTGACAAAAGCAGTTATCACTGTTCCTGCTTACTTTAACGATTCTCAGCGTCAGGCAACAAAAGATGCCGGTAAGATCGCTGGCCTTGAAGTTCTACGTATTATCAACGAGCCGACTGCTGCTGCTCTTGCATACGGCATGGACAAAAAAGGTTCTGGTACCGTTGTTGTTTATGACCTTGGCGGTGGTACTTTCGATGTTTCCGTTCTTGAAATCGGTGACGGTGTGTTCGAAGTGAAATCAACAAACGGAGATACATTCCTTGGTGGTGAAGATTTCGACAGCCGCATCATTGATTACTTGGCAGATGAATTTAACAAAGAACAGGGTATTGACCTTCGTAAAGATACACTGGCTCTACAGCGTTTGAAAGAAGCTGCTGAGAAAGCAAAGATCGAGCTTTCTTCTTCTACTCAAACTGAAGTGAACCTACCGTTTATTACGGCTGATGCGTCTGGTCCTAAACACCTTAACGTCAAGCTGACACGTGCGAAATTGGAAGCATTGGTTGACGATTTGATCCAACGCACAATGGGTCCTGTTAAGTCTGCGTTGAAAGACGCTGGTGTAAAAGCTGGTGACATCGACGAGATCATCATGGTTGGTGGTATGATCCGTATGCCGAAAGTTCATGACACTGTTAAGGACTTCTTTGGTAAAGAACCACACCGTGGCGTGAACCCTGATGAAGTTGTGGCAACTGGTGCTGCTATTCAGGCGGGTGTTCTTCAGGGTGAAGTGAAAGACGTTCTTCTTCTTGACGTGACACCATTGTCTCTTGGTATTGAGACACTGGGTGGTGTTATGACCAAACTGATTGATCGTAACACAACAATCCCAACGAAGAAGAGCCAGACTTTCTCTACAGCCGAAGATAACCAGAGTGCTGTGACAATTCGTGTGTTCCAAGGTGAGCGCGAAATGGCTGCGGATAACAAAATTCTTGGTCAGTTTAATCTCGAAGGTATTCCTGGTGCGCCACGCGGTGTTCCTCAGATCGAAGTTACTTTTGATATTGATGCTAACGGTATTGTTAATGTTGGCGCGAAAGATAAAGCAACCGGTAAAGAACAGTCTGTTCGTATCGAAGCCTCTGGTGGCCTGAGCGACGCTGACATTGATCAGATGGTTCGTGATGCTGAAGAAAATGCCGATGCTGATAAAGCCCGTCGTGAATCTGTCGAAGTTAAAAATCAGGCTGAAGGTCTGATCCATCAGACAGAGAAAACACTTGGTGAAGTTGGCGATAAAGTTTCTGACGAAGAAAAAGCAACTATCGAAGCAGCGGTTGCGGAATTGAAAACTGCGCTTGAAGGTGATGATGTTGAAGATATCAAAGCCAAGATGGAAGCTTTGGGTCAGGCGTCAATGAAGCTGGGTGAAGCACTTTATGCTGACGCTGGTGCCGAAGGCGCAGAAGGTGCTTCTGAATCGGCTTCTGAAGCAGAAGCTGACGACGGTGTTGTCGATGCAGACTTCGAAGAAGTTGACGACGAGAAGAACAGCAAAAGCGCTTAAGGCGGTTTTGGATTTCAGGGGGCTGGCGTTTGCCAGCCCCTTTTCACCTTCTGATGAGGGAAAACTATACTGATGTCCAAAAAGGATTTCTATGAGGTCTTAGGGGTTTCACGTTCGGCAGATGCCAAAGAGTTGAAATCGGCCTATCGCAAACTGGCTATGAAATACCACCCGGATCGCAATCCGGATGATGCCGAAGCGGAAAAAAAATTCAAAGAAATTAACGAAGCCTATGGCGTTCTCAAAGACGACCAGCAACGCGCGGCCTATGATAACTATGGCCATGCTGCTTTTGAAAATGGCGGGCCAGGCGCTGGCGGCGGCTTTGGTGGCGGTGGTTTCGGCGGCGGTGGCTTTGCTGATATCTTCGAAGAAATGTTTGGCGGCTTTGGCGGCGGTGGGCGATCTGCGGGCGGGTCCCAACGCGGTGGCGACCTTCGCTACAATATGGAAATTTCACTGGAAGATGCGTACACAGGTAAAGAAGCCGAAATTAGGATTCCAAGCGCAGTTTCCTGTGATGTTTGTGATGGCAGCGGTGCTGAAAAGGGATCATCCCCGGTAACCTGTGGTACCTGTAAAGGTGCGGGTCGTGTGCGTATGCAACAGGGTTTCTTTACCGTTGAGAGGACATGTCATACTTGTCAGGGTGTCGGTAAAGTTATCGAAAAACCTTGCGGAAACTGTCACGGTTCTGGCCAAGTGGAAAAAGAAAAAACCCTTCAGGTAAACATTCCTGCGGGTGTGGAAGAAGGCAATCGTATTCGTTTGGCTGGCGAAGGCGAAATGGGGGCTCGTGGCGGTACGCCCGGGGATCTTTACATTTTCCTTTCGATTGAACCGCACAGAATTTTCCAGCGCGAGGGCGCAGACATTTATTGTCGCGTTCCCATTTCGATGACGCAGGCTGCTTTGGGTGGTTCTGTCGAAGTGCCGACAATTGACGGCGGCCGTGCCAAAGTTTCTATTCCGGATGGCACGCAGAGCAGACAGCAGTTCCGTTTGCGTAGCAAGGGGATGTCTGTCCTCAGATCGAGCTCACGTGGCGATATGTACGTTGAGGTAACCGTAGAAACACCGGTTAACCTGACGAAACGTCAGAAAGAGCTGTTGCGTGAATTTGAAGAAGAAAGCGGGGATAATTCGCCTCTTAGCTCTGGCTTCTTTAAGCGCGTCAAAGAATTCTGGGAAGACCTTACGGAATAAAGACCAAACCTTTAATAAGAAAAAGCCTGTCGGTGATATACCTGACAGGCTTTTTTTATGCTTTCGTTTATTTAGAAGTTTCAGCTACGGCACTTTGGGTTTGTTTTCCAAAACTCGCTATTAAGTATCACCGCTAATTATGAATAACAGGCTTTGTTCTGGAAGCGGTGAGAGTTCTGTCTTGGACAGATCTGACTTAGCTGCTATCTCTGTTTTGAAATAGATTATATAGCCATACATGCTAGTCTTTGACGGGAAGATGAAGATGACTAACAAAATTGGGATTGTTGGCAGTGCAGGCCGAATGGGGCGCATGCTGACAGACGTTATTGGCCGAACGGATAACTGTGAGGTTTTTGGTGGAACCGAACTTCCGGGGAGCCCTAACCTTGGCAAAGACCTGGGTGAGTTGGCGGGAATTGGCACGATTGGTGTAACAGTCGGAGATAATCCACTCGCTTTATTTGAGGCGTGCGATGTTGTCATTGATTTTTCTGTGCCGGAAGCAACACTTAACCATGCAAAGCTGGCCGCAAAAACCGGATGTTCACTTGTTGTTGGAACCACGGGAATGACCCAAGAACAGGTGGTTGAACTGGAAGCGGCAACCACGACAACCTCAATTGTTTTTGCCCGCAATATGAGTTTGGGTGTGAATCTTCTGATGTCTATTGTTGAACAGGTCGCGGCGTCATTGGATGAAGACTACGACATTGAAGTTGTTGAAATGCACCACCGTCACAAGGTTGATTCACCTTCAGGCACTGCGCTCGCCCTTGGTGAAGCAGCGGCATCGGGGCGTGGGGTTGAGCTGGACAAAGTTGCAGACAAAGTACGTGATGGCATTATTGGCGCGAGAAAACGCGGCGATATCGGTTTCGCAACGCTGCGCGGTGGTGATGTGGTGGGAGACCACAGCGTGATCTTTGCTGCAGATGGCGAGCGGATAGAGTTAGGACATCGGGCAAGCAATCGTGAAGTTTTTGCTCGTGGTGCTGTTAAGGCTGCCAACTGGTTACAGGGCAAGGAAAACGGCTTCTATGACATGCGAGATGTCCTCGGATTGAAATAGGTTGTTTCAGTCTTGGCGATGTTGAAAAGGGAGCTGCTCGCTCCCTTTTTATATCTGGATGAAAGAATCGTCTTAGCTTCGTTTACGCTCACGATAGAGGGTGTATAGCCCACTAGAGACCACGACCAAAGCCCCCACGATGGTCCATTGATCTGGAAATTCATCATAGAAGAGCCAGCCAAAGAGCGTGGCCCAGACCAGGAGTGTGTAGTTAAAGGGCTGGATTGCAGACGGGGTTGCGTATTGAAACGCGAAGATCAGAAAGAAATGTCCGAGGCTGATAAAAATACCCCCGGCAATGAGCGCGATCCAGCCGTAGAAATCCGGCGTTACCCAGAAAAACGGAACCATGAAGGTTACACAGATCAAGGGGACAACACCTGTATAAAACTGTGAGGTTTCGCCATCGTCATAACGGCTGCTGATACGTAGCAAAATTTGATAAACGGCAAAGGCTGCTGCTGCCAGAAGGGGCAATAGAAAAAGTTCGTTAAAGCCTTCAAAGCCAGGCCGTAGAATAATCATTACGCCTGCGAAACCAACGAGGACAGCTGACCAACGACGGATACCAACCAGTTCCTTTAACCATAGAGCTGACAAGGCTGTGACGACGATGGGGGCTACTGCTACAATTGCGTGAACGTCGGCAATGGGTAGCAGTTTGAAACTTAAGGTAAAGAGGAACGCTTCACCCAGCAAAAATACAGATCTGAATATCTGCAGGGGCAGGTTGTTCGCCTGTGCAACCTTTTTTAATCCCGTTGGGCCAGCTTTATAAAGCGCCATGCTAATCACAAAGACAGACAGGATAATGTATCGTACCCAAAGAAGTTGTGGCAGGGGATAGGTTTGCGCAACATGTTTGACCACGGCATCACCTGAAGAAAAGGCAGCCATAGCGATAATGGCCAAGATAATACCTTGCCGTGTGGTATCCAATATAGATGCCTGATTTTCCTGTGTGCTCACAACGTGACTTTCTCAGAATGTAATAAACGCGCCCTTTTCAGACGACTTTACACAGGGCTTTTAAACCGCTGTTTGGGGCAATATCGGGTAAAGCTGTTTGAAATATGAAGTTTTGCAACCTCCATCGACTTTGATCTTTATTCCACGCGTGGGCAAGAGGCAAGATAGTCAGGCGTTTTTTCAGTTACTTAAGCTACATCTTTGGAAATTCTTTATAGATTGAAAGCAAGCCTTGTGAGCAGCGCATGGGAGACCTGTGGCTTTGTGCTT
The DNA here is from genome assembly GCF_048270245.1 of Kiloniella sp. Taxonomy (GTDB): domain Bacteria; phylum Pseudomonadota; class Alphaproteobacteria; order Kiloniellales; family Kiloniellaceae; genus Kiloniella. Next base: position 222,955 of record NZ_JBLWTH010000001.1, read on the forward strand.
GCCCAGAATATGGAACTGGCTATACTCCGCGCAAATTATAACCTGACTGTAACCGACCCCAGAGCAAACTCTGTGGGCCTATAATACGGAAATTTTATGAGCGAAAACGCCAAACTTGATGTTGTCGGCATTGGTAATGCCATCGTTGATATTGTTGCTACTGCTGATGATGCGCTGCTCGAAGAACAAGGTATCATCAAAGGGGCGATGAACCTGATTGATCAGGATCGTGCCGATGCGCTCTATGATGTGATGGGGCCTGCGATTGAACGCTCTGGCGGATCTGCTGGGAATACCATGGCCGGTATTGCGTCGCTTGGTGGTAAGGGCGGCTATTTTGGTAAAGTACGTGATGATCAGTTCGGTCAGGTTTTCCGTCATGACATTCGCGCAGAAGGCGTTGAGTTCAATACCGAAGCTGCAACGGATGGCCCCTCTACTGCGCGTTGTTTGATCTTTGTGACGCCAGATGCTGAACGTTCGATGAATACTTATCTCGGTGCTTGTGTTAATCTCACAGTTGCTGATATCGACGAAGAAATGATTAGATCTGCCAAAGTTACCTATATGGAAGGGTACCTTTGGGATCCGGAAGAAGCGAAGAAAGCTTTTATCCATGCGTCTAAAACAGCCCATGCTGCCGGACGTAAGGTATCGCTGACACTGTCAGATTCTTTCTGTGTTGGTCGCCACCGCGAATCTTTCCTGAATCTGGTGAATAACTACGTTGATATTCTTTTTGCAAACGAAGAAGAAGCCATGGCGCTTTTCGAAGTTGATAACTTTGATGCTGTTCTGCAAGAGGTCCGAGGCTGTTGTTCTGTCGCGGCAATCACCCGTGGTGATAAGGGTTCTGTCGTTTGTGCGGGTGATGAAGTTCACGTTGTTGATGCCATTCCTGTTGAACAGGTGGTTGACACAACAGGGGCAGGCGACCTATATGCAGCAGGATTTCTTTACGGATACACGAACGGCTACAATCTTTATGACAGTGGCCGGATCGGTTCAATCGCCGCCGCCGAGGTGATTTCCCACTTTGGCGCCCGCCCAGAAACTTCTCTGGCGGAACTGGTAGAGGAAAAACTTAAGTAGGTCATCGCTCTGTCACACGACTGCGCTACAGACCTTAGTGGTTACGTAGAACAGAAAGACAAGAGCACATTGATAACGCCATGGATGACCCGGGTGTATTTGATGACCGAAGATAATGCGGGGCGCAGAAGCCCCTCTTTGATACATGAGAGTATAAGGCAATGACTACAGCGCTTCGCAACGTGGCGATTATCGCACACGTTGACCACGGCAAAACCACTTTGGTGGATGAGCTACTAAAACAATCCGGTACATTTAGTGACCACCAAAAGGTCAATGAACGTGCAATGGACAGCAACGATCTGGAAAAAGAACGTGGTATCACGATTCTTGCCAAGTGTACTTCTGTGGCTTGGAAAGAAACCCGGATCAACATCGTTGATACACCTGGTCACGCCGATTTCGGTGGCGAAGTTGAGCGTATCCTTTCTATGGTTGATGGTGTTGTTCTGCTGGTTGATGCAGCAGAAGGCCCAATGCCGCAGACCAAGTTTGTGACATCAAAAGCTCTTGCCTGTGGTCTGAAACCAATTGTTGTTATCAACAAAGCTGATAAAGCTGATGCGCGCCCTGATTGGGTTGTGGATCAGGTTTTTGATATGCTTGTGAACCTTGATGCAACCGAAGATCAGCTTGATTTCCCGGTTCTTTACGCTTCTGCAAAACAAGGTTGGGCAATTACAAACCTTGAAGATCCGCAAGAGAATATGGAACCACTCTTCAAGTTGATGATTGATATTTTGCCAGCACCAACTGAAGAAGTTGATGCACCGTTTTCCATGCTGGCAACCACACTTGAAGCAGACAACTTTCTTGGCCGTATCCTGACCGGTCGTATCCACTCTGGTATTGCCAAGGTGAATATGCCAGTGAAGGTCATCACTGCCGACGGTAAAACGATCAACAATTGCCGCTTGTCAAAACTATTGGCGTTTGATGGTCTAAAACGTGTTCCTGTTGAGGAAGCGCGTGCGGGTGACATCGTGGCGATTGCGGGTATTCCTGATGCAACCGTTGCTGATACGATCTGCGATACATCTGTTGAAGAAGGCATTGCTGCACAGCCGATTGATCCGCCGACTTTGGCGATGACTTTCACCGTTAATGATTCTCCGCTTGCGGGCCGTGAAGGTGACAAAGTTACCAGCCGTATGATCCGTGATCGTCTGAACCGTGAAGCTGAAGGTAACGTCGCCATCCGCATCAAAGAAAGTGATTCAAAGGATTCTTTCGAAGTTGCTGGTCGTGGTGAGCTTCAGTTGGGTGTTTTGATTGAGAACATGCGTCGCGAAGGCTTTGAGCTTTCTATCTCTCGTCCGCGCGTGCTGATGCACAGAGATGAAACTGATACATTGGTTGAGCCAATGGAAGAAGTTGTCGTTGATGTGGACGAAGAATACTCCGGCGTTGTTGTTGAGAAAATGGCTGAGCGTAAAGCTGAGCTAACTGATATGCGTCCATCCGGTGTGGGTAAAACCCGCGTGACCTTCCTGGCGCCTTCACGTGGCTTGATTGGTTATCACGGTGAGTTCCTAACAGATACACGTGGTACCGGCATCATGAACCGTCTGTTCCACAGCTTTGGTCCCTACCGTGGTGCGATTCAGGGGCGTCGTCAGGGCGTCTTGATTTCCAATGGTATTGGTTCTGCTGTTGCTTACGCCCTTTGGAACCTTGAAGAGCGTGGAGAGATCTTTGTGAACCCAGGTGATGCACTTTACGAAGGCATGATCATCGGTGAACACAGTCGTCCCAATGACCTTGAAGTGAACCCTTTGAAAGCAAAACAGCTGACCAACGTACGTGCTTCCGGTAAAGATGATGCGATCAAGTTGACACCACCGCGTATTCGTTCTCTTGAGCAGTCACTTGCCTATATTCAGGACGATGAATTGGTGGAAGTAACACCAAAATCTATCCGCCTGCGTAAACAGTACCTGATCGGCCATGAGCGTAAACGTCACGCACGTAGTAAAGAAGCTATCGGTTAAGCGATCTTCGCAACTGATAAAGGGGCTGCTTTTTAGCAGCCCCTTTTTTTGTGTCAGATTAATGATAATTGTGTACTGGGCGAATTGCCTGATTTAGTGAGTACATAATTATTTTTTACTTCTGATATACGCCCTTGATTAACATCAAAGATGGCGGCGATTTCATGTTGAAATAGTCCTTTTTCCAATAGCTTAAGGACTTTAATTTTATCGTCGTGTGTTAATTGCTTTGACACTTCTTTTTCCTTGAAAGAAATGCTAATGCTGAATTGTTACTTGCACATTAAAAAGAGTATGGTACTCCTAAGTGTGCCAAATAGGTACGAATGACTATAATTCCTATTGCTATCAGCATTAGCGAGTTATTGAGTAAAGGCCGGGTCGCACCCCGGCCTTGCTTCATGCAAACAAAAATCTCATTTGCACAAGATAATTTTCACACAATACTTAGTTGTCGTCATCACTATTTTGCCTATTGACACACAACTTTGTGTGTTTCCTTGATTAAAGAGGCTATGGATAAACTGTACATAAGCTGGTTTTAGGAATAAGAAGCTATTGTAACTATCTGTAAATAAATAGAATTTGAAAAATATTTACACGAATAATAAATCATCCTTTATTATTAATGAGATACTAGAAAAATTACTAATTTGAGAATCCAAAATACAAGAAAGTTAATATTTCTTAAAGTATTTGGATTCTTGAATTAATTATAAGGCTGTTATTTAGCAAACTTTGCCTTGTTATCATCTTTTTTATCTTCTTCCGGCTCTGATCCAATTGGATAAACAAAGCGTTGGTAGAGGAAGCCGATGCCGATCAGGCAGAGGCCAAGGCCGATAAAGGATGCCACCCGGTAAAGGCCGCTGAGGGCAGACATATCCCACAGAAAGACTTTGGTGGTCACCAATAGAACCAATCCCAAAGAGAGATGACGTATCTTGGAAATGTCCCGAATGATCCCGACGGCAAGTAGTATCCCGGCAAAGATAAGCCATGCGGCTGAATAGCTGTAACCTTCGGCATTGAGAATGTCGCCTGATGCCATAGCAAAGGGATGGAACGCCCGGCGGACTTCAAGTGTCAGGTCAAGAAAGACAAGCCAGACAGCGATACCGCCAATCCATGGCATAAACTTCTTATGCCCCTGATTACGGGCTTCGCGGTAGATAATAACACTGATCAAGCCGGGAATCAGATAGGCAAGCGATAGCTGGTTGAATAGTGGCCAATTCCCCACGGCTTCGTTGGTAAAGACAGGGTTGAAGATAAGACACTGGAAGACCAGTATCTGTGCCCCAGCCATGGATAACAGGATCTTAGAGCCCCAGTTGCTGGCAATGCGCGGTACGATGCGATTGCGGTAATAAAGGAATGCGCCTGTTATCAACCAAGACAGGGACTGTAGGCTTTGTTCAAGCGGGCCGTAGTACTGGGCATACAGATTATTGTCGTTCACCAGATATCTGATTTCCAGATTGACGAGTACGACGCCAATGGCGATGGCCCCTGATTCAAGAATAGTCACGAGCTGGTCGTCTTTTTCTTGTTTAAAATAATAGGCCGCCCCGGCAAAAGCGATTGCTGGAATACCAAAACTATAGAGAAGCCAGAGCGCATCGACTTCTTCTCGTGGAATTACAGGATCGAAATGATTCAGGGCGACGAGCCTAAGGATTACGACCACAGCGACGAAAAGAATGCATGGACGTATAAAGGGGATGCGTACTTGAGACGCAACCCATCCGGCAGAAGGGAGTAGCAGCGCGAGGGCAATCGTCAGGCCGCTTTTTTCAAAGGCGATGGCAAAGGCAATACCCAAAGCAGCGAGAACCGAGAGGGCATAGACGCCCAATACAGGTTCCATACCAGCTTCTGATCTTTTTGGCAGGACCTGTTTCGCGGCCATAAAGCCGAGGCCAGCAAGAACCAGCGCGAGTAGGCTCCACGCGAGGTCAGCACCGATAGCGGATACTCTGAGATAAACAAACAAGAAGGCCAACAAAGGGACTGTCGCTGACAGCGTCGCCAGATACACGGGTGTTTTGGTTTTACTTAGACCTCTGAAGCCGACAGCTGCGGCAAGAATGGCAATAAAGCCAGAGAGCAGCAGATAGAAATTAAGCTCTGGCGGGATGATGGGGTTAATAAGCGTTCCCGCGTCTTGTCCGGAAACGTAGAGGGTTTCTGGAAGCTCGATCGAACCGGGGAAGGGATAACGGGCGACAATATAAAGCGCAACCAATGAAATCCCCGTAAGCAGGGCTTCGCAGTGTCTGAGTTTGAAGGCGCTATACCCAAGCCCACCAGCAATGATAAAGAAGAAGACAAGCGAGGCGGTAGAGAAGTTATCCATGGACAAGAGGATAATCTGTAATGCCAGTACAGCTGCGATGGCCGAAAGCCCAAGGATCTTTTCTGGCGACAGGTTGCCGTCAAAATCGAACGGATGTTTTAAGCTGGTTTTGATATCTTCGATAGAACTGAGGAAGCTTTCATACCGTGGCGCGATAAAGAGTCCGATCATTAGGGTTTGATGCAGAGCAAGCGGATAGATATCACCTTTCTCCCATGCTGCACCCATCCATAGAAGCTGCCAGAGAACTGAACCTGTGAGAGACATCCAGCCAAGCCACCACCAGTTCTGATAGCGGACAACCGCCAACGCAGAGGCTGTAATAAAGCTTAGATAGCTGAAAAGAGCCCAGGCGGACGAATTGCCTGTACTGACGAGCATCGGAATGACAAAGGCGCCAGCCATGCCCATAGCGGCAATCAATGGGCCCTGAAGCAAGGAAAGTCCCAACCCGGCAATTGCTACGATGGTGAGCAGGACAAAAGCAAAGAGCGGTGAAATAAGATCGTACAGGCCATAGGCGGCGTAGATACTGCCATAGGTGATGGCAAGGCCCGCAGCAGTTAAGGCGGGTGGAACGTGATTGGGTTTGAGCGCAGCGATTGCTTGTTCAATGGGGCGTCTACGTAACCATTCCCCACCAAACATCAGGGCTAACCCAAAGAGAACGCCACAGGTAATTCTAAAGCCAGGGGAAAGCAGGTTGTTCTCAATTGAGTATTTTATCAGGAAAACGCCGCCGATAATAACGGTCAAACTACCTAGCCAAACCAGCCACTGACGGGTGAAAGCCTCTTCGAAAGATTTCCACGGGCTTTTGTCACTGGAATAGCTTTCCATGGCTTCGGCAATGGATCTAGCTGCGACAGGTTTCTCAGCTTGCTGGTTGCTCTGTTTTATGCCTGATGGTTCTTGAGCATTGGCCCCGGGTTGAGAAGCTGCGGTTTCTTCTGAGGACGAATGTTGTTCGTTTGTTTGTACAGGTTTTTGCAAAGACTCGCTCTGGATGCCTTTAGCTGTATCAAGTGCGCTTTCCTGTGGCGTTGCCACTGGTTTTGCTTCTTGTGACGGTGTCACGGGGTTTTCTATGGTTGTGTCTGGTGCTGTGGCTGGCACAGCTTTTTTCTCAAGGTTTTGTAACTTGAGTTTTAGAGCAACGATCTCACTGCGTAGTCCGCCGATTTTATACAGGGCCACAAAGGCCAGTATCGGGCCACCAAAAAGAATGAGAATTCCCAGAAGAACCAGTAGTACTTCGTCCACAATACCCCCTAAACCAGCACAGATAACACGTAAAGCTGGTTGATTTATAACAAAACTCACGGGATCATAGCGTTATCCCTAAGGTAGAGACAACAGGAAGCTGTGACTTATCATAAACTTGGGGGAAATAGACGTCTGATTTTTTGATCTGGCAGGTTTTCCAGACTTAAAAGATTGAGATAGGGATCGCCGGTAATACCAAGAAGTTTGGCAAAAGCAGGTTCAGTTTTTACACCCTGCTGCTTGAGTTCGATCACTCGTTGCGTAAAGCGAGTGCCGAAAAGGGCTAGTAACCGTTTTTCCAAAAGAAAATGGCGGACACCAAACTGTTCGTTTAAGGGCCTGTTTTGAATAAAAAATTCAATGGGCCACCCCATAAAGTTGAAGGAAATAAGCTCTGTTTTGTAGGGCGGAAAAGAAAGAGTTCTTTGAGATAGATCCTTATGGTTGGCAAGTGCTGTTGATAATCTCTGCGCCAATGCACCAGGGGCAGAGCTGAAACAGGCAATATCAATATCGCTGTCTGCAATATCGATACTCAGAGGCGGTGTGCCAATAATCTCGTAATTAACACCCACGAGAAGTTTTGAAAGGGCCAAGCAATTCAGAACTTCTATATAGTCTGCTCTTTGCCTTGTGGTGTCACCCGTCAATCTCAAACCCTCTGAAGGGCATGTCTGAACTTCTACTCAACCAGTTTGTATCGGGATACTCGCAAGCACCATCGATTAGATGCAGCGTGTAGGCCTGTCTGGATTTATCCGACGTATTTGCCCCGCTTAGATGTGGAAGCTGTCCGTGGAGAACAATCAATGATCCCTGTTTGACTTCTAGTGGCACGCGGTCTTCTTCGGGCCATACTGTGTCATTTAGCTTTTCGGTAAAGAGCTTTCCATCGGCATTGCGATAGTGGCGCTTTTTCAAGGGGGATTTATGATGTCCGGGCAGGCCCCACATGCAGCCGTTCTCGAGGGTGGCATCTTCCATGGCAAACCACATACCGATACAGGAATGGGGTTCTGTATAGAGAAAGGTTGAATCCTGATGACAAATCACCTCGCCGCCGATACGGGGTTGTTTGAAAATATACATAGATTGGCTTAACAAGGGCTGTGCCATGCCTAGATCCTTGGCAACCTGTGCAAGATCGGGATTGCGGGAAAAAGCTGAAAACACGGGATCAAGATCGTGTTGAGCATGTCCGATCTTGTTGATAGACAGCGCCTTATTTTGTTTCAACTTACCTTCGGCATCAAAGGCACCTTCTTCGAAGAAGCAGCGAATTTTATCTCCTGATTTTTCGAAATAGTTATTACCCTCATGGCTTTTATTGGTTGTCGAAAAGACAGCCCGAAATTCATCGGGATCAAATGCATCTACAATGCTCCCCGCCTGTGTCATCAGCTTTTCACAGGCAGCTTTGGATACAAAGTCTTCCAGAACCAACACACCATTATCATCAAAAAATTGCTTCATTTCAGTGTTAAGAATACCGCCAGCAGGGGCGGCAAACTTTTGTATGGATGAAGTGGTGTTGTTTGTCATGTAAGGCGTTTCCTGTTGTAGAGGTGTCGTGACTTATGAGTTCGTTATATGAATGACGTGACTGTTGGATAAAAGCTTAGAGATTACAACACTCTTTGAGTAGAGAAAATTGTGAGCGATTTAAAAATAACCCACAGACAATCTTTGATCCGTGACTTATGATCCAAAAGCTGACAGTTAACTATATGAGTAATGAAGGCCTTTGGGCCAATTGATACAGAGAAAGCAGGTATATGACAGACGGCACTAGCAAGAGAAAAAGTAGCTATAACTGGCTAGAATCTCTGATGGTTTACCGTCAACCAAGGGTCATAGGTATGTTGTTTCTTGGCTTTTCTGCTGGCCTGCCTTTGCTGTTAATCTTTTCTACGCTGAATACATGGCTCAGAGATGTGGGTGTTTCCCGTACCGAGATCGGTTTTTTTGCTTGGGTTGGTTTGGCTTTTTCAATCAAAGTTCTCTGGGCACCTTTGGTCGATCACATCGATATTCCCTTTTTATGGCGTTTGGGAAAGCGCCGCTCTTGGATGCTCTTGGGGCAATTTGGTATTATTGTTGGTTTGATTGGTATGGCTTTTACCGATCCAACTGCAAACCTTGCACAAATGGCCGCTTTTTCCGTTGTTGTTGCTTTTTCCTCGGCAACACAGGATATCGGGCTTGATGCTTATCGTATTGAAGCAATGGATACAGAGTACCAAGGAGCTATGTCTGCTAATTATGTCATGGGTTACCGCATTGCTATGCTCGTGGCTGGTGCAGGGTCATTATATTTGGCTGATTTTTATTCTTGGATATTAAGTTATCAGGTCATGGCCCTATTGATGGGGGTCGGTATTATTACCGTATTTGTTATCAAAGAACCGGATAGGGAAGAAGCGCCTGAGGGTATCAAGCCTTTTGACAAATCAAATAGCTATATAGATCAAGCACAAACAATGGTGTTGAATCCCTTTGTGGATTTCTTCAAGCGTAATGGCTGGATTGGTGGATTTATTCTGGCATTTATTGGTGCCTATAAAATCAGTGATATTATCATGGGGAATATGGCAAACCCTCTTTACATAGATCTTGGGTTTTCGAAGTCTGAAATTGCCAGCATATCCAAAGTGTTTGGTCTGATCATGACAATCTTTGGTGGCTATGTCGGTGGTATGTTACTTATGCGGTTCGGGCTTTTACCTGTTCTGCTTCTTGGGGCGATATTGGTTTGTCTAACGAATGTTCTTTTTGCCATTCTTGCACAGGTTGGCTATTCCCTTGATTTCCTTACATTGACAATTACAGCGGATAACTTTTCTAATGGTGTTGCTAGTGCTGTGTTTATTGCCTATTTGTCCAGCCTCGTTAATAAGAGTTATACGGCGACACAATATGCATTGTTTAGCTCGTTTATGACTCTTCCTGGTAAATTTATTTCAGGATTTTCTGGTGTAATTATTGATCACACAGACTATACAACTTTTTTCCTTTATGCAGCTGGAATGGGAATCCCTGCAATTATTATGGTTATCGGGCTGATGATATATGATTCCAGACAGAAATCAGATGAAAACTTGGAAAAATCAACTGAAGAAACCGTTCAGTAAATACTTTTATTAATTACGGGTGGATGAGATCGCTAGCCTTTAGCTTGCTTCTCGAAAAGCATCAGGAAGCAGCATACGATCGATAACTTCAGGGTCTTTGATCCCGCGGACTTGCGTAAAGAGATCTTGAGCTTCTGGGTATTGCAGTTTCAGAAAGTTTAACCATTGCTTGAGGCGCCCAGGACCGTGTTTATCCGGTACTTCCAACCACATTTCCCTGTAAAACCCACGTAAAACAGGTAAGAATTCCTGCCAAGGCAGGACGGGAGCATTCTGAGAGGTATTATCCCTATCAGATCGGTTATCATGCTGGATCAGACGGGCGAGATCCGGTTTGGCAATAAGGCCACGTCCGATCATGACATCGGTGCAACCACTGATCTCGCGACAGCGTTTATAATCATCCACTGTGCAAACATCGCCGTTTGCGACCACGTTGATATCAACAGTTTCGCGGATACGGGCAATCCATTCCCAATGGGCCGGGGGGCGATAGCCTTCTACCTTTGTTCGGGCATGCACACAGACTTCTGAGGCGCCGCCTTCTTCGATGGCATGAGCGTTTTCCAGAGCTTGTGATTTATCTTCATAGCCCAATCGCATCTTCGCAGTGACTGGAACCTCTTTCGGAACAGCAGCCCTGACCGCTTTAACAACGTCATGGACTATATTGGGTTCTTTGAGCAGGACAGAACCGCCTTTGTTTGAGTTAACGCGTTTGGAGGGACAGCCAAAGTTGAGGTCGATGGCCGGGGCACCAAGTTTCACCGCGAGGTGGGCATTCTCGCCCATAACATCAGGGTTCGAGCCAAGCAGTTGAATTGCAATTGGGGTCCCAGCAACGGTTTTACCTGCGGTTTTAAGCTCTGGGGCAATTTTATAGAAGGATTTCGGTGGTAAAACGAGGTCATTGACCCGGATAAACTCTGTCACACCCTGATCGACGCCCCCGATAGTGGTAAGTATCTGGCGCATTTGTGCATCGACCAGACCTTCCATGGGGGCAAGGATCAGCTTCATGCACAGATCTTTCTGTTTTTACCGGTTCTCAATATCTTTCGCCTGATCAGGGTTACCCAAAATCTGATGCCCATATATTTTGCTGCTGTGTACAGGGCAGCGGGGCGGGAGTCAAAACCCATCCGTTTGCCCAATAACCTATCTTGATCGAAATATCAGGAAACAGGATTGCCGTTGTATAGAACGTTTAGCCGCTTGAGTAGGTGATACAGCGTTGTGCTGTCAGCTTTTTCAGTTTGTGGAATGTCCAAATCTTGCTGTGCCTGCAAAAGTGCTCTGGATACATCGGATGTATTTGTTTCGAGGTATTTAAGGTCAACTAACAGACGCTGCACGCTGTTCTGAGGCTGTGAAGTAACATAAGGTGATTTTTGCGGGGCAGCGGGGTGTGGGCTCAGATTCCAGCTTTGATAGGTTTGATCTGCGATGACATTGCTTGGTGCGAGAACAAGTCCTTGATCCGTGATAGAAAAACGATTGAGTGGACCTTCGTTCCGTGAGGGGCACGAGGTCGATCTGGCGGCGTTTTTATTACAGAAGGGAAACAAGGCCTGTATGTGTTCCCATCCCCTACGGTAGCCAGCTTCGATGATTAAGTCGTCGGGGTGTGTCTGGTTTGTAACGCCAGCCCAACCGGTATAGTTGCCAAGTGGGTTGTCTAGCTCGACCAAAGCCCAGTTGTTCAGTAAAGATTTCAGACTTTTGTTTGCAGGGGTAAAGCCTTGTGCGGTTTGATAATTTTTTACAACGGAAGATATCGTTGAATCATCTCGCTGATATCCTGCAATAAAAACCATTTCCCTCGGCTGGAACCAACGACCTTCGACAAGGTCATAAAGGCAGGACGCGGGAGCGAGAAGCTGTCGCACACCAACCATCGTGCCGTTACAAAAGTGCCGCCCGGCAACGTTCAGGCGTCCAAGCGTGCTCCAGGGATATTCACGGGCTTCGAGCAAGGCAAAGTTTTTACCCACCAAAAAGCCGGGGTTATCCTGTTGTATTTTCTCGGTTGTATTTGTTGATGATGATGTTGTTGCCTGTGATGGTGTTTGCTTTTGTTGGGCACTGCATCCGGCAAGGATAACAATCATAGTGATCAAGAGAGCGTGGAATCTACCAGATATCATTGCTGTTATCCCTTTAGACATCAGACGTTATTGTTGACTATCGCAGTCTGGATGGGAAAAGGGCACTAATTTTCTGAACCTCCTACGATAAACTGTTCTTTAGAACATCCATCCTATCAAGATATATCGCAACCCTTTCCCCAAAAACACGAGGGGTAAAAAAAGAATAAATCTAACCCTCAGAACCCCTGCTGCAAAAGTGAGGGGATCACCTATTACCGGAACCCAAGCTAGTAGTAGAGAGAAAGTACCGTATTTTTGAAACCATTTTGAGGCTTTGTTTAATTGGTGTGTTGAAAAGGGGAACCACCTGCGATTTGACCAATGTAAAAGGTAAAGACCTAGCCACCAGTTCACAATGGCGCCGAGGGTATTTCCTGTTGTTGCAATGAGCACCAAAAGCCATTTTGGATGTTCCCCAGAATGCAATGCTGTTGCCAGCATTACTTCGGAAGAGAAGGGGAGTATTGTTGCGGCTAAAAAGGCACCTGTAAAAAGACTAAAAAGCGTGAACATATCAAAATGTCTTAAATCTTAGCGTCGGTCGTAAAAAAGGCTGCCAAAAGGCAGCCTTAATCTCATGACTAAATAAAAATGGCCTTAGTCTTTTTTCGGACTTGGTATCGCGATGACGTTGAAACCTGCATCAACGAAGTGCACTTCACCGGTCACACCAGCAGAAAGATCAGAAGCCAGATAAAGGCCTGCGTTTCCAACCTCTTCCAAAAGCACATTGCGCTCAAGTGGTGAGTTATCACGTGTAAAGCCATAGGTATACTTGGCATCTGCAATCGCAGAGCCTGCAAGTGTACGCATTGGACCTGCAGAGATTGCATTAACGCGTGTTCCTGTTGGGCCAAGATCGGTTGCAAGATACCGCACAGACGATTCCAGAGCAGCTTTAGCAACACCCATAACGTTATAGTTAGGCGTGACGCGTTCGGACCCAAGATATGTCAGGGTAATCAAGCTACTATTTTTACTCAAAAATGGTGCTGCTTTTTGTGCGACAGCAGTAAATGAATAGCAGGATATAGACATGGTATTACGGAAATTTTCCCGTGTTGTATCTACGTAACGTCCTTTAAGCTCTTCTTTGTCAGAGTAGGCAATTGCATGGACAACAAAGTCCAGGCTTCCCCATTGTTCCTTGAGGGTTGCGAAAACATTTTCCAATGCATCACCGTCCTCAACATCACAAGGAAGAACCAGATCTGATCCCAATGATTCTGCCAGAGGTTCAACTCGCTTTTTAAAGGCGTCACCTTGGTAGGTGAAAGCGAGTTCTGCCCCTTGGTTATGTAACGCTTGAGCAATCCCCCAGGCGATGGAATGGTTGTTCGCGACGCCCATAATTAAGCCGCGCTTTCCATCCATCAATGCCGTTGTCATCGTCACGTTTCTACCTTTCGTCTAATACTGCTATTCGAAGCTTTGTTCTTTGCGAGGTCCTGTTTTTTATTATCAGGCTTACTCGTTCAGGCGTTTGAAGATTACCGATGCGTTTGTGCCTCCAAAGCCAAAGCTGTTGGACATAACGCAGTCGATTTCCTCGTTGTCTCTTCTTTCAAGGAGAATTGGCATACCTACAGCTTCGGGATCGAGGTTTTCGATATTTGCAGATGCACACAGGAAATTGTTGTTCATCATAAGCAGTGAGTAAATAATTTCTTGAACGCCGGTCGCCCCTTGAGAGTGGCCGGTTAGGGACTTTGTTGACGAAATCCAAGGAATATCCTGTCCCTCGAAGGTTTCCTTGATTGCATTAAGCTCGGTACCATCCCCAACTGGCGTGGAAGTACCGTGAGCGTTGATGTAGTTAACTTTGGTATTGCCAGCTTCTGCAAGAGCAAGTTTCATACAACGAACAGCACCTTCACCAGATGGCGCAACCATATCAGCGCCATCAGATGTTGCGCCATAGCCAGCAAGCTCACCATAGATTTTTGCACCACGTGCTTTGGCATGTTCGTATTCTTCAAGAACAACGACACCAGCACCACCGGAAATGACAAAGCCATCGCGGTCAGAATCGTATGCGCGAGATGCTTTGGTAGGGTCGTCATTATATTTGCTGGAAAGGGCGCCCATGGCGTCAAAAAGAACTGTCAAAGTCCAGTGAAGTTCTTCACCTCCACCGGCAAAAACGATGTCTTGTTTGCCCATCTGGATAAGCTCTGCGCCATTCCCCACACAGTGTGCTGATGTAGAGCACGCAGAGGTAATGGAATAGCTGTGGCCTTTGATTTTAAAGGCAGTTCCCATATTTGCGGAGTTTGTTGAACCCATGCATCGTGGCACCATATAGGGGCCGACGCGTTTTGGGCTTTTCTGACGCGTGATATCCGCCGCGGCTACCTGATTGGATGTAGAAGAACCACCAGAACCCATGACAAGGCCTGTTCTGATGTTAGATACCAGATCATCTCCAAGACCAGCGTCTTCGATGGCCTCTTTCATCGCAACATAGTTATAGGCAGAACCATCGCCCATGAAACGACGCAGCTTTCTGTCTACTAAAGAATCAAGATCGATATTGATGGATCCGTGAATATGGCTGCGAAAGCCCAGTTCGGCATAGGTTTCGCAATATTCAATACCTGATCGACCTTCTTTCAAAGAATCGATTACTTCTTCTTTGTTGTTGCCAATGCTGGAAACAATTCCAAGTCCGGTGACGACTACGCGACGCATCTGTCGTATCCCTTCTTTACAGGCCAACCTAAATTGATAATGGCGGCAATAATTAATGTACTGGCTTAAGAGTCAGATTGAAACAAACCAACTTTCATATCTTTGATCTCGAACGCAACATCATCATCAGCCATGATGATGCCGTCAGAGACACCCATAACCAGTCGGCGATTTATGACTCGCTTCATATCAACTTTATAGGTCACTTTTTTGACAGATGGGGTGATCATGCTTTTTAGCTTAACTTCACCAACACCAAGTGCACGACCTCTACCAAGAGCGCCAGTCCACCCTAAGAAAAATCCAGTCATTTGCCATACGGCATCAAGGCCAAGGCAGCCAGGCATAACTGGGTCACCTTCAAAATGACAGCCAAAAAACCAAAGATCAGGCTTAATGTCGAATTCTGCAATTATTTGACCTTTGCCGTGTTCACCACCATCGTCGTTAATGGTTGTTATACGGTCAAACATCAGCATTGGAGGTAAAGGTAACTGGGCATTTCCAGGACCAAAGAGTTCACCACGTCCACAAGATAGAATTTCTTCATAGGAGTAGCTGTTCTGGCGTTCGCTCAAAGGTTTATCCACCGTCTTTTATGTTGTTATCCGAACATCAGCTCTAATCGGCCGAATCCGGCGTGACTATAGCACAGGCACACCATGTCCTGGCAATGTTCTTCAAGTTGTAGCAGCTCGTTTATTAAGGAATTTTATATTCCTTGTCACGAGAAGCGATCTATTTCCCTGACATGTGCTGTTTCTATAGGAAAAGATCAATCAAAAACTGAAACAATTTGAAACATTTAACAATTATTGTCTGAATTTGGGCCTTTTTTTGTCTGTGTTATGAATTTTTTTATATTGGTTTTTAGAAAATAATCCTGCTTTTGAGCCATGTAAATTGGCTCTTGGTGACGGAAAACAGCGCGTTTTGTGGATTTTTTCCTTTAATAGCGCTGAAACTGCCTTATATTGAAGGTATGGAAAAGATACGCCCTTATACAGAATTGATTGATACCCTCAAAGGTGCAGGCCTGCGGCCTACACGACAACGACTGGCGCTGGCCAAGTTATTGTACTCTCGCGGGGATCGTCATATATCTGCTGAGCAACTTCATGTCGAAGCAATGGACGCCAAGGTGTCCGTCTCTTTAGCGACAGTGTATAATACGCTTCATCAGTTTCATGATGCAGGGCTTCTTAGGGAAGTTCTGGTTGAAGCCGGGCGATCATATTTCGATACCAATATTAGTGACCATCATCATATCTTCTATGAAGAGACTGGTGAACTGATTGATATCGATAAAGAGACAGTCCAGTTCAAAAACCTGCCCAAGCTCCCGGAAGGTAAAGCTATTTCAAGGGTAGAGGTCGTTGTTCATGTGGTTGATCTTGATGAAAAAGGCAAATCCATTTAACGGATCATGCTTTAAATCACCCGATATTAGATTCTATTCACAACAGCTAATTACTACTGCATAAGCTACGGTGTGCAGACTGTTTTAGTGCATGTATAAAATGCCACTGATCATCAAGCCTCTATTGAGGCTCAGAACGTAACCTCATTGGTTTTTGAGTTAATCAAAAACCTCTCCTTGGTATGAGCCATAGAGAGATTTCCGTTGTAGCCAGCCTGAAATATCGTTGATTTCTACTTGGCACCAGTCGTCAATATTACAGGATTCTAGCTCACCAATCACACCTGCTTCTGCCTGTACAACTGGCCGACTAGTTGTTTCTGGGTCATCGTAAATGGTTCGAACAGCGCCTGTAATCATCATACTTCTTTGACCCTTAAGCATGGATTGGTGTACCCAGCCTATTGTTCCCTGCCAATCACGGATTTGCCGCCAAGTATCAAACTCATCAATGATTTCGACTGGTAGCCGCCGCCGTTGATAAATCCATTGAATTGGATACCGAGAACCAGGACCTGCGCGCATGTTGACTTTACCGGATCGAAAGCTCACAAACCGGGGAAGTGGTAGTCCACTTGGTCCAATTTTTCTCTGCGCCTGATCTCCTGAGTTTGTGCCAAGAGTTTGTGCCCCGATGCTGTGAGTAAGGAGCTGGGTACAAAGTACCATTCCCACAATTCCTATGGTGCTGATTATTCTTGGCCCCAGAGAAAGTCGGGAAAGCCGGAGCGTCGATTTTTTGTCCCCTGAAAAAGGCAGACGCATCAAACTTTTTTTCATGCTGAAATTTCAATTATATCTAAATAGCTCGCGAAGTGTTTGAGAGATTACCTTCCTAATTCTGTGCTGGCTAGAATTTATCGAAACAACTGTTTCTCTCTCTTGGCAAAGACCTTATTCACAGCATAGACTAGGGAAGATAAAGCAAGACCGTTAACTCTCAAATAATAACGGCTTGTCGTAAAGGACCAGCGACGGGGATCCCATAGGCACATGACACAGAAAAAACCCCTAGTAATTGTTACGCGGAGACTTCCGGACGCGATTGAAACTCGGATGATGGAACTGTTTGATTGTCGTTTGAATCTTGATGACAAACCTTTCTCTCAAAAGGAATTGATTGCGGCTGTGAAAGAAGCGGCTGTTCTGGTGCCAACAGTGACAGATCGGGTTGATGCAGGGGTTCTTGCCCAAGCGGGACCGAATCTGCGACTGATCGCTTCTTTTGGAACGGGCGTGGATCATATTGATCTTAAAACCTGTCGTCAGCGGGGTATTACTGTCACAAATACACCGGGTGTTTTGACCGAAGATACCGCCGATATGACAATGGCCCTTATTCTGGCCGTTTCTCGCCGCATCACCGAGGGTGTCAAATTAATCAAATCTGGTGAATGGAATGGATGGAGCCCGACAGGGATGCTGGGGCATCGCATGTGGGGTAAACGTCTGGGCATCATCGGGATGGGGCGTATTGGTCAGGCTGTTGCCCGCCGTGCAAAGGGTTTTGGTCTTTCCATCCATTACCATAATAGACGCAAAGTACATCCGGATATTGAGAACGAGTTGGAAGCAACCTACTGGGAAAGTTTGGATCAGATGCTTTCCCGCATGGATATTATTTCTGTGAACTGCCCGCATACACCTGCGACTTTTCACCTGTTATCAAGCCGACGTCTTAAGCTTTTGAATGACCGTGCGATCATTGTGAACACCAGTCGCGGAGAGGTCATTGATGAAAATGCTTTGGCCCGTTTGATTAAATCAAGAGACATCGCGGGTGCAGGGTTGGATGTTTTTGAGCAGGAACCTGCTGTTAATCCGAAACTACAGGCCAGCGATAATGTCGTTCTGTTACCGCATATGGGGTCCGCGACGATTGAAGGTCGTCAGGATATGGGTGAAAAAGTCATTATCAACATCAAAACTTTTGTGGATGGGCATACGCCACCTGACCGTGTTGTTGAGGCCATGTTCTAAGTAAAAGAGGGGCTTTCGGGCTCCTTTTCTGTACAGGCTGGTAGGCAAATAGATCTAGACTTTAAAGGCTTGTGCTTTTTGCATGACTGAATTGAGTTGAATGTAGTTGCTCGATTCGTTTTCTTGATTTAAGATTTAGTTAACTAATTTTTAGGCTCAGGGTTTGTTCCCGAATTTGTTTGGGAAAGTGCATTAGTAATCTTGCTTATTTGCAGGGGACTCCGAGTTCATAGTAGAGTCAAAGTCTGGGTTAATCGTTCGATCTCCAAATCAGACGTACCTAGAACAAAAGGCAGAGTTGAGAAATCAACTCTGCCTTTTACTTTTTAAATCTAACTTTAGAAGTGAATTTATTCAGGTCGTATCGGTTAATGGTGTGATTTATTGGGTGATTTACTGGGTTCTTTTAAGAGCTATCCACTGATCAACAGCGAGGCCGTATTTCGTTAAGAAAGGTCCAACCTTGCTGTGCTGATTCAATTCATTTTGCCAAGTAATAAACTCGTCGGGTAAGATGAAACTTACATTACCTTCAATGAACATTTTTTGCGCGAGTAACAGGCTGGGCGCATATCCGCAATCAGCCAGAGTTATCTCTTCACCAGCTATGTAGGGGTGAAAACTGCCAAGCTGGATCAAAAGATCTAATTGTTGTGAAAGTGAAGATTTTGTTGTTTCGATAAACTCGATGTCTCTTTGTGTCGGCGCCATATGTTTAAAAAGAGACCTTATCAGCGGCTCAATCTTCAAGTCGTGTAACCGAGCCAACATTCGCACTTTAGCGCGGTCTTCTATGGTGTGAGGTAGCAACGGTTGTTGCGGGTATTTTTCTTCCAGATATTCACAAATACTGTCTGATTCACTTAGAACAAAATCCCCGTCAACTAAGGCAGGAACGGTACCAGCAGGAACAATAGATTTGTACTCAGCCGAGCCATAACCAGACGGGGGCAGACGAACCTCGGCGGAAAGGCCTTTTAAGGTGAGTACAATTTCAACTTTAGCGCAAAAATTGCTGACGGGAACAGCATAAAAAATCATGGCGAACTTACTTTTTAGGGCCTACGACAAGAATAACGGGCCGCGAACAGCCCGTTATTTCATAGAGATATGGAGACTGGTTTATTCAGCTAATTTCCACTTTACGGCAAGCTTGTTGAAAAAACCTTGAGTCTTTTTAAGCTGGATCCAATGGTTGAGGTAGTT
The DNA here is from genome assembly GCF_048270245.1 of Kiloniella sp. Classification (GTDB taxonomy): domain Bacteria; phylum Pseudomonadota; class Alphaproteobacteria; order Kiloniellales; family Kiloniellaceae; genus Kiloniella. The sequence continues at coordinate 242,241 of NZ_JBLWTH010000001.1, forward strand.
GATCCATACTTGATCGTCCTGGGAAATTAGCATTGCGAGTGGTGTAGGTGAACGTGCTTCTTTCACAGGAACAATGGCCATTTGCTCATATTTTTGAACGAGAGTAGCCGCCTCTACGTTGGAGGTAATGTGTACCATCGCGCGACCAGATAGAACTTCCTGAAAATCGCGTGCGGGGGCTTCAACAGACTTTAGTTGGGCCAAGGGGAAGTATTCTTTAGCTTGTTGCTCTTGTACAGTTCCAAGAGTTGTTGCCACGGACACATCAGCTTTGTTGATATCATCCCAGGAATTGAATTTATCCAGATGCTTTTTCAGCGTTAATGGCACAGTTCCGACGTTGTAATAACTGTCTGTATAGCCAGCAACGGCCATGCGTTTTGGATTTAGAGAGGCAGATGTTGTCATGTCGTACTTATTGGCAACGACACCGTTGATCAGTGTTTTCCAGTCTGTGGGAACAAAGGTCAGTTTTACGCCCATGTCTTTGGCCAACTCGGTGACAACGTCGATATCAAAACCTTCGTAGTTACCTGTTGTCGTGTTTTTGATAGTCATGGGGTTCCAGTCCCCAGTGGTGCCAACTCTTAACTCTCCAGAGCTGAGAATTTTGTTCAGGCGTGATTCATCGGCGGCATGCGCAGATGTAAAAAGTCCAACAGTTAAAAGGGTAACTGTGGCGAGTAGTGTCTGAATTTTAAGCATGAGAATTCCGGTTTTACGGCTATTTCAAAGATGGGTTCAGGCGTAAGTGTAGAACAGCTGAATATTTTGCACCAGTTCAAAGGTCGGGGTGTGTTACGGGCTTGCTTCAAAGTTTTGTGAACAGAGCTTGTTTGAGCCAGTCGCTTATTTCTGATTAGGAAAGGTGGACAATCCGATCCGCAATGGCATCTGCATCTTCTTTTAGATGTGTGACCATCAGTGTTAGAAGGTGGTGATTCTTGTGGAGATCCATCACCAGTTTTAGCATCTCTTTGCGCAAATCCTGATCAAGAGCACTGAAAGGTTCGTCTAGTAATAAGATGGGCCGTCGCCTGACCAAACATCTGGCGAGCGCTACGCGTTGTCGTTGGCCGCCTGATAATTCGGCAGGAAGGCGTTTCTCCAACCCCTTGAGATCAACATCATTAAGAGCTTTTGTTATCTGGTCTTTGTCTTGATCTGTCAGGCGTAAGCCGGGATGAATACCCAAGCCAATATTTTCTTCGACCGTCAAATGGGCAAAAAGATTGTGTTCTTGAAAGAGGCTTGTGATTGGACGTTCTGATGGTGATAGGAGGGTAAGCTCTTTGTCTTCAAACTTGATGGAGCCAGAATTCGGATTTTCAAAACCCGCAATTAAGCTCAGAAGAGTTGATTTTCCGACACCTGAAGGCCCAAGGATTGCGACGAGTTCATTGGGCTCTATCCTCAAATCAAAATCCAAAACCTCTTCACTGCCGTGATGTTGATAGGACAGTTTCTCAATACTCAATCCCTGGAATGATTCGTGACCATTTGTTTTCTGACCCCGTGCTTTTGGGGCAGAGGCTTTCTGCTCTGGTACTTTTTGATAATCAGGCACAGTGCATAGCCTTCTTGCTGGTTCTTAAGGTTGAGAGGGCGAAACCCTTTCCAGATATGGTGCGTTCTATAAAAATAAAGAGCATCAAACTTTGCAGACAAAGAAACAGAGCTGTAATCGCTGCGTCATCCAATCGGTAGCTGCCCATTTTTTGAAACATTAAAAGAGGCAAGGTCGTAAAATCCTGGGTTCCAAAAAGGGCTATGACACTTAAATCACCCGTTGATAGTGCAACGGATAATCCCAAGGCCAGTCCCAGTGCTTTTCTGTTCTGTGGCCAGTCAATAATACGAATGCGATTCAACCCTTTGATATCCAGATTATCACATAGATGATCACTTTTTTGTGCCGAGGTTTCAAAGGCAGGAACAAGAATTCTCAGAATAAACGGTAATGTCATCAAGGCATTAACAATAATCACCAGAAAAGGCGCCAATATTGTCAGACTGGTAGCTGTTCTGAAGGTAATAAATAACCCTGTTGCCAGGACAAAAGGCGGGAGAAGCAGAATAATACTTCCGGATAAATCCGTCATTGTCGCAAAGGGTGAAGCTAAGATGTACCTGCCCAGACGATAAGGCGATTGTAAGCTCCGCAGCATCAGCGCGATACCTATGGCAAGTATGAGTGCGATACAGCCTGCTGTTAGTGATATGAGCAGACTGTTGAACGAAGCTATCCATAATTTTTCATCTGTTATGACGGCTATTAAGCGAGGAGAAAAGGCTTTCCAGATCGTTGCAAGCAAGGGAGGGATAACCAAAAACACCATCACCAAAAGCGCTAAACTATCCGTTATTTTGGCGCTGGTATGACGGGCGTCAAGCCGCTGGATAGACCGCTCTTCTGTCTTTTGAAGGGTGATGTGGCGGGCAAACTTGCTGCCAATGATGAGCAGGATAAAACAGAGACTCAACTGGGCGAGAGATAGGATGACAGCTTTGGGAATATCAAAATCAAAGCGGATCGCCTGATAGATGGCAACTTCCAGCGTGTTTGTAGAAGGCCCCCCCCCAAGAGCAAGGACAACGGCAAAAGATGTAAAACAAAGCAGAAAGACAAGACCACAAGATGCCGGAATAATACGCCGGAGAAGAGGCCATTCAACAAGTCGGAAAATATCTTTGCCAGTCATGCCAAGTTGTGCTGTGTTTCGCCAGTATTCCGGTGGTAAAGCTTCAAGACTTTGTAAGAAAATTCGCGAGAGAAGTGGGGCATTAAAGAAAACGTGGGCGATTAGAATTCCAGTGAGACCGTAAAGATAGTTTCCGGCACTAACATCAAATAGGGAAAGAAACTGATTAAGCCATCCATTACGGCCATGTATGGCGACAATACCGAATACGCCAACAATAGTGGGGATGATGAGCGAGAGCGATGCTAGTTGCAGGAAAATTTGTCGTCCGGGCAAGCTTGGGCGTCGGGCAAGTGCGCGGGCAACGGGAATAGCAACAACCGTTGCCAGTAGTGTACTGAGAGCGGCCTGAAAAAAGGTAAACCCGATCACCCGATATAGATAGCTGTTCTGGAATATACGGGTGAGATCTATGTTCTTGATCTCAGAGAAAAGACCGCTAAAGGCAAAACCCAATATCAAAGCAATAAAGCCGAGGCTTAATAAGCCGGGCCACAAATACATCAGCCATTTTTGCACAAATTGTAATGGCCTTTGCATTATGAGTCGCCTTGATATCGGGGCATTAACACGATCAGTTATATTCGATCTACTGCTTGATGGAATTTAGCCAGTTATCAATCCAGATTTGCCGATTGTTTTTCGCTTCTTCAGGGGAAAAAAGAAGTGATTTATCTGGGCGCGGTAACTGAGAAAATGGAGCGGGAAGGTCTTTACCCAAATCGATAACTGGATACATCCAGTTGCCGGTGGGAATTTCGTTCTGGAAACCTGAAGTGGTAATGAAATTCAGAAATTCCTGTGCTAGTTCTGGTTCTTTTGCTGTCTTCAACTGAGCAGCAACTTCGATCTGCATGTAGTGACCTTCAGCGAAAATAGCGGCTTTATACTGCTTTTTTTCTTCGGCAATAATGTGATAAGCTGGGGATGTTGTATAGCTCAACACCATATCTGCTTCGCCATCAAGGAAGAGGCCGTAGGCTTCACTCCATCCCTTGGTTACAGTCACAATTTTTGGGGAAAGCTTTTCCCATGCGTCAGCTGATTTATCGCCGTATACATTTTGCATCCACATCATCAGACCAAGACCCGGTGTTGAACTGCGCGGATCCTGAATGATGATTTTCAGATCTGGATTGCCGTTAATGAGACTATCAAGGCTCGCAGGTGGGTTGGTCAGCTTTTGGCTATCATAAACGAAGGCAAAGTATCCATAATCAAAAGGTATGAACTGTTCGTTTTCCCAATCAATAGGCAGATCAACATTGGATAAATCGACATTGCTTTCTGCAAATAGATCTGTGGCCGTAGCTTCAGCGGTCAAGTTGGTATCCAGACCCAAGACAACATCTGCAGAGCTATCTGTTCCTTCTAACTTGAGGCGGCTGAGAATGCCGACAGACGAATCTAGCGCGACAAACTTCAGGTCGCAATCACAGGTGGCTTCAAAAGCTTTTTCTACCTTAGGGCCTGCGCCCCAGTCCGCAGCAAAAGAATCATAAGTGTAAACGGTCAGAACTTTTTTGTCCTGTTCTTGTGCTTGTGCGTTAAGGCTCAAACCAAGGGTGAGTGTTGTTGCTGCTACAGCAGCCATAGTTGTACGCAGGATCATGCGACGCTCCATAAATGAGTGGGGCGGGCAAGGACCTGAAAAATCTGGAAATAGTCACGTGTTTTTGATTAAAAAGTTCAGCCTAATTCAGGCAGAGACTTTAAAATCACAAACAGCATCCAGTCTTCAATTCCCTCCGCCGGTATTAACCGGTTCAGGTTCCACGGGTCTATTTCAATATTGAAAATTCTCAGCCCATAAAAGGCACCCCGTTGAGACCGTTTTTGACCTTAGACATTTCCCCAAAAACCAGCAAGACATATCCAGCCAATGGGTAAAATTTTCGGAAAGCAAAAAGAGCCCGAATGATCGGGCTCTTTTTTTACGTGATCTCTCAATGTTACTTCGGAACCTTAGTGGCCTCGTTATCTTGAGGTGCAGGCGAAAGTTTCAGTAACAGATAACCAGCGAGGGCTGACAGTATAGATCCGCTGAGGACGCCAATTCTAACCTGACTACCGATCTCGGGGTCATCAAAGGCTAGGCCGCCGATAAACAAACTCATGGTAAATCCAATACCCGTCAGGAGAGATAAAGCATAGATCTGAGTCCAATTGGTTCCTTCTGGCAGGCGACAGATCTTTGATTTGACGGCCACCCAGATAAAGCCAAAGACGCCGATCTGTTTACCGATAAATAGGCCACCCGCAATACCAAGGGTAAGGGGGGCAAGAACCGTTCCCATCGTAACGCCAACAAGCGACACTCCTGCGTTGGCGAAGGCGAAAACAGGCAAAATCATGTACGCAACCCACGGGTGGAGGTTGTGTTCCAGATTTTTAAGTGGGCTGGCACTGTCTTTTGTTTTTCCATTTAAAGGAATGGCAAAACCAAGTGCTACACCCGCTAGCGTGGCATGAACACCTGATTTCAGAACACAAACCCAAAGCACGATACCAACGAGAATATAGGGGGTTTTTGCGGTGACGCCGGATCTGTTGAGGATCAAGAGACCGATTAAAGCAACCGCAGCCAGAGCCAGTGAGATTAATGAGAGCTCAGCCGTATAGAAAAGAGCAATGATAATAATTGCGCCCAAGTCATCAAAAATGGCAATAGCAGTCAAAAGAACTTTAAGTGCCAGGGGAACTCTGTTGCCTAAAAGGGCCATAATGCCCAAGGCAAAAGCAATGTCTGTGGCTGTTGGGATTGCCCAGCCGTTCATGTTTGATCCGACACCCCAGTTAACACCTGAGAAAACCAATGCTGGAATAAGCATGCCACCCACAGCTGCGATGGCGGGTAAAACAATTTGATCGGCGGAGGACAATTGACCTTCCAGAATCTCTCTTTTGAGTTCCAGACCAATTAACAAGAAGAAAATTGCCATCATCCCGTCGTTAATCCAGAGCAAGATAGCTTTGGAAATCGCTAAGTCGCCAAGGGCAATGGTGAAGGGAACTTCTAATGCACTAGTATAGATAGATGCTAGCGGAGAATTTGATGCGACCAACGCCAGTAGCGCCGCGATCATAAGGATGATACCCCCAGATGATTCCAGCTGTAGGAAGTCTTTGATCATTTTTGTTGGCATTTTCTTGATCATTGTTTTTGGCATTGCAGGAATCTCCGAATTGCCGAATTTCACATGTACCCGAGAAAAAATGGGGGCTGTTGCCTGATAAGTGTAATCGTTTTATTGTCAATGTGTAATAGATAAAAACTATCAGCAAGCAGTTGAGATGATAAAGCCTACTATCAAACAATTGGAATATTTTAGTGCGGTTGCCGAAACGTTGCATTTCCGTAAGGCTGCGGAACAATTGAATGTTTCACAGCCAACACTGAGTGACCAAGTAAAAGAACTGGAATATCGTTTGGGGGTGGTTCTTCTTGATCGGACACGCCACGGGGTTGAATTGACTCCTGTTGGGCGAGAAATATTGAATCGGACGATGTTTTTATTGCGTGATCTAAATGATCTTTGTGATCATGCTAAAACTGCGAAATCAATGTTAGGCGGTACATTGCGATTAGGTGTTGCGCCGACTGTGGGGCCTTATTTACTTCCATATGTTTTACCAGATCTTCACCGGGCTTACCCTGATTTGAAGCTTTATATTCGGGAAGACAGGTCATCATCGTTGGAACAAGCTCTTCGCACAGGTCATCATGATCTAATTTTGACAGCACTTCCGTTAGAAGATGATGGTTTGAGGACAGAGGTACTTTTTAGTGAGCCGCTTATGGTTGGCTTACCAAAAAACCACCGTCTGGCAATGGCCGACAGCGTTGCCCCACAAGACCTTAAAGGAGAAGCAGTCCTTTCTCTCGGTGCTGGTCATCGATTGTATGAACAGGTGCAGGAACTTTGCCGGGAATTTGGTGCTGATCTTCAGAATGACTACGAAGGTACCAGCCTCGATACTCTACGACAGATGGTTGGTATGGACATGGGGATATCATTTTTCCCTAATCTTTATGCGCGATCCGAAATAACCAAAGATCAGGAAGTATGCGCTAGGCCGATTGAAACACGCGTTGTGAAAAGACAAGTTGGTTTGGCTTGGCGCAGTAATTCACCGCGTATTAATGAATTCCTTCAATTCAAAGAAGATCTTTTACGATCACTCAATCGGCAGATTTCGGGTGAGGTAGTTTTAAGCAGATAGAGCTTTTTGGGTTACAGGTATCCAGATATCAACCTGACCTGTGGCACTATTCACATCAAAGCGATTATCATAAAGTTCGAAGTCAGGTGTGTTTGCGTACTCATAATTCGAGTTAGGTAGCCAGTTTCCCCAAATGCCTTGGTAAACGTTTGAAAACTGATCTCCAATAGGGGACTTGTCATCAACCGTGAAGGTGAAAACTGCGTAGTCAGCTTTTTCAATAACAAGCCCCTCCATACCAGAAGGAATATTATTTTGATCGTTAACTTCGAAGGCTGCCATATAGGTAAAGTTTTCAGGGGACCCTTTTAGGCAAAGACCGTATGCACGACCATTTTTACTGTGATTGATTTCTGGGTAACGGCAGCCGACCTTTTCCCAAAGATCGGGGATGCTTTTGTTATTATCAGGTCCAAAATCATCACTGATACCGATGATGCGAAAAGCTTCTTTTTCTATAATACGAGGTTTCATAGGCAGAGTTCCTGAATTTGATGTGACTGAATGCAGGAGAGGTAGTTGGTACCTGGCCGGTATCGAACATCCATTTGATCGATATTGACCCGGTGGTAAGCCGAAGCATTTCTTGAAAGCTCGAGTGAAGGCTTCTTGACTATCAAACCCATAATCTAATGCTAGATGTATCAAGGATGTATCCCGATTTGATTCAAGGATTTTTGCGGCCTCTGTCAAACGACGATGACGAAGGTAGCCCATCGTTGTCTGCCCCGTGGCAGAGCGAAATAATCTGGCAAAATAATAAGGCGAGAGACCTGCCTCATTTGCTATTTCTCCAAAGGTAATCTGTTGGTCAAGATTTTGTTCTATAAAAGAAATAGCTTTTTTGATCGGCATAGTTTCTCCTGCTTGAGAGAGAATAGACTCAGGCTTCTTGTTAATCTTGATCAGGATTGCCTTTTTATAAATAAACTCGTTTTGTTGTTTCTTGGCTCATCTGTTTGTCTTTCTTGTCCTTTGCAAAAGGGGGGCGTGAAGATAATTGATGCTTTAATACGCATGAGAAGGGTGTAATAAGGTCCTTATAACATCTGTTCTTCTTTTCGTCTTTCAGGATGTCGCGATGACTAACCCGCTTATTGTTCTTGATCAAATGCCTACCGCCCATGATTTCTATGGCACCTATTGGAACCAAAAACCGTTTTTGGTTCGTAAGGCAATTCCGGATGCAACACTGGATCTATTGATCAAGCCGGATGAACTTGCGGGTCTTTCCATGGAAGAAACGGCAAGATCGCGTATGGTCAAAACGGCTGGTGAAGAAAGAAATTGGACCTGTGCATTCGGTCCATTTGATGAATCAAGCTTTGATACTGCAGGCGACAAAGAGTGGAGCCTCTTGGTTCAAAATGTCGAACAATTCCATCCTGATACCTCTACGCTCCTTTCTTGCTTTGATTTTGCACCCCGTTGGCTGATGGACGATGTCATGGTCAGCTTCTCTGCTGTGGGTGGATCTGTTGGTCCCCATATCGATAGCTACCATGTATTCCTAGTTCAAGGTGATGGCAAAAGGCGTTGGAAAATAGGACGAGAAGCCATTGATGATGAGATCTATATCGAAGGTATTGATCTCAAGGTTCTGGCGGGTGGTTTTGAGGGCGACGAGGTTGAAGTGACAAGTGGTGATGTGCTTTATGTACCTCCTCGTTTTGGGCATGAAGGCACGACGCTTGAAGCTGCGCTTACCTATTCTGTCGGCTTTTTGGGGCCAAAGATATCCGAACTTTTTAGTGGGTATGCGCAATATATTTCCGAATTTGACGATCTTGATCAACGTTATGTCGGTCAAGATCTCTCGGAAATATCGTCCGGTTTTACCCTAAGCGAAAAGGCCGTTGCAGATATCAAGGCTTGTTTTGAACGGCAGATAACATCAGCGAACTTTACTCAGTGGCTTGTTGAATTCTTCACTGAATCATCGCATGAAGATTTTGGCGTCTATAATGAGCGCGAAGAAATGCTGTACGATGATGAATTTAAAAATGAATTAGAAGAAGGCGCCAGCCTGATTAAACCGGAATATGTAAAGTTTGCAATTACAGCTTCAGCAACGGGCGGTTTCTGTCTTGGTTTTGATAGCCAGAGCTTCACGTTGGATGAACGTATGTTCCCGCTTGTGCAGCTCTTTATGAAAGAAGAAGTCGTAAATTCAAAGAGCTATCCGGATCTCTTTGCTGAACCAGCCTATCTGGAGTTCTTGTTGGAGTTATATAATCATCAAGCGCTTGAATTTCTTGATTAGATTTCACTCCTATTTTCAGGCTCTTCTTCCGGTGCCCACTTGAAGGCTTGAACACGGCCAACGTTTTTGAGCTTCAGGCCTCTTTGTCCATCCTCGTCTGACAGGCTGGTGCAGTCTTTCTGTAAGGCAAAGGGAAGCAGGTTTTCAAAGCGGTTTGTCATGAAAACGGTGCCGGGATCGGCACGGGCTTCGAGCCGTGCAGCCAAATTGACAATCTCGCTTAGTAGGCTGAACCCGGGATAGGCCGAGGGAAGTGAGAGCAGCGTCACGGGGCCATAAGACAGGCCAATGCGCGCACCCTGGGTCTCGATCACGCGATCAATAGAATCTTGCCAGATCTTGGCAGTTTCTTTGGCGAGTTTGTGTATTTTCGCTGCAACGTTAAGAACATTGGCGGCATCCACTTCTTCGTGTACGCCCCACACAGCAAGCAAGCCGTCACCCTGCACGCGATCAACCAGTGCACCACTTTCGATCAGAATGTCCCGGGCGCCATCACAAAAGGCACTCAGCATTCTGTGGGCGAGGGAAATGTTGCTGGTTTCACGAACAAAGGCACTGTAGGAACAGAAATCCATTGCCATAACACAGCAGTTTTCAATAGGTTGATCCAGTTTTTCATCAAAGTTTTCCCAACCCTTGAGTGAGCCAAAATGGAACTCGTAGAGTTCCTTATCAACGGCCATTCTTTTCCCCTAATTGACGTAAGCTGTAATCGCGTTCTTTGCACGATACTTTTGCGCGCCATAATAGAGAGAAAGAGTTCCCAAGAAACAAGGGAAAAACGTGTGATCACAAAATTCTGACAAGAAAAGAAAGGGCAGAATTTTGCATCCTACCCTTTACCAGAAAAATGTGCTTCAGACTTAGTCGCCATAAAGTGTTGAGCAATTTTTTTTGATTAACTCCATTGCCGCACGAAACGGGCCGGGGCCATGGCTGATACGGGCGACGCCGAGGTTCGCCAGTTCACTGACAGAGGGACAGCCAGACATCATCATGATGTTGATGGGTAAGGGGCATGTGTCACAGAGCTCTCGAATTAAGCAGGCATCTGTCAAGGCGGGGACAAAGAAGCCGTCTGCACCGGCATCGGCATAGGCTTGCCCCCGCGTGATCACTTCTTGCAGAAGTTCCTTTTGATCATCAACCTCACTGGCTTGCAGAAAAATATCTGTTCGTGCGTTAATAAAGATAGGTACATCCAGCGTATTGGATGCTTTTTTGGCTGCTGCAACCCGAGCAACTTGATCTTCGATACTATAGAGCCCTTTGCCATCGATAATCTGATCTTCAAAATTAACGCCGACGGCACTATTTTGTCCTGCAAGGATTACAGATTGTGCAACCTGTTCTGGTGATCTGCCATAGCCGGCTTCAAGGTCCATAGAGACAGGAATATCGACGCTATTGCATATGCGGTTGATGTTTTCCATGGCAAGATTGCGGGGGAGCTTTTCGCCATCTGGGAAACCAAAGGCTTCTGCGACAGACCAGCTCCCTGTTGCAATTGCTGGGGCACCTGAACTGGCGGCGATTTTGGCTGTTCCGGGATCCCAGATATTATAAAGCACCAGCGGGTTGCCCTTTTCGTGCAGGTTGCGAAAGTTTTCGGCTTTTTCTTGAAGGGATGACATGATGATGGCTCCTGTAAAAATAGTATAATCGGTATAAAGTCAGTTGTATTCCTGCCCAAGCTATAGCTTTCTGTTCTGATAAAAGCTGGTCGAAATCGGACCTGGTCATTTTTTCTGCTCTGTAAAGTGTTTTGATGCTGGTTATAGTAGGCTTATGATAAAAGAGATTGATCATTTTAATGAATACAATGCGGCACGTTTAAGACGCGATCCGGCCTATGACGGTGTCTTTTTTGTGGGTGTTTTTACCACAGGGATCTATTGTCGACCGGTTTGTCCTGCGCGGTTACCAATGACCAAAAATGTACAGTTTTTTGAGACAGCCCCCGCTGCAGAAGCGGTGGGATTGCGCCCCTGTTTGCGGTGTCGTCCTGAAACGGCACCTTTTAGTCCGGCTTGGGAGGGATCAAAGACGACTGTTAATCGTGCCCTGAAGCTCATTAAAGGTGGGGCGCTGGATGAAGGCTCGGTAGAAGAGCTTTCTGATCGTCTTGGTGTGGGGTCGCGTCAGCTGGCTCGTCTGTTTCAAAAACACTTCGGGGCCAGCCCGTCGCAGGCGGCGCAAACCTATCGTGTGCAACGGGCCAAACGTCTTTTAAACGATAGCAATATGTCTATGACCGAAATTGCCTTTGCTGCGGGGTTTGGCAGCTTGCGTCGGTTTAATGCAGTGTTTTCTGCTCTTTATGGAAGATCACCAACATCCATGAGAAGAAAATAACTTTCCCTTCCATAAACCTTTTGATCATCTGAGAATATGATTTGGTGTTACGGGTGTGTTTTCAAATAACTCTGATTTGTACGCGTTATTTTGCTTTTGCTTCTTTTTCAGCAGCCAATCTCAATGCTCTTAATCGGTCGGTTTTGTCCTGAATTTTCTTTTCTCTGGCTTCTTTTTCTTTGATGAGTTTGGTGTCGATATTCTTACCTGGGCTACGATCTCTAAACTCACTGTTATCGCCGCGTCCAATTGCTGCGATCATTTTGTCATCGGCATTGTTTGGTCGTGTTGATCCTGATCCCATTGCACTATCTTTCTGCTAGATGTTTTGTATCAAATCAAGAACACTTTCTGGCTTATTTGTAAACCAAACTTTAGGTGATGGAATTGAGCCAGATAGCTTAAGCGCAGATAAGCACGTTACAAATATTGCCCAATTTATTTCTCTGAGATGATTTTGTTCTTCGAAGGACTAACGTTTCTTCGGCCGTTTGGCCACACGTAGCAGCTTTTGAAACTTGGGGCATTCTATGTGGGATGGTGCGGAACAGTTGGCGACATGGCGCAGGGCTTTGCTGAGAACGGTAAGATCATGGATTTGTTTATCCAAATCATCCGCACGTGTCCGTAAGTCTTCTCTGGATAGGTCAGGTTGACCGTCCTCGCCAAACATCCCCGCGATTTCATCCAACGAGAATCCTGCGGATTTCCCCAGAGTGATTAAAGACAATTGCATCAATGTCTGGGGGGCGAATTGTCGCCGTAAACCCTGTCTACCAATGGATTTAATTAGACCAATTTCTTCATAATACCTCAGGGTCGAAGGGCGTAACCCCGTCTGTTCGACCACTTCGGAAATATCTAAAACACGCATATTTTTCTCTGTTATTGGATCGGAAGATTCAATGTTGAATTTTATCACTTGACCTCAAGTTAACTTGAACTTGTATGGTGCGCTCAACAGACGATTTGTACAAGAGGAAAGAGCCGATGACACAGTCTCGTTCACCAAAAGAAATCCCGGTTTGGCAAGATGGCAGAGCAATTGCTTTGATGATGGCTGCCACCCTTATGGTTATGGCAAACGCGACCATCAGCCCTGCCTTGGCTGGATTGGAACGTGCATTTATGGGGCAAGCCAACGCCGACCTCCTGATTAGATTACTAGTTCCGGCACCGTCGCTGACGGTTGTTATCTTCGCACCGCTTGCCGGGTACTTTGTAGACCGTTATGGCAGGCGCGTGATGCTGTTATCCGGTGTTGTGTTGTTTGTCATTACCGGCAGCGCAGGTTTTTATCTGCCCGATCTTGAAATGATCTTTGCCAGCCGATTAGCCCTCGGCATCGCTGTGGCCATGATTATGACGTCACAGACCGCATTGATCGGGGACTATTTCACAGGCGAGAAACGCAGTGCCCTGACAGGATTACAGATTTCTGCCCGAAATTTTGGGGGTTTTGTCTTTTTGACACTCGCGGGTTGGTTTGCCGTTAGTTCGCCGCGCCTGCCCTTTGTTATCTATGGTCTGGCCGTTCTTTACCTGCCCTTTATGTGGTTGGTTATCAAAGAGACATCAGATGTTTCCACCAAAAACCAAGCAGCTGCAAGCCATGTGAAAATAGAGGCCAGTGAAACTTATGGCCATAAATCGTGGAAAGGATTGATCGCGGCCTTAGCAGTACTACAACTAATGACAAACATGATCTTTTTCCTGATGCCAACACAGCTCCCCTTCTTCCTTGATAATTTGGGCTATGACAGTGCCGTTATGACGGGGGCAGGCCTTGGTGCTTTGTCATTAGCCGGGGGATGCGCAGCGTTATTCTATGGTCGGATTAAACGTGTCATGGGATATGCGGGGGCTTATGCGCTGGGTTATGGTTTTATGGCCCTTGGGTTTGCCATTCTGCCCTTTGGCGAGAATGTTATTGCGATCATTGCGGGATCGGTCGCCGTGGGTATTGGCTTTGCCCTTGCTGTACCAAACTTTGTGGGTATTGCTCTGCAAGTCGCCCCCTCAAGCCGCCGTGGCATGGCTGGCGGTGTTCTGACAACGTCTGTTTTCCTTGGACAGTTTTGTTCTCCATTCCTGAGCACCCCGTCGATTACCTCCTTTGGCTATAACATAACCTATCAAGGCACAGCTCTGTTGCTGGGAACAATCGCGCTTATGGCCGCCGTGAAACGAGGAATGGATGTCTTGAGTTTGCATGCGAAACAAGTTTGATTGCTAAGCGTTTTAGAACTTTTTGATCAAGTTCAGTATATGGTTGCGATTTTTAATTAATTACAATTTTTGAGCAACCTTATTGCGCGATAATAATTATTATTACACAACTATACTAGTTGAGTTGGTAATTATGAGTGTTGGAATTTAGATAGTGGCAGAACGGCGTAATTGGTCTCAGGAAGAAGTTCGTCATGCACTGGCGTTGTATTTAGTGACTGATTTTGGAAAAATTGATAACAGAAATCCAGAGATTATAAGGCTGGCAAATGAGTTGGGGCGATCTAAGAATGCAGTTGCTTTAAAGCTTGCAAACCTTGCTGCTTTGGATACATCCATTCCTCAAAAAGGGATGTCTAATGCCAGCAAGACAGATCGGGAAGTCTGGGATGAGTTTAAAAATGATCCATCTGCGATAATTGAAGCTTATGAAAAACAATCACATGGTAAAAGTAATAGTGTAAAATTAGACCCAGGAGGCTTAATAAATGAACCTTCTGGCTTAGCAGAGGTAGGCATTCATTTTGATCCTCAGAGGGGGCGAGACAAACAGGCATTCAGTAAGCAGAGAATTGGGCAAAATTTTTTTCGAAAAGCAATACTGAGTGCATACGGTAGGCGATGTGCCTTAACTGGAATTGAAGATGTACGACTTTTAAATGCTAGTCATATTGTTGCATGGAAAGATGATCATGTGAATCGTGTAAATCCGTCTAATGGCATTTGTCTGAATAGTTTACATGATCGTGCATTTGACAGACATCTGATAACTTTTGATGAAGATTATCGTTTAAAAATAAGAAATGACGTACCGCAAATTGCGAGAGGAGAGTTAGAACGGGTAGAATCTTCAAGATTGCATATGCCCAAACGATTTTTACCTGATCAAGTTTTTCTAGAACAGCATCGGCGTATATTCTACGAGAAAGATTAAATAGTTAAATATTGGCGCACCCGACAGGATTCGAACCTGTGACCTTCGCCTTCGGAGGGCCTTTTTAACCTATTGATGTCAGAGTAAATTTTATTTAACTTATTGGTATTAAATGTAATATAGTTTGGTTGAGTTTAATGAACATCATTCGAATCTAAATTTACTGTCCCAAAATTGTCCCAAAAAATATTTTAAGGAGATAGCGTGAGAAAACGTTTTTTAATTGGTGAGCTTGCCGATTATATCAATAACAGTCGTGTAGGTTCTGACCGTGAGGAAGTTTTTAAATTTTTAAGACATTGGATTTATGGTAATCCCAAAATATTTATTTCGGATGCTAGGTATCTAGAAACGGACTTTACTGAGGAAAGGTATTTAGATCAAGGTGCAAAAACTTCTTCCTTAGAGAAATATAACAAGACTCAATGGTTTTTACGTATGGGGCGCCCAGATATGTTTATTACTGAGGAGTATGCATGGGATACTGATCCAAGCGATTATAAGGTTGAGGGGCCGAGTATCGATTCACCAATAACTGGATGGTTTTTTCTCCTTTATTTAAATAAATATACTTGGGCTAATTTAAAAATTCCGAATTTAATAGAACAAACAAAAATATACAGCTTCGTTGTAAAGAAGTTTCTGAGAAAATCGAAATTGATGATTTAAGTGAACGGCAATGGGCTGCTGTATACAGAGTTTCTATGACATTAGAACTAGCTATTAGATATTGTGTGGAAGTGCACGGGACTATACCGGGCATGGTTAAACAGTTCTATGAAACTGAATACTATCGGGTTCCTTCTAGAGGAAGAAGGTATAAAGAGAGGCCAATTAAAGAAGTTTGTTTCGAGCATTTATGTTGGATTGTTAAGGCTGGTCTGCACAAACCTAGAGTAGGTGGGTTAGAAGAAGTATCTGAATTGATAGTTAAGTTATGGGATGTCGATAGAAGCCCTAAATCAGTGCGAAATGAAATAGAGATTGATTATCAATATTTACTAAAAAATATCTTATAAGTATTTGTTATTAATTGAATTATTGTGATTTTTTATATGGCGAAAAAACAAAAACAATAGAACATTCAGGAAATTTATAAATTTCTCAATTTGCATATTTCTCTCTTATTCATTCACCCTAATCGGATTGCAAGACAGTTTATTAGGAGTGATTCGAATGAGCAGTAAATACTTAACTCGAAAAGAAGTCCCTAACCGGTATCCCGTAAAATTTACAACTCTTGCTCAGCTCGCTTGCCGGGGGGCGGGGCCTGCTTATGCCATTATTGGGAAAAGCGCGGTTTATCGTGTTGATGATATTGAAGCTTGGCTAGAGGACCAAGTAATCGACCCCGGAAAAGGTAAACGAGGTCGTCCGCGAAAGAGAGGGCGTTGTCGGCAATCTCCTAGTGGAGCAAACGACAATGAAAAGTAATAATGTAAGGATCATTGTTGAGGGCAAGGATAGAGCCAGTCATATTCTTGATCCGCGATTGTGCAGAGTAGCTCGTGCGGCAAATGATTTACTGGCCGGTCCAAGTGCGGATATTGGCTTTCTGCATAGTACTTTATGTCAAAACTTTTTGCCTACACGACGGATGCCTGAAGAGTCACGTCTTTGGGAATGTACAAATGGAAAGACGGCCCTACAGATAGAGGCTGGGGCGGCCTTTGACCCTAAAGCTAAACAATGGCAGGAGATGCCTTTGCCCAATGGTAGTCGGGCAAGGTTAGCTTTAATCCACCTGAGTACAGAGGCGATTAAGCAACAATCTCCTGTCATAAAGCCTAACCGTTCTATGACTGGTTTTTTGAAAAAGGTGTTGAATAGAGAGCCAAACGGGCAGGATGTTTCCGAATTCAAATATCAGTTATCGGCCTTGGGTACTGCCACTATTCGAATGGCTGCAGGTGGGCGTCAAAGCCAGGGCCATATTGTTTCTGATTTTGACCTGATGTGGCTATCCCTAGGTAAAACGCGGGTGCTTTGGCCGACAGAGTTTGTTCTCTCTCGCGAATACTGGGCGACATTACAAAAACAAGCCGTTCCGATAGATCTTAAGGCCATAACAGCCATTTCTCATTCTGCTTTGGCAATGGATATCTATCTTTGGCTGACACAACGCCTTCATCGCCTGAAAAAGCCTTACCTCATATATTGGCCCTTGTTGTGGAAGCAGTTTGGACGTGGTTATGCTCGGTTACGAGATTTTCGCCGCAAGTTCATAGGCACTCTTTCAACCGTAAAGCTTATCTACCCTAATGCACGGGTGAGTGAGAGCCTTGACGCAGAGGGAAAGAGCCGAGGATTAATTCTGAAACATAGTCCGCCGCCAATTCCTTATAACGCGAAACTATCCACAGACGTTTAGTCGCGCCTTCACGGTCAAACGGTCGCGTAATTCAGATGATCTTACGGTCATTTGGTCGCGCAAACCTATATCACCTATATTTTAATAACCTGTAGTTGGAGAATAATTATGGGGACAACTCATTTTTTCTTAAATGGCAAAGGGGGTGTTGGCACCTCCTACACTGCATCTCTTTTGGCTCAACATTATATTGCCAGGAATAAAAGGGTTCTTTGTGTGAGTACAGAGCCTTGCGGAGGGAACTTACGACGATATGAAGCTTTCAACACAAAATGGTTTGATATTTATTGTGAGGATTCTTCTAATCCTAAATCTATCGATAGCCTCTTTAAGCAGATTTTACAGATGGATGATGACGCAGAAGTCATCGTGGATTGTGGAAGCACATCTTATTTAAGCATATGTCAGGTCTTAAAAGCGAAAGGCTTTATGGATGAGGCGCAATCCTTTGGGAAAAGGATCTTGCTGCATTCAATAATCGTTGGCGGGGCGTCTTGTATTGAGGCTCTTAATAGTTACAAATCTCTTTTGGATAACTTTCCTGACAGTCGTACGATTGTTTGGCTAAATAAGTATTTTGGAGAGGTGCGAATTGATGGACAAAAGTTCGAAGATACAAAATTTTATGCTCATTATTCGGATCGCATAGATGGCATCATTCCTTTGGGGCCAGAGAAAGATGGCCCGATGGCTTATGATATCAATCGAATGCTGTGTGATTACCTAACCTACCAAGAAGCCATCACCACATCGGATTACTATGTTATAACCAAGAGTAGGCTAAACATGGCTTGGCGTGATTTGAATGCAAAGCTTGATCAAGCGAACCTGTAAAACTGTATCACTTATAGACTTTATGTTGGGCTCAAAGGCATAGCTTTTGAGCTCAATCTTTTTCCCGATTGAATTCTGTCAAATCACTAATTGAGCTTAGCACAAACTCTCTACTCGAAGGGACTGGTTTACTTTCCGGCTCTATTTTGGATTGAGGTTTTGTTAGTTTTGGTCGGTGGTTGGCAGAACGAGTTTTTGGATTACTTTGATTTGTTGCTGCAGTAACCTCTTGTTTGATAACACGTGCTCTTAAGCGAAAACTGTTATAGCTAACGGTTATCCATCCCTTAGAGTAGAGATAGTCGTAAAGCTGTTGCATGGGAACGCCACGTTTCAGCTCATCCGCAATGTATGGCTTGCTGGCAAGGACTTCTATATTCGCTAGACCCCATCGTGACATTATCAATCCCCTCTTCAAATAGATCCTAAAATTCTATCTTTGAATCCATTATGTTAGAAGAAAAATCGACATCACCTTACGTATATTTTTCACATGCAAGTAGTCCGGAAACGATAAACGAAAATAAACGATTTTCACATTTTTATACGGGGGCAGGACATGGAAAGTGGGACCACTTTCCGAGATTTTTACCTATCTATGGAGAAGCTTATTCGCATTCTGCTCAACGACTTCTCTTGGATGTGCGTATAAATGATATGTTGAAAGTAACTTCCCTTAAATTGATAGCTTTACTTATTTTGCAAAGCTTTCCTATTTCACCGTTCACTATTCACCCCACCATTATTGGACCATGGAGCCAGATGATCCAGAGACCTAGGGCGAGGAAGGGGCCAAAGGGTAGCAGGCTGCTATCACGTTCTTCGCTGGCTTCTGTATCGAGCTCTTCTTCTGCCTGCATCTCGGGTGGCGATCCGGTTTTATCGATAAGGCGCGGCGATCTTTTCCTTAGCCTTTCACGGATCAAGTAGAACACCAGCGCAGAAACAGCGGCGATCAGGATCACAGAGGCAAGGCCCATCCAGCCGACCCAGGCACCGATGGCACAGGCGAACTTTACATCTCCCAGCCCCATGGCTTCTCGCCCGCGCAAACGGCTATAGAGCCAGCGGATGAGAAAGAACAGGCCGCCGCCCATAAGCAGGCCGATAGTATGGTGCACAAACAAATCAGGCTGCCACCAATAGCTAAAGCCAAGCCCCGCGAGGGTCAGGGGGAGGAGGAGGAGATCTGGCAGATAGAGGTGCTCAAAATCAATAATGGCGAGCACCAGGAGGCACCAGGCCAAAGGCACCCCGACCAATACCACAGGCCAGGGCAGAGCAAGAACGGCCCAAAGGCAGAGCCACAGGCTGAGCAGTTCAATCATACTGTCCCGGGTGCCAAAGGCAAAACCACAGCTCCGGCAGCGAAATTTCAATACCAGGGCCGAGATCAAAGGTACCATATCCAAAAGGTTGAGTGACCGGTTACAGCCCGGACAGTGAGATCGCCCGGTTAGGACCTGCTGCCCTAACGGCAAGCGCTGGCTGACGAGAGCCAGAAAGCTGCCGATAAAGGGGCTGGCTATAAGGAGAAAGAGCAACTCGGGTCTCATGATCGCGATGGTTTCTATCCTGGTGGGAGGGTGAAGTCCCATAAAAGGTGTATGTCAGACATCAGAAGAGGCGATAAAGCAGGATTAATTCTTTACACAGGCCCTGATTATTCTACAACTAAATAGCTACTCGAGCTTCCTGTCTAAGCCTTTACCGAGCTACTGATTTCATGTCTTTCGTGCCAAAAGAGCAGAGAAAAACCCAACGCGGATATGCCCTCTTGATGGTGCTGCTGGGGCTCGTCCTGCTCGCCCTGGTCGCGGCCCGTTTTGGCACCCTGGCCAGCACGGACGTCAAACTGGTCCGAAATCTGGGCGAACGTGCTCAACTGGATAGCCTGATGGAAAGCGCTGTCCTCAGAGTGATCGACGGCTTGCTCCAGGACCGCGCCGTAGGTTTCTGGCGCGCCGATGGATCAGAGTATCGCTGGCAGGAACAGGGCGCAGAAATCACAGTGATCATCTCTGATGCTCATAGCCTCTATAAATCTGGTGAGACGGTAGAGGAAGAGGTCGCGTCTGACCAGTCAGTTAACAACAAACTTCCTGAAAGTCCTGACAAATTTATGGAAAATGCTTCTGGGATATCAGTCGAACGTGTTCGTGTGGGAAATGGTTTAAAGCTATCAGAACGAGCTATTGCCAAGATTGAGTTGAAATTAACAAGTTTGGTAAATCAGTCGAACCTGCGTCAAAAACTCAAAATTCGTTTAACTGGGCCGAAAGAGAGGCCTTTCCATGAAATTTCCTTTTAATTCAATATTTATAAGTAAGTCACATCGTTTTATTTTATTATATAATTTATGTTTTATTAAGTAGGGGAGCCCATTGATCATTTAAGTTATCAGGGCCGAGAGGAATTTTGAACTTAATCAATCCATTCAATAACCCATCTTGACTCCTGAAAGTAGTCTTGAAGCGCTTCTCGATTTTCTACCCAATCGTCAAAGCCACTTTCAAAGGTTTGAACTGTAGAAATAATTACTAAATACCCGCCTGTATTTTCGGAATCATCGAGAACCTTAATAAATGCTCCCTTATCGTCCCCTTCAATAATTCGGCCGACTCTATTCAACTTAATAGTTTTCATAATTAATCAACCAGAGGTATATGGTTATTGGTTGTTGGCTTTCGAGCACCTGGTTTATAAGTCTCTAAATGCACATGCGGTACATTCGGGGCATGATTACCACTTAGAGAGTTGTTATCAATTCTAAACTGCTTTGTTCCATCAGCACTTCTGAAAACACCGCTACCCTGTTTGCCTATTTCTTTATAGCCGTCACCTACATGTTTCAAACCGGCATCCAAAGCTTCATCAGAGTTAAGAGAATACTTACTGGTTATATTTCCTTTACCCGATAAAGTTTCGTTAATAACGCCGTCAACTTTAGTACTTACTCCTTTTGCAGCTTTATTAACCTTATTTGCGACTTTAGCAACTGTAACCGTACCTGCAATGCCATTCCCGATAACAGGTATAGCTGATCCCGCATGTAATGCGGCATCTGTATAGTTTCCTCTAACAATGCTAATTGTTGCATTTGTTAAATCGACAACAATACCTATGGCAGGAGCTTGACCTGCAACGGAGAGAATATCTTGTAATTTATTCAACCCCTCAGGTGTAGTTAAATCTATATTAGAATATTCATCTATTGTTTCACCTACGATACCCCCAAATTTCTCGGCAAAAGCCTTAAGGCCTGCCGCACCTTTTGCAATAGCACGATTCCAGTCCCATTGCCTTGGTCGAGGCGTAAAGTAATCCCAAAAACTTTTCTCTTCTTCGATTTTCTCTGTTTCTTTTGGTGGAGCATCTATCATTCGACCATTGCCATCACCAATCTTCCCATCTTTGTTTAAATCTCGGTTAGGATCCTGGCCTCCTCTTGTTCCATCATCAGGAGGTCCTGACCTGTAAAAACCTGTAGGATCGGTGTAAGAGAGAGGATTGTTCCCTACATAGGAATAACGGTTAAAATCCTGTGTGGATAATGGATCTGGAATATTTGGATCCGCTGATAAGAACCTTCCCAGTTCCGGATCATAAACACGGCCATTCATATGAATGATGCCAACAGCGTCGAGATGTTCGTGCCCGGTAAAACCACGTGGGGTGAATGTTGGACGGATGGGTAGGGATGCTTCCTGCCAGTCTGCTTCCCGTCGTCTTCCGTGCGGATCATAGGATAGACGTTCTTCCACCAGTCCCAGCTCATCCGCACGGATATAGTGGATCTGCTCCATGGTACCGGACTGAACCCCGGCTGACGTTACAGGCGTGCGTTCTTCATAGTAGGAACCTACATAGGCAACCTCTGTGGTCGTGCCTGCCTCTACAATAGTCTGACGGATACGTGCCCGGTCAGGGCCATAGACAAAGGATGTCGCCGACAAAGAGGCCGTGGCATCAATGGTGGCCGGCTTGTTAAAGCTGGTCCAGGAGACGGAACGTCCGCCACCGCCTGTGAGGTTACCGTTGAGATCATAGGTGTAAGATCCACCCTTGGCTGTTGCCACCGCATGGGGACGCGCTGGATCATAGGTCAGAACCCCGCCATGACTGAGATCTGACTTCAGGGTCATGTTCCCGATAATGTCATAACCATAACTGGTTGAGGCCAGCTGTGTGCTGTCTGAAGCCTTGACCAAGAGATTGGAGGTCAGGCGGTTAAGCGCATCATAGCCAAAGGTCTCTTTACGATCCTGTACATTGTCCTGACGGGCTGTGAGGTTACCCACAAGGTCAAAGGTCATGGCCAGATCGAGCTGCAGGCCTTGTGCACCGGACAAACGGCGAGAAGTAACTCGACCGAGTTCATCTACATCGGTCCATTCTGTCAGGCCATTGCCCAACTGGGCTTCCCGCACGCGACCATCCGCATCCCGGGTTTTGGCTTTCCAGATCAGGGAACTGTCTGCTGTTTTGGTAATCTCATCCAGATAGCCGGTGGTTGTATAGCTGTAGTCCACAGCAAAGCCTGTGGGATAGGTCACAGTACCCAAACGCCCTGCGGTATCGTAGGAAATCGAGGTGGTATAATCCTTACCTCGGATCTTGCGTGTCGTACTGCTTGGACGGCTCAGGCTGTCGTAGTTATGGGTTTCCGCATAATTTGGCTGGCCAGCACCACCCGGCCCCGTCGCGCTATGCAATAGCCCAATCCCATTGGCGGCGGTATCATAGGTCCAGGTTGTGGTCCCTTCAGCTTCAACACGTTGGATCATGCGACCCAATACATCATAAGTCAGGGTATTGGTTTGTCCTTTGGCGTCCGTTTGGGATGTCAGTTCGCCATAGCTGTTATAGCTATAGGACCAGTATCCCATATCCGGGTCATCCATGTTGAGCTTCTTGCCCAGTTTATCATAGGCAATGGTCACGGTATTGTTCTTGGCATCGGTGGTACTGGTCAGATTACCAAAAGCATCGTAGGTATAGGCAATAGTGCCGCTCATGGTATCGGTGACCAGAACCAGTTCACCCCGCGCATTACTCTTACGACTTTCCGTTTCCTGCAACGGCGTTGTAATGGTCACGCTCAGGCCATTGTGCGCTGTGGTGGTCACGGCACCATTGAGATCGGTGGACTTCGTGACACGATTCAATACGTCATATTCACTGAGCGCCCAGTCAATGGAATTACTACCTGCCTTGTAGGGCGCGGATGTTTTGATCACCCGGCCAAAGCTGTCATAGGCCGTATCAGCATAAACGACAGAACCATCGGCCATCTGGCTTTCGCTGCGGATTTCACGTCCCAGTTTATCCACATAGACAGTGTTACTGGCGGCAATGGCTGTACCACTGGCGGTTTCCAGTGATTGCTGCTGAACACGCTCCACGGCACTACTCGGACAGGTGATCCCGGCATCAGAACACAGGTTATAACTTGTTACAGTTTCAGTTCCATCAGCCATTATCTGGCGGATATTGCGGCCAAAGCCGTCATATTCAAAATTGGTGACTGTACTATTTGCATTAGAGGCTGATAGAGTAACTCCAAACTTACTATCTATAGTTACAGATGTCGTATGTCCTTTGCCATTTGTAGAACTTAAGCCAAATCGACCATCAGTCCCATAATCTGAAGTTACTGTTCGAACGGTTTCATCTCTACCAGATACAGTTGTTGTGATAACATTACCAAAGCTGTCGTAGCCATAGGTGGTCACCATCTCTAGCTGGGCATCCCCCGGTTCAATAGTCGTTGTTGCAGGCAGGAAGGTATCGCCGTGATAGGTCATGGCAGAAGTGCGGGAGAGAGAGGTTTGATCCGCATTGGTGCTGGTGGTCACAACCTGCGTCGTGCGCCCCAGCAACCACTTGCTTTCGTCATTGCTAATGGTGGTGACAACCGAAGTACTAAAGGTCTCCACACCATCCGTAACCGAGGTATCAACCTGCGTGGCGTTATCATACTCGTCATAGGTATAGGTGACCGTCGTTGTCTTGACCAAACCAGCCGCCTGCACAGAAACGGGTGCCATCAAAGGCACCGCCAACATCCCCGCAAACGCCAGAGGTTTAAGTGATTTCAGGGGCTTCAGAGATTTCAATAATCTTTCACCAAAACCATGCGATGCATTCCCCAAAGCCTTTTGCCCCGAAGTCCCATGCCCTGAGCTTCTTTGCACAGCACCCCCAGCTTGATCAACCCCAACAGACATATCTTTTCCCCTCACAAGAACTGACCCCAGTTCTTCCATGCCGTTTATATTCTTACGCCTGGTAAATAAATCAGATAACAGTCCAGAGCAGCTCACCATCACGACGCCCCCCCGGAACCAGAGGCTGTTATCTCTGCCCCCCATTCGATCAGTACACAGCCGTCACTTCCCGGCATGCTCGGGTTTTGACCATGTCCTGCTTTTTTGGCAGGTCCCGCACCGCCTGCACCACAACTGGTACCTTCCAGTAAATAGCCTTCGCCGCCGTTACCGCCATTTCCGTAGAGATAAGTTCCCCCTGCGGTTGAAGATGGATCGCCGACAGTACCATCTTGGCCGTTTATGTTGATAAGCTCACCACCACTTGCGACGGCACCAGCTCCGGCTGCACCGCCTGCACCACTGGATTGATGTTGCGAGTAGCCGCCCCCGCCACCCATTCCAGGTGCTGCGGTTAACAAGCTGCCAAAGGTGCTTTGCTGACCGCTGGTACCATCTGTGTTCTTTCCAACCACAGGATGGACATAAATGGATGCTTCGGCCCCAGCACCAATCGTTACAGGGATAACGTCACCGGGGGCAACAGCCAGTATTTTCTGCACAACAGCACCGGCACCACCGCCGCCACCGCCGCCACCGGGAATAAAGGATCCTGAGCCAAACCAAGTCCCATTCTGACCACCACTACCGCCGGCCCCAACAAGCGTCACACGAACGGCAGTGACATCACTTGGAACAGTCCAGTTATGTGCCCCGGCAATTGTGTAGAACTGTGTGCCGGGGGCTGCAGGCGGAGCAATGTCTGGCCCATCGATGGTACGACCTGCCCATAGGCCTTCGTTTTTAAAGGTGATCAGATTGATACCGTCAAAGGCGATACCTCCGACACCCCCGCTTTCCCCGTTAAGACCAAAGGCTCCGCCGTCAGTACCGGCTACCCCAGTAGCGGAGCGAGCGTATTCGCCGGTACATGAACTACTTCGTCTAACACCGCCTGCACTACAATACCCACCATTAGTACCCATGACAGCTTCATTGTAGAATTGACCATTGCCATACCAGCCAGCCCCATGACCACCAGAACCACCGGGAGCTGTGCAGGTCACAGCCCGTAACCCACATCGATCGTCGTTAGCAGAGTAAAACTTATCTGAATCATATCCAGTTGCGGTTCTACTTGCTCCGTTGTGCCCACCGCCGCCGCCAGCATAGATGACGCCCGCGTTATAAACATCGAGCAGGATGTTGGTTTTTACGGCATGTCCGCCATCACCATTGTTGACGGTACCATAGGACCCAACGATGGATCCCTTATTGTCGAGGATGGCGGTAAAGCCAGTTGGTAGAGTACTAAAGTCAATGGCGTAGGTACTTGCAGAAGTGGAACCAACCACGATGTTTGGTTCCACGATCACCTTGACGCTGGAAACAGTCGCGCCATCCCAGTTTGTTTCTGTGGCCAACAATGTCGCTACATTCACATTCTCGGTGTGCGCTGCAATGGTGAGGGTGTAATCTGCCGTGCCAGTTGGATCGGTGTTGCCATTGCCTGGATTGATCGGTGTAGCTTCTTCTGAGACCTGACCGCCCCAGAGGCCCGCAACGTTAAAGGTGATGAGGCTATAGCCGTTAAAGACAATACCAGCGGTGGCCCCAGAGACATTGCCAATTCCAAGATCAGAGCCTGCCCCACCTGTGGCACCTGTCGCAGTTTGTTGATAACCAGTACAGTTCGGATAACCGGATGCAGGTGTTCCTGCAGTACAGCTTGCCCCTCCAGATCCTCCAGCTCCATTGGCGTAAAAGAGGCCAGCTCCATACCAACCAGCTCCCCTTCCACCGTTTCCACCAGCAGCAGAACAACTTACATCTTGTCCTTGCCAACAGCGGTCATCATTTGCAGATGACGAGTAGCTTGTTGTATTCCCATAGGCGGTGGCATTTGCTCCCTTTGCGCCCCCACCACCAGCATATATGGTGCCGTTGTTTGTGACCTTCAGTGGAACGGATGTTTTCACCGCATGTCCGCCACTACCGCCGTTCACGACACCGTAGTACCCAATGATGTCGCCATTGTTGGTAAGGCTGGCTGTTGAGCCCTGCGGCAGATCCGTAAAGTCCAGCGCATAGCTATCCGCAGAGGTGGAGCCAAGTACAACACCGGCATCTACAGTGACGTTGACATGAACTTTGTCGGTCCCATTCCAACCTGTGAGGTTAGCGGCAACATCGTAGTTCTCCGCATGGGCAGAGAGGGTAATGTCATAGATGGGGAGCGGATCAATGGGATCCCCGGTGCCCGGATCGGTCGGGGTCTGTCCATTGATCTCATAGGACTTGGCAACAGATTGTGCCAGACGCACACTTGTCACATCCGGTTTGGTGGTCACCTGTTCCCAGGTGTTTTCCTTCACCGAGATGAGAACCCCATTGCTCAGCTTACGGGTTGCCTTGGCAATCCGACGCGAGAAAGGCCAGTCCTGACGATAGTCGGTTACGGTCTGTGTGGTGCGTTCTCTGTCCGTAGAGGTGACCTTGCTAAAGCCGAGGAAAGATCCCCTGGCAACATCCCCGCGCAGTCCCTCATAGAGATAGTCGATATGGCGTTTCCCTCCAATACCGTCATCCCGCTCAATAGAGGAGACCACAGTCATCGCAGAAGTGTAGTCCTGTTCAGGATAAGTTGCCGCAGCCCCCTTCTTGTAAAGAGTACTGTCCGTGAGGGTTTTGTAGTGAATGCTCGAGAGGTGTCCCCGTGAATTGGTCACAGAATCCAAAAGCGCATAACGAGAGTTCAGGCTGGTTCTTAAAGACATACCGCCCTGTGTCACGCGCCCGAGATCCAACAGACCATCACCATTCCAGTCCCCGGTGATAATCGGGTAATCCCGACCATTGGCGAAGCTGCTTTTACCAAAATCATTGAGGGTGGGGTGGTTGTTCCAGCCTGTACCACGAGAAACATAGAACTTCACGTCACTGGAGCTCACACGGGCGACATCCACGAGACCATCGCCGTTCCAGTCTCCTGTGATTAGGGGATTGTCATTGCTGTTGGCAAATGATCCGACACTGAAATCGTTCAGGTGGAAGTTACCACTCATGCCTGAGGCGGATCCGAGATAGAAGGACATCCCCGTTGAGGTGACCCGTCCGAGATCACTAAAGCCGTCACCGTTCCAGTCCCCAGAGACCAGGGGATAGCTGTAGTTGTTTTTACCGAAGTCAGAAAAGGCTTGGCTTTGGGGCCATGAGGTGTTCTCGTCATTCCAGCTTAAAGTGACAGGCGTTACACACTCATCAGACGCATTACACTGCGTGATCGACACAATCTGGGAACGGGAACCGTCGTAGGTGGGGGGTGAGGATGAGCCGGATGCCAGGCTTGTCCCTGTCAGTCCTACAGCCAGTACTCCGGCCATAAAGGCGGCTCGAGCCGTTGTGTTGTTTATAGAGATTTTTCTGGAACGGTGCATTTGGAACCACCTGGCGATCTGTGAGTTTTTATCGGACGAATTATTGGGAATTTTTGCTAGCGGACCCATAGATCCCCTCCGCGTGAAGGGTGATAGTTACAGCCACCGTTGCCGCTTGGCACGTAAGTAGCTGCTGCGCCATTACATCCGGAATAATTGTTTTTGTACGCACGGTAATCGTAGTTTTTCCAAACGTTGATACCCCAGTTATTATTTGCGCCGTCACCTGCATAGTTTTGAGTTGATGTGTAGGTATATCCACAGACAGGGCTGTAGTTGTAGGCAAAGCTCAATCCAGTACCGGACTGGTTGGCTTTTTCACAATGGATGTCTCCGCTGCCGCCAACAATGTTCACCCAAAGGCGATCACTATAGAGAGAGTTAATCACGCTATCTTCGAGCTTTTCACCAAGTTGCTCGAAGTCCACGCGGTAGTTACCGTTTGTGTCGTGATTGGCCGCTTGAAAGTGGTGCTTGTTACTCGTACTAATGGAGGCAGCCAGGGTCCATCCGCCACCATTGTCACTCATATTACAATAGGCTTCGAAAGGTGCTGTTCCTCCGGCACCATCTGGATCTATCTGATAGTAACCGTTACCCGTGGAGCTTCCGGCATCAAGGATAGCTTTACAACTTAGCGGGGCTGAAGCGTTTGGATCATCAGGATAACCCGCAACTTTACTGTCATAGGTAAGACGATAGTCGCTAACCAGTGTTTCAGCTTCGTATGTCTGCACATTGGTGAGGCGTTTGTCCTGGTTGATCTTGGCTCCAGCCTGGAAAGAGCTACGACTATCTGCGCGAGTTTCATGGACAAAACGTACAGAGGAGGTGGCTGTCGTTCCAGCTGTGGCATTGCCGCCGTAGTCTATACGGTCAATACGGTAAGAGCCGTTGCTTTGGTCTTCGGTGTAGCTATAGGTAATGGCATTGTCTGAACGATCAGCCTGTTTGTTTAGGGCCCAGAGACGGGCTTCTGCTCTTGCGGTACCATCTGCTTTGATGGCCTCAATGCGACTGTCTGCAGTTGCGCCATATTCCAGGATCAAACCACCCTTGCTCCAGACCGTGAAGCTCTCGGGACCTGTGCCTGCTGCACCGTTGGAGATAACCTTGGCATAGCTTTCAATTTCAGTGCGGTACTCCGTACCATCGGCCCCATAGGCGCCAGAGACAGCGACCAACCTCTGACCATCCAGACAGAAGCGATCCTCAGTAGAGAAGTCGACCCCGTGGATCTTGCCGTGGGGTACCAGTCTCTGCCCACAACGGGTAATGGCAGAAAGTCCGGACAAGCCCCAGCCGATCCCTAAGGGTCCATTGCCTGCTTGAGAGGAATAGGACAGAGCCAGACGGGGTTCATTCCCCGCAATCCCAGGAGGAACGGAAATGGGAATGGAATAGGTTGCTGCCCCACTGTCATCAACGGCAAACTCCCCTTCTAAAGATCCGGCTACTGTTGAGGTATTACTCGTCTGGGCATAAGCACTAGAAACAAAGGCGACAGAAAGGCTTCCGGCAAGGCATAAGCCAGCCAGTCGCAAAGACGACAACAGAGATATTTTGATCCCCCCAGATCAGATAACCGAAAATACGGTCTAAAGGAAAGGTAATACACGTTATGCGAGCGATTTTACCTTAGAAAATATTCCCATAAAGTCAATCATAAAGTGTAGTTATTTATTAATGTCATACTGCTTACGTGCTTTGTGTTGAAATTAAGTGATTACCCCATCTTTTTAGCGAGGTCGGCTGCTTTAAGGTTTGTATAGCGTTTAAGGCTCTGAAGGTCTTTATGGCCAGAAACTGCAGCAACTTCCATGACGTTCCAGTTTGCTTCAAACAGCCTCGATATGGCTTCGTGCCTGAGATCATGAAAATTGAAATGTTCCAAATCTGCGCGTTTACGCGCTCTCTCAAAGGCATTTTTTATTCCTTCGGCGGTTGTTCGCAGAACTTGCCCGCTTTCTTGTTGTGGTAAGTTTTTCAGTGTTTTTATCGCAATAGAGGACAGGGGAACATCACGAGACTCTCCGTTTTTTGTATCCGGCAGGTGTGCGACGCAGGTTTCCATGTCAATGTGCTGCCATTGTAGGTTAAGTAATTCACTCCGTCTCATTGCTGTTTCTAGGGCTAGAATGATTGCAGGTTTAATCCAAGGGTTTCGGCAAGAATCAATAGCTGTCATTAATCTTGCTTCATCATCCCCGTAAAAACGCATGATGCGGTTATCATTAACCTTTGGACGTTTAACTTTCGTAACGGGATTTTCCAATAGGCCGAGTCTTCGCAGAGAAGATTCAATGACGCTGTGTAAAAGGCCGAGCTCTCTTTTTACTGTTCCTGGCGCTTTGTTTTCGTTCAGGCGTTTGTCTCGGTAACCTTCAAAATCTTCAATGGTTAGGGTTGCCATGATGCGACAGCATAGATCTTGTTCATCTTTTAAAAGTTTATTGAGACGCGCTATTTCAGCATCGCCACCTTTATGTTTTGGGGCAACTTCTTTCATGTAGCGAACGATGACATCTTCCAGAGTTTCTCGTTCACTTAGTGATCGATCAATGAAGACAGAGCGTGTCATTTCAGATTCAATAACAGACGCCCATGCTTCTGCCTCACGTTTAGAATCAAATGTTTTACTCTGAGCAGGGTAGCCTTGTTTGCGAATCTTGGCCTGCCATTGATACGCCCCACGTTTGGAAATAGTCGCCACTTTCCTGCTCCTAAAAGAAAAACTTTAGAAGATAGTGTCCCAAAATTGTCCCAAAAAGGCAAAGAAGAGATCGTCAAAAGTGTTAAATTGTTGATTTTATTGGCGCACCCGACAGGATTCGAACCTGTGACCTTCGCCTTCGGAGGGCGACACTCTATCCAGCTGAGCTACGGGTGCTTAAGCATAGGGCCAATAGGGCGGACATTACTGCAAGCTATGGACGAGGTAAAGGGGCAAAATGGCTGTTACCTTTGTTGCGGGTGATAAATTTGATGGGCTTGTGAAATTATCTCTGGGTGCTTTGTTTCTGTTTGTCTTTCGCTTTTTAGTCCTAATCTATCTCAATACGTATAGGGGGCGCATAAAGTTAGAATGTTGTCCGTCTCTATTATAATCGCCTCTATAGAGGCCTTGGAATTTCCGATACCTTTCCTATATTGCTTTGATAATAAGCTGAACGCGATGCGTTAGCGCTTTTTTCTTGTGTTTGACCTGTCCTTTGTGGCTTGTTGGGCGACAGTTTTTTGAATGTGATAAAGTGGCTGCACCTGATAGGTGGTATTTTATCGCTGGTTTGATGTTCTGATGTCGCTGGGATGGCGGTAAATTGGAACCAAAAGGGAGTTAGGAATGGCGCGTCAAAAACCAAGCTGGATGGGACCTGCAATTGAATATGGTCCAATTCTGATCTTTATGGGGATCTATTATGGTTTTGATCGTATTGTCGCTGCCTTCCCGCATGAGCTTCTCCAGAATACAACACAGTTGATTGCCGCGACTGTTGGCCTGATGATCACGACTGTGATCGGGATTGCCTTTTCGCTGTATTACGATGGCAAAATTCCAAAGGTTCCCCTGATTACCGCTGTGGTGGTGATGGTTTTTGGTGGGCTGACGGTGTACCTGAACGATGAAACCTTCATCAAGATGAAGCCAACCATTATTCAGACGGTCTTTGCCCTAATCCTTTTTGGTGGCCTTTTCATTTTCAAGCGTCCCTTGATCAAGCCTTTGATGCAAAAGGCATGGAACATGACTGATGAAGGCTGGCGTATTCTAACCATCCGTTTCGGTTTCTATTTTCTTGGTATGGCGGTGTTGAACGAGATTGTCTGGCGCACGCAATCCAATGATTTTTGGGTGAACTTCAAGGTTCTGGGATCAATGGGGTTGATGGTGCTCTTTATCTTTAGCCAGTATCCGGTCATCCGCAGATATCATTTGCCTGATGAAGACGAAGCGTAAACGTCTCGCTTTTTAGCTTAATTCGTCTTTGTTTCCTGTCTCAGGTCTTCCTGGTCCACTTTTTGTTGGGCGTTGAGATCGGCGCTTGATGGCAAAGGTGTTGCCGGATCTTTTACCCAGCTTGCAATATCGGCAAGAACAGTTTCCGCCTGTAAATCCCGTAATAACATGTGCCATCCTTCGGGGTAGAGGGCGGCCTTTTGGGGGCCAGAAATGCCATTGGGTAATCGTTTCCAGACGTCACGTGTCGGGTGCCAGGGCACGACCTCATCCTTTTCGCCATAAAGCAAAAGTGCGGGAAGTGTCAGACTATCGGGAGAACCATAGGCGGCATCCATTAAATCAGTCAGGCCATAAACGCTATCAATCCGGGTGCTTTTGATCACCAAGGGATCTTTGCCAAGGTCGATCAGCATGGGGATGTTGTCCGATGCCTGTATTTTCAATCCGCTGCCCGTAAAGCTTGCCCATGGTGTGGTGTGGGCGACAAGCCATAACGACGCGCGTTGGTACCACGGCATGGTTTTTCTGGCCCACACCGCCGGGGCCGAGAGAATAACGCCATCTATATCTAAATTGGCTATATCCAGACTAGATGAAATGCCTTTATTTGATCCGTTCTGTTCTTCCAAAGCAGCCATGGCAACCGCGCCGCCCATGCTAATGCCGAGAACATAAAGCGGCGTATTGGGATGTCGCTGACGCAAGAGCTTGGTGGCGGTACGCAGATCGGATGTCATGCGTTTATGCCCGCCCCACAAGCCAGGATGAGGGGCCGCACCAAACCCACGTTGATCATAGGCATAGGTGGCGATACCGGCGTCTTTCCAAAAGGTGCCGGGGCCATCAAAGGCATTGGAATAATCATTGAATCCGTGCAGGCCGAGAATGATTGCAGAGGGCTTTTCCTCGGGCAGCCAGCTTCGCAAGGGAAGCTGCAGGCCGTCGTCGGTAATCAGGTGATCGTCGGTCAGTTCAGCAGCCTGTGTAAGCTCACCAGCGGGACCAAGGCGCGGGGTACAGGCGGCAAGTGAGATTATAAGCAAGAAGCCCAAAAGTATCGGGTGCAAAAGCCTGTTATATGAAACTCTACCCTTACCGAACATTGTCAACTTTATAGCCACTAAATTTAGCTTCCCTCGTCGTTGTTTTTGCGTTCGTGTAGGTCAATCAGACTTCCCATTTCACGCCTTGAGTAAAAGCTAACTTTAATGGTCATAAATTGCCAGTCTGATAAAGGGTAATATGCACGGACGTGGCGGTTTCTTCCTTAACGATAAAGGCGAGAAATCAGTTCTGATAATTGAGAAACCTAAGGGAAAAACAGATTTGGGGGGGAAGAGAACCTTCCCCCTCTTAAACTTATGTTACTTGTGAAATTACATTAGGCAGTGGCGTTGTGTGCCCCACGTGTCAGTTGCAGGAAGATATCTTCCAGATCGCCCTGATCTGTTGTTAGATCCAGAATGGAAAGACCGGCGGTATTGGCGGCTTTGAGGATCTCTGCGAGTTGTCCGTCATCTGATTTGTAGGTAAAGGTTAGCTCGCGTGCAGATTTTTGCTCAACGTGGAAAGCGGTAAAGCTGCTAGGTAAGCTATCTAGATCTTCGCCGAGGGTAAGAGTCAGCGTTTTGCTTTCGATACGTGCAAGTAAGGCTTGGGTTGTATCACAGGCAATAACTTGTCCGTGGTTAATGATGGCGATTTCATCGCAAAGTTCTTCTGCCTCTTCCAAATAGTGGGTGGTTAGCAGAATGGTGGTGCCACGTTTATTGAGTTCGCGCACATAGGCCCAAAGCTGTTGGCGAAGTTCGATATCCACGCCTGCTGTGGGCTCATCAAGAACCAGTACAGGTGGGCTGTGTACCATGGCTTTCCCAACCATCAAGCGGCGTTTCATCCCGCCGGACAGGCTACGGGTATAAGTTTTTGCCTTGTCGCTCAGTCCCATCACCTCCAGAATTTCTTCACTGCGGCGTTCACTTTTTGGGACGCCATAAAGACCGGCCTGAAGTTCCAGTAGTTCCAAGGGCGTGAAAAAGGGATCAAAGTTCAATTCTTGTGGCACGACACCAATGGACATACGCGCAGGGCGCATTTCGTCCACAATATCATGACCCCAGATTTTGGCAGAGCCACTGGTTTTATTGACAAGGCCAGCGAGAATGTTGATCAGGGTCGATTTTCCGGCGCCATTTGGCCCTAAAAGGCCAAAGATACTGCCGCGCGGAATTTTGAGATCAACAGAACTCAGGGCGCGTTTTTCTGCGGCGTTTCCGGCGGCCTGATAGACCTTGGTCAGACCTTCTAGTTCAACGGCGTAAGTGGGCATGCCGGATGTGTCCTTATGTTCTGAACCTGTATCTGCGGAGTCTGGAAATTCAGACTTTGCAGCTGAGTTTGTTGTCTGGGCGTAATTATGATCGTCAGGCATAATATGTACTATCTATCCGCCTTAAAAGGCTGTTTACCTTAAAAGGTCTAGAATGGTTTAAATTGTTGTCCGGCGGGGAAAAGGTAGCCGTTGGAAAAAGAGGCTGGAAACTTTCCTTTATGGACGGTAAAAGAATTTCAGCATCATTACATAGTGACTATTGTCTCAATAATAAAGTCCTCTTGGAAAAGTGGACTGAAGATCGCAAGGAAAACTTGCTATTCGGTTCGAAAAACAAGGGGTGAAGTCAGGAATAGAGTTATGGCCGTTACTGAAACGCAAGAGGTTGAAACCAACGTTGTTGCCTGTGATGGCGGCAGTGGTCCCGAGGGACATCCGCTCGTTTATCTCAACATGAACGGGAAGAATGAAATTACCTGCCCCTATTGCAGCAAGCGTTTTATCCTGAAAGAAGGTGCTGGCGGCGGAAGCGGTCACTAAAACTTGCTGGTTATGATATGTTTAAAAGCTCCATGCCTTGGGTGTGGAGCTTTTATTTTCTGCAAAGAATAAAGTGGGGGAATAATGTTCCGTATAGCCATAATTATTGTCGGGATAGTTATTACTCTTTCCGGCTGTAATAAAAGACAGCTTAATTTGACGGGTTCTGGTCCAATAGAACTAAGTCCAGAAATTAAAGTTGCTTATCAAAAATATTTAGAAAACGAACCCGTGATTTTTTCTGTTTCCACGGATGGAACATCCAGTTGGTATGGTGTTAATTGTGATCATGGGGACTGTCGTCGCAAGGCTAATAAGCTAAAATATTATGCCAATGGGGCATGTGTAAACAAGGCGGGAGGTTTCTTGAATCCTGAAGGTATCGTTTGTAAAGTTTATGATATTGGGGGGAAGGTTGTATGGGATAGAAGTGGTCATCGAATAGACGATAAGGCCAAAGTTGAAGAACAGGTCGTAAATTTCAATGGAAAGCTAACGGAAGGTCAAAAAAAATCCTTTGATGTTTATCAAAGTAGAATCAGTATCAAAAACCCTGAACTGACATTTGTTTATGCGGTAAGCAATAATGGTGCAAATTCTTTTGCTTATTCTAAAGAGGCAGCACCGCACAAAGACTTAAAAGATAGAGTGATCCGCTATTGTGAAGTTAAATCTAATGGCCAGCCATGTTTTCTGTATGCAGTTAATGACAAAATCGTAGTTCATAAATAGAGCGGATTTTTTCGTTTTAGAAAGTTGGTTTATGCTTTTGGTACACAGGATTTTTGGTGAGATATCGAAAGAGATGAAGCTTATGTGGTGGTGTATAAAGGCTTTTATTGAGCAGGTTTGTAAAGCCGTTCATAGCTCGGGAAATTTTATGTCTAGACTTGGCGTTCTTTTTGCTGTGTCTCTTGGTTGTGTTCTTTTTCCGCATGCTCAGATACAGGCGCAAGACGCCGAAAAACTAACCGCACAGGAGTTTATTGCCGGAAATATCTTGCTGACCCTCTATCACGAGGCAGGGCACGCATTTGTATCTATGTACAATTTACGGTTAAGTGAAAACGAAGAAGATGCGGTAGATCACTTCTCGATCATTGCCCTGACCGAAGAGCTTAATGAAGGGAATCTGAGAGAAGAGCGGGAAACTCAACTTGATAACTATCTCTTCTCTACAGCGCTCTATTGGCTAACCATGAGCGAGGATGAAAGCTTTGGCAGCAGTGAGGGGCGAGAGCACTCTCTGGATTCAGAACGGTTTTTGCAACACCTTTGTATGGTTTATGGATCTGATCCCGATGTCTATGTTGATTTGCCTAAAGATTTTGACGTAGTCGATTTGATTACGCCTGAATGTGTTGGTGAATATAAGGAAAAAACCGATGAGTGGGATGGTATGCTGTCGTCACACTGGTTGGGGGATCGCATTCGCACAGACAGGGTTGTGATTATAGAAGATAAGCCAGACCCGCGGTACAAAGGTTATCGCGAATGGCTACACGTACACGGAATTCTTGACGAATTTGAAAGCTTCGTTGAAGGAAACTTTTATCTGCCCCGTAAAATTACCTTACGTTTGATGTCTTGTGGTCAAGCTAATGCTTTTTGGGATCCCCAGAATTTTGAAATTATTCTCTGTGATGAACAGATCGCACAATACAGCCATATCTATGATCGGCTTGCGGAAGAGAACGGATAAGGCTTTGGACCTAGACTTATTATTATTGTAGCTTCCTTTATATATAAAACACATCAGAGAAGACAGTTACGGTCTAAACTCAAGATGATTTTTGTCAGGAAAAACTTTGCTTCGCTCATTCTTCGGTAGTCGCAGACGTATAGAAAAGCTGATTCCGGATTTAAAGGCCTATGCCACCGCTCTATGTGGTGATCGGGATCAGGCCGATGATCTGGTACAAGAAGCGATTGCGCGTGCCTTACAATCGGGTCCCTGTTTGAAGTCGGCAGATGAGCTGCGGCCATGGTTGTTTCGTGTACTTCGGAATTTTTTCTTTGATGAACAAAGAAAAAAGACGGTGCGTAGGGAATATTTCACGCAGGAAAAACGTTGGGTAAGTGAGGTCAATGATCAGGTACTTGACCCGGAAGATACTCTCGCTATTAGAAATGCTTACGAAGAACTCTCAGCGGATCATAGAGAAGTTTTGGCTTTAGTAGATATTTTGGGATTACGTTACAAGGAAGTGGCCGAGTTACTGAATATTTCGCAGGGCACAGTTATGAGTAGGATCAGTCGAGGAAGACAAGCGTTGTTGGCACGACTGGAAGAAGAAGCGGAAGAAAAGATTGTTAAATTCCCACATAAATACCGTTAATCGTGAGTACAGTTAGTTATGTCCAATAAGGAACATCCCATTGGGGAAAGCCCGGATTGGGAAACATTGAATGCTTTTGTCGATGGTGAATTATCTCCGTCGCAAGAGGTATGGGTAAAAACCTGTGCAGGAACCGATCCGAAAGTTGCTTCTGAAATTACGCGGTTGAGAGTCTTAAAGAATGCTTTGGCTGGTAGTGTTCTGAAAGATCAAGATGAATCTCGGTCTTGCGAAAAGAAAGTAATTGGGTACAGGAAAATAGCAGGAGGATTCTCGGTCCTTGCTGCTGTGATTGCATTATTTATGATAGTATCCCCTGTGGGATATTTTTCTGTGGGATATTTTTCTGTGGGATATTTTTCGTCTCCCGATTTTGATCTGTGGGCGCTGGATTTGCACACAGAGCTTTCCGATCAAAGTTTTGTTGTCTCAGAGCTTGAATATAAACCGTTGATTGCAGCTGCGGTCTCTGGCTCGTTACAAGCACCGGACCTTACTGGCAGCAAGCTTTACCTGGTGGATTTGTCTATTGGTACCTTTGATCGCGATGACGCAATTGTTATGCACTATCGCGGGCTACGAGGATGCCGGGTTTCTCTGTTGGTAACACCAGTTCAAAATGACCCAAAGAAGGATAGTGGCGAGGATCAGGTCCCGTTTTCAAACCTTTCTCAAACGAAGAATCTAATTTCTGATTTCTGGACAGGAGAACGTTTTAGATTTGCTCTCTTGGCAACAGGTATGGAGCGGAAGCGGTTTGACTCTATTGTGACCTATCTGAAATTTCAGGGTGAGAGAAACTTACCTTCTTCTGACGAAGCGCAATACGCTATGGAGCAGGCCTACGCGCAGTCTAATCCCTGTGTGTAAGTTATTTCTCGGTTAAAAGAAAACGTACAAGTCAAAAGAACGAGTAGTCGAAAAGAAGCCGGGCAAAAATCTGCCCGGCTTCTTTTCGAGCTTTTTCCTTTATTTGAAGTGCGGCTCTACACTTTAGTTTGTCGGGAAGTTAGGACGGTCAACGTTGTAGTTCTTGGCCAGATAATCGAGAATTAGCGTAAGATCTGGTTCGTCGATTTCACTCATGCCTTGGTCTTCCACCATCCATTCCAGTGTTTCGATCCACTGATCCCGAGATAGACCTTGTTGTTGGACAATTCTGGTTGAGTGACAGGCAGAACAGTAAATCAACACTTCTTCTTGTCCTGGGCCAGCCACAAGTCCTTCAAACTCGTCTTCGTCGGCGTCTTGCCCAAGGCTCGGGGCGCTAAAGGCAAAGAGCGCTGATACCAATAGGGAAGCTATTACAGCACCACGACGCAGTGATGTTTTTGTCATCTTATAGTTATCCATAGGGTAAAAATATCCACAGATTGAATGTTCATGACGATAGCACGAACCACCTTGGCGATGAAAATGACCGCCAAGGTGCAAAGAAAAAGAAAGCGGAAGGATTAGGAAACCCTGATTGCGATACGATGCATTGTGTTGTTCAGATACCCTTTGGGGTTCCAGTCAATCGCATGTGGCTGGCTTTCTCCTTCAGAATCTGTGGCTTTAGCCCAGATTTCGTAATAGCCCTTTTCCGGCAAAGTGACAGCTGCAGACCAACTTTGCCAAGCACCTGTGTTTACTGCTTTATCCAGTTTTGCGTCCAGCCAAGTTGCTCCAAAATCAACCGAGATTTTTAGGGAGCTGATATCCCTATCACCGGACCATGCGTGACCGCGAACTGTAATGTTCTTGTCCGTGGTCTCTAAACCTGACTGTGGGAAGGTAATAAGGGATTTAACCGGCATACGCTCGATAATCCCAAAGTCTTTTTTATCCACTTTTTCGCCAGGAGAAACCGGGTGATTAGGAACACGATAGGCCGTGCCAGTCATTTTGGGGCCATCGTGAACCTGATCGCGTAGCCAAATACGTGTTAGCCATTTCTGCGAACAAGACCCCGGCCAACCCGGCACAACAAGACGTAAAGGCGCCCCGTTCATGGGATGAATTGGCTCACCGTTTTGTTCGAAAGCAATAAGAATATTGGGGTCCATTGCTTTGGCGATGGGCACACCGCGAGAAATAGGCAGCTTTTCAGGATCACCGGAAAGGTGGCCATCGGCGCCTTCATGGGCTGTATAGACCACACTGCTTTGAACGCCAGCAGCTTCCAGAACATCTTTCAAGCGCACACCTGTCCATTGAGAACAAGCGACGGCACCGAGAGTCCATTGGTTGCCTTTTGCCGGGGGATTAAAATAGGCACGGCCATTTCCACCGCACTCGATGACGAGTGCTTTGGTAACAACTTCAAACTTGCTTTTCAGATCAGCGATTGTGAGCTTCATGGGTTTGTCGACGAGACCATCAATGGTCAAGGTCCAAGTCTCGGGATCAACTTCTTCGGGTGGTATGCCATTGTTGCGAATAAAGTGACGGTTTACTGGGGTAATTGCATCATCCAGAAGGTGTGGTGGTGTTTCCGCATTAAGGGGGCGATCATTGAGAAGTGTTAGCCCGTCTTTTCCTTCGATAACACCGCCCGTCTCAGCAAGAGCAACCGGGATCAACCCGGATGGCATGTTTTTGCTGAAAGGGATAGACGCCCCAAGCATGGCCCCCATGGTGGCGAGACCTGCGCCTTTCAGAAAGCCGCGACGGTTTTGATCGGGAACGCGCCCGAAAATTTTATAATCAGCCGCAGTTGGGTCAGATGAATAGAGGTCAAAAAGCTTTGGAATTCCAGAGTTTTTAGTAGATTTTTTTGATAATTTTTCAGTCATATATTCCCCGTGTACGTAGTGAGTTGTTTGTTTTTATTCTCTTTGCAACTATGGAGGTAACGTCTCGGGTTTTGGTTTTATTCCATATGGGATGAAAAAAATTGACTAATTTAATCGGGTAAAATTTTCAAGCATTTTGCTCCGACATTTCATCAGGGCATATTTTTATGATTTCAAGGTATATTTCTGTCATTCCTGCTCGACTTAACCGAGCCGCTTGGGCATTCTGTGCAGCATGACTGATAACGTACCTTTCAAGCACCTCTACCTCGTCGATGGTTCCGGATATATTTTCCGGGCTTTCTTTGGCATTCCACCGATGACGCGCCCTGACGGAACACCCGTTAATGCTGTTTTCGGATTTACCAATATGTTGCTCAAACTGCGCGACGATATGGAGGCTGACGGTATTGCTGTCATCTTTGATGCGGGGCGATCGAGTTTCCGGATGGATATCTATGAAGAGTATAAATCTCATAGACCAGAAGCTCCTGAAGATCTAATTCCTCAATTCGCGCTTATCAGAGAAGCAACGGACGCGTTGAATCTGCCACAGGTAGAAATGCCAGGCTTTGAAGCGGATGATTTGATCGCAACCTATGCACGTCAGGCCAAAGAAAAAGGCATTGATGTGACCATCGTGTCATCAGATAAGGATCTGATGCAACTGGTTGAACCCGGTATCTCGATGATGGATCCGATGAAGAATAAAATCATTGGACCGGATGAAGTCTTTGAAAAATTTGGGGTTCAACCGAATAAAGTTGTCGATGTACAGGCTTTGGCGGGTGATTCTGTTGATAATGTCCCCGGGGTGCCAGGCATTGGTATCAAAACTGCTGCGCAGTTGATCACAGAATATGGTGATCTGGAAAGTTTGCTAGCGCGTGCGGGTGAGATTAAACAACCAAAACGTCGGGAAAAGTTGCAAGATAACGCAGAAATGGCACGGATCAGTAAACAGCTGGTGACCCTTAAACAGGATGTGCCCGTCGAAATCCCGCTGGAAGGATTTGCGACACGGGAGCCAGTGGCAGAAGTGCTTCGGCCCTTCTTAGAGGTGAATGCTTTCAGGTCTCTTCTGGCGAGAATGTCAAAACGACTGGGGGATGCCCCGATGGAGGTGGCGAATGAAGCTGCATCCGAAGGTGGTGATCCCGAATATGAATTGGTGCAAGATGAAGCCGCACTTATACGTTGGATTGCGGATGCCAAGCTAAAGGGAGCCGTGGCGGTTGATACGGAAACGACGTCACTGAATGCGATGAGCGCCAACCTTGTTGGTGTAAGTTTGTCTACGGGCGGAAACAAAGCCTGTTATATTCCTTTGGATCATGTTGCGGTTTCCGAGAGTGGGGATGGTGGACTTGATTTGTTGGGTGGATCCGCAGATCGTCCAAAACAAATTCCGAAAGAGCGCGCCATTGAGCTTTTGAAGCCGTTATTGGAAGATCCATCGGTTCTCAAAATTGGGCAAAATATCAAATATGACATGGTAATCCTTGCCCAAAACGGGATCTCTGTCTCACCCGTAGATGATACGATGCTGCTATCTTATGTGCTTGAGGGCGGAATGCACGGGCACGGCATGGACGAGCTTGCTGAGTTACATCTGGATCACACGACAATTAAGTTTAAAGAAGTTGCTGGAACTGGAAAGTCTCAGGTTACTTTCGATAAGGTGCCGTTGGATAAAGCGTTGGATTATGCTGCGGAAGATGCCTTAATTACCTACCGTCTTCATGCCGCTTTGAAGCCGCGTCTTGTCCCTGAAAAAATGACGACGGT
Source organism: Kiloniella sp. (assembly GCF_048270245.1). GTDB lineage: Bacteria > Pseudomonadota > Alphaproteobacteria > Kiloniellales > Kiloniellaceae > Kiloniella. The sequence continues at coordinate 283,599 of NZ_JBLWTH010000001.1, forward strand.
ATACGAGACGATTGAGCGACCGCTGGTAAAGGTGCTGTCGGATATGGAGCAACGTGGGATTAAGGCGGATCGCCCTTTCCTACATCGTCTTTCCAATAATTTTGCCCAACGTCTTGTCGACTTGCAGTCCGAGATCCATGAAGTGGCGGGTGAGCCTTTCACTATTGGATCACCCAAACAACTGGGGGAAATTCTGTTCGATAAGCTTGGCTTACCGGGTGGTAAAAAAGGCAAGAGCGGGTCCTATAGTACCGGCGCTGATATTCTCGAAGGTCTTGCTGTCGAAGGTCATACTTTGCCCACCAAGGTTCTGGAATGGCGTCAACTTGCCAAGCTGAAAAGTACCTATACAGATGCTTTGCAAGATCAGATAAATAGCAAGACAGGGCGTGTTCACACATCCTATGCGCAGGCTGTAGCATCAACCGGGCGGCTATCGTCATCTGATCCAAACCTGCAGAATATCCCCGTTCGTACAGAAGAAGGTCGAAAGATCAGAGATGCCTTTATCGCGGAAGATGGTTATAAACTGCTTTCTGTGGACTATTCTCAGGTTGAACTTCGTCTCGTTGCTGAAATTGCAGAAGAAGATGCTTTGCGTCAGGCCTTTGTCGAGGGGCAGGATATTCACGCCATTACAGCACATCAGGTTTTTGATACGCCGATTGAAGGCATGGACCCGATGATCCGCCGACAGGCAAAGGCAATTAACTTTGGTATTATCTATGGGCAGTCCGCTTTTGGTCTGGCCGCGAGTTTGGGGATCTCCCGAAAAGATGCAAAAGATTATATCGATGCTTATTTCGGGCGGTTCCCGGGAATCAAACGTTATATGGAAGAAACCAAAGAATTTGCGCACAAACATGGTTTTGTGAAAACGCTTTTTGGGCGTCACATTCATTTGCCGTCGATCAATGAGAAAAATCCGATGCGAAAGAACTTTGGCGAGCGGGCTGCGATTAATGCACCAATTCAGGGGACGGCAGCTGATATCATTAAACGGGCGATGATCAGGATGCCAGCTGCGCTTAATCATGCTGATTTAAGTGCTAAAATGCTGCTTCAGGTGCACGATGAATTGATCTTTGAGGTTCCCGAAGCAGAAGTTGAGGCAACATCAGAAGTCGTTCGTTCTGTTATGGAAAATGCTTGTGATCCCGTGCTGAAGCTCTCAATTCCGCTTACGGCTGATGCGGGTGTCGGACGCAGTTGGGGCGAAGCTCACTAGAAGCCACATGTTGAGCGAGAAATAAGAGAGCCGGGTTTTTGTCCGGGTTTCTTTGTTTTCAACTTGATTGTTTAAACAGGATGTCGGCGAGATCTTTATAGTCTTCAGCAATCCATGTTGGTTTGTATTCTGCATGTTCACCATCTTTGCGATTGGCTACACCTGTCAGTATCAGGATTGATTTCATACCTGCCTTGTGCCCGGCAAGAATATCTGTGAATAAATTATCTCCGATAATGGCGCATTGGTCAGCGGGTTTTCCGATGCGTTTCAAGGCTGCATCCATGATTGGCTTTTCAGGCTTCCCAAAGATTTCAGGTTCTTTGTTTGTGGCGGCTTGAACTGCGGCAACCAATGGCCCTGCTTCAGGTAATATGCCGTCTTCGACTGTGATCAAACGATCTGTATTTGTTGCGATGAAGCGGGCACCCTTATCAATAAAGCGTAAGGCGTTGCTTAATTTTTCATAGTTGACACCGCGGTCATAACTAACAACAACGGCATCGGCTTCATGATCTGCCGTATTCTCTACGATGACCATGCCGGCTTCTGTTAGGGTTGATTTAAGTGGTTCTTCCCCGACGCAATAGACTTTTGTTCCGGGTTCCAGCCCCATGGCAACGGCTTGCGCTGAGGTCAGGACATCATCTTCTGTGCAGGGAATTCCCATAGATACAAGTTGATCTGCAACCGCAGAGGGGTGGCGATTTCCGCGATTGGTCACAAACAGAAATGGAATATTGCGTTCTTTTAACGTGGCAATGAAATCGCTTGCACCTGGAATAGCATTTGTTCCCCGATAAACAGTGCCATCAAGATCAAATAAAAGGGCCGAGATATTATGCATTAACAAAGTCCTGTTGAAATAAGTTGTGCTTAGTAACAGATTTTACTGCCAATAAAAAAGCCCAACCTGTCGGTTGGGCTTTGGTATGTTTATGTGGTCAATTTTGGAGATCGAATCACATATCTGCTTTAGTAAACTTGGGATCGGTTCCCAGATGTTTCAAGAGGGGTACAAATTCATCCCGACGTAGATACATGATGATAAGGCCGGAGAACCAGACACCGACTGCTTGTGTGAAAAGCTTTCCGCCATCGTTATAAGGGTCGATACCCAATGGAGTGAAAACGTGGAAGAAAATGGCACCACTCATCAGAGCCAGTGAAAGCAAACCGCCAAGTGATTGTAACCGTGGGATGAAAAGCAGAATACAGGCAAGCAATTCTGCACCACCTGTTAAATAGCGGCCATGAGGCTCAAACCAAGCAAGCCCGCTCCAATCTTCGAGAACCTGGAAGAGATGACTACCCTTGGCAAATTTGAAGGGTAGATACCTTAAAAATACATAAGCGATAAAAATCGCAAGCAAATAAGGTAGTATTTTTTTGATCATGGTCATTTATTCTGTTCCCCTAGTTTGTCTGGACAATAGATCTTTGTTCCGTGAAGAGCATATGACTTTTCTTTTGATCAAGTGCTAGTAACATTTCTGGCAACGATACGTTATTAGGATGCTCTTGCTTGTTTGATTTGGCTTACAAGTGCATTTCTGGCTTCTGATGCATTCGTAACGAGTTGGTCAAATGAACACCTTGCATGGATGTGCCCGTTGTGTAGGTCCCATCCTTCAGGATCTATACCACACATTCGCCACTTGCTTGGTTCCAGCTGCAAAGTTTTTTCTGCGATCACACTAATTGCGTCTAAATGATCACTGTTCATATGATCTATAATTGAAGTTTCTGCCTCTATAAGTTCCTGAGATTTTGTACAATCCAACGTAAAGTTTTTTGCAGATACCCAGATTGCTTTTGCAAACCCACCAATGAGGTGGGCTTCCTGAATATCGTACCGATAGAGGCTGAAGTCCCTAAAACCTGCATAGAGTTTTGAGGCTGGGTGCCGGGTTAAAAATCGTTGCAGCATGCGATCGTCTTCAACTTTTTGCATTGTTCCGATCAGGGTAACGCGCCCACCAGCCAGAGGGTCTCTGTATCCTGCTGTGCCATCAAATAACATGCCGGTTTTTGGATTCTGTGCCATGTTTTGGCTGTGGTCCGCCAGATCGGACAACATCATGTAAGGTGTTGCATTGTGATCCAGCGTAACAAGGGAGAGCGAGGCATAGGGATGTGAATCTTGGACTGTTGTCGCTTTACCGCCGGGGGCATCTGTTGACTTTGTATTCGAGGAAAGCTCAGTTGCGATATAGGCTTTGCTTGCCCAACGCATAAGGTTTCGTGCTTTTTCTATTTCGCTTGAATTAGGATTGGGTCTTATTTTTTTCATTTATGAGGCGCCTGAACTAAATTTTGTGTAGCTGATATGATCACAGCATTGAATTAAATACAAAAAAGTAAATTGCGCAGATTGTCTCTGTTCAAGTGGCAATTCGGAGAACAAGAAAATATTTGTAAAACATAATGTAATGTTTTGGAATATTTATGAAAAACAAAATTGTGGTATTAAATGACAACCTATTATTGATATTAACCATAATTGAAACTATCATTCGAAGAAATGCTGTTGATTTTAAGGGATTTGATTTAGATCGAGCTGTTTGGTTTATCGAAAATCCTGACACATCAGTTAATGATTGCCAGTATTAAGGGATACTGGTTTGGAAAAGCTACAATAAGCGGTGCACCTCTGGGGTGTACCGCTTATTTTTTAAGGAGTTAATCTTGATACAACAAGGGATTGTCCGTTGGTTTAATAGCCAAAAGGGATATGGTTTCATAACACCGCAATCGGGGGAAGAAGATGTATTTGTACATTTTGCCGCGGTGCAGAAATCTGGATTGGCAGGTCTGGTTGAAGGTCAGCAAGTAGAATATGAATTGGTCGAGAGCCGCAAAGGGCGAATGGCAGCTGATAATATCAGGTTGTTACAGCCTGTGGGGTAGCATTGAAATAGGACCGAGGAGTAAGCTTGGTCGAAGTTAATCATCTGGTAATGTCGAAAAGCAAGGTATGACTCAGTACCTTGCTTTCAAGTGTTAAACGCTAAAATAATTTAGCGAATCGTTATTCTCCGGGAACGCCTTGTGACGTTGAATATTGGAAATGCAGTTCCTGATCAGGAAATACTCTTGGGTGAATGGCATGTGCCGCCATGGCTGCTTCGGAGAAACCGCAAAGGATAAGCTTTAATTTGTTCTCGTAGGTTGCGACATCGCCGATAGCGTAGATACCTGATTGCTTGGTTTCGCAAGTTGCTGGATTGACAAGAATATGGCTGCGTTCCAATTCGAACCCCCAGTCTGCAATAGGGCCAAGGTTTGTTGCCAGTCCATAAAAAGGTAACAGAATATCGGCTTCCAGGGCACGTTCATTGCCCTGTAGGTCCTTGACGATGACAGACGAGAGTTTACCGTCTGTTCCGTCCAGCCCGTGAAGCTGGTAGGGAACAATCATCTCTACTTTTTCGGTTTCTGCCAGTGCACGCATTCTGGCAACAGACTCCGGAGCAGCCCGGAACTTGTCGCGCCTGTGGACGACGTAAACTTTTTTGGCCACTTGTGGTAGGGACATGGCCCAATCCACAGCACTATCGCCCCCGCCAGCAATAACGACTGTTTTTTCTCTGAAATCTTCGCGGCGTTTTACCAGATAAAACACAGACTTGCCTTCAAAGTCTTGAAGACCATCAAGAGGAGGACGGTTGGGGCCAAAAGCACCTGCACCAGCTGCGATAATAACAGCCTTACAGTCAATAATTGTGTCTTTGGAGGTTGTAACACGCCATGTTTCATCATCCTGTCGTGCCAAGCCACAAACCTGTTGATCTAAATGATACACTGGGTCAAATGGTGCGGCCTGTTGTTCTAGGTACTCGATAAGTTCTGCTGCTGCCACGGTCGGAAAGCCGGGAATGTCATAGATTGGTTTCTCTGGGTAGAGAGCCGTGCATTGTCCGCCTGTAGCCTCTAGAGCATCTATAACGTGAGCCTTCATACCAAGCATGCCGCACTGGAACACAGAAAAAAGACCGGTTGGTCCTGCACCAATAATAACAACGTCAGTTTTCTGGATGTTTTGACTCACACAGATAATCCTCATGATCGCCATAAGAGGCATTTAGAATAACTCTATAAAGGGCGCATTGTATTTAAGCTTTAGGGTGATTCAATAGTAGAAAAACGGCAAAGCAATGTTTTTTCTTTCAAAGGAAGACTTAAAGCGATCGTTGTTTTTGCTCAGATCAGGATTATTTTGTCCAAAGTTTAAAAATTATCTTCCCATAAGTGCCCATTCAGGAACAAAATGCTGCCATAGTCACGCGCCACATTGCTTAATGTGACAGGATATTTACTATTTGATTCGCTTAAGCGAAATAAGGGTGCTGTCCCGGATAAAGGCCCGGCCCCTGAACTTGAAATGAGGAATGGCATGGAAGGCAACATTGTACTGGTAGATGACGACAGAAATATTTTAACGTCGGTATCTATTGCTCTTGAATCCGAAGGTTTTAAAGTTCGTACCTATACAGACGGTGCGGAAGCTTTACGTGGGATGACTTCCAGTCCTGCTGATCTGGCCGTTCTTGATATTAAAATGCCACGAATGGATGGTATGGAGCTTTTGCGTCGTATTCGTGAAGGCAACTCGATCCCTGTAATTTTTCTAACGTCGAAAGATGATGAAATTGACGAAGTCCTGGGACTTCGTATGGGGGCGGATGATTATATTACCAAGCCTTTCTCTCAGCGCTTGCTGGTTGAGCGAATCAGGGCTTTATTGCGCCGGGAAAAAGCTAAGCAGGATGTGAGCGAAGGTAAAGAAGGCGAAAAGCCCATCCAACGAGGAGAAATGATGCTGGATGCGTCGCGTCATCTCTGTACTTGGAAAGGGAAGCACGTCAACCTGACTGTGACGGAATTTTTAATTCTAAAAGCATTGGCGCAACGCCCAGGGCATGTGAAAAACCGTGACCAGTTAATGGATGCAGCTTATGGTGACGCGGTCTATGTTGACGACAGAACAATCGATAGTCATATCAAGAGATTACGGAAAAAATTCAAAGAGTGTGATGACGATTTCGGCCAAATTGAAACGTTGTATGGTGTTGGCTATCGCTATCGTGAATAAGCGGGATGTTCCGCACAACGTCCTACTCAACATCCTACTGGGGGTTAGCTGTAAAAAAGAGCTTGGGGCTCTTGTGATACGGAGAACTTTTTAATGGATAAAATGGAACGCGTAGGTTTGTTTGTCGGAATGGGGCTGATTGTTCTTGGGTTGGTGACGCTGTTTGGTGGAACCAATGAACATTCGGAACTGAAGTCAAAGACGGGTAATTCCGAGCTCTTGAGTGAAAATAATGGATCGGCAACCTCTGGCCCGGTTTTGCCTGATTACGATATTATCCTTGTGAACTCTGCGAGTGTTGTTGATGACTCACCTGCGCAGTCTTTGAGCCGGCAGCAAGAAAAGGTAATTCGATTGGCCCTGAAAACCGGTGGAACAGGTGCCCCTTGTGATCTGCAAGGGAAGCGCCCGGACCGTGTCTTGTGGGGGCAACGGGGAAACCAGAAGCATCTGGATAGCCTGTCAGTTTTTTCTGATGAGAAACTGATTTATCTCGGCAGTTATCTGGAAGCTTGGAAAATACAAGCCACCGGAGGTACGGTGACTTGCTATAGCTTGAATGATCAAGCCGCCAGAATCCTGACTGAGCTGTAATAATTTGAGTGTGTACTTGATGTTATTTGGGGGAAACTGTGGCTGACGAAAGCCATAAGCAAAAAGCTGAAATAGCGCAAACCGTTAAAAAGCACCGCAAGGGGCGCAAGCGGGGATGGCGTTCGTCTTTAACCCACAAGATTCTTCTGATTAACAGCTTTGTTTTGATGATTCCGGTTGTCGGATTGATGCATCTGGAACAATACAGGTTGAGCCTCATTGCATCTGAACTAGACGCTTTATCGATACAGGGGCGAGCCTTTTCCCTCAGCCTAGGATCGACCGCCGTTGTTGCCAGTCAGGTTGGGAGTGAAAAACTTGTTCCTGAACTGACACGCAGTCTAATGCGGGCAATGCTGAACGACATTGGTGTTCGCGCCCGAATCTTTGCAACCAGTGGTGAAATGCTGGCTGATAGTCTTTATCTTGCCGGGGTTGGTGGCCCTGTTGAGGTCGGCGAACTACCGCCGCCCGGAGGCATGGGGATGATGGATCGTATCATCCTGTTTTACGAAGAAATTATTAACTGGCTCCCGGGGCATGATGACTGGCCGCTCTATCGTGAAGCGCAACATCAAAGTGCAGAAGACTATACCGAAGTGCTTATTGCCTTGAACGGCGAACCTGCAGGAATGGTGCGGACGGATACGACGGGCCGTCTTGTTCTGTCTATGGCTGTTCCTGTGCAAAGATATCGTCAGGTCCTCGGTGCCCTGATGCTTTCTAAGGATGCGCAGGTCGTGACACAGGCGGTTCAGGATCGTCGTCGGGATATACTCGCGGTTTGTGGTCTGGCATTGGGTGTAACGGTACTTTTATCACTATATCTTGCGGGAATTATCGGGCGTCCGCTGCGTCGGTTGGCAAATGCAGCTGATTTTGTGCGTTATGGGAAGGGACGTGAATACGAAATTCCTGACTTTACCCATAGGGGCGATGAAATCGGTGATTTGTCTGGTGCTCTGCGGGCGATGACCGAAGCTCTGTGGGCCAGAATGGACGCGATCGAAGGCTTTGCGGCAGATGTTTCTCATGAGATCAAAAACCCGCTGACGTCTCTTCGCTCTGCTGTTGAAACAGTTTCTCGTATAAGTGATCCTGAACAGCAAAAGAAATTATTGGCTATTATTATGGACGATGTCCAACGGTTGGACCGTCTTATCAGTGATATATCTGATGCTTCCCGTTTGGATGCAGAGCTTTCCCGCGCCAAGATGGAAGAAGTTGACGTGGGTAAGCTTTTGGAAGCTTTGGTTGAGATCCAGCGTGTTGATGAAAATTGTCCTGTTTTTGAAACTGACATCAAAAACGATCAAAAACTTTGTGTTCAAGGGTTGGAAGGCCGATTGGGGCAGGTTTTACGTAATCTGATGACAAACGCAAAAACCTTCAGCCCGCAAGATGGTAAAATACGGTTGGCGGCTAGGTCAGAACAGGGAAGAGTTTTGATTACTATTGATGATGATGGCCCCGGTATTATTCCAGGTAAATTTGAAGCTATTTTTGATCGCTTTTATACCGAACGTCCCGAGGGCGAGAAATTTGGCACACATTCTGGCCTAGGCCTAAGTATTTCCAAGCAAATTATAGAAGCTCACAACGGGACGATCGCTGCAGAAAATCGACTGGATGAAAACGGGAACATCCTTGGCGCACGCTTTACTATCTCTTTACCGGAAGAACAGAAGTAGATGTCTGATAGTCAACTTGTTCACGGTACGACGATTGCCTTTCAGAATGACGGATGGTTGACAGCTGTTGTGCTTCGGGGCGAATCAGGCGCTGGAAAATCTGATTTAGCCTTAAGGATGATTGATGCCGGGCGTGCCGAGCTTGTATCAGATGATCAGACTCTTCTTTCAAAATTGGGAAATAATATTCTTGCTTCTCCTCCCCCTTCCATCGCAGGAAAGCTGGAGGTCAGGGGCTTGGGAATTGTGTCTTTCTCTTACTGTTCTGATGTGCCGTTAGGGTTAGTTGTTGATCTGGTTTCTCGCGGGGAAGTCGAACGATTACCCGACGTGAGAAAAGAAAAAATCTTGGGTGTTGAAATCCCTTGTATCCAGCTACACAGCTTTGATCATTCAACTGTCGCAAAGCTGTTACTTGCCATATCCCGCCCAGAAAGCGATATAGTAAGGTAAATATTGTTCTTTCTGTCATTTGTCGGGTACTAGGCGAGCATCTATGTCAGTTTCTCAAGAGAGTAAAATCGAAAAGCCTCTTAGGGTTGTTTTGGTGACCGGGCTTTCTGGTGCGGGTCGTTCTACAGCAATGAAGGTTCTTGAAGATCACGGATTTGAGGCAATTGACAATCTACCGTTGAATTTACTAGATCTCGTCATTGGTGATCAGCCGCGCCGCCGACCTCTGGCTGTTGGCATAGATATCCGATCTCGAAATTTTTCCGCGCCCCCTCTGCTAGAGCACATTCGTGAATTGAAAAAACGGCCCGAGTTGGATGTTTCGCTGGTTTTCCTGAACTGCTCAGTTGATGTTCTTGAGCGGCGCTTTAAAGAAACGCGCCGTCGTCATCCCCTTTCCGAAGATCGTCCCCTAAAAGACGGTATTCTTGCCGAGCGATTATTGGTTGCTCCGCTGCAGGCGCGGGCTGATTTTGCGATTGATAGCTCGGATACCACATCGGCAGATTTCAGGCAGAGCTTAACAAGTTTGCTGGGGTTGGAAGAAAGCGGGGTGATGACCGTACAGGTTATGTCTTTCTCTTATCGTTTCGGAGTGCCCAGAGAAGCGGATCTTATGTTTGATGTGCGCTTCTTGCGAAACCCTCATTATGATCCGCATCTGCGCCCGTTATCGGGAAAAGATAAAGCTGTATCAGACTACGTCCGTGAAGATCCTGATTTTTCCAGCTTCGCGTCACACTTAAAGGATTTGGTAATCCCTCTTTTGGCGCGCTATCAGCAAGAAGGTAAAAATTATCTGACCATAGCAATAGGCTGTACTGGCGGGCGTCACAGATCTGTTGCTTTAACTGAATGGTTAGGTAAAGAGCTAGATGATGTATGGCCGCAAATCATTATTGCGCATCGAGATATGGACAAAGAGCCTGATCGGTATAAATAATCCCTATTCGTAATCTCGAGCATCAAAGTAACCAATGGGCGAGAAAATAGTTAGAAATGCTGCCGAACGGTCAATCGCTAAGATGTTCTTACCGTTGTTAAACCCCTAAATACTCTCTTTCGAGATAATAATTGCCTTTAGTATGTGGCTTCGCCTTGTGTGTGGTCATGCTTTACTGTTAATTTTCCCGTCTATAAAGGGAACGCGCCTGCGGAAAGGGAAGGCATGATAGGGATGGTTCTGGTCACACATGGTGACTTGGCTCTCGAATTCGTGGCAGCATTGGAACATGTTGTTGGACCACAGACACAGATAGAAACTGTGTGTATAGGTCCTGAGGATGATATGGAGCAAAGGCGTCAGGAAATTATCTCTTCTGTTGAAAAGGTAGAGGATAGTAGTGGTGTTGTGATTCTAACGGACATGTTTGGTGGTACCCCCTCTAACCTTGCCATATCTATTATGGATAAGGCCAATGTTGAGGTCGTTGCTGGTGTTAACTTGCCTCTTTTGATTAAGCTGGCTGGTCTGCGTGAAACAAAACCTATGAAGGAAGCAGTTTTAGAAGCCCAGGAAGCAGGTCGTAAATACATACACGTCGCTTCAGAGCTTCTTTAAGCGCGCTTAAAACCGATCGTTTTGGGTTTTAAGGGGGGATCAGAATTTGCTTACCAAAACATTGATGATTTTGAACAAGCGGGGTCTACATGCCAGAGCTTCGGCAAAGTTTGTGAAAGTTGCCGAGATTTTTGATGCAGAAGTGACCGTTTGTAAGGATGGGACAAGCGTATCTGGCTGTTCCATTATGGGGTTGATGATGTTGGCAGCCGCCCCGGGATGTGAAATTGAATTATCTGCCAAGGGACCATCTGCCGAAGAAGCTATGAAAGCACTGGAAGAATTGGTCGCGAATAAGTTTGACGAAGACTGATTTACTCAAATTTTGTGGGTTAATTCTCTCGATAAGGTTTTTGGGTGAGTATGTATCAGGGAGCGAAAGTCTTCATCGCTTTGCTTAAATTATAAGATGGGAATGGGCTGTGACCAACACGTCCGGTGAACGTATATTCGAAGGTCTTGCTGTCTCTCCGGGGGTGGTAATTGGTTCTGCCTACGTCAGTGAATCCAGCGACATTCAAATTTTGGAGTATCGGGTTCCGACGGCAAAGATCGCAGGCGAACGTAAACGTTTGTCGGACGCTGTTGAAAAGGCGCAAAATCAGGTTCTCAAGCTACACGGACAATCAAAAGATTTTCATGGTGCTGCAAGTGAAGAGCTTGGTTACCTCCTAGATGCCCATATGCAGATGCTCAAAAGCTCTAGTTTGATTGGGGGAATTGAGGCGCGCATTCAAACGGGGCAAAAAAATGCCGAAGCGGCCGTAATGGCCGAGGTTGGGCAGATCGCGCGCAAGTTTTCTGCCATGGAAGATCCATACTTGCGAACAAAATCGCAAGAGGTTCGCGAGGTCGGGCATCGCATTGTTCGTAATCTGACCAAGACGAAAACGGACTCCTATACTGGGTTGGCCCCAAATTCGGTTATTCTATCTGAAGAGATTACCCCTGCAGATACAGCAATGATGGACCCCAGCCACATTGGTGGTTTTGCGACGGTTCTTGGTGGACCAGAGGGACACACCGCGATCATGGCGCGTTCGCTTGGTTTGCCTGCGGTTCTTGGTGTTCCCGGCCTTTTAAAAGGTGTGGAAAACGGTGAGCCTATAATCATTGATGGTACAAACGGACGGGTTATTATCAATCCAAGCCCTACACGTATCAAAGATTATAAGCTTCGCCTCAAAGATATTGAACGTGAAGTCAAAGTTTTGGCCGGCTTACGTGATGTCGTAGCTGTAACCGTTGACGAACAACGAGTTGGTTTGCAGGCCAATGTTGAACTGCCGCGTGAAACAGGGCAAGCCGTGGCAAATGGGGCCGAAGGTGTTGGTCTTTTAAGAACAGAGTTTCTGTTTATGAACAGAGAAGAGTTACCTAGTGAGGAAGAGCAGTACGAAGCACTGGCAGAGATTATAGATGGCATGGCGGGGCGCCCTGTGACGATCCGAACGCTTGATGCCGGAGGGGAGAAGCTGGTTTCTGCTTTGGGAACACATCCTACAGAATCCCAAAATCCGGCACTTGGGTTACGTGCAATTCGTCTGTCGTTGAAACACCGTGATCTATTAAAGACGCAACTGAGGGCGATTTTAAGAGCCAGCGCTCATGGCCCTTTGCGGATATTGCTGCCGATGGTGACAACACCCAGCGAGGTTCGTGAAGTTCGTAAAGTCTTGAAAGAAGTCGCAAAGGGTTTAAAAAAACAAGATATTCGTATTGCTGATCCATTGCCACCGCTTGGAATTATGATCGAGGTCCCGGGGGCAGCATTGGCAGCGGATGGGCTAGCCAAGGTTGCTGATTTTTTTGCTATCGGTACTAATGATTTGACCATGTATACCTTGGCAATTGACCGTGCAGAGGAACAGGTTGCTTATCTTTATAACCCTTTGCACCCTGCGGTATTACGCTTGATTTCTTTTGCGGTTGATGCAGCGCGTCGCGCCCACATTCCGGTTTCTGTCTGTGGCGAGGTTGCGGGTGATGTCGATTATTTACCTCTCTTGCTTGGGTTAGGTGTTCGAGATCTTTCGATGAGCTCTAACGCTTTGCCACGGGTTAAAAACAGAATTCTGAAACTGAATATGGAAGATGTCACCCGGCGTGCCCAGGCCATTATGACCCAGCACGATCCAGGGCGTATTTCAATTATGCTCCAAGACTATAATGAGCGTTACAACTCTTAATCGTTTTGCATCTGCCTCGTCATGACTATTCAGATGGTGGTGTTAAAGGAATGCGAAGAAAAACACCAAACTCTTCTGTGAAGTTGCAACTTACTCTGGCGTGGACAGCGCCTTGTTTATCATAGAACCGGGACTTTTGTGAAAGCGGAGTGATGGCTTCGTGCCAGATGCCCGGATGGATACACAGACCAAATGATCCGTCACAATAGAAGGCAACCCAATCTTCGGGTTTCATATCATCCCCAGTTTTTGCCAGAGCAGCAATAAAAGGTTTGTTATCCAAAGGATAAAAAAGCTGTGCGCCATCGGGGTGATAATTGGCGTGCCAGATCAAGAGCTGAGAGCGGTCTGGTGTGCTGTTTGTACGCGATGCTTGTCCCGGTTGCTCTGACCAGCCCAGAATATAGCGATCATTTACCGCCATGTTTTGCCCCAACAGAACATCACCTTCCCACCAAAATTCAAAAATACCGTCAAGGTGTCCGGCTTCGTCACCTGTTCCGGCGTCAATTTTGCGCCAACCTTGCGCGGGCCATTGGACGATTTCAACGGGATGAGACATATAATCTGTTACAACAGTTCCAAATCCCTGGAGCGATTCAGGGGTTGCTTTGACCAAGGGGATGTCAAAAAGAGGAAGCTCACCGGGGACAGTGGGGTTCATGTAGTCAAAGGATTTTTTTTCAGTATGGCCCTTTGAAGTGGTGTTTGGAGAGGACTGCTTAGACATTAAAGTTTCCCAACAGATGTTTAGGTTTGGTCATCAGTTTGTTAATTGAGGCTTATCAAGACAAATTAAATTCAGTACATAATAAATTAAATAAAATTTAATTCAGAGGATGGATCGATACCATCATGAGACATAGCCAACTTAGAGCTTTTGATGCTGTTGCAAGAGAAGGCAGTTTTTCAAGGGCGGCCAATCTTTTGAACTTGAGCCCACCAGCTGTTACGATACAGGTGAAGAGCTTAGAGGAATCTTACGGTCTGACACTTTTTATTCGCAGTGGTGGAAAGGCAATCTTAACCTCTGATGGTCAGGCGCTGTACGATAAAACACGTCGGTTTTTTATCGAAGAAGAAGAAATTCAAAACTACCTGTCATCGTCTTCTGCGTTGGAGAAAGGCCATCTGAAAATAGCTGCCGATGGCCCTCATGCGGCGTTGAATATTATTGCTGCATTTCGTGAAAAGTATCCGGGCATCAAATTGACAGTCACACTTGGTAATGCAGAAACTGTAAGACAGGATATTTTGGCACAAAGAGCAGATGTGGGGATAACGGCGAATTGCTCTGAAAGTGATCGGCTGGTAATTGATGAGCTTTCTGTGCAGTCAATGATTGCCTTGATCCATAAGGATCATCCTTTTGCTGTTCGAAAGATGCTTTCTTTGTCTGACTTGACGGGGGCGCCGTTGATTTTACGTGAACGTGGATCAAATACACGCCGGGTCTTTGAAAAGGCCGTGAAGGAATTATCTCTGCGTTATGGGAATGAATTGGAGCTTGGTAGTCGTGAAGCGGTTCGAGAAGCGGTTGCGGTTGGTTTGGGCATCGGTTTTTTATTTGAACATGAAGTGCTTGGGGATGATCGAACGGTTGCTGTGCCCCTCAAAGAACTCGCAAATAGTAATCGTGACATGGTGATTTGCCTTAAAAGTCAGCTTAAGCGGCGTGTTGTGGAGGCTTTTGTTTCACTCGCGAGAACTTTTGCTGGGGTAAAAAGTCATTCGCGCAACATTTCCGGATAAAATATTGATATCAAATGAAGTTGAGCACAGTCATATTTTGCAAACTCTAAAGGGTGCTGAGTTTTTCGAAAATGGGTTGCAATATTTATTCAAGGCTGTTAATTTTCTGCCAAAATAAACACATAAAGATTTCTTTATGTTACTGCAATAAACGAAAGCCAAGTACATGACAGATTTTACTGATTATAAAGTTGCGGATATGTCCCTAGCTGATTGGGGCCGTAAAGAAATCACAATTGCTGAAACTGAAATGCCAGGTCTAATGGCGCTCCGTGAAGAATTTGGCAAAAGCAAACCACTAGCGGGTTCTCGAATCGCTGGTTGTTTGCATATGACAATTCAGACAGCTGTTTTGATCGAAACTCTTACTGCCCTTGGTGCTGAGGTTCGTTGGTCTTCTTGTAATATTTTTTCTACCCAGGATCAGGCGGCTGCGGCTATTGCTGCAACGGGTGTTCCTGTTTTTGCCTGGAAAGGTGAGACCGAGGAAGAGTTCAATTGGTGTATCGAACAGACAATCGAAGGTCCTGACGGCTGGAAGCCAAATCTTATTCTTGATGATGGCGGCGACCTGACTGTTATGGTTCACGATCATTTCCCAGAACTTCTGGACGATATTCGTGGCCTTTCAGAAGAAACAACAACAGGTGTTCACCGTCTGTATGAAATGGCCAAAAAAGGCACATTGAAAGTACCTGCCATCAACGTGAACGATTCAGTCACAAAATCCAAGTTTGATAACCTTTATGGTTGTCGCGAATCCCTCGTTGACGGCATTAAACGTGCAACAGACGTAATGGTTGCTGGTAAAGTTGCTGTTGTTGGTGGTTTCGGTGATGTTGGTAAAGGTTCAGCAGCTTCTCTTCGTACACAGGGTGCACGTGTTCTTGTAACCGAGATTGATCCAATTTGTGCGCTTCAGGCCGCAATGGAAGGTTACGAAGTGACAACAATGGAAGATGCAGCTCCTATCGGTGATATCTTTGTCACGACAACAGGTAACAAAGACATCATTACAATCGACCACATGCGTGAAATGAAAGATCGTGCAATCGTTTGTAACATTGGTCACTTTGATTCTGAAATTCAGATCGCTGCCCTTCGTAACTACCCTTGGCACAATGTGAAGGATCAGGTTGACGAAGTTGAATTCCCAGATGGTAAGCGTCTGATTATTCTTGCCGAAGGTCGTCTTGTTAACCTTGGTTGTGCAACAGGCCATCCAAGCTTTGTGATGTCAGCATCTTTCACAAACCAGGTTCTTGCGCAGATCGAGCTATGGGAAAATTCAGCGAACTACGAGAACAAAGTGTATGTCCTTCCTAAAGCGCTGGATGAAAAAGTTGCAATACTTCACCTTGCGAAACTAGGTGTTAAGCTGACTAAACTGACACAAGAACAAGCTGATTATATTGACGTACCAGTAGAAGGTCCTTTCAAACAGGATCACTACCGTTACTAATTGCGTTATTATGGTTAGATTGGCGAGCTTTTTCGCCATGACAGCTAGGAAACGTTGTCTTCAGGGGATGCAGATTAATTTCTGTGTCCCCTGATTGCGTTCAACACCTTGTTTTGACAGGGTAAACTTATTACACTTGATAAGGGTTTTCTGGCGCTTCAAAAAATCCAACACAAAATATGGATTTTCTGCACTTATTGAGGGGAACGCAGTGTCGTCATTTTCGGCTTACCTGCCGGGTTTCTTTCTTACTCTCATTATCCTGCTTGGGTCGGGGTTAATTGTTTTTGCATATCGTCATCGTTGGCAGCTGCTTAAGCAAAAACTCCAAGATCTACAGATAAAATCGTCACTGGATCGCGCAGCGGTTCTGGCGGCACCACTTGGATGCGTCACCTATTCCCACCATGACAAAAAGACACGGGCCAGTGTTGGCGTTGTGCGTGAATTTGGCCTTGATAAAGGAGAGATTGATTTCAATGCAATCTCAATTGCTTTTCAACGGGGAACAGGTGAAGCCAACACACTGACAGAGGCCTTTGATAGCCTAACAGATCAAGGGAAGGCCTTTACGTTGACTCTGCGATCGAAGGGTCGAACCTATCGTATAAATGGACAGCGTATTGAGTCTGCGATAAGCAACCCGCCGATTACAGACGTCGTCTGGTTTTCAGATATTAGTGATCTTGAAAGGCAGGCAAAAACAGCGGCGGAAGAATCACGCCATGTTTCTTCTTTGTTGGAAAATTTACCGATCCCGGTTTGGATGCGCGATGATAAGCTTGCGATTACCTATTGCAACAAAGCCTACGCTAATGCTGTTGAAGCAGAACAAAAAGATATTGTTCAGAAAAATATAGAACTGGTTGATCGGTCAAAGGTTTCCCAAACTCACAGCCTTGCTCGACAGGCGTTCGATAATGGTGAAATTGCTTGTGATAAGCATCATGCAATTATCGCAGGCGAAAGGCGGCTTTTGGAATTTAGTGAAAGAAAGTTGGATGATAAAACGCTGTTGGGGTTTGCAGTTGATCAAACGGTCCTAGAGGAAGCTGAAAACAAACTCGGACGGCATATTAGTGCTCATGCTCAGGTTCTTGAAAATCTGGGCATAGCCATTTCAATATTTGGCCCTGATGAACGTCTAACTTTCTTTAATTCAGCCTATGCAACCTTGTTTAAATTGAATGAAGATTTTTTGAAATCGGAACCGCATTTAAGCGAGATTTTAGACACGATGCGTGAAAATCGCAGGTTGCCAGAATACGCGAATTTTCCAGAATTTAAACAACAGAGGCTCCGCGATTATCGTACGATGATCGAACCCGTTGAAGAGTTGTTACATCTTACCGATGGAACAACGCTACGGTCTGTTGCAACTGCGCACCCTTTTGGTGGGGTGCTTGAAACGGTCGAAGACGTTACAGATCGTCTTGCTTTGGAACGATCGTATAATACGCTTACTGCGGTACAACGTGAAACGTTGAACAAGTTATATGAAGCTGTTGTGGTGTATGGTGCTGACGGGCGTTTGAAGTTGTACAATCCTAACTTTGCCCAGCTCTGGAGGCTTCCCGAAGATTTCCTCAATAGCGAACCACATGTCAGGGATGTTGTTCAACAGAGCAGAGATCTATTTGAGGTTAAGGGTGAAGACTGGGACAGCCAACTGGAAATGATGGTCGCGCGTGTTTGTGAGCCTGAGGTCAGATCTGGTCGTAAATTCCGGGCTGATGGTGTTGTTCTTGACTGGGCGCAAGTTATGCTGCCAGACGGTGCGACTTTGTTGACATTTCTTGATGTGACAGATTCCGTTACTGTGGAGCACGCTCTGCTAGAGAAAAATGAAGCTCTGGAGACGGCGGATAAACTGAAAACAGAGTTTATTGCCAATGTTTCTTATGAGCTGAGGACGCCGCTGAATGCGATTGTCGGCTTTGCTGAAATTCTTGAAAATCAATTTTTTGGTGAACTTAACAGCCGACAGAGAGAATATAGTCAGGCTATCGTTGAATCATCGCAACGGTTGATGGCGTTAATCAATGACATTTTGGATCTGGCAACTATTGAAGCAGGTTATCTGCATCTTGACCTTGCTGAGGTTAAGGTCGAGCATATGCTGCAACACCTTCACACAATCGGGCATGAAAGAGCGCGTTATCGGAATATAGATGTGAATATAGTCTGTGATGACAATATTGGCTTTGTATTGGTGGATGAACGCCGTTTGACGCAAGCGTTATATAATCTGTTGTTGAATGCACTTAAGTTTTCACCTGAAGGGGAAAGAGTTGATATCACCGCAAGCCGTGATCATGAACTGCGTATTTCTGTAAAAGACAATGGTGTTGGCATCAACCAGGAAGATCAAGAAAGGGTTTTCCATAAATTTGAACGCGGTGAAGGACACGCAAAACAGGCGGGTGCAGGACTTGGTCTGTCTCTTGTTAAAAGCCTTGTGGAGCTTCACGGTGGTTGGGTTGAAATTGAATCCGAAATAAATGAGGGAACCAGAGTAACTTGCCATATCCCATTGCTTGAAGATCCGGAAAAACCGGGTGGAATTCGCAAAGTTGTTTCCGATACAATTAACGCAAATACCGAAAACCGGGAAAATGCTCAAGATCAAGAAGCCGCTGAGACAGAGACGGGTATTGAGGCGAATGGGGACGGTCAATCCCGGGCAGAGGAACAGACATCGTGATAGCAGAGAACCTGATTGGCGAGATTGCCTTTGCTAATGAAAATGAAACCCGGAACTTTGCACACCGTCTGGCACCATTTCTAAAAGAGAGTGATGTTTTGGCTCTGGATGGGGATCTTGGTGCTGGTAAAACAGCATTTTCCCGCGCCTTGATTAATGCTTTTCCAGCAATGGATGGGATGGAGCAAATAGAGGAAGTCCCCAGCCCAACTTTTACCTTGGTTCAAATATATGAGCGGGCTGAGCGACAGATTTGGCATTTTGACCTTTATCGACTTGAAGATCCAGAAGAAGCCTATGAGCTTGGTATAGAAGAAGCTTTTGCCGAAGGCATTTCACTTATCGAATGGCCCGATAAACTAGGGTTTTTGATGCCGCGTGGATATTTACAGGTAAAGCTGTCTTACGGGCAGGGGGAAACCGCAAGGTCATTGAAACTTTTGGGTGATCTCAAATGGCGAGAACGATTAGCTCCTTTATTTTCTTAAACTCGGCATTCTCTTAAATCTGGTATTTTCTTTAAGTGTGATTTGATCGAGGATTGATCTGGTTGATAGGCAGGACATAGTAACCCCGATGACAATAAAAAATGCGATGATATTGGCTGCCGGTTTTGGCAAGCGGATGAGACCAATAACAGAGACGATTCCCAAACCCTTGGTCCCTGTTCTCGGGGTGCCAATGCTGGAAAGTATCATTGCGAAGTTGAGAACGGCAGGCATTCAGAAAATAGTGGTGAATGGCTTTTATCTGAAAGAGCAAATTCAAAATTTTGTTGAGGCCTACGATGACCCAATGATAATTTTTTCTGAAGAGTATGAAATTCTTGAGACGGGGGGGGGCGTTACGCAGGCGCTTCCTCTTTTGGGGAACGATCCCTTTGTTGTCGTGAACGGTGATGTTTGTTGGCTTGATGGTACTGACGCAGCGATCAAGCGCATTATGAATTTTTGGGATCCTGATGTGATGGATGCGTTGCTTCTGGTGCATCCAAAATCCAAGGCCTATGGATACGAAGGTGCGGGTGATTTTTTTCTGGAAACCCACCAAAAACTAAGTCGCCGAGGAGAGGCGGCCGCTGCGCCTTACGTATATGCAGGTATTCAAATTTTGCATCCAAAACTTTTCGTTGATGCGCCTCAAGGGTCTTTTTCTCTCAACAAAATTTTTGATAGAGCTTTGGCATCTAATCGGTTATGCGGCTTAGAGCATGATGGGGAATGGTTTCATGTTGGCACACCGGAAGGCCTTTGTGAAGTAGAAGACCTTTTGCAAAACATGTTGCCTGCGGCATCCAAATTCGACGGTACCTAGATAATGACTTTTGAGCTTCCCTTTGATACAGAACCTTCTGCGGTGAGAGAGGCTGTAACAGAAGTTTATTCTGTCGCGTCGAATGCATCGTTTGTTGACGCATTGGCCAAAGGAATTTTAACGCGCTGGGGTGGCAACCCTTTGGAATTTTCCAAGGTAATGATTCTTTTACCGACAAGACGCGCTTGTCGAAGTTTGCAACAGGCTTTTTTACGGGCGTCTGATGGCAAAGCCATGATGCTACCGAGAATGTTGCCGTTGGGCGATCTAGACCCAGACGAGCTGTTGATGTCAGCCGCTGACGTGGCTATTGGTCAGGATCTTGATCTTCCACCTGTTTTGTCATCCTTAAGGCGTCAGTTATTATTGAGCCAGCTGGTATTGAAATGGTCGGTGTCACAGGTCAAGGCAAATGGCGGGGATATTATCCCGGAAGATCAGGCGGTTCGTCTTGCCGGAGAGCTTGGTCGTTTTCTGGATCAGGTGCAAACCGAAGGTCTGAGCTTTACCGAGTTATCTGATCTAGTGCCCGAAGACTATGCTGTGCATTGGCAGATTACGTTGGAATTTCTTGAAATTTTAACGAAAATTTGGCCGACAGTCGAAGAGGCTACTGGTGGTATTGGCCCGGCAGAAAGACGGCGGCGTCTTTTGGAAGGACAGGCAGAATTTTGGCGACAATGCCCCCCGGATCACCCCCTCATTGTTGCGGGCTCAACAGGGTCCATTCCTGCCGCCGCCGATTTAATTGGCGTTATTTCCAAATGCCCACAAGGTGTTGTAATCTTGCCAGGCGTTGACACAACAGCAGACGATGATACCTGGCGTGAGTTTTTGAAAGATAGCTCGCATCCCCAAAATGGATTGGCGCGGTTACTAAAACGTTTGGACATCCAGAGAACTCATTTACAGCCCTGGCCTTATGATGCTGATGTAGCTGATTCAGGTGAAATTGATTTGGGAACGTCTGAGCTTAAAAACAGAGCACCGGAAACGCGGGTTGATTTTGTGCATATGGCAATGCGTCCGGCACAGGCAACTACGCAATGGCAAAGATATATAGAACAGTCGGATATTTCGATATTCCAGAAATCGCTTGAAAAGGTATCTCGACTGGATTGTCCGGGACCGGGTGAAGAGGCTTTGGCCATTTCCCTTATTTTAAGATCAGTTCTGGAAACACCCGAGAAAACAGCTGCTTTGATTACGCCGGATCGAGACCTCGCTCGCCGGGTTACGGCAGAGATGGAACGCTGGTCGATTACAATTGATGATTCTGCGGGCTCTCCTTTGCCCGAAGCTGCCCCGGCAGTTTTTTTGCGGCTAACAGCCGAAATGATGGTGTCTGGGCTGTCGCCAATTTCTTTCCTATCGGCAATGAAACATCCACTTTGTGCTGCGGGTATGCAGATCGGTGTTTTTAAACGAATTATTCGACAGCTTGAAATTACGGTACTTCGCGGGGTTCGTCCTGCATCGGGACTTGAAGGGCTAATGGCAGCCCTTGGAGACGATGTTGAAGACAGTCATGAAATTCAGGGTCTGCTACAGCGTCTTATCACGGCGGGGCAGGTTTTTGATGATCATATTCGGGGGGGCACACAATCTTTTCGCGCCTTACTTGATTCCCATATTGAGTTTGCCGAGTTTCTGGCTTCTACAGATGAGCAAAGCGGGGCAGAGAGGCTTTGGGCCGGGGATGACGGTAGCGCAACAGCAGAGTTTGTTGCTGATTTACGAGAAGCCGCAGGTGATGCTCCTGATGTATCTCCACGCCGATATCCTGAATTAATTGCAGCTCTTATGGTGGGGCGCGCTGTGCGTGCCCCTTTTGGGGCGCATCCGAGGTTGAGTATTTTGGGGGCAATCGAAGCTCGTTTACAGCATGCTGATGTGGTTGTTCTAGGCGGTTTGAACGAAGGTAGTTGGCCGGCAGAGGCAAAACCCGGCCCATGGATGAGCCGCCCGATGAGACGGGATTTTGGGCTGCCGCAACCTGAGCAGCAGGTCGGATTATCTGCGCAGGATTTTGTTCAGGCTTTTTGTGCGCCAGAAGTATTCTTAACCCGATCAGAAAAGGTAGAGGGAGCACCAACGGTTCCCTCGCGTTGGTTGCTTCGTATTGAAGCTTTGTTGGAAGGTAAAGGCCTTCGGGGCTTTTTACAGAAGGATGCCAAGAAGTGGTTAGGTTGGGCAGAGGCAATGGATCTGCCGGAAACGCGCATCCAGATAAAAGCACCGGCACCGACACCGCCAGTTTCCGCGCGCCCCCGAAACCTTTCGGTCACCCGTATTGAAACGTGGATGCGGGATCCTTACGCACTTTATGCTCAAAAGATATTAAAGCTTCGAAAGCTTGATCTTCTGGATGCAGATCCATCTGGGGCAGATAAGGGAAGCTTGATTCATGAAGCACTTGAAAAATTTCTCAAGCAATATCCGGATGCTTTACCTGGAAACGCAGAGCAGCAGCTTCTCATCATTGGGGAAGGTGTATTTGCTGCGGTTAAAGACCGTCCTGGTATCTGGTCTTTCTGGTGGCCACGGTTTCAGCGTATTGCCAAGTGGTTTGTGGAACAAGAAATCCTGCGTCGGAAACTGGTTTCCAAATCCCATGTTGAGGTCACTGGTAAGCTTGTTCTGAACGGACCAGCGGGGGACTTTACCTTGACGGCCAAGGCAGATCGTATCGATGAATTGGCAACAGGTGGCTTGGCGATACTCGATTATAAAACGGGAACAGTTCCAAGTGCCAAGAATGTGTTGCAGGGGATTTCCCCACAACTGCCTTTGGAAGCCGCCATTGCGATAGAAGGCGGATTTGGCATCCTGCCTGATGACGTTAAAGAATTACTTTATTGGCGGTTAACGGGTGGTGATCCGGCGGGTGAGAATAAAAATGCACTGGGTCAGCGCGGCGCAAAAGAAGGTGCTGGGCAGATTGCAAAAATTGCCATCGAAGGCTTACAGGACCTGATTGCTGAATTTGATTATCAGGAAACACCCTACGCTGCGCGACCCAGACCTAATCAAGCCCTTGTCTATAATGATTTTGAGCATCTGGCGCGTATTAAAGAGTGGTCCACAGGTGGGGAGGGAGATTTATGACGCTAAGCATTGATGATATCCTCCGGCAAGCAACCAATGAGCAAAGACAGGCGGCAGATCCAACCACATCTGTTTGGGTGGGCGCCTCTGCGGGGGCAGGTAAGACAAAAGTTCTGACCGATCGTATTTTGAATTTGCTGTTGAGTGGATCAGAACCGGGGAAAATTCTGGCGCTGACCTTTACCAAGGCGGCTGCCGCTGAGATGGCTAACCGTCTGTCTGACAAGCTGGCTGGCTGGTCCACTATTCCTGAAGATGATCTTGTCAAAGAGCTTGAAAAGCTGTTTGGTCGAAGTGCGACGCAGGATGAATTGCAGACAGCACGGCGATTGTTTGCGCGGGTTTTGGATACGCCTGGCGGTATGAAGATTCAGACAATTCATGCTTTTTGCCAATCATTGCTGGGACGATTTCCTCTGGAAGCTGGAGTGGCCCCGAATTTTCAAATCCTTGATGATCGTTCTGCAGAAGAACTTCTGTTCAGGTCCCGTGAAGATGTTCTCTCTGGCCGTGGAGGATTGAGTGAACAGGCTGTTACTGACGCATTGGAATGCATCACGGCCTATACTCAGGAACAATCGTTTGGATCGCTAGTACAGGAAATTATCCGAGAGCGTGGGCGAATTTCAGATCTTCTGGATCAGTACGGCGATCAGCTAGGTCTTAAGAAGACGATTTACGAAACTCTTGGTGTTGATCCAGACAGTAATGCAACAGATCTCTTAAGCACAGCGTGTGACGATGGCGCTTTCAACACGATACAGCTTTCTCACGCGGCGGATGCTCTTTTGCAAGGCGCAAAATCTGATCAAGAACGTGGGCATCTTCTTAAAAAATGGATTGAGAGTCCATCAGATGTAAGGCAAGAAAAATACAGTGATTACAGGACGATCTTTTTCACACAAGCTGGAAGCATCAAAAGTCGATTAGCAACAAAAGGCGCGTTATCCGTCCTGCCACAATTGCCGGATATCTTGATGGATGAAGCCGAACGTCTAATTCGGCTGAACGAGAAGCTCAACGCAATTGGTGTTGCGAAAGCAACATCGTCGCTGCTTGACTTGGGCATTGCTATTTTATCACGGTACGAGCGCTATAAGGAAACCCGTGCCTTTCTGGATTACGACGATCTTATTCTGAAAACTCGTGATCTTTTAAAGGGGGAACGGGCCGTTGCTTGGGTGCTCTTTAAGCTTGATGGTGGCATCGATCATGTCCTGATTGACGAGGCACAGGATACCAACCCGGAACAGTGGGAAGTTGTCTCCGCACTTTGTAATGAGTTCTTTGACGGCGAGGGTGCAAGAGAAGACATCAGAACGATCTTTGCTGTGGGGGATGTCAAACAATCCATCTATTCTTTTCAACGAGCTGATCCAGAAAAGTTCGAGCAAATGCGCGAACATTTTGAGAAACGAGTCGAGATCGCCCGTCAAAAATGGCAACGTATTAGTCTGGATGTGTCTTTTCGTTCGACACCGTCGGTACTTTCAACTGTTGATCAGGTTTTTTCTTATCCCTCGGCAGCAGATGGCGTTTCTTTTCATGAAGATCTTCTCAAACATCAACCAGTTCGGTTGGGGCAAGCTGGGCGCGTTGAACTTTGGCCGTTGATGGTAAGTGAGGGCGCGACTGAAGACACACCGTGGACTCTACCGCTAGCACAAGAAGCGGAAATGGAATCCCGGGCACGGTTGGCAAGTGTGTTGGCGCGACGTATCCATTACTGGACCCTTGCCGAAGCTGGAATTGATGATCCCGTCTGTCAGTTACCGTCGAAGGGGCGGCGTATTGATCCCGGTGATATTCTTATCTTGGTTCGCCGTCGTAATGCTTTTGTTGAAGAACTGGTGCGCGAACTCAAAACTTTAGCTGTGCCTGTTTCCGGGGTGGACCGGATGGTGCTGACCGACCAGATGGCGGTGATGGATCTTGTCGCATTGGGACGCTTTTTGTTGTTACCCGAAGACGATTTGACGCTGGCCACAGTTTTGAAGGGACCGTTGCTTGGGTTGGATGAAGATCAGCTCTTCGATCTGGCGTATAATCGCAAAGGTAGCCTGTGGTCCCGATTGCGGGATAGAGCGAAATCGGATGATATCTTTGCCCGTGCTTCTGGTTTTTTGAATGGCTTGCTGGCCCGTGCCGACTATACGCCGCCTTTTGAACTATTCTCTCATATTCTTGGTTCTTTGGGCGGACGGAAAATGCTCTTGTCCAGACTGGGGCCTGATGCGCGTGATCCTATCGAAGAATTCCTCTCTCTTGCACTTGCCTATGAACGGGAAGAAACGCCGTCGCTAGAGGGCTTCTTGCATTGGCTGGAAGTTGGTGATCAGGAAATCAAACGTGACCTTGAACAGGGTGGTGGTGCGGTACGTATCATGACCGTGCATGGATCCAAAGGTCTTCAGGCTCCAGTAGTTATTTTACCGGATACAACACAGATACCACAGGCTGATCGGGGTGTTGTCTGGTTAAAAGAACAAGGTAATCTTCCTGTATGGTCACCACGAACGGCGATGAATACAGAAATCATTTCTTCTGCCCGAGATCAGATTCGCAAAGAAGGCCTGCGGGAATACCGGCGACTTTTGTACGTGGCTTTAACCCGTGCCGAGGATCGTTTGATTATTTGTGGCTGGACGGGCGCGCGTGAACCGTCTGAGGATAGCTGGTATGCCTTGGCGCAAGCGGCTCTGAATGAACATGGCGAAGAGGCCGAGTTTTCTTTTCCCGAAGATCCGGCTGGCATGTGGGACGCAATGGGCCGTGTTCAGGAGAATGCGCAGGAAGTTCAGATCCAAGCGGGTAAAGAAGAAGCGGTTGTTGATCATTTTGATGGAAGCTTACCGTTATGGGCGTCTGTCGATCCGGATCAGGAACCAGTTCCGCCAAGACCTCTCGCCCCATCCAGAGCAAAAGATGATGAACCGCCTGTACGTTCGCCTCTGGGACAAGACGATGGCTCACGGTTCAAGCGAGGGCGGATCATCCATCGTCTTTTACAAACACTGCCGGATTTACCTAAAGAAAAATGGGAATTGTCGGGGCGGCGATATCTGGAATCACCATTACATGAATTAGATCCTGATCAGGTCACTACGTTATTGACGGAAACATTGTCTGTTCTCAATCATCCGGATTATCAGGACATTTTTGGTGAAGGAAGCCGGGCAGAAGTCCCTGTTGTGGGGTTGGTTCATCGCGATGGGGATGTTGAAGTTATTTCCGGGCAGGTGGACAGGTTAATCATAACGGACAATAAAGTAAAAATTATCGACTATAAAACCAATCGCCCACCGCCTAAAAAAGTCGAAAATGTTCACCGTTCCTATCTGCGCCAAATGGCGGCGTATCGTACGGTTTTGAGGCAAATTTACCCGGATTATCAAGTAGAAGCACATCTGCTTTGGACAGACGAAGCCCGGTTGATGCACTTACCGGATAACATTCTTGTTGAATATGAACCTTGACGCAGGGGGACCTGCATCCCTACATTCATGCTGACGATGTGATGGGAAAGACGTATTACGTTATTTTCATCGCACACAAACAAATGGCAAGAGGTATACTATGTCAACGATCGCAATCAGCGATGATTCTTTTGAAGCCGACGTTCTCAAAGCGGATGTCCCTGTTCTCGTGGATTTCTGGGCTGAATGGTGTGGTCCTTGTAAAATGATCGCGCCTGCGCTGGATGAAATCGCTGCAGAAATGGGCGGCTCTCTTACTATTGCCAAGCTAAATATTGACGAAAATTCAATGACTCCACAGCAATATGGTGTTCGCGGTATTCCAACATTACTTCTTTTCAAAGATGGTGAAATCGTTGCGCAAAAAGTGGGCGCGATTGCCAAAGGTCAACTAAAAGAGTGGATTACATCTTCTCTTGCATAAGACGAAATCGCGTATTTGATGTTTTGTCTCAAGATAAAAGCCCTGCATTTTGCGGGGCTTTTTTTGTGGGGAATTACTGAAATACAAACAGGCACCCAAGTTGGTGTGTTATCTTGATTATCTCGTTCCAGTAAGGCGCAAGCCGGGTGAAAATTAATGGTGCACTTTATCGGTGCAGAGAATGCCTCCGGCACCCCAGTTTTCTTTGTGAATATCGTCGATAACGACATACACCGCTTCGGTATTGCAGCCTGTGATTCTGGCCGTTTCTTCGGTCAGCGTTTTGACCAGAGCACGTTTTTGCTCAAGCGAACGACCTTGGAACATTTCCACACGTATGATTGGCATGGTTTCGTCCTCTTTCTAGGTAGAATCAGAATAGAGGATTTTAACCAAAAAAGCTAGGCTTAGTCTTGGGCAAAGAGTCGCGTTAACTCGGCTCCTGACTAATGGCTTTCCGCGAGGATATGTCCCGCTAGATAGAGAGAGCCACAGATAAGAATGCGGCCGGGTTCTTCTTGGGCAAGAATCTCTTCAACGGCCTGTTGCGCAGAGGCGCAGGGCTTGGCATCAAAACCAGCTTCAACAGCATGGGCGGCAGCATCTTCAGCACTAAGAGATGCTGCTTCAAAAGGGATTTCAATTGCGCGTAGGCTGGACCCAAGTGGAGCTAGGGGGCGCAGATAATCTGTGGCAGCTTTTGTGTTGAGCATGCCGTAAATTATATGAACTGGTTTGTCTTGCCATGTCTTGAGAATTTTAGCCAAAGCAAGTCCGGCAGATTCGTTGTGACCGCCATCAAGCCACAGTTCACAGCCATTAGGAAGAAGATCGGGTAACAAACCAGTCGTCAACTTCTGCATACGGCCGGGCCAATAGGCTTGGGTCAGACCTTGTTGGATTTTATCTTTTTTGAGATCAAATGAGCTTGTCAGAATATCTGTGGCAGCAACAGCCAAAGCGGCGTTTTCGATCTGATGTTCTCCCAAAAGGTTGGGGTTTGGATAGTGTGCTTCCCCATGACGTCCTTTAAAGACGAAACCTTTTGCATCCGGGATGACAACCCAATCTTCACCTTCGATATAAAGTTCGGCACCAACTTCTTCGGCACGTGCCTTTATAACTGCGAGGGCAGATTTTGGCTGCTTGCCAACCACACAGGGGACGCCAGCTTTGAGGATTCCTGCTTTTTCAGCGGCGATCTCTTCGATGGTTTCCCCGAGGAACTGCGTGTGATCTACGGAAATGGGGGTAATGGCTGTGAGAGCGGGTTGCGCGATCATGTTGGTGGCATCGAGGCGACCACCCAGCCCTGTTTCAAGCAAGAGAGCATCTGCTTTGTGACGACTGTAAGCAAGGAATGCCGCAACGGTTGTGACTTCAAAAAAAGTTATGGAATCGGGACCGTTTACCTTTTCACACTCCTCAAGCAGCGCGACCAGTTCATCTTCGAAAATCAATTCCCCTGCCAGCCTGATGCGTTCGTGGAACTTTACCAGATGGGGAGAGGTGTAGAGATGAACATCCTTGTTGTGTGCTTCCAGAATTGCCCTGAGATAGGCAAGGAAAGATCCTTTGCCATTGGTGCCGGCGACATGAATAACAGGTGGTAATTTTTCCTCTGGATGATCAAGTAAACCCAACAATCGCTCCACACGAGAGAGTGATAGATCAATAATTTTGGGATGCAAGAGGCTAAGGCGTTCTAAGACGATATCACTCCGACGCATGGTCATATCTCTACCTGATAGATTTGTGGCTTGGTGTTTCTTACCAAAGGGACGGACCCGGCTTATTCAGCCGGGTTGTTCTGTTCTTTGGTTTCTTCTTTTGGCTCTTCAGTGCCTTTGAGCGGCAAAATTTCTGCCGAAGGACCTTTTTGAGTCAAAAGGTTGAAGATCCGAATAAGTGTCTCGCGTAGATCGTGGCGATGAACCACCATATCGACCATGCCATGTTCCAAAAGATACTCGGCAGTCTGGAAACCTTCTGGTAATTTTTCTCGGATGGTTTCTTCGATCACACGTTTTCCGGCAAAACCGATATTTGCCTGAGGTTCCGCAATGGCAATATCCCCAAGCATAGCGAAGGAAGCAGAAACACCACCAGTCGTTGGATCGGTCAATAGAACCACATAAGGAAGTCCGGCATCCTTAACCATATCAACAGCAATGATTGAACGCGGCATCTGCATTAGGGATAGAATGCCCTCTTGCATACGTGCACCACCAGATGCGGGGATCACCAGCAAAGGTGCTTCCTGAAGAACAGCAAGTTTCGCGGCTGTCAGTAGGCCTTCACCAACGGCTGTTCCCATAGAGCCGCCCATGTACGAAAAGTTAAAGACGGCGACAACCGTTTGCATACCGCCCATCGTCCCGCGGGCGACAAGAATGGCTTCTTTGTCTTCATTCTTGGCATTCGCATCTTTGATGCGGTCCGTGTATCTTTTCAGATCTTTGAATTTTAGCGGATCAGTAAGGGTCTTGGGTAACTCAACGAGGGTGTAATCACCGTCATCAAAAAGAGTCTCAAGGCGTTTTCTCGCAGAGATCCGCATGTGATGTCCGCTATAGGGACAGACCCAAAGGTTCTTTTCCAATTCCTTTTTGAAAATCATCTGGCCTGTGGCAGGTGATTTTACCCATAGATCATCTGGTGTATCTTTTTGTACCAGCGCACGGATCTTTGGGCGGACGTAGTTGGAAATCCAGTTCATGCTTTCTGCCTTACTTGTTTCAATTTAAGTACGGGATCCACGTACACCATCTGCCAGTGTACGTACGTATTCCAATACTGCTTGGCTGAGGCCAGGTTTCGCCTGGTTATCATCATCCAAGTTTTCTCTTAATTTATCTATAATTGCAGATCCGACCACCGCGGCATCCGCAACTGTTGCCACCTTAGCGGCTTGTTCGGGGGTCCGAATACCAAAGCCAACGGCAACAGGTAAATCTGTTTCGGATTTCAGGCGCGCTACTGCGTCATGGATCGCACTGTCAGACGCGGCGGCAGTTCCTGTAATGCCAAGGATGGATACGTAATATACAAAACCGCTCGTATTGTTAAGTACTTTCGGTAATCTGGCACCAACTGTTGTTGGGGTTGTCAGTCGGATGAAGTGTAAACCCTGTTCTAATGTAGGAATACAGAATTCATCATCATGTTCCGGCGGCAGATCAACAATGATGAAGCCGTCAACACCTGCTTCTTTTGCATCGGCCAAGAATTTATCTACACCATAGATGTAGATCGGGTTGTAATACCCCATCAGGATAATTGGCGTATCTTGGTTATCTTGTCTAAAGGCGCGCACGAGATCGAGTGTTTTACTCAGTGTCATGCCATTGCGCAATGCACGTAAGCTAGAGGCCTGAATGGCAGGGCCATCAGCCATCGGGTCGGAAAATGGCATGCCGAGTTCAATGACGTCTGCACCAGCTTCGGGCAATCCTTTGACAAGCTCTAGGCTGGTTTCAAAATCGGGATCACCTGCGGTTACAAAAGTAACAAGGCCACCTCTGCCTTCTTCTTTCAGGTCAGCGAAACGCTTTTCAAGTCTTGTTTGGCTCATGATATCTTCCCCCTAAATCTCTACGCCGAGTGCTTCGGCAACCGTAAAGATATCTTTATCGCCGCGACCACATAGGTTCATAAGGATGATTTTATCTTTGTCCATGTCCGGTGCAATCTTGGTCACATGCGCTAATGCGTGTGCTGGTTCAAGTGCGGGGATGATTCCCTCGACCTTTGACAGCATCTGGAAGGCTTCCAATGCTTCGGTATCTGAGGCGGATGCGTAATTTACACGACCGATGTCATGCAGCCATGAATGCTCTGGCCCAATGCCCGGATAATCTAAGCCAGCAGAGATAGAGTGGGCATCTTGTATCTGCCCATCATCATCCTGCAACAGGAACGTCCGGTTTCCATGAAGAACACCGGGCTTACCGCCTGTAAGTGACGCGGCGTGTTTATCGGTTTTTACACCGAAACCAGCTGCTTCAACACCTGTAATCGCGACATCTTTGTCATCCAGGAAAGGATGGAACAGTCCAATTGCGTTCGAGCCACCACCAATACAGGCGACGAGTTGGTCGGGTAAACGGCCTTCGGCTTCTAGCATCTGTTCTTTTGCTTCGCGGCCAATAATGGATTGGAAATCACGAACCATGACCGGATAGGGGTGTGGGCCAGCGGCGGTGCCGATGATATAGAATGTTTCTTCGACATTGGTTACCCAATCGCGCAGCGCATCGTTCATGGCATCCTTCAGAGTGCCCGTGCCGCTTTCAACGCCGATAACCTCGGCCCCTAACAATTTCATGCGAAAGACGTTTGGTGCCTGTCGTGCGATATCAGTCGCGCCCATATAAACAACGCAGGGCAGATTAAAAAGGGCACAGAACGTTGCCGTTGCAACACCATGCTGTCCGGCGCCGGTTTCTGCGATAATACGTTTTTTACCCATACGTCTGGCCAGAAGAATCTGTCCGAGTACGTTGTTTGCTTTGTGCGAACCCGTGTGGTTCAGCTCATCACGCTTAAAGTAAATTTTTGCGCCACCGAGTTCGCGGGTCAGGCGTTCTGCAAAATAAAGCGGACTTGGGCGCCCAACATAATGTTTGGCGTAATAGTCATAATCTTTTTGAAACGAAGGATCAGCCTTGGCTGCATCGTAGGCTTTTTCGACTTCGAGAATAAGAGGCATCAATGTTTCAGCGACATAGCGACCGCCAAAAATACCAAAATGTCCACGCTCGTCAGGGCCGTTCATATAAGAATTAGGTGTTGTCATATCTACTCTGCAACCTTATCGGATCTCTATGATCTATCTTGGGCGGACTTTGCCTGAAAAGCCACCATCCTGCAAGGGATCCGATACTTAGATCTTTAATATCTTGAAAAGAAAAGGTGCTCCATAACTGGACCATAATCCGGCAAGGGTACCAACGACGAAGGTAAGGATTAAAATAAGCTCTATTTCTTTCCCCGGTGCAATGTCGATTAAAAGCGCCAAGGGCGGCAAGCCAAGCAAAGGTCGAAGAGCAAGCTTTATTCTATTGGTGGGTTTTGGCGGGTATTTTCCATCTAAAAGTGCAAGGCCCAGAAGCCAGCCAAACAAAAGACCGGGAACTATGATGATATTATCTGCTTTGACAGGGCGCAGAGGATGTCCTGCGTTTTCAACCCAAATTGCAGGAACAATTTGCTGTCCGGCATTGGATGCTGACCAAAGACCGACGCCCATTAAAACGGCGCAAAAAGCGAAAGAACCCGATACGCGGATGATCAAGGTGCTTTTTTGCCACCATCGAGAGACAGGTTTTTCCAACAAAAATATAGAAATGAGGAGGAAAACACCAATGGTCCAGCCTGTAAGCACCTGTTCCGTGCTGTGAACATTACCGGTGATCCTTGTCCAACCGGTGAGTATCACGATAACAGCCGCCAGGAAATAAGCCCAACGTCGCCGCGAAGATTTAGCGAGGATACCGTAAAAGAGTGGTGGCGTTTGTGCGTGCCCAGAGGGCATGCCGTAT
The DNA here is from genome assembly GCF_048270245.1 of Kiloniella sp. Lineage (GTDB taxonomy): Bacteria > Pseudomonadota > Alphaproteobacteria > Kiloniellales > Kiloniellaceae > Kiloniella. The sequence continues at coordinate 316,193 of NZ_JBLWTH010000001.1, forward strand.
GAGGTACTTTTTTCGATCGCCAAAAGGTCGGGATTCAACCAATAGGGACGTGGTTGTGCAAAGGCCATTTTAAGGGTCTGTTGGACGGAACTTGATAGGCAGAGGGCAAACCACAAGCGCGTCCCTAATCTAGGGCAGATAATCCAATAGATGCAGACTGTCGCAGCAATAAGAAACTGTATCTCACCAAAGTGAGTCAGAAATACAAGAACAGAATCAGGCATCATGTCTTCGGGTATCACGTATTGTGGGCTTTGGATGTAAAGGTGTGAATTTTCTCAATTGATTTCAGACCGGGCTTGTCTTCAACACCGGAAGAGACATCAACAGCGGGTGCGCCGGAAATCCGAACGGCATCCTGTATATTCTCACAGTTCAGCCCACCAGCCAGCATCCATGGTCGTTTCCAGCTTTTTCCTGCCAGCAAACGCCAGTCAAAAGAAATTGCATTTCCGCCGGGGAGTGCATCTTTAAGGTCTTTTGGTGGTTTGGCATCAAACAACAGGCGATCAGAAACTTCCTCAAAAACAGAGACTGTTTCAAAATCTTTTTGCTCTGAAACCTTGATGACCTTCATGATTTCCAGACCAAAGTTGCGCTTGATCTCGGCAACACGTTCCGGTGTTTCGCCACCGTGCAATTGAAGGATATCCAAAGGAACCTGTTCTGTGATTTGGCGAATTTCATCATCACTGGCATTGACAAGTAACCCCACCTTCTTAATTCCGGACTTTGCCTGTTTTGCAAGGGCTGCAGCCTGTTCGACAGAAACGTGACGGGGGCTTTTGGGGAAAAAGACAAAGCCAAGGTATTCCGCACCAGCTTCCTGTGCTGCGTTCAGAGCTTCGTTACTGTTTATACCGCAAATTTTAACTTCAGTTGCCAAGGTACTTGCCTGTCTCATTCAGTTTTGTTCCTGCCCAAATATTTATAACATCCGGGCAGGAAAGCAAAAGCTTTAGGAGAAACGATCAACAAGTTTGTTATCGTCGATCCATCCTGCATTTTTTTTGAAGCAATAGTAATGCAGGTTAATAAATGGAATGTATGAGATCATACTTATGATCAATATGATAAAATAAGCTGGGATAACAAGAAGTAGAGTGGATATCGACATTAGGCCTGCTAATGATTGTGAAAGGTCAGAAGCTCCTCCGATAAGAAGGGATGAAGCTCCACCAAAAATAGTGAAAAATACCCCGATTACAAAAATCAGAGCAATCTGCATTATCACAAAAAGAATCGATAGGATAATAAACGACACAAGTAGTGAAAGCCATTGTCCTTTGGTATCTGTCCAGCTTTTAAAAAAGCTATAGGGTTGGTCCAGTGCAGCCGCTGGAAAGACATAGGATAGTCTTAGGGCAACGACGAAAATTAGAAAAATTGCTATAATTAATGCTATGACTGATAGCATTTCTGATGCAGAAAACGCGAATGTAATTAAACCTACGGCAATAGCGATTGCAATATTCATTACAATGTAGAGTAGAAAGCTTTTGCCAAAAATAACAAAATGCCTTTTTTTAAGGTTAAACACGAATGTTTCAGAAATAGATGCATTTCCTGTATTTAGAAAACGGATCCATGCGGTAAAATATTGTATGGGAATTAATGTTACGAGAACTGCGATTCCAATTGTTGCTATTGAATACATTACAGGTAAATCCGGTGACGGGTTAGCCTGAATATCTAATATTGATTGAACTACAAAGAAAAAAAGCATGACAGCGATTATCAGAATTGAAATCACTGGCATAATCGCTAGTTTGAATGCTGTAGCCAGATTTGAAAACAGTAATGAAAAGGCCGTGCTGATTCCCTCTCCAATGGCGATAGAGTTATCTGTTTGATCTACTTCTGTCTGAGTTGTCACTTTATATCCCCCTTAAATTACTCTTTAGCTAGATGTCTAGTAGAAGAAGGGGGATAATATTCAACGTATAAGGAGTGTGGCAATGGCAAAGTGTATTTATTTGAGGTAAATACTTTCGAAGTAAAATGCCAATTTATTTTGCTTGTGGCTCCCTTAGCCATCTATCGTTTCTTCGGGTTGTTCAGGCACCCAGCCTGTACAGCCTTTGAAGACGATAGAAAGCATTGAGATCACAGCGGCGGTTGGTAGATAAGTCACAAAAAGAATGATGAGTTGTAAAAAGAAAAAGGCAGGCCCGTTATTTTGAACAAAACTCAAAATATTAAAATTAGCGGCTTCCTCCGGGGTTGTTGGCATACCAGTAAAGAAGCTTCCGAAGGCGAACATAGCAATTAAAAGCATGAGTATGCCAAAGGGGATCGTCAGTATCAGGAATGCTGCAACAATGCGCCAACCTTGATTGTTTGTGTGCTTCCAGCTGTCGTTAAGGGTGTATTTTTCGCCGACAGCAGTGGCGGGTAGAATGAATGATAATCTTGCGACCACATAAATCATAGCGATCATTAGTCCCAAAAATAATAACGGGACAAGGGATGGAATTGCAGCACCAATGGTCAATACGGGCAAGCTGCCAATCATACTCATGCCATAAAAGATGGCGAGCAGGATTATTATTTTCAGAAGAAATTGCCAATGAACTCTGTTCCAGCTTGTGATTGAAGTGGATTCAGGCGCTTGTAAGTTCATTAGTGTGCGACGATGCCAGGCAACAGCAAATAGTGTGTGTGGAACATAAGCGAGGATACTTAGTATCCAGCTTGATAGGGCATTCCCCAAAGATGGAATAGATAGGGCTGAAATAAGCGCTGATAGCAAGAACGGAAACAAAGCCATTTGTGTTAGTGCGGGTAAATTCCCCATAACCGTTTTGATGGCTAGGCCGCTAACGGTCTTAACCGGAATGTCATGAACGGCTTGTTCTGGAGGAATCTGGGATACCATGCTGTCTTTCCCGGCTTTGTTTCCGGCCTTCTGATTTAATTTAACTCTTCAACAATTCTGCGTGCAGCGGCAACGGGATCTTCTGCGCCAGTGATCGGGCGACCAATGACCAGATAATCAGCCCCTGCCTCAATCGCGTCGCGCGGTGTCATGATCCGTTTTTGATCGCCTGCACTTGCCCATGTAGGACGTATCCCAGGAACGACAAGCTTAAATTTAGGGCCACAGGCCTTGCGAAGCAGTTTAATCTCCTGTGAAGAGCAGACGACGCCGTCAAGACCACTTTCTTTTGCAAACAGAGCAAGGCGTACGACCTGTTCCGCTGCCGGGCCTTGTTGGCCGACGTCTGAAAGATCGCTATCGTCCATGCTTGTGAGAACCGTAACCGCCAATACGATCGGGCGTGGAATACCAAGATCTTCGGATGTTTCGCGTGCGGCTTCGGCTGCGGCTTGCATCATCGCTTTGCCGCCTGAGGCGTGAACATTCACCATAAAGGGACGCATGTGCAGGGAAGACCGGATCGCACCGGCAACTGTATTGGGAATGTCGTGAAACTTCAGATCGACAAAAAGAGGTTCGCCACCAACGGCACCTCTGATGGCATTTGGTCCTTGAGCGGTGAATAGCTCTTTGCCGATTTTGATACCGCCGACTTCACCAGAGAGTGCTTTTGCCAGCTCTGTTGCTTTATTGATATCAGGTGTGTCAATGGCAACAAAGATACGTTCTTTCGGGGTCATATTCCGATCTCCAGTAAAGGTTGTTAATCGGAACCCATTCCTAACAGAGGTGATCCCGTTGGTCACCCCTGTATTTATCGTAATGAGTAATTAATACTGATAGATCGTGGCTGATACCATATTCAAAGGCCGTTAATGCGCTTATCAACAAGTTGTGCAGCGGCTAGATCTTCCAGTGCGTGACCAACAGATTTGAAGTAGGTGATTTCTTCTACAGAGCTCCGACCTTTATGTTTGCCTTGGGTAAGGTCAAAGAGATCTGCTTTGATATCTTCTCTGCTCAGAATACCGCTTTGTAGGGGGATCACAATGTCGCCGCCTTCTTTTGTCGCACCTGCGTAGGTATCGACAAATATGCTACTTCGTTTGATGGCCTCATCATCTGCTTCACGCATATCCGGACGATAGGCCCCGACCAAGTCAATATGTTGGCCTGGTTTTAGCCAGCTGCCTGAAATCAGGGGTGTTTTACTTAGGGTTGCGCTTGAAATGATGTCAGCAGAAGATACTGCTTTTTCCAAGTTCTCTTCAGCTTGAGCCGTGAATCCTAGGCTGTTGATTTCTTTTGCGAGGTCTTCGGCCTTTTTCAGATCACGTCCCCAGATTGTGACATCTTTTATGGGCCGTACAGCCGCATGTGCCTGAATAAGATTTGGTGCAAGTACGCCAGTCCCAACCATGGTGAGTTTTGTACTGTCTGGTCGGGCTAGATAGGACGTTGCCAATGCAGAAGCTGCGGCCGTGCGACGTGCCGTTAGGGTTTTGGCTTCTATAAGGGCCTTAGGGGTTCCGGTATCGCCATCAAACAGGATGTAAATACCTTGAATAGCCGGTAAATCCTTTTTACCGTTTTCTGGGCTTACAGTGACAAGTTTTACACCAACTGACTTTCCGGATTCCCATGCAGGCATCAACAACAGAGTGGACTCTCTTTGGCCATTGGGTTGTTCCATATCGTGATGGTGTCGCATTGGAACGGATATGTCTTTTTGAAAGGCTTCTCTTAGCGCTTCAACAAGGGAAGGGTAATCCAGGCTTTGTGCAACCTGTTCAGCTGTGATGTTTTGCACGGCGTGACCTTTAATTAAATCGATAGTTTGAATATTTTATACAATGTGAATGTGAAGAGAGCCAACGTCAACATCCATCGTCTTCATTCAGAAAAAATGGGCGCGTTAGGCTTCTTTTTGATCATGAACGTCAAAAAAAGGTTAGTTCATGTCCCGAGGATAGTTCAGGGAACAAGTGAATTAGACTGTTCTTTTTCTTGTAACTTTTTAAGTTCTGCGCGCTCAAAGGAGAGATCACGTTGCAAGTCCAGCACTTTCCATTCAGCTGCTTTCGCACGTCTTCGGGTCGCGGCGCTGGATAGCCATGCGATAACGGCACCTGCTAGAATGCCGAGACCAACGGAGATCAGAATGATGAGATAAAGCGGGTAATCAAACTGGAGCCCAAAAGGCCATATTTCCAATGTGACATCCTGACGATTGTTAACTGCCAAGAGGAGGATAGCCAGTGTTATAGGGGCTGTGAGTACCCAACTAAATCGTTTCACTTATTTCGAACCATGTTTGGGGTATTTGTTAACTATCGACACCATTGTTTAGGCGTTCGCGTAGTTGTTTACCCGTTTTGAAAAAGGGAATGTGCTTGGAATCTACTTCGACGGATTCGCCTGTACGTGGATTGCGGCCAACACGGGCATCACGATGTTTGACGGAAAAAGCTCCGAAACCGCGGAGTTCGACCCGATTGCCGTCTGCGAGTGCGGTAGAGATTTCGTCAAAGATAGTTGTGACAATTCTTTCTACGTCCCGGTGATAGAGGTGTGGGTTTTGCTCTGCGATATGCTGAATGAGCTCTGACTTGGTCATGCCTTACGTCTCCCTGTAGCTGTTACCGAAGTAGATCGAATACCCGTCTCTTACACCTCGGATTATCCGGCGTCTAATTCTGACTCTAAGCTTTTATTGCCGTAATTTTAGTCCTGTTCTGGTAAAGGGTGCCAGAGCCTGAAAAATCCGTCAAGTCTAAGTCATTAAGAATAAAGCATTTCCCCTATATAAAAGTGATTTTAATGCAAAAAAGGCCCGGTGAATGAACACCGGGCCTTTTTTTGAACTGAAAATTTCAGCTTATTTTTTGTCTTCCGCAGCTTTGGAGAGAGCTTCACCGAGAATATCGCCGAGGCTAGCGCCAGAGTCTGTTGAACCGTAATCAGCCATTGCTTGTTTCTCTTCAGCAGCTTCGTGCTGTTTGATGGACAGAGCAATTTTGCGTGATTTGGAATCGATGTTTGTGATACGTGCGTCGATTTTTTCGCCAACTGCGAAGCGATCTGTGCGCTGTTCACTACGCTCACGAGAAAGTTCAGTTTTGCGGATTGTGCCAGTAGCACCATCAGCGATTTGAACTTCAAGAGCGCCATCTGTAACGGCTGTAATAGTACAGGTAACAACAACACCTTTTTTCAGACCTTCTACTGAACCTGCGAAAGGATCAGAGCTGAGCTGTTTGATGCCAAGGCTGATACGTTCTTTGTCAACGTCAACGTCGAGAACTTTAACCTTAACCATGTCACCTTTGTTGTATTCTTTTACAGCTTCGTCACCGGAAAGTTCCCAGTTCAGATCTGAAAGGTGAACCATGCCGTCAATTTCGCCTGGAAGACCAACAAACAGACCGAATTCGGTGATGTTTTTGATTTCGCCTTCAAGTTCGGATTCAGCAGGGTGGTTCGCCTGGAATGACTCCCATGGGTTGGAAGAACATTGTTTCAGGCCAAGGCTGATACGACGTTTTGATTCGTCAACATCAAGAACCATAACAGCAACTTCCTGGCTCGTAGAAACGATTTTGCCAGGGTGGATGTTTTTCTTAGTCCAAGACATTTCAGAAACGTGAACAAGACCTTCGATACCAGCTTCTAGCTCAACAAAGGCACCGTAGTCAGTGATGTTGGTCACGCGACCTTCAAGTTTCGCACCCATTGGGTATTTAGCTGCAACGCCATCCCAAGGATCAGTCTCAAGCTGTTTCATGCCAAGGCTGATACGCTGAGTTTCAGCGTTGAAACGGATAACCTGAACATCAACCTGTTGGCCGATAGTCAGTTTTTCACTTGGGTGGTTGATACGTTTCCATGAAATGTCAGTAACGTGCAACAGACCGTCAACGCCACCAAGATCAACGAAGGCACCGTAATCAGTGATGTTTTTAACAACACCCTGAAGAACCTGACCTTCATTAAGGTTCTGGATCAGCTCTGAACGTTGCTCAGCACGCGTTTCTTCCAGAACAGCACGACGGGAAACAACAATGTTGCCACGTGCGCGATCCATTTTCAGGATCTGGAATGGCTGTGCATTGCCCATCAATGGGGAAACGTCACGAACTGGGCGGATGTCAACCTGGCTGCCTGGCAAGAATGCCACGGCGCCGGAAAGATCAACAGTGAAGCCACCTTTAACACGACCAAAGATAACGCCGTTAACGCGCTCGTTGTCGCCAAAGGATTTTTCAAGCTGTGTCCAGGCTTCTTCACGCTTGGCTTTATCACGGGAGATCATAACGTCCCCGTTTTTGCTTTCCATGCGCTCGAGGTAAACTTCTACCTCATCCCCAACTTTAACTTCGGGAGCCTGACCAGCGTCAGCAAATTCTTTAAGTGCAACTCGGCCCTCAGATTTGAGGCCTACATCAACAAGGGCAACGTCGCCTTCGATGGCAACGATCATGCCTTTAAGTACATTACCTTCCAGACGATCGGATTGACCGAGGGATTCGTCTAGTAGGTCGGCAAAGCTTTCAACAGCTGCTTCAGCCATGGGTTAATATTCCTTTCAAAAGGTTCGCACTATACAGGCCGGCCGGTTTTTCCGGCGGTCTACCCAGGACCATCCCGGGCTAGTAAAATTATACTGAGAGAAACACGAGGTACCCGATAAAGATACCTTTGCTCTAAAGTGAAAGGCGCTCGTTAACGAGTGACTTTGCTGCTTCAAAAGCCTTATTGGCATCCATATCGCTGGTATCCAAAGTGACCGCATCTTCTGCTGCCCGTAAGGGAGCCGTGTCACGGTTACGATCCCGTTCATCACGTTCACGCAAATCTTCCAGTACGCGGGCGTATATAGACTCATCGCCGCGTTCAAGCAACTCTTTATGTCTTCGTTTGGCGCGGACTTCCGGTGTTGCAGAGATAAAGAGTTTGATTTCAGCGTCCGGGCAAACGACGGTTCCAATATCCCGCCCGTCCAGAACAGCGCCTAAGTAGTTGTTTGGCGGTGTTTTTGCAAAACTACGTTGAAATTCCAACAGAGATTTCCGCACTTCCTGATTGGCAGCAACGATTGAAGCAGCTTGGCCAACTTTTTCATCACGAAGATCATGCCGATTGATATCGTCCGCGGTAAAGCCATCCGCAACCTTTGCAGCAACGACGGAGTCGTTAGGGTCACTTCCCCGTTCAAGAATGAGGGATGCAACCGCTCTGTAGAGAGAACCGGTGTCCAGATAAGCAAAATTCATTGCGGTGGCGAGACGACGCGCCAAAGTTCCCTTGCCAGAGGCAACAGGACCATCAATAGCGATAACAGGCAAAGTCTTTTCCTTTTAATCCAGCTTAATAGTAACTGGTGATAGTTATATCTTTTGTACGGCTGGTCTGGGTAATAAAACTAACCGATTTGAGCGCCTAAGCCGTTCATCAACTTGGCGAAATCAGGGAAGCTGGTGTCAATTGCATCTGCGTCCAGAACCTTTACGGGTTCGCTCGCAGCCATTCCCATAACCAGAAAGCTCATGGCAATGCGGTGATCAAAATGCGTTGTGATCGTGCCGCCACCCTTTACGCTAGCGGGTGATCCTTCAACAATAAGATAATCATCCCCTTCTTCACAGGTGACGCCGCAAGCCTTGAGGCCATTGGCAACTGCTGAAAGGCGGTCACTTTCTTTGACCCGAAGTTCTCCTAAGCCTTCCATAACGGTTTTGCCTTCGGCAAAAGAAGCAGCAATTGCCAGTATGGGATATTCATCAATCATAGAGGGCGCACGTTCTGCGGGTACGGTGATACCTTTGAGTTTACTTGCGCGGACAACGAGATCTGCAACAGGTTCACCTGCTTCAGTACGTTCGTTTTCCAGCGTAATGTCGGCACCCATTTCTTTCAAGGTGATGTAAATTCCATTGCGATGCGGGTTCATGCCGATACCGGGAAGGCGAAGCTCAGACCCTTTGTTGATCAGGGCAGCAACGGTTGGAAAGGCTGCTGAAGACGGGTCCGAAGGGACGTGTACATCGGCTGCTTTAAGTTCTGGTTGCCCTACAATAGTCGTTTCTCTGCCTTCGTCCGTTTGGGTCACGCGAACTTCCGCGCCAAAGTGACGGAGCATAAGTTCCGTATGGTCCCGGGTATGTTCTGTTTCGATGACGGTTGTTTCGCCGGGAGTATTTAGTCCGGCCAACAAGATACATGATTTTACCTGGGCTGATGCCATCGGGAGCTTATACCGGATCGGCATCGGGGTTTCTGCGCCCTGTACCATCAGGGGGAGGCGTTGGCCTGAGCGGCAGCGAACCTGTGTGCCCATTTCTGCCAATGGATTGGCAACGCGCCCCATCGGGCGTTTTCTGAGTGAGGCGTCCCCGGTCATAAAGGTTGTGATCGGATGACTGCCAAGAATACCCATTAACAACCGTGCCGAGGTTCCTGAATTTCCCATGTCCAGGACATCTTCAGGTTCACAAAGGCCACCAATGCCGCGTCCTTCAATATGCCAGACGCCTTGATCATCACGTTCCACATGAGCGCCGAGAGCGCGCATGGCTTTGGCAGTCGCCAGCACATCTTCGCCTTCCAACATACCAAAGACGTTGGTTTTTCCGATTGCGAGGGCCCCAAACATTAGGGATCTATGCGAGATAGATTTGTCGCCGGGAACTTTAACTGTACCTTTGAGTGAAGAGCTTGGGGTTGAAGACAAAGAATTATCGCTGGTCATTAATGTATTCCGTGTTTCGCTTTTCAGATTCGCCATTGTCTGGCATTCGGCGAATCTGTTGTGTGTTGAAAATTCGTATCGACGATGTCGTCACAACTCTTTTTCGCGTTATCAGATCCAAAAGGATTATTTCGGTCTCTTTTATAGGGGAAAGCAGGTTTTTACCAGAGTTTGATGTGCACAAAGTTAATGCTGTGACATATTGAAGGATGAGGTGGTGAATTTTTTTCTCAATATTTAAATTGTCATTCACCCTTTATTGACAGTCTGTGGTGATCATGGCATTTGCAGTTTTTTCGAAACCATAGTGTGGTTGTTACAAAATTTTAGTTGGAGGATCTGGCTGTGAGTAAGCCGGAATGGGGTAGCAAACGTACCTGTCTAAGCTGTAAGGCGAAATTTTACGATTTTTTGAAATCACCAATCGTGTGTCCCAAATGCGGGTCTGAATTGGATTTGAGTGCTAAATCAAACCAGCCAAAGCAAAGCGCTAAGGCAGAGGTTGAAGAAGCAAATGAAGCGCAGGATGTTGATTTGGATACATCTGATAACGTTGTGGACTTCCCGGATGAGGAGGAATTGCTTCACATAGATGACGGTGATGATCTAGACCCGGATGATGATGAAGATCTTCAGGGTGTAAGCGCCGGCGCTGGCGGTATCAGCGACGACTGAGTCGGTTAGATTCTGACAGGAAGCGTGCTTTTCTTTTGGTAAGGAAATATTTTTCTTGCCAAGGAGGAAAAGACGTCATATTTTCCGCCGCATCAGCTGTTTTGCGGCGGATAAATTGGGGCCATAGCTCAGCTGGGAGAGCGCTTCGCTGGCAGCGAAGAGGTCAGGAGTTCGATCCTCCTTGGCTCCACCATCAAAACCCCTAGGGAAACCTAGGGGTTTTGCCATTTTGGGCACAGAATTTTCAACGTGAATTTCTAGGGTTTTACAAACAGGTTTGCGAAACCCTGTTTTGGCACCAGACTTTTGGCTAATGGAGCCAGATAATCCGGCGAATATTTCCGGTACACTCTCATGATTGTTTCTTGAGTTGTCGCGGTCATATCTGAGATTTGATCCACTGAATGCCCATCCATTGCCAGCCATGAAATCACTGAATGTTTCAGTATGTGCGGCGAGACGTCGTGAAGACCCGTTTTGACACAGGCTTTCTTGAATGATTTTTTGATGTCTGCAATCGGTTTGCCCATATATTCGACCACATAAGGCGTTTGAGCGTACTGCTTCACTTCCCTTAGTGCCTCTGAATATTCTTGATCGATAGGAACGACTGTTCGCCGCTTCTTGCTGGTCATCAATTGGGGATCGCGAAAGTCGATCCAGTTGTGATCCAAGTTTACACGATCCCATGTCAGTCCAAGGATTGCGCTTTTGCGTGCTGCTGAGGCCATTGCAATCAAAATGTATGTTTTCAAATGCATTGTGCTGGCTGTTTCCAACAGTTCGTAAGCTTCTTCCTTGGTGATGAACCGTTCTCTCGGTGCACTTCTGGGAGGCAGAGTGATTATAGGTGCGGATTCGATCCACTTGTTCTTTACGGCGTGGTTCAGCGTTGCTCGTAGCTCGATTAGCTCTTCGCGTAACATTCCCTGAACGTTGGCTCGTTTTTCCATGTAGGCATGAAGAAAGACGCTTGTGAGTTGGTCCGGCCTGAGATTTCCAAAGTGTTCTATAAGTGGTGGGTGAAAATAAGTTATTGATGATGCTCGTCTCAGTTTTCTGAGCTGAACATCTTTCATTCGCTTGGATAGAAGCTCTGCGATTGAGGGTTTTTTGTCTGGGGCATTTTTCGCTGCTTTGTAATCGACTAGGCATTGTTCTGCCTCCAGCGCGTTTGTAGTGAACGTACACTTTGTTTCTCGCCCATCACGGATGTACCAATATTTCCGGTTTTTAAGTGTGACGAGACGTGGTTGTTTTCTTGGGCGGGCCATGTGTAACGCTCCAGATATTCATTTAAAGCAGTTTGAGAAACACGTATTGAGCATCCTGGGCGACGATGTGATGACATGACGCCACGTTTAACTAGTTTCCGTGCTGTTTCATAACAAACATTGAGACGATCTGCGACTTGATGAAGTGTCAACAAAGGATCATCTTCTTGCTTTAATATGTTGGGAACGTTATTATTTGCGAAATTGCTCATGAATATTCCTTCTTGGTTTGTTCGAAACTGCGTCAACAGTTTGAGCGGTTGGATATACTTAAGATGGCTCGGAATTTTTTTCCGGGCCATTTTTTGGTTCTATTGATTGGTCGAGTTTTTCTTCAAAAGCATACATCCTATCGGTAATATCGATTAGATAACCTTCTAATGCTTTCAATTGATTACTAGTTTCTTCGTTTGTGTATTCTTGTTTTTCATCTTCAAAATGGCTTACAAAGTCGAATTCCACCTGAACCTCGACATCGTTGGACCAGATCAATTGATTGAATGCATTTCTTGGGTCAATATTAAGTAACTCACAAATTTTTGCTAACTTAGGTAGAGGAGGATACTGACCGCCTTCTTCTCCAGCTTTCTCGTATTTAACCATTGAGTTCAGGCTAGCGCCTATGAATTTTGCAAGCTTAACCCGTGAAACTCCCTTCTTGTCACGTGCCACCCTTATAAGTTCACCAAGTGAATTTGTAGAAAACACCTGCCCTTTCCCCGGCATTACTCTACGCAAAGCAACTTCTGCATAGCTCATTTTGTTGTCTACTTTTTCACTCACTAAACAAGTCCTGTCAAAATTATGTACAAATAAGTACATTATTTTGACATGCAGTCAACTCAATTTGATATCGATAGGGGAATTAGGTGGTAAATTACAATCAAAGACTGCATATGGGTAAGGTGTAAGTTTAAAAATTTCTAAATGGGCATTTGAAAAACGCCTTTAACCAAAGGGAAATTATATGTCCTTATTGAGGGAAATCCAAGATGCTGCGGTTAGTTCTGAGGTAGAGCTGTCAGTCTTGCTTCGTAAATGCACAGTTCTGGCTGCGAGGCTCGGTAATGATGAGTTTAAGCACTGGGTAAGCAGTGAATTAAACGGGTATAAAGAAGTTGATGAATTACCTGAATATAGAATTATTACCGTAACTTCTAAGGGACATTTTTCCGGGCCATTTCAAACAGGATTACGTAATGCTGATATACCTTTGTTGTGTGTTCCTAAGAACTTTCGTGAAGGGTTATCGACGTATTATATGCTTGAACCAACAGCTACAATGGAATCTCTCGTAGCTAAATCAGATGGTAATGGAACTCTATCTCAACCATGGAACCCAGATTTAGTAGCTCATGTCGGTCAAGAAATGTATGAAGGTATGAATTGTTTGCAGGCATGGAAAGTTATCCCAGTAACGGCCTTTGTATCTGCACTTGATACCATCAGAAATAGAATATTAACGTTTGTTCTCGAAATTGAATCAGAAGAGCCTGAGGCAGGAGAAGCTGCAATTAATAGTGAGCCTGTTCCACAAGAGACAGTGACCAAAATATTTATAAATAATATACAGGGCGATGTTCAAAACATTGCGAGCGATAGCCGTGATTTTTCTCAAAAAGCTGATATGGAGAAAGAGATCCCAGCAGTATTTCTCGAACTAATTGAAGCTCTAAAGACAATATCAGATGAGGAGTTGAGGAGAAAAACTATTAATTGTGTGGAGGATATGAGGGATACGCATGGCACAGAAGGTTTTAAAGAGAAGTATCTTACTTTTATGTCTATTTTCTCAGATCACGTAGGAGTGTTAGGGCCTGTAGTCGCATCATTTTTACCTGTTTTGGCTTCATTATAGTTTTACCCGAGATTTATGAACGGCGCAGTGTAGCAGAGTGTACGCCGTTCATTTTTGTGATTTTTTAATGAAGAGGAAACAGTTCTTTGTTAATTAAATCAACCTGATTACCTGTGAGAGCCAGTTGGCGGAGCGGTGCGCGAATTTTGGGTACAAAGTCTTTATGTTTACCCCAGCCAAAGATCACTTCAGAATCGATATCGAAATCCTCGCTAAGATCATCAGCAAGTCTTACTAGGGCATCTCTCTCAACAGAATGTAGATCGATACCAAGAATAGCAGTATCAACAACTCGTTCTTCAATGTCGCTACAACTTGACTGACCACTTTCAAAATTGGTTTCCATCATACCAAATAAAGCTTCTTCATCTGGACAATCGTCTATAAATAACCCTCGGTCTATTGCGAGTTGTAAAAGCTCATTTACCTCAAGATATTTTATTATTTGCGTAAGATGAGCAGATAAAGCAGTTGCTTTACGAGTGTGCCCCTCAAACGATGAAATTCTGTATCTATCTAGTTCTTGTAATGCGTCTCTAACAAATGAATTCATGCCCTCGGTAACTTCCTTAGGTGATTCCTCAGTAATCTCTTCAATTGAACCGGGGATATTCCTTAGGACCTGATTTTCTGCGGTTTTCTCTTTCCCAAGAAGTTCATGCAAAGACAGGCCATAAAGCTCACAGAGCGTTTTTAAACGGCTCAAAGGTGGTTCTGATGTTCCGTCCTCATATTTCTCAAGTGACTTGGCAGAAATGCCCGTTTCCGCTTGAACTTTTGCCCGTGAAAGGTTGGTGTAATCTCTGGCAGCACGTAGCTTATGGGCCAGAGTTTCTTCTGTGTTGATTTCCGGTAGATCGTTCATTTGTTTTACCATGTTTTTGTTTCCTAAAGTTGTGTTTGAATTATTCCCTTTGCCTACGTTTACGTTACGTAGGCTTGGGGAAGGGTTCCGGGGGACATTCCCCGGCAGTTCTCGGGGAGAGCATGGGGACAAAGGTTCCTTCCAATAATCCCGGTACTTCGGTGACTTTCCAAAGCACTCCCCTGTCACTCAAAAGCGTGAGGACTTCATTCAGTCCGCCACGTTCCTGAGCACTCAAGACATCAGCCGTCATGGCCTTGCCTGAAATCGTTTTGAATAGGTCGCGTGTGATGAAAGCGGTCTGAGTTTCAGGCATTGTTAGTTCCTCAGACAATGCCTGATCGCTGAGTTCTTCACCCTCGAGATAGCGTTTGCGAATACTTGGTTCTTTGCTCAGGTTTTTACGCTTGAAAGCCCGGCTCCACGTGAGTTGACGAGCACCTTTGAAGGCAATGGCATATTCTTGGAAAAGAGCGGCGTCACGTTCGTCACCTGTCTCGTTATAATCGGTAAGGATTTGCCAAGGTGTACGACCATTCTTGCTTCGTTTGACGTGTGCTTTGGTCATTTCCATAGCAACACCCCATTTACCAACATACTCGGCGGCACCTTTGCTGTCGTTTACCCGGTCATAGCGAAAAGCATTTCGGCTACATTGACCAAAGCCGTTACGCTCAACTGACTTGGCCCATGTTTCAAATAGCCATTCGCCAAATTCCAGCATTTGCCCATCAGTGGCCTTCTGATCAAAGAAAATCAGAATGTGTAAGTGTGGGTGCCAGCCATTGTTGCCGTGAGTGATTTCCAGAGCGCGAATATCACCGATCCAACCGTTACAATCTCTTGTGGTCTGCCAGCCTTTTCCGGTTTTGACCTTGCGCCATGCATTGGCGACGGCTTGTTTTAACTCTGCACAGGATTGAAAGCGGTGATGCGGTATTGTCAGTGTCGCCATATAGGCGCGGCCTGAAATACGTCTGTGAGCGTCCAGAAGTTCATCAAGTTCAGTTAAGCGGCCCTGAGTGATCTTTGCAGCGCAAACAGGACACATCCATACAGAGCCACAGGTTTCGACACTGCCAAAGTGAGATTGTCCCTGATGATGGTGAAGTGAAGCGAAACCCCCAATGGTCTTTTGACCGCAGCAAGATACCCGCTCTTGGCGCATAAGCGCGCTTGATGACCGTCTCAGAGCATGGCGACGGTATTTTTGATTTCCCGGTTCGGAGAGTTTTCCGGCTTGGGAGTTTTGGTTTGCGACAGGTGGTGAAGCATTATTTGCGTGTATATCAAGGGAGACCGTCATAGGCTGCCTCCAGTGATTGTATTATGCTTTAGAAAGTTTTGCCGATGACTACGCTTAAAGATTTTGTCAAAGCTGCTCTTAGTGATGTTACTGAAGCTCTTTTGGAGTTTGACCAAGAGGGGCGTAATCGAGAGCGAGGTATTACACCATTCCCCATAATTGGAGAGCCAACAGAAACTGGCGTAGGAGAATACTTTACTGGAAGAGCATTTGATCGTGATGAAGATGGGGTCATGATTATCAAGCGTGGTCAAAAAACGCGCTTTGTTCCGCACATAGTTATGCCGATGCAGTTTGATGTTGCTATTACGGCAAGTTCGCAAGAGGGAGTCGCGGGTGGAGTGTCTATTAAAGTATTGGAATTTGTTAAAATAGGTGCGGACGTTAAGGTAGAGGAAGCTAACAGCACAGTAAGCCGCGTCAGTTTCAAAGTGCCGTTGCAACTCGCAAGAAGCGAGTGAGTTGATAGACAGAGGTTTTTGTCCTCGTCCTGTCGGACGAGTAAGCGATGGATTTTCTTTTTTAGAGGGGATTACATCCCCTAGAGCTGGGTGGAGAGGGCGGAGTTTCCTACCGCCCTCGTCCCCTCTAAAGGCTCGGGTTGCTTCCCAGCAGAGCCCGGCCAAAATCTCGGTAATGATTGTAGAGAAGTGCTGCATTACTTTGCACCTCTCGATTTGGTCGGTTTTAGTCCACCTTGTTTAAGTATTTTGTTGATACTTGGTCTGGAGAGATTGAACTCTTCACAGAGCTTGGCGACTTTCTTCCCTTTTTCGAACGCTATACATATTTTGGCATCACGCTCTCTATGTGCTTTGACCTTGTAAAGTTTCTCAAAGGTTCTTGCGTTGAACTCTGAAATTTCAAAGTGTTCAGCAGTTTCCAGCCATGAAGCTTTTGCGTCTAAGCCTTCACCTCGTAACTCATTAAAAAAATCATGAATTGCTTTTCCAAGTAGCAGGTTTCGCTCGTTCTGAGCCTGATGTCTTTTATCTGCTTCTGCCCTTAAGCGATCATTGTGTTCTTTGACTTTTTTTGCTGGATCAATGTTTGGAAGAGCATGAGCCATCAAGGTCTCTAAATCTTCCCACGAAAGCTCAATAATGATCCTGCATTTGTTGCCACTTGGCTCAATCTTGAGGTCTGAAATGACACTGCTTGGTATTAGGCGATCAGACATGAGAAAGCCCTCCTGCATTGATTGGAAATGCAGAGAGTGACAAAAGGGAGTTTCGCAAACAGGTTTGTAAAACCCCTAGGGCAGTAGTTATAAGTTGTTGAAAAATATAGAGAGGGCGTTCTAGAGGATTTTTAGTTTTTGCTTGGTTTTGCTTGAGTTCCCCGTCTCTGGCAGCGAAGAGGTCAGGAGTTCGATCCTCCTTGGCTCCACCATCAAAACCCATCGCCTAAAGCGGTGGGTTTTGTTTTTTTAAGACAAACTTTTTATAAAACTGTCTTATTCTTCCTAAACAATATCCAATAGCTTCTCGGTTGGTTGGTCGCTGTCCATGCGCCATTTTCCGCCTCTGGCAGGAGTGATGCCGTCCAGATTGATAATGGTTGAGAGCATTCGGTCGATAAATACTTCGGCGCGTCTGGTCAACGATTGCCGCGAAGGGTAGAGCAGATAAATAGGCTTGGAAGGAACAGTGTAGGCTGGTAATACCCGCTCTAACTTACCTTCTGCCAGTTGCTCTTTTATCAGCAGGTAAGGAAGCTTTGTATAGCCGATTCCCCGATTTAAGGCGTTCACGATGACATCGGGATTATCAAAGGTATAGTTTGATTGTACTTCTGCGAGATATTCTTGTTTGTCTTTTCTGACAATTTTCTTGGTTACTTTTTTTTCATCTCGGTATTGGATCATGGGTATTTCGACGAGATCTTGCGGAGTTTGAGGGCGTCCGTAGCGATCCAGAAAGTCAGGTGTTGCGACGAGCATTAGTTGTAAGTCTCCGATCTTGCGGGCCAGAGCATCGGATTTTCCGAGCGATCCTACACGGACCGCCAGATCAATTCGATCCTTCACTAAATCCGCAAGTTGATCACTGAGTTTTAAGGATATATTGAGTTCGGGATACTGGCTTTGAAGCTCAAAAACGATCGGGGCGACAAGGCTTTGCCCAACGGCCAGAGGTGCTGTAATTCGAAGCGACCCGGTTAGGCTTTCATCCAGATTTTTTAGTTCTTCATGCAGCTTGTTTACTTGGCTGAGGATGTTATCTGCATTGCTGTAAACGACTAATCCTGCTTCGGTAGGTTTTACGCCCCGTGATGTTCTGAACAGTAGCTCTTTCTGAAGAATACTTTCCAGTAGAGTAATCTGTTGGCTAACTGCGGGCTGGCTAATGTTGAGTACCTTTGCCGCGCCAGAGAGAGAGCCTTTGTCTATGGAGATCATAAATGTTTGGAAAAGTTGTAGGCGATCCATAGAAAATCCTTAGTATAAGCAGTGCTTATATAGGGTATAGGCATAAAACCTCTCCCGATCCAGAAAAATATACTGATATTAAGCGGTATTGATTTGGATAACTGTGATATCGGGAAATTTTTACATGACACTCTCAAGACGCGATTTACTAAGAGGCTCACTTTTAACCGGTGGTGCTGGGCTTGTTGCTTCGATGGCATCGCTTTCTGTTTCAATGCCGGGCTTTGCCGCGGCCCCGAAAGCGGGTGTGCAAACGACGGGTGCCTATCGGTTTTCCGTTGGTAATTTTGAAGTAACTGCTTTGTTGGACGGCTATATTGACGCTGGTTCGGATCTGATCCCCAGTTATGATCCACAGGTGGCAGAACAGCTTTATAAAGATCAGTTTCGGACCCCTCCGGTTGATAAAATTCGGGTTCCGATTAATTCTTTTGTGGTGAATACAGGGGAGAAGATTATCCTGATTGATTCAGGTACTGCGGACAATATGGGGCCTACGCTCGGACAGTTTACGGGCAATCTCAAAACAGCAGGAATCACGCCTGAATCTGTGGATGCGATTCTTTTAACTCATATGCACGTGGATCATATCTCTGGCATTACATCAAAAGAAGGAAAAGCGCACTTCCCTAATGCCGAATTGATTGTACACAAGAACGATTGGGACTTCTGGCATGACGATGCTTATATTTCAGAAGCGTCTGATTTTCTGAAAACAAACTCTGCAAATGCCAAGGCAATGTCTGCGCCTTATTCGAAGCGTTTGACGCTTATTGATAAGGACGGTGAAATTCTACCGGGTATTGAGGCTGTAGCGTTGCCTGGTCATACGCCAGGGCATACAGGTTTTGTCCTACGTTCCGAAGGTCAGGAAGTATTAATTTGGGGAGATGTCGTTCATTTTACCGCCCTGCAATTTCAACATCCTGAATGGAGTATCGCGTTTGATATAGATATGCAGCAAGCTGAGAAAACCCGCCGCAGAATGCTTGATTGGGTGAGTGCAGACAGGGTAGCTGTTCTGGGAAGCCACCTTGAATTTCCTGGGCTTGGGCATGTTGCTGAGGACAAAGGCGCTTACAGGTACTATCAATCAAGCTGGCAGTACCAACTGTAATTTCCGTGTCAGGGATGATTTAAATGATTGGGCTGTGTGTTTGGAAGCATGCAGCCCATAGCGCCTAGTTGATTTGAAAATATTAAAACAATTATAGATAGAGAATTATACAAAAACTAGCTAGAGAATAGAGATCTTGATCGAAAGTTGTTAATTGATATTTTTAATCCTCTTTAAGTTGCACTTGTTTTTTTGTAATGACCTAATACGTGCTCACTATAAATAAAACTTTTTAGAACAGAGGAGAATATTATGAACAAAGTAACAACAAAAAAAGCCAAGCAATCTCTAGCTCAGTCTGTTTCTGTGCCGAAGAAACGGACTCAATACAAAATTAAATTAAGTAACCAAAAAGCTTTCTGCGGCAAACTATGCATGCCGAGTTCTAGCTAGAGTTTTAACATATTCTTGTGTGGTAATCCTATAAAACGAAGATCATCACACAGATGAATTATCAATCGAAATCGAGCCTGCTCATCAGGTGGTTGTAGGTTAACACCTGCCTGATGAGTGCTTGAAACTCTATAAGCATGTGAACGTGAATCACATAGAATAGCCAAGTATGTCTTCTTTCTGGTCGAAGGCATTGTATCTGTTCCCGACTGATATATGAATTTCATGTTCCTTGGTATGCCCAATTCGTTGCTGACGGAATGCCGCGTTGAAGCGAGATTTTCCTGAAGTTTGTGATGCAGGAATCAGTCTTTATTTGGAGTAATTAGGTATGGAATTAGTTGATGTAAATAAAGATCTGGCAGGCGATCTTTCGCTGCCTTTAGAACTGTCAGGAATCAAAAAATTAACTCAACTAGAAGATATTAAAAATTATATCTTCAATATGGACATGTCTATGATCTTCTTCAAAATGACAAATGAAGAATCAGCAGGTGAGCTTGGTTTGTTATGGGAAGAGGAAGATGCCAAATACGCGATAGAGCAATATCGTCAATATCTCTATCTTCTACGGAAGTATGACAGCGATATTTCACCGACTTTGGCCATAGATGCTGTTTGGCATAATCACATTCTTGATACGCGAAAATATGTCGAAGATTGTCAGATAATTTTTGGCTACTACCTTCATCATTTCCCTTATTTTGGATCAAGAAGTACAGAAGATCGACGCCAGTTAGAAAAAGCTTTTAGTAATACGGTTAATTTATTCAAGCAAGAATTTGGGGTTGATATTACCAAGGCAATTGACGAAGAAATAAAAACTACTTCAGCCCCTTAATTTAAATAGCTGCTGCAATTTTATGTAAATCATTAAACTTATTATCGCTGTAGCTGTTTGGTCTCAACCAACTCGGTTAGCTTCACCAAAATGCTCTTGAGATAAGGGCGCAGAGTTGCTGCCTTTTTTGCATCGTAATCGAAGGGCGGGCTTTCTTCTTCCAAGTGCGTGCGCTGGGCCAGTTCCATTTGAATAGCGTGGATATTATTGTGTGGCTGCCCATAGTGGCGTGTTGTCCAGCCTCCTTTGAAGCGTGCGTTAAGAACGGTACTGTATTCAGGTGCGCTATTACAGATATCCCAAACATTTTTCTCAATCACCTTGTTACAAGTCTCTCCGTTGTTTGTGCCGATGTTAAAATCAGGTAACTGCTCGTCAAAGAGAAACGGAATGGTGGACCTGATAGAATGGCAATCATAGAGAATGGCCGTTCCATGAATGTTGCGAACGCGTTCAAGCTCTGCCTGAAGGGCAGTATGATAGGGCGCGTGGAAGTCCAGACGGCGTTTTTCAATTTCAGCTTCATCTGGTGCGCAACCATCTTGGTAAATTGGCTGATTATCGAAATCAGTCAAAGGGCATAGGCCAGTTGTGTTCTGTCCGGGATATAGGCTGACACCGGAAGGATCTCGGTTAGCATCAATGGCATAGCGATGAAAGTTTGCTTTGACGATTGTTACATCTGGCAGAAGGTCGGCGTAAAGCAAGTCAATATGCCAATCCGTATCGGCAAGCTTTTTTCCGTTAGCATTTAATTTAGTTAAAATTTTTTCAGGAAGCCAGGTCCCCGTATGGGGCATGCCCAGCACAACTGGACTATTCCCGTTTGTGACGCTTACCGGAGACATCGGTGTCTCGAAAGTAGAGGTGTAAGGCATAAAAACTTTCTTTTCGTGGCTTGATAAGGTCTATCTTTATTTATATTATGTATGTACATAATGTTTTGTCAAGCGATGGCGAGGAGCAGGGAAGTGAGACATCTGTGGGTAGGACAAGCACTTACGCAAAGCGGATGGCAGCGGGATGTGCATGTTGTAATTGGTGATGATGGACGGATCGTTTCAGTTGAGTCTGGTGTTGTTCCTGAAGCCCCTGTTGTTAAGCAGGCGGATAAATTTGGCGTGCTTTTGCCTTCGCCGACAAACCTTCATAGTCATGCTTTTCAGCGGGCGATGGCAGGTATGACCGAAACCAGAGGTCCGGACCCTAAAGACAGCTTCTGGACTTGGCGAAAGCTTATGTATCGCTTTTTGGATCATCTAAGCCCGGAGGATATCGAGGCGATTACAGCCTATATGCAGATGGAAATGCTGGAAGCGGGCTATGCTGCGGTCTGTGAATTTCATTATTTACACCATCAACCCGGTGGTGTGGCTTATGATGATATCGGAGAACTTTCCCATCGAATCATTGCGGCATCAAAAGAAACGGGAATGGGGTTGACGCTTTTGCCTGTGCTCTACGAACACGGTGGATGTGATGGTCGCGCATTGGGGGCGGGACAAATCAGGTTTGGGAACACGCTGGATCGATTCCAAAAACTCTTTGAATCCGCAGCGACAGAACTCAAAATATTACCGGATGACACAAGATTAGGTGTTGCGCCTCATTCCCTTCGGGCTGTTAGTCAGCAAGGAATGCGCTTTGCAACAGGGCTTGCGCCGGCAGCACCCTTGCATATGCATATTGCTGAACAAACAGCTGAAATTGAAGAGATCCAATCTTCATGGGGTAAACGCCCCGTAGAGTGGTTGTTAGAAAATCATGCTGTGGACGAACGTTGGTGCTTGATACACTGCACCCATATGGAACCACACGAAACAGAAGGTTTGGCGCGAACAAATGCTGTTGCAGGTCTCTGTCCGATAACAGAATCTAGCTTGGGGGACGGTATTTTTGACGGTGTTCGCTATGTTAATGCTGGTGGCCGTTTTGGGGTTGGCTCTGATTCAAATATTCGCATTTCCTTATCAGAAGAATTACGGACGTTGGAATATTCGCAACGCCTTCGCGATCGGGGACGGGCGGTTTTTGCAACCAAAGAAAAATCTACGGGTCGTGTTTTGATGGATGCTGTTGTGGCGGGTGGATCGCAAGCAGGGCAACGTGAATCTGGTGCTATCGCAGTTGGACGGCATGCGGATCTTTTTGCTCTGGATATGAATGCTGTTGATCTGTTGGGTAAAGACGGAGATGCCATTCTGGACAGCTATATCTTTGCTGGTGATGACCATATGATCACTGATGTCTGGTCAGCAGGCCGTCATCTGGTAAAAGAGGGGCATCATATCAAGCGGGATCAAATCGTTGCCCGCTACAAGAAAACGATAATGTCATTAAAGGACCGGATTTGACCACAACAGAGATCAACAGCTGGCAAAGTGTAAAAGCCGAGGTCATGCGCCGGATTATTGAACGGATTTGGCTACCCGGTGACATGATTCCCAATGAAATTAATTTAGCTGAAGAATTTGGCTGCGCGCGCGCAACGGTTAACCGGGCGATGCGTGCCCTTGCCGACGAAGGTTTGCTGGAACGTCGCCGCAAGGCGGGGACCCGCGTGGCATTGAATCCAATCCGGAAGGCAACATTGGAAATCCCGATCACAAGGTTGGAGGTTGAGCAACGGGGGTGGGCGTGGCGCCATACTGTTTTGGAAAGGACAGAGACACCGCCTTCGGTTGCTGTGGCAAGTCGCCTTGGATTGTCTGACACGGTTGAGATGTTGCATGTTCGCAGCTTGCATTATGCGGACAATCAGCCCTTTCTCTATGAAGATCGGTGGGTGAACTTGTGCGAAGTTGCGGCTATTCGTGATGTGAACTTGCAAGAGATTGATGCAAACGAATGGCTGGTCCAAAATACGCCCTTAACAAAGGGCGACATTTCCTTCTATGCAGCGAATGCGACCAGCCAAGAAGCTGAACTGTTACAAGCAACCGAAGGGGCGGCCATTTTTGTAATTGATCGTACAACATGGAACGCTGATATTCCGGTAACAATCGTTCGCTTGGCCTATGCCCCTGGCTATCGCATGCATACAGAAATTTAAGAGTTTTATACCTGGGTCATTTTCTGTGACATTCTGTCACTTTGTTGTTTGATGATTGCATTCCTATTTTAGCAAGATCTTATATCCGACTAAAATACTGTGAGAATATGCATGGCTGATACAACGGCTCAAGGTTTGTCTTCCTCAATGCCTGACACGTTAACATCTGGTGAACCCAAAATCTTCCAGCTGATTTATGCTGTGCCGCTCATAGGCTCTTTTTTCAAAGAGCTCTTGGATCCCAATTCGGATGCGACGTTGTATTTCTTGCTTAATGTCGTGCTTATGTGGATTTTCTGTGGGGCATTTTGGGGGATTAAAGGTGTGTTTGCGGTTGCTTTGTGCCTTGTTCCCGTAATGTTTATTGTGATTCTCAGGATAACACTTGGAAAAGTACCGGTTTCTGAAGCTGACGATAGAACGCCGTAATATTTATATTCGTAATCTTCGAAAAATTAAGGTTGTTGTTTAAGGGTAACAACCAACACTCAGATTAAAATGTGCTGAGTGCTGGTTTACCATCGATATTAGAGCCTGTTCTTATATCAGGGATTGTGATCCGTGGCGATTATAGCACCTGATCAAATGCCTTGAGTAGTTTTTGGATGTCATCAGGGCTGGTGTAGTGGACGAAGGAAACGCGAACGGCCCCCGCTTCAGGATCAAGATTCATTCCCTCAAAAAGCCGATAGGAATAGAAATGACCACCTGCGGCCATAATGCCGTGTTTGGAAAGGTCTTCGGCAACGGATCGTCCATTACGTTTGGTTATGATGGAAATGGTTGGTGCTCTTTCTTCGGGGGTATCTGGCCCCAAAAGGCGTAAACCATTTCGCCCTCGGATATATTCGAGCAAAGGTGCCATCAAGTCTTGCTCATGGGCCTGAAAAAGATCATGGACATTTTTGCCCCGCGTAAGGGGATCCGCTTCATGATCAAAGTGATGGGCATGTACAGCATCAAAATACTCTGAAACGCCGTTGGAAGCTGCAACTTGAGCATGATCTGGACCCGCAGGTACAAGTCGTTTGTGGGCTAGATCTTTGTTAAAGAAATGCCCCTGATGAGCCAGAATATCCCTTGTTTCTTGGCGGATAACCATCAACCCCTGATGTGGGCCAAAGGTTTTGTAGAGCGAAAAGAGATACACATCTGCGCCGAGGGCAGAAACATCGGGGAAACCGTGCCCGGCATAGGAAACGCCATCAACGACAACTTTTGCGCCAACGGCGTGGGCACGCGCTGTTATTTCAGCAACAGGGTTCACATGAGCAATGATATTTGAGCAATGAGGAAAAGTGACAAGACGTGTTTTGTCGTTCAATAAATTATCTAGGTCAGCAAGGTTCAGATACCCGGTTTCTGAATCAACTCGCCATTCGCGAACAATAATTCCACTGTCAGCTAATCTTCGCCAAACGCCAGAGTTTGCCTCGTGGTCCTGATTGGTGACAATGATTTCATCGCCTTCTTGCATGGTGGCCTGAAAAGCCTGTGCCAGTACATAGGTGTTCTGGCTGGTCGATGGCCCCAGATCAATCTCAGCTTCTGTAACATTCAGATAGGCGGCTAGTTTGATGAGGGCCTGATCCATTTCATGTCCAGCAGCTTCAGATGCGGGAAAGGGGTGGTAAGGCTGTAGTTTGGTTTTGCAATAGTATGAGTTCAGGCGCTCAATAACTTGACGGCAGGCATAAGATCCCCCCGCATTTTCAAAAAAAGACCAGTTTTCAAGAGAGGGCTCTTTAAAGGCAGGAAAATTGGAGCGAATAAAATCTAGATCTAATGTTGTCATGAGCGGTATTTGTCTCTTTATGTTGGAGGATTAAGAGTCAGGGGCCTTTTAATCTGTCTAAATCAGTGGAATTTGAGCCAAGGAAGAGTGTGTTTGCTATTAAGGGTAGAAACACGGAAAATTAGTTATTCTTTAGAGTATGTAACGCTGTTTCTGGGCTTGGGGTCAAGTACCACTTTGAAGAGCAACTAAATTTTAAGAGTTTATTCTTTATCTTTGATACCCTAGAGCTGGCAAGGAAGCCTTCTAATACATTTGGGGTCACAGTATGGGGAAACATAAGGTAACTCAGGCAGGATCACCTGTGGAGTATACCAGTCCGCTTTACTTACCAAAACAAGCCGTTGCTTTCTTTGACAATGACCGTAAGTTGATCGGTAGCGATAATGACTTTCAAAAGCTTTTGGGGGTCCCTAAAGATAGTGTCAAAGCTGGCACACCGTTAAACGATATTCTTCTTCGTTGTATTTGCAGTGATGTGCGCGTTAATGCAAAGGGGGCTGAGGCGGAAATTCTCGACGAATGGCTTCATTTTATGGGAATTGGGCAGGCTATTGTTTTCCAAAAACCCAGCCTGGAATTAACACAAATCCGCATGAATAATTTGAGTGACGGCGGCGCCTCTGTTCTTGTCAGTGATGCTTCGTCCTGTCTGGTTGGTGATGTGATTGCCATTGCCGGACAGTTAAAGACGGTTGTCGAAAATATTACGCAAGGCATATCCCTTTTTGATCGCAATTGTAAGCTGGTGCTGTGTAACAAACGTTTTCTAGAGCTTATGGATTTTCCCGAAGAGCTTGGAAAACCCGGAACATCTATGGCTGACCTTTTTCGTTATAATGCTGAAAGGGGAGAGTATGGGCCAGGCAATATCGATCATCAGGTTCACGAACGTATGGAGCTGGCGTACAAATTCGAGCCTCATCATTTAGAACGAACACGGACGGATGGAACTGTTGTAGAGGTTTGTGGAAACCCGCTTCAAGATGGGTTTGTGACGACTTATAATGATATCACCGTTCAAAAAAGAGTTGCAGAAGCCCTGGAAGTGGCCAATCTCGGGCTTGAACAGCGAGTGAAACAGCGCACAGCAGAGCTGCAGACTGAATTACAAACGCGTATTCAAACAGAAGGGCGGTTGCGGAGTGCTGTTAGCAAAGAGCAATTGGCAAGCCGAAGTAAGAATGAATTTTTGGCGAATATGAGCCATGAACTTCGAACGCCGCTGAACTGTATTATTGGGTTCTCTGAACTGCTTAAAAATGAATCCTTCGGCCCCTTGGGACAGGAAAGATACAAAGATTATTGTTTTGATATCAATAATGCAGGGGTTCACCTGCTTGAGGTTTTAAACGATCTTCTGGATGTTTCCAAACTTGAGTCTGGAGATATGGATCTTGTAGAGACAGAAGTGGATCTGTCTACCGTAATAGAATCATCGGTGGCGATGTTGTTGAATAAAGCGGATAGCCATAATATTTCATTGATCACAGAATTGCCGAGCGACTTACCCTATCTCTATGCGGATGCACGTCGGATTAAGCAGGTATTGATCAACCTGCTTTCTAATGCTGTCAAATTTTCCCGTGACGAAGGGGATGTAATTATCACTGTATCTGGGAATAAACGAGACGGTATTAGCTTATCAATTGCTGATAAGGGGATAGGTATTAGTAAAGAAAATTTACCCAAGGTCATGGACCCCTTTCATCAAGTTAGCGAGGCCTTGACACGGAATCACGAAGGTAGCGGGTTAGGGCTTCACATTGTGAAATCACTTATTGAATTGCATGGTGGACGCGTTGTTATTGATAGTGAGCTTGGGGTGGGGACAAATGTTTGTGTTCATTTCCCCCGAGAACGCAGTGTTGATCGGGCCCCGGTCAACAAAACCAAAGGAAGTAAAAGTACAGAGATCAGTCTGGGAAACCGACCTCTGCACTGATGCAAGGCGATTATCTTACGCTTTAACTTGTAAATTTAACTGTGGATTGACGCTCTCTATTGACAGAGAGCTGTGTGACATCCGGCCGTGAATAGTGCCCTGCGGGATCAAAGTTCTGACGCTCTCTCCGGACAAGCTTGTGGTCAATCGTTGCGATAGCTAGACGTTCTTCGCCAATAATAGGTTCAATAACCCATTTTCCATCTGGCCCCATCAGGCAACTGCCGCCATTGGCCAGAAAACCAGTGCTTTCTCCGGCTCTGATAAGGTCAGCATGTGGGATGTCATCTGTGATGTCTTCAACGCGCATCAAGCCGCAGACAAACATTGTATATGAACGCGACTCCTTAGCTATAAAGCCGGGTAAATCATGGGTGTTGTGATCACCGCCGGGCCAACAGGAGAAGTGCAGATCTTCGCCTTGTGCATAGAGCGACGCACGGGCCAATGGCATCCAGTTTTCCCAGCAGTTCAGGCCACCCACTGTGAATTCCCCTAGCGGGTGTGTTCGCAGACCGTGACCATCGCCGGGCGCCCAGGCCAGCCGTTCCTCGTAGGTTGGCATTAGTTTGCGATGAACGGAACCGACTTGACCCTGTTTGTCGATATAAACAAGGGTGCAATAGAGGCTGTGCCCTGCCCGATCAAGGGGGCGTTCCATGATGCCGACATAGACAGCAATCTCACGCGCCTTAGCTGCTTCACAAACACCCAAAAGGTCACCGCGTTCAATGCAGACACCCTCGTCCAGATATTTGGCGTGGATTTCCTTTTGAATGTCGTTGTTAAAACGGGCGCCATCGGTGCGATCGAGCCAAAAGGGATAGCCCGGTGCCAAAGCTTCGCCAAAACCAACGAGATCACAGCCTTGATCTGCAGCTTGATTTATATAGTCGATGATTTTTTCAAGGGTAGCTTCGCGATTGAGCCAGATAGGCGTGATCTGGGCAAGCCCAACGGTCAAAAGGTCTTTATTGGCAGACATAAGATAACTCCGGATAAGACGAATTTATCCAGAGTTAAACACGCAGGTTTAAGCGGATCAAAGCCTGATCAGTTGTCGTGTCCTCTTTACCGCAAGAATGTGAAAAAGCCCCCAAGCAGGGGGCTCTTTCATATGGGGTAAGTTTGGCTACTCACCTGCGTTATTTAACTTTTTTTGGCTTCTTTTCTTCATATTTTTGTAAATTATGTTCAAACTCACGAAGTCGTTTATGGATCGAACGCAGTTCTGTAATAATTACCCAATTATCTAGAAAATAAGAAAAACTTCCATGTACTTGTCCAAAGGCGTTAGACGTCTTCATCAATACCCCTAGCAGAATTCCTCCACTAAAAAGGCTTGGGCCCATAACAATAAACGGTGCTATAATCATTAACTGTTTATAAGAATATCT
Source organism: Kiloniella sp. (assembly GCF_048270245.1). Classification (GTDB taxonomy): domain Bacteria; phylum Pseudomonadota; class Alphaproteobacteria; order Kiloniellales; family Kiloniellaceae; genus Kiloniella. The sequence continues at coordinate 344,771 of NZ_JBLWTH010000001.1, forward strand.
CCAAATATCAAAATAACTGTAGTGTTTAAAAAGTCTGTGCGCATTAAATTTGACGCCTATAAAAAGAGAGAAGAGATTTTGAGGCTGAGCATATTTTGATTTATCTTCTTCGCCGAGGACTAGATCTTTCCTAAATGCCGCCTCAGTTTTTTGTTTGTCGTATTCAATACCGGGTAATTTTGAGCCGACTATCCATGAAATAACAATCCCCCCAATGGAAACCGTTAAGGATAACCATACAAGTGAGCCTTCTATATCCTTTATGTAGGGAAGCTCTACCTTATCGCTTAGTGTCCAGAGAATTGGGATAAACGCAATTAAGGTCAGTACTGAATTAACAACATCTGTTCCTAGGTGCTCCACAATACTTGCAAAACGATAGCAATCTTCCTGAATACGTTGAGAAGCTCCTTCAATCTCTTCCTTCACGGTTCGCCAGCGCGGAATGAAGTTGAAAGTCATAGCTTGGCGCCATCGTAAAACGTAAATCCGGGTAAACCAGTTGGCAAATGTCCCGAGAAGAATCATGGGCATAGCTGCTATAAGAAATGAAATATCTTCACGAGACCAAGCATTTAAATACTCAAAGCCAAAAAGAGCTTCAAAGAATAACCGAATGCCTTCTTCTGGGTTATCTTTATAATCACCTGCATTTTGGAGTAGATCGTAAAATCTTTGGTACCATTCATTAAAAATAACAGAGAATTGTACCTGTATCCAAACTATTGAAAGCAATAATAGGCCTCCACCATAGGCCCAAAGAGCCCATTCTTTGGATTTAAAAAAACTATGAAACATCAGGATCTTTCTTTTTGGCCTTTATGAATTTCGCGTATCATGGCGAGAGCGTGTGGCAGGATCAAGGCCGAATTATTTTTAAAAGGTCGATAAACCTTGTGATCACAATATCTTGAAAAGTAATACTTAATGTTAGCGAATTAGGTTAAATAAATAAAAATAGCAGCAAGACGTGAATGCTCGCTGCTATTTATCAAATTGATTTATTTCGCTTAATCGTTTTGCAGCAAATGCACCAAACTGGATGTATCCCAGCGATTACCACCACGACCTTGGACTTGGGCGTAGAACTGATCGACAAGATGAGTTACGGGCAAACGGGCACCGTTTCGTTTTGATTCTTCGAAACAGATACCAAGATCCTTGCGCATCCAATCGACGGCAAAGCCAAATTCGAACTTGCCTTGGCACATGGTTGATCCTCGGTTCTCCATCTGCCAGGAACCCGCTGCTCCCTTAGAGATCACGTCGATGACCTTTTCCATATCCAGATTGGCTTTTTGACCGAAGTTCATGGCTTCACTGAGACCCTGCACGAGGCCTGCAATAGCAATCTGATTGACCATCTTGGTCAATTGTCCTGAGCCAACAGGTCCCATAAGGGTGACAGCACGTGAGAAACAATCGGCAACGGGTTTGATACGGTCAAAGGCAGTTTGTTCGCCACCACACATCACAGTGAGAACACCGTTTTCAGCGCCAGCCTGACCACCAGATACAGGAGCGTCGATAAAGTGGATGGATTTTTCGCGGGCGATAGCATCAAGTTCGCGGGCAACATCTGCTGATGCCGTTGTGTGATCGACCAGAATTGTATCTGCGCTCATACCGGCAAAGATACCGTCATCGCCAAGAACAACAGAGCGCAGGTCATCATCGTTCCCAACACAGCAGAAAACAATTTCTGCACCTTCAGATGCGGCGCGGGGTGTTGTCGCGCTTTTGCCTCCATGTTCTTGTACCCATACCTCGGCTTTTGTATTTGTTCTATTGTAAACGCTGACGTTATGCCCCTTTGCGGCTAGATGCCCTGCCATTGGGTAGCCCATAACACCTAAACCGATAAACGCAACTTTTGCCATATTCCTGCTCCTAAGTTTTTGTTGCCCCCGCAAGTAACCTATCTAGGGAATAGGTTACTTGCGGGGGCATTTCAATGAATTGGGATGAGCTTAGAAACTTGAAAGGAATTGGGCAAGGGGTGTGAGGGGATTGTCCTCTAAACGACAGGGACAATTAGCAAGGTTAGTTTAAACGTGCGCTTTCAATTTTCCCCCTATTCATACTGTGGCCTGAAATAACGATACTTAGAGTTTCTCCGCAGGAACATTTTTTCTGATTATCTTCATTAGTTGATCGAAATCTATTGGTTTGGCCACATAGTCATCCATTCCGGCGGCGATATATGTGTTTCTATCACCTTTCATAGCATTCGCTGTTACCGCAATGATCGGAATTTTTGACTTGGCCCCACTCAACATACGGATCGCTTTTGTCGCTTCAATGCCGTCCATCTCGGGCATTTGTATATCCATAAGAATAATGTCGGGATCTTTGTGTTTTAGATACTCCAGTGCTTCTAAACCATTAAAGGCAATGTCTGAAACATGACCGCGTTTGGTAAAAAATTTGGTCAATAACATTTGGTTTATCTTATTATCCTCTACGATCAGAACTTGTAATTGCTTATTCGCAGATAGTGCCACTGTTTCCGTGATTTGTTTCATGAGTGTTTCTGAGACAGGCTTGTTTTGTTCTGTGTCTCTGGAAGAATTTGGATTCTGTTTCTGATCTGAGCCTGGTATTTCAAAGGGAACGGTAAACCAGAATGTGCTGCCGTTTCCAAGAGTACTTTCGAGTCCGATTTCACCCTTCATTTGTTGACTTAAATGCTTTGCAATCGATAGGCCGAGACCTACGCCGCCGTGTTTTCTGGATGAAGAACCGTCAGCTTGGGTAAAACGTTCGAATATACGTTTTTGATCGGGGGCACTGATGCCGATGCCTGTATCTTCTACGGAAAATTTGATCCACTGAACGTTTCCAGAACGCGGTTTAAGAGGGGTTACTGAGATCTTGATATGCCCTTCATCCGTGAACTTGATTGCGTTACTAACAAGATTAAAAAGAACTTGCCTTAATCTGGTCGGGTCATTGCGCACCCAGTCAGGAAGACCGGGATCCATTTCTGAAAGCAATGTTAAATTTTTCGATAATGCATTTGGTTTCTGAGTTGAAGTTACTGATTCAATAACCTCAGTGAGACTGAAATCACTGATCTCCAGTTTGCTTACCCCAGCATCCAGTTTAGAAATGTCGAGAATATCGTTGATAAGTAATAATAGATGGTCGGCGGAGCTTTTGATGGAATTTGTGTAATCCAGCTGTTCTTCATCGAGCTGGCTTTCCAACATTAAATTGGTCATCCCCACAATGCCATTCATAGGGGTACGAATCTCATGACTCATCGTGGCAAGGAATTCTGATTTACTGTGGCTTGCCTGTTCTGCCTCTACTTTTGCTGCGCGTAAGCTTTCTTCTGTTCGTTGCCTTTCAATGACTTCTTCTTCCAACCGGTCATTGGTTTCTTGCAGCCAATGAGTTCTGTCGCGGACTTTATCTTCCAAATCGCTTTGATGCTGGCGGATTTCTGATTCCATAGCATCGAAACTTTCCAATGCGAGCAATAGCTCGTTAGATTGGGTTTCAGGAATAGTTTCTGTTGATAGTGTCTCGCTTCTCTTCATCGCGTTTATTTTTCTTCGTAGAGTGCCCAAGGGGTTAAGAACAATTCGATGGAGCGAGAAAACGATGAAGATCAAAGCAATGGCAAAAAAGGCGGCAAAAAGTTGTAGCACCGTTGAAATGGCGAATTGCCCCTTGCTTAATATCTCCATCTGATGGGGATGAACCAGACGCATTAATTTCACGTCGTTCATGGCAATAATATCGATATAGGAGTAGAGCATCCCGTTTTCTTGGTCGTCGAAAAGGCCGATTGCGCCAGGTTGTAGCGGGATTGATATAACGTCGAGGGGTAGGTGCTGGCCTTCTGAGATGCTTTGATCCAGACTGACAACCGTATTAAATTCTGCGTTGAGATCCTTAGCAATTTTTTCCATACGGTTTTGATCTAGAAATCGCCCGGTGATGGCAATTCCACGGGCAGGGCCATCCTGATTACTTTTGAGGATGGGATGGGCTGCAATCATCATCGGCCCGCGGGTTGTCTGGGCAAAACCTGCCATACCACTATTCGCAACAACGGCTTGGGGCGACATTACAGATCTGGTTTTGGCATCAACAAAGGTAATATCCAGATCTGTAAAGCTGTCAGCCTCTTTGTCAAACCAGCGGCCCCAAACGATATCGTTGTTCATATCGTAAAAGGCCATCATGTGTATATCTGTTAATAGAAAGGTGTCATCCGGGGCACTGCCTGCGATAAAATCAGGATCTTTTTTGACCATATATTCATAGGTGTCATCCCAAACTCCCCAATCACTGGAATAGATCTTCAAATCTTTTAGTTCAGCATTGAGTGTATTTTGTATTTGTTGTGATCGATGAATGGTATTCTCACGATCAAGATCTGCAAATTCCGGTTCAACAACAGTTTTCAGTATAGCGGCACTGGTTGCGATCAAAACGAGAAATAGTACGGCCAGAAGAGAACCAATTTTACTCTGAATCGACATAGTTTTTTCAAACCTTTACACGTGATGAATTTCATAACGCACGCTGTAGTTCTGGAAATCTTGCGGATCAGGTAGCAAAACTTCTATTTTTAATCAGTACAATTATATAATTTTTTGTTTTAATAAATTGTTTCTATTTTTGCGAGTGCCTGAAAAGGGAGCAATACACAGCTATGCCTGTTTTTTATTTCAGCAACAGGTTGGAAAATATGGAATGATTCCCAATTACTTGGAAGGGATATGGGTGAATTTTCCTTCAATTGGGATTTTAACGTCATATGAACTTTTTCTAATTCAGCTAAGTTACGTCCAATAGAAAGATCTTTTATAAGTTGTGCCGAGGCCTTGCAAAGAGCACAGGATTGCGCTTTGTAACCAACTCCTGAAATCAGATCGCCATCAATTCGTAGGTCGAGCGTGATACGATCACCACAAAGGGGATTGTTATGGACTATGGTGTAGTCGGGACTTTCCAACCGACAATCACCCATGGCTGCAAGACGCAATAGCTTTTTATTGTAGAGATCGTCATCAGACATTAATTCGTTCATTTTATGAAGCCTGTCTTGCGCAGTGTGGATAGTGCTTCGGGCGTATCGATATCTGAAAGTACAGATGTGTTATTCATCACGACTTCTTGAAGATCACTGGGGTAGTTTCCCAGAAGATGCCTTGCGCCACTATCACCTTTCAAATTTAACATCTCGGGGATGAAGTTTCTATTCCATAATACGGGGTTGCCGCGTTTCCCCTCGAATGTTGGCACACAGATCGCGGCCCCATTTTCAGGGTCATAAGCTTTGATTAACTGATTCAGCTGTGTGCTATTGATTGACGGCATGTCCCCTAAACAGATCAGGACAGCATCACTATCCGCTGGTACTGCCATTAATCCTTTTATCAAAGACGTACTCAGCCCATCGGCGAAGTCAGGATTGTGAATGTATTCAACATCATTTTGGCTCAGGGTTTCCTGTACCAACTTGGCTTCGTGTCCTGTTACAACAATTGTATGATCGACCTGGCTCTCGCCAATATTATCTGCAACCCATTTTACAAGGGGTTTGCCGTGCCATTTCTGGAGGAGTTTATTTTCCGGTCCCATCCTTCGAGACTGCCCTGCTGCCAAAAGAATAGCGGTTACTTTGGGGGCGTTATGAGAGATCTCCGAAGGTATTTTCTCTCTTGGTTGTGGTCGTGTCGGAATTTCAGAGAGCAACCCGCCGCACCCCATTTGCATGATTGTATTCCGGTTGACGTTCAACCCAGCAAGAATACGCTGCAAGATCCAGTCAAATCCATTTAGCTTAGGTGATCTGGCGCAACCGGGTAAGCCTATGATCTTACACCCCGAATGATTGCCCAGCAAAAGTAAATTTCCCGGATCTACAGGCATCCCAAAATGCTCTATGTCGCCATCCGAAAGCTCTAGCCCTTTGGGCAGGGCATCTTGTCTGTCAACAATTGCTGAAGCGCCAAATATCAGGATGAGGTCGTAATTACTCTTGCGTAGGGTGTTAATGGCTGTGGCAATTGCGGTGGGGGTATGATCAACAATAGTTGTCTCTGAAAGTTCATTCGCACAGGACTTGAGGCGCTGGTTCACAACCATCTGTGTTTTTGCGAGGACAGATTTTTTTGTTTGCGGTAATCGGGTCAGGATAAGGCCCGTTTTAAACCTTTTGAAGGGATGGACGGTAAGTTGAGCTAATCCTTTGGTTTGTTCCAGAGCTTGCGATGGGGCAGCTAACGGAATGATTTTTGCTGTGGCCACGAGCTGATCCGGATGGACAACACTATAGGGTGAAAGCGTCGCAAGTGTGATGGCCTCGTCGACTGAATTAATCTTATCAATATCTTGTGGAGTGGTTTTAAAAACACCGTGTTCTGTGCTGTAAATGTTACAGCGCCCTGTAAAGGCCAGGCTTGTTTTGACGCCTTTGCCAGAAACAAATTTCCCAAGTTGCGCGGCCGCGAGATCTTCGTGAATATCGTGTTCTTCTAGCCGGATTGTGGTGATGGTTGTAATGTCAGACATTAGCAGATCATTAATGTCAGATGGTGTCAGGTGGTGCCCTTTGCTTAGTCGACCTTTGTGACTGTTGATCGAGTGCGCCAGATAGGTGCCTTTGGCGTCCTCGGTTTTGATTTCAGCGTAAATCACGACCTGTCCCCATGACGGAGGGCTTTTGTAATAGAGGCTAAAATGGATACGGCAATCTCAGCGGGATTTTTTGCTCCGATATCCAGCCCAATGGGGCCTTCAATCCGTTCAAGGCTATTTAAATTTTTCAGGCGATCAAGACGCTTGGCATGGGTTCTCTTGCTACCTAGGGCACCGATATAAAAGGCGTCAGAATGAAGTGATGCGAGCAGGGCGGGGTCGTCCAGTTTGGGGTCATGAGTAAGCAAAACAACGGCAGTCCTGTGATCAGGTTTGAGATCTTCCATGGCCTCGTCTGGCCATTCATTGCTGATGTTGCAATTCGGAAAGCGGGTCTTGTTACCAAATGCACTGCGCGGATCAATAAGAATAATTTCGTAACCAGCGGATTGCGCCATGGGCACCAGAAATTGTGATATATGAACGGCACCAACGATGATCAAACGTAGAGGTGGATTGAAAACTTGAATGAATGTCTCGCCGCTTTCAGTTACGTGAACATAAGATTTGTCGTCACGTACAGCTGATTTCAGGATATCCAACAAGGGATGATCTACATCTGGTCTTTGGGGATACACTAGTTCCTGTTCACCGCTTTTCAGGTCTGTGAGTAAAACGGTGGTTTCCTTTGCCGATTTAGCGCGGTTTAGTTGATCGAGTGTTGTGCGCTTCATGCTGCTTCCAATCGTTCAACATATACCTGAATGGTACCGCCACAGGCCAAGCCAACGTCCCAAGCCTGTTCATCGCCGACACCAAATTCCAAAATACCAGCTTTGCCGTGGGCCATAATTTCTAGGGCTTCTTGAATCACAGCACCTTCGATACAGCCTCCACTGACAGAACCAAGCATGGTCATGTTCTGGTCTATGATCATTATGCTGCCAGCCTGACGCGGTGATGATCCCCATGTTTTAATAACGGTTGCCAGAGCAACCTGGCGACCTTCGTCTTGCCAGCGAGCTGCGGTTTTCAATAGGTCTTCAGCAGATGTTTCTCTTACTTGTGGTTCAATCATTCTTGGTCGTCCGTTACTGTGCGGGGCGTCTGGTATTTTGCAGGCTTTCGATCAAACCTTCCAGACTATTTATATTGTGAGCACTTCTAAATTCATCAACATGGGGCAGCATTAATTTAATCCCGCGTGCTTTTGCCTGAAATGCGTCGTATCTGAGCAATGGGTTTAGCCATATGAGCTTTCGACAGGATTTGTGTAAGCGATCCATTTCCAATGCAAGATCGTAGGCGCCATCCCTCTCTAAACCGTCGGTGATCAAAAGAACATTTGCACGTTGACCCAAAACACGACGTGACCAGTGCTGATTGAAATCGTGTATAGCGCTGCTGATCCGTGTTCCCCCTGACCACTCATCTATTTGTTGTCCGACCGCGGCGAGGGCTTCATCTACGTCCTTATATTTCATCTGTCTGGTGATGTTGTGTAATTCAGTACCAAAGGTGAAGCTATGGATACGGTCGCGAGCGGAACTAAGGCTGTGAATGAAATGGAGCAACATTCTGCTGTATTCACTCATAGAGCCAGAGATATCACAGAGAATGACCAGCGGTGCTCGCTGTACCTTTTTTGCTTTATATTTCAGCTCAATAATATCTGCACCACGTTTCATTGATGCCTGCATCGTTTTGCGGGTATCAATTCGTTGCTTCCGTAGGGATGGAGAAAAGCGTCGAGTGGTGATTAGCTCAGCAGGTAGTTGCAAACGTTTAATGAGTTCCAATGCTTTTTGCTGTTCTGCGGCACTCATTTGTTCAAAGTCTTTATGGCGAAGCACTTTCTCGTCAGAGCTGGTGAGCCTAGCGTCAAACTCGACCTCTAATTTCTCTTCCTCTTTTTCCTTTGGGAGCTGGTTTTTTTGTTCTGGCGCGAATGCCTGACTCACACGCTTGAGTGCTTTGTCTTTTTCGTCTTGTGGCGCGTTTTCAAGAAATGTCGTTGGCAACAGCAACGACATTGCCCGTTCCAAAAACTCGGGGTTGCGCCAAAAGATATGAAAACATTGATTAAAAATCTCCTGTTGATCTCTACTGGTAATAAAAAGGCACCGGAAGGTGTCATAGATGTCGTCACGCCTTGTTAACCCCGAAAATCGGATGGCCTCTATCGCTTCCAAAACACGCGTTGGCGGAAGAGCAATTCCTGCCTTTCTCAAGGTTCGGGCAAAATGGAGAATATTCTCTGCCAGATAACCTTTGTCACGTGGCGTGTTGGGGTGTGAGCTTTGTTGAACCATAAGGAGTTACCCTATCTGATCCATCTCTGTTTGTACTTTCCTCAAAATGTCAGAAGCCTCACTGCCCTGAATACGGCTTATGTCATCCTGATATTTCAAAAGAACTCCGAGCGTGTCACTGACGATTTCTGGTGCCAGCGAGACACGATCCAGTTGTGTTAATGCATTGGTCCAGTCAATGGTTTCTGCAATACCGGGCTGTTTGAAAATTTGAGGGTTTTTGCGTAACTCCTGAACGAAAAGAACAACTTCATTACTGAGCTGTTCGGCTGCATCCGGTGCTTTGAGTTTGAGGATCTCAAGCTCTCGTAGGGCATCAGGATAATCAACCCAATGATAAAGGCACCGACGTTTTAAGGCGTCGTGAATTTCCCGGGTTCTATTAGATGTGATGATGACAATCGGTGGCTCTTCTGCCTTGATTGTTCCAAGCTCGGGAATAGTAATCTGATAGTCAGAGAGAACTTCCAATAAATAGGCTTCAAAAGCTTCGTCTGCACGATCCAGCTCATCTATAAGCAAAACGGGGCTTTTGCCATTGTGGCTTTCCAAAGCTTCCAGCAATGGACGCTTTATTAAAAACTCTGGACCAAAGATATCCTTGGATAACCCCGCGCGATCTGTCGTCCCTGCAGCTTCAGCAATACGGATTTCAACCATTTGCCGGGTATAGTTCCATTCATAAACGGCAGTGTTTATATCAAGGCCTTCATAACATTGAAGACGTAACAAAGGCCGATCCAGCGTTGCAGCGAGTACTTTTGCGATTTCAGTCTTTCCAACCCCGGCTTCACCTTCGAGAAACAGCGGGCGTTGCATGTTCAAGGCAAGGTGAATCACCGTGGCAAGAGAACGGTCGGCGACATATTTTCCGTTGGCTAGGTTTTGAAGGACGTCATCAATTGAAGCAGAGATTTGAGACGAATTAGGCATGACGTGCTCCGCAGGAAGATTATTAAAACGTAAAAAAGGCCGCAGTTGATTATGCAAAGCAACTGCGGCCAGATAGATTAGCCGTTTATTTGAGCAACGGCGCGTTTGGCAAGAACCTTAATCAGGTTGGCACGATATTCTGCAGATGCATGTATATCGCTATTCAGGCCATCTGCAGATACAGAAATGTTATCCAATGATTGTGGGGTGAAGCTTGCTGAAAGGGCAGCCTCCATTTCTGTTTGACGGAAGACGCAAGGACCAGCACCTGTAACTGCTACTCTGATGCCAGCAGAGCTGGTTTTTGCGACCATCACGCCGACGATGGCATACCGTGATGCCGGGTTATCGAACTTTATGTAAGCAGCTGCCTCTGGTTTTGGAAAGGTCACATTGGTAATGATCTCGCCTTCTTCCAAAGCTGTTTCAAAAAGGTCGGTAAAAAAATCATCTGCGGCAATTGTCCGCCGATTGGTACTGACCACTGCGTTCAGCCCGACAACCGCAGCAGGATAGTCTGCTGCTGGGTCATTGTTGGCAATTGAGCCCCCAATGGTTCCTCTGTTGCGAACCTGGGCATCACCAATCCCGCTGGCAAGAGATGCTAGTACGGGGATTGTTGCTTTGGTTGCCACTTCGGCATGGGTTGTCATGGCCCCGATAGCCAGTCGATCACCATCGGGGCAAACCCCGCGAAGTGATTCAATAGCACTGAGGTCAACCAGCGCTTCCGGTTGGGCCAGACGCTGTTTGAGCGTCGGGATTAAGGTTTGTCCCCCGGCAAGCAAAACGGTGTCATCGTTCAGGAGGTTAGCAGCTTCGTCTATGGTACCCGGACGTTTGTAATCAAAATTATACATGATGCATTCCTCCCTTATAGTCCCTGTGCCGCACGCCATACCTTTTCAGGTGTGGCTGGCATGTCGATTTCCTTGCCCAGTGCGTTGGTGATGGCATTCATCAATGCCGCTGGTGCAGATATCGCACCTGCTTCACCACAGCCCTTTACGCCAAGGGGGTTTGTCGTACATGGGGTGTTGATGGTTTCGACCCGGAAGGTCGGCAAGTCATCAGCACGCGGCATGCAATAGTCCATGTAAGAACCGGTCAAAAGCTGACCGCTTTCCTTGTCATAAACACAGTTTTCCATAAGAGCCTGCCCGATACCTTGCGCAAGGCCACCGTGAACTTGTCCTTCGACAATCATGGGGTTAATCACGTTACCAAAATCATCCACAGCAACCCAATCTAGGATTTCTGTTGTACCTGTCTCGGGATCAATCTCGACCTCGGCGATGTGGGTGCCAGCAGGGAAGGTAAAGTTTAGCGGATCATAGAACGCCGTCTCGTCCATGCCTGGCTCAACATCTGCCGGATAGTTATGGGGTACATAGGCAGAAAATGCGATCTCTGCCATTGTCATTTTTTTATCAGTACCCGCAACAGAGAAAACACCACCGGAATGTTCAATGTCCTCGACAGAAGCTTCCAGTGTATGGGCTGCAATTTTCTTACTTTTTTCGACAACTTTATCGATAGCTTTCATAATTGCAGACCCCCCGACAGCAAGGGACCGGGACCCATAGGTACCCATTCCAAAAGGTACCTTACCGGTATCGCCGTGGGATATTTCCACCTGATCAATCGGCACGCCGAGCTGGTCGGAAACGATCTGGGCAAAGGTTGTCTCGTGACCTTGGCCGTGTGAGTGGCTACCTGTAAAGACAGTCACGCTGCCGGTCGGGTTGAAACGAACCTGTGCAGATTCCCATAATCCCACACCAGCGCCGAGAGAGCCAACCGCCGCTGACGGTGCAATGCCGCAAGCTTCGATAAAGGCGGAATAGCCAATACCGCGAAGCTTGCCGCGTTGTGCAGATTCAGCTTTTCGGGCTTCGAATCCGCTGTAATCTATCGCGGCCTGTGCCTTATCCATGGCGAGGGCATAGTTGCCGCTATCATAGGTCATAATAACGGGTGTCTCATAAGGATAAGCATCCGGTGAGATGAAGTTCCGTTTGCGAATCTCCCCCGGATCTATACCCATTTCACGGGCCCCGATTTCGATCATCCGTTCGACAACATATGTTGCTTCCGGCCGGCCGGCACCACGATAGGCATCGACGGGGGCTGTGTTTGTAAACCCAGCCTGAACCTCACAATAGATGGCTGGCATTGTGTACTGGCCATTAAGCAAGGTGCCGTAGAGATAGGTTGGTACGGCAGAGGCAAAGGTTGATAGATAACAGCCAACATTTGCTTTGGTCGATACCTTGAAACCTAGGATTTTACCATCTGCATCAAAGGCCATTTCTGCGTGGGTTTCATGATCACGGCCATGAGCATCAGACAGGAATGATTCAGATCTTTCCGCTGTCCATTTGATGGGGCGATCAAGTTTCTTTGTTGCCCAGGCACAGACTGTTTCTTCGGAATAGATAAAGATCTTTGATCCAAATCCACCCCCGACATCTGGGGCGATAACCCGCAATTTATGTTCTGGTGCGACCGCATTAAAAGCCGACAGGACAAGCCTGTGTACATGAGGATTCTGACTGGTGGTATAGAGTGTTATTTCGTCTGTACCGGCATCATATTCCCCCAGTGCTGCACGGGGTTCCATTGCATTTGGAATCAGTCGATTATTCCGTAAATCCATGCGCGTGACGTGGTGCGCTGTTGCGATGGCCTGTTCTGCGGCAGCACGATCACCAAGCTCCCAATCAAAAGACAGGTTGCCGGGGATGTCGTCGTGGATTTGTGGTGCACCACTTGCCAATGCATCACCAACTTCGATGACATGGGGTAGTTCTTCGTAATCAATCTCTACAAGTTCGGATGCATCCCTCGCTTGTTGCAGGGTTTCAGCAACAACAAGTGCAACCTGATGACCAACGTATTTAACATGACTTACGGCCAAGGCCGGGTGTGCCGGGGCTTTATGTGGAGTGCCATCTTTAGAGGTAATTCCCCAGCCACAGATAATAGGACCAATGCCATCGGCTTCCATATCTGGACCCGTTAAAATGTCAACAACACCAGGTGCTTTCAACGCTTCGCTGGTGTCGATGCTGTTAATTTTTGCGTGGGCATAGGGCGAGCGAATGAAGTAACCATAGGTTTGGCCGGGCTTTGTGATATCGTCGAGATATCGTCCCTTGCCGATGATAAAACGTTTGTCTTCTTTGCGACGTACAGAGGCGCCGATTCCAGTTTCAGTAGTCATGATTACGCCTCCATTTCTTTTGCAGCGGCCTGGATGGATTTGACGATGTTCTGGTAGCCTGTGCAGCGACAAATGTTGCCTTCTAGTCCTTCACGAATTGACGCGTCATCCAGATTGTCAGATTTATTAACCAGATCAACGGCACTCATTATCATACCTGTTGTACAAAATCCGCACTGCAGACCGTGATTTTCCTGAAAGGATTTTTGCATAGGATGAAGGTCATTACCCTTTGCAAGACCTTCGATCGTTGTCACATTTGCGCCTTCGGCTTGAACGGCAAGCATGGTACAGGATTTTGCGCTATTACCATTGACGTGAACAACACAGGCACCACATTGGCTGGTGTCACAGCCAACATGAGTGCCCGTAAGTTTTAGATTTTCGCGAATAAAAGTCACAAGCAGGGTGTTCGACGATACATCCGCCGAAACTTGCTTGCCATTAACTGTCATAGATACCGTTGGCATCGGTTTTCTCCTGTTCGTGGTGTGACAGTCCAGATTATTTTTTTGTTCGTTAGGGGGTCTGGATCTGTTGCCCTAGGGGCGAATGGTGCACTGCATAGGCCTATTGAATCCGTGCAACGCGATCTGAAATTGGTGGCTCTTTGTCGAACTCTTTTGTGTTTAGAACGTGCTTAATCTCATTTCTATGCCCAAGAAGATTAACTTAGGGCATAGATAACAATGGCGGCTAATAAGACGCCTGCAATGCCGAAGTAGAGGGCATTGTTGTTGGATGTATTTTTTGACGTTTCGGTGTCTGAATTTATTTGGGATGGTGTTTCATCTGGTGACTCATCGGTTTGTAACTCATCGGTGGTTTCGCCGACAGGTGAGCCGATATTTTGGGAAAAGGCCTGAAAAAAATCATCCGCCATTTTTTTTGCGGCTGAATCAACCAGGCGAGACCCTATTTGGGCAAGTTTACCACCAACCTTGGCATTTACTGAATAGTTCAGCAGAGTTTGCTCGTTTTGGCTTTCCAGCCAAACTTTTGCTTCTCCCTTTCCGAAACCAGCTGCGCCACCCTTACCTTCGCCAGTTAAAGTGTAGCTATTAGGCGGGTTAAGATCTGAAAGAGTTACTTGTCCATTGAATTTAGCTTTCACGGGGCCAAATTTTGCGGTCAAGCTTGCTTTAAATTCATTGTCAGATGTTTTTTCAACGGTCTCACAGCCTGGAATTGAGAGCTTTAATATCTCTGGGTCATTCAAGGCTTCCCACACCTTATCCTGAGGGGCCGGGATCAGTTGTTGCCCTTCCATTTTCATAGCAATTTACCTTGTGCGATTTACCCTGTTCGTATCCGCCTTATTTTTTAGCGGTTCATTTCTTGGTGTTTGTTCTAATAGCTATTGGTTCTTTAACTATCAGCTATGCGTGAGCAGCTTTCTAGTCCTCTTTTGTCATTACCCAAGTGAAGTGTTTCAACTTTGCGACAAACCAGATGTGATAACATAAAATACTACCTTTCGGAGTCTCGTGAAGTAATCTTACTACTTTTTAGTGTGGGTGAGCACTGGGGGGATATCAAGCAGCGTGAAGTGTTTCATCATGGCGAAAATGGGGAGGGAATATTGAAACCCGTTGGCCATATTTTGTACTATTCGAACAAAACAGGATATGGATCGTCCGGATGGGGCGACGGATATGTTTTTTCGTATAAGGTGAAATTACAAAAAAAAGCCAATCGGCGGGGGACCGATTGGCAAAGTGTAGATACAGAGACATTTGGGGAGGGTGTGAAACGTCACATCGCTAATGTCTCGGCATCAGAGCATCGGGGTAGGATGCGTCTCTCTAAAACCTGTATAAACTGATATTTGGGTACGGTACTGACACTAAAGGTACAGACTGGTTGTTCGGATTTAATTTATCTACGAATCAATTCATGATTGTAGTAGGCCTGATAAAAATTAAATAATAATTAAAATTATTCCGTAAGACGCAATAGTATACGTCTTACGGTTGTTTTTTTGTAAGTTTTCAAAAGTCTCGTTAGGCGGTTCTGGACAAGGCTAAAACATAACGGGTTTTCCAGCTGCTTACGGGGGAAGTTAGCGTTTCCAATAATGTTCTGAAAAGTTTATGGGCTTCTGCAGATCTCATTTTGCGGGCATTCTGAAAGTGAACGCTCATATCAGCTGCGGTTAGATCAAAATCGTTAGCAGATTCGATTGTATTTCTCATCTTTCAGGTCCTTCATCAATTTATTCCTTGAGAATAAGATATGCATTTTTAAAGCAAATGATAATAGGTCTTGTTGGATAAGGATTATGTCGTTTATTTTGATAATACTATGGATGTGATTAGCGATATGACAGTATTTGTCGAGGTTGTTACTGCTGGCGGAATGACCGCGGCAGGGCGGAACCTCAATTTATCCGCTGCTGTTGTCAGCAAGCGCATTGCTAACTTGGAAGAGCGGCTTGATGCGCGCCTTCTCAATAGAACGACGAGGCGCTTAAGCCTGACGGATGAAGGCGCAGGTTATTATGTCCGCTGTCAATCCATCCTTGAAGATATAGCAGATGCCGAGGCCGCACTTTCAGGATTGGCCGGACATGTGAAGGGGACGCTGAAAATAACCGCACCGTCGTCTTTTGGGCGTAAGCATATATCTCGCTTGTTACCAGAGTTTCTCAAGCAGTATCCGGACGTATCTATTCAAGTAAGCCTGACGGATCAAATTGTTGATATGGTTCAATCCGGTTTTGACCTCGCAATTAGAACTGGTGAGCTACAAGACAGCAGTCTGATCGCGCGAAAGCTAAGCCCGGCAAGACGGGTGGTTTGTGCATCGCGTGATTATTTAGCGAAAGAGGGTATTCCGAAGCATCCACAAGATCTTATTCATCACAACTGTTTGGTACTTGGATATCCTGGTGGTGTGCATGATCATTGGCACTTCAAAGGTCCGGAAGGACAGATCGATGTTAAGGTTAAGGGTAATCTAGAAACAAACAATGGCGAGATCTTGAGGGATGCTACGAAGGCAGGAATTGGTATTGCCATTAAATCCACCTGGGATATTGGGGATGAACTGAAAGCGGGCGAACTGATTCCCATTCTTAAAGAATTTGAGCTGCCAAGTGCCGCTGTTTATGCGCTCTATCCCAATAGAGAACATTTGCCAGCCAAAACCAGATCTTTTATTGACTTCCTCGAAGGAAAATTTGGTAGTGAGCCCTATTGGGATCGGGGTATCAGTTTAAAAGATATTTAACGTCGTGGTTGTTTGTGATTGGTTTATTGCTGGCTTTGTGGTTTGAGGCGATAAAGCGCCCCGTTATTTGCATCTGTCAGAATATAAAGAAAGCCATCAGGCCCCTGTTCTATCGCCCGGATGCGACCGACTTCTTCTGTAAGCAATCGTTCCTCATGAACGACTTTGTTGTCTTTTATTTCCTGTCTGACCAGAAGCTTGAATTTTAAGGCCGTGGTGAAAAGGTTACCTTTCCAGTTGGCGAAGGCATCCGCTGAATAGAAAGTTATGCCAGCAGGTGCAATAGATGGTGTCCACTGATGAACAGGTTGTGCCATGTCAGGGTGATGTGTTCCCTCCCCGATTGACCCCAGTATGTATTCTTTACCATAGGTGATAACGGGCCAGCCGTAATTTACCCCAACTTGAAGGCGGTTTATTTCATCTCCCCCACGGGGGCCATGCTCACTTGCCCACATCTCACCAGTTTCAGGGTGCCTTGTAAGGCCTTGTGGGTTGCGGTGCCCATAAGAAAAAATTTCAGGAAGGGCATTGTCTGTTTCCGAGAAGGGGGCGTCGTTGGCGGGCCCACCCTGATCATTCAGCCGTAATACTTTGCCTGCATGTGAATTAAGTTTTTGTGCATTATCACGATTTCCCCGATCCCCGATTGTCATAAATAGATCACCATTGCGATCAAATTCGATGCGTGATCCATAATGCTTTGATGTGGTAGATCCGGTGTCTGCAATAAATATGGTTTTGGGATCAATAAGTTCGCGATTGATAAATTTGGCTCGGGCCAATGCAGTTGTCGATCCTTTTTTGAGCGGGTGGCTATAGGTGAAGTAGATCAACTGGTTTTGTTTGAATTCAGGGTGAATTGTTATATCAAGTAACCCGCCTTGCCCTCTTGCTCTGACTTCGGGGAAATCGCTCAAAGAAACATCATGCAGAGTATTGTCATGATAGAGCTTCAATCCTTTTTCACGCTCTGTGATCAGTAAAGTCTTGTCTGGTAAAAAGACCATACCCCATGGGTGATCTAGTCCATCAACAAGTAGTTCAAGCTCAAAGATCTCTTTTTCACTCTGGAACACGCTGGGGGAGGCTGCAGCGGTTTGATGGGGTGTAAAGGCCGCCGCGATAAAGGAAAGCCATATAGTCAAAAATGTCTTTTGTACCATGTCGCACTCCAAAGAAAATATGATCAGTGTACTGAACAAGTTTACCGAACCACACGTATGATGGCCCAAGATTTAGGATAAAAACAAGTTGGCATGAATTTATTGTGATCAGAATTCTGCGTAGTAAATTTTCCTGAAAACATTTTCTCGCTTTATTAAATTGTCCTCAAAACCACTAACTTCTAGACCTATGGGACACCGCAAACATGATAAGCGCAGGGTAAAAATAGGAGAAATGTTATGACACTTAAACCAGAACAAGACCTAAATAATGTTCAAAAAAGAGCGCTAAGTGTTTTTACCGCAGGTATATCTAACGGTGAATTTGGCTTTCCCCCTGAAACGTTGATTGAGGTTGAAAAGGGGAAAGGTGCCAAACTCTGGGACAGCGGCGGGCAAGAATATCTCGATTTTTCGATAGGTTGGGGGTCTTGTCTGGTTGGTCATGCGCGAGAAGAAGTTGTTGAAGCCGTCCAAAAACAAGCAGAGTTGGGATCAAATTTTGCTTATTTGAATAATCATGCGCTACAGCTCGCCGAAGAAATACAAAGAATTGCGCCGGCCATTGATCGATTAAGATTCTGTGCGTCTGGTACAGAAGCAACGATGTACTGCCAGCGATTGGCGCGGGCATTTACGGGCAAGAAAAAGATATTGAAGTTTGAAGGGGCTTATCATGGTGCGAATGAAGCGGGTGTTACATCCCTTTTTCCACATCAAAATTTATCTTTTCCAACCCCGGAGCTCACCTCTGCTGGCACCCCAATGGCGATAGAAAACCTTTTGGTTGCGCCTTATAATGATTTGGAAACAACAAAAGAAATTATAGATAGTTATGCGGATGACATCGCCGGGGTTCTCATGGAACCTTTACAGCGCTGTACGCCGCCAATCCCGGGGTTTTTGGAAGGTGTCCGAGCGCTTTGCGATACACAGGGTATCCCGCTTATCTTTGACGAAGTGGTCACAGGGTTTCGATTGGCCTATGGCGGTGCACAAGAAAAATATGGAGTGATCCCTGACCTTGTTGCTTATGGTAAAGCTCTGGGAGGTGGGTATCCCATCGGTGCGTTTGGCGGCAGGGCGGATATTATGGACCATGTAAATGAGCACTATATTGGTCAAGATAATTATGTTTGGATGGCCTCGACTCTGGGGGGAAACCCCATTTCTACCGCAGCAGCCAATGCTGCACTTTCCGTTTATCGTGTGCCGAGGACCTATGAGAAGCTGTTTGAGACAGGGGAGTATTTGCGTGCAAATCTAAGACGTATTCTTAGTAGTCTGGGAGAGCCTGCGCAGGTAATCGGTGATGGCCCTTTGGCGCAGATCGTTTTTACAGATCAAGAGGTTTTCAATTATCGTTCAACGGCGCTGGGGGATAAAAAGAAAGGTCGTAAGATGATGTTGGGCCTTTTTAAAAGGGGCATTTTCCTGAATCCAATGGGGACAAAGCTCTATATCTCAATTGCTCATGACAAAAGTATTTGTGATGCTTTTTTGACGCGTTTTGAAGATTGCTTACGAGAAGATGTTCTCTAACTAAAAGCGTGTTTATTCAATGGTTACAGAAAATGGAAGTCGGAAATGATTAATAACAATGATGAATAGCAGAGTGTTATTTTTGTGATTGTCTTAAAATGATCATATTGTTTGCATACTTTTCTTAATTATTCAGGTAACTCTAATGAATAAGTGTTCTTGGCTTGTTCTGGCGTTGAGGCTTTTCTGTTTTTTTAGATAAATTTTATCTTAACATTTGATCGATCGTGATCGGCAGAGTATCAATTCCTGAATAGATCCTGAAAGTAGTTTAAAGAATGGTTCATGAAAGAGTTCGAGCATATGCCTGAGATTGGTGACATTTTTTCTAAAAGGCACGCATCGTACCAAGATTGGGAAGTTGTCGAGGTTTATAAATCGACAATTGACGGGCTTGAATACGCCCGACTCCGCAATAAAAATATTGGGGATAAATCTGTAAGTGCTGTTGAATTGACGCGTCGTGGTTCTGATTGGTTGCGAAAAGCACCTGTTTGAAGCAAACGATAGATTTTTCGAATTTAAAGCCCGCTGTATAGCGGGTTTTTTATGTTCTGAACCTTTTCTCTAGATAACCAGATACTGCCTGAGTCTGATTTGTGTCCGTAGGGTGACAATTATATGTTAAGCCCCTCTGCGCCCTTAGTTGACCTTGATGTGATCGTAGATCCTCCATAATTTCGAGCAACTGTCATAATTTCAATTTATATATTACAGAGGTGCTCCATGAAGGAAAAAAGTCCAGAAAAATTACCCGTTGTTGGTGATGTTTATTCAAAGCGAACTCGTTTTTTACAAGATTGGATTGTGACAGACATTTACAAATCCCATGTTGATGGGGTTATTTACGCACGGCTTAAAAACCCATTGATGGGTGAAAAAAATGTTGGCGCTGCTGAACTGGTTCGAAAAAAATCTGATTGGACCAAGAAAACGGTTAACCAGTCTCAGGTTGATCCTGTACTGGATTTCTCTTTGGAGCAGCAAGGCGAGAAAAACCCGCTGAGAGTTTAAGAACCCTTTTGCTTTTTGTCGCAAAAAGTCATCCTGAGGGCTTATTTTTCAGGAAGATATAAGAACTTATTCGTTAATACTTATTTGTTATCTTTCAGGTTAGGTTTGGTCGATCTGATGGGTGGCAAATAGTGGTTGTGTTTTGAGTTCGAAATTTAAGAAAATGGCCGAGAGTAGAAATTTATATTCTGCTGTTTTTGAGCCAGATCGCCTGCGTTTGTATGGATGTTTTATTCTAGGGATCTGCTTGTTCCGGGCGATTGCCCTGATATCCTCTTTCGACAACATGCTGGATACGGATAACAGTCCGGCAGGTTATGATTTTATAACTTTTTGGTCAGCAGGTTATCTTGCGCTTTTGGGGACGCCCGAAGCTGTATTTGTTCGGGAAAGGATCGTTGAGATACAACAGTTGGCGGTGCCTGGGAATCAATCCGTATTTTTGTGGCACTATCCGCCAACTTTCATGTTGTTATCAACTACTTTTGCGACAATCCCATATCTTGCGTCATATTTTTTGTTTATCGGTAGCAGCTTTCTTTTCTACGTATATTCATTAAAGCGATTATTCGACCATCCCTATGCTATATTACTGATTGTTGCCTATCCGGCAGTGTACCTGACGATGGTTCACGGGCAGAATTCCTTGTTAAGTACAGGATTACTTGCCTGTGCCATTTTTTATTTTCGATCCAAGCCTCTTCTCGCGGGGGTGTTTATCGGATTATTAGCCTTTAAACCACAATTGGGCGTTCTTATTCCACTGGTGCTCCTTGTCTCTCAACAATGGCGGGTGTTCTTCTCTGCGGCCTTAACTACAAGTCTTTTTGTTGGACTATCGTTTGTCGTATTTGGCTGGGAACTTTGGGAGATGTTCTTCCAGAACATGTCGGTGGTTAAGTCCGTTATGAGCCAGGGATTTTTGCTTTCTGAAAAAATGCCAAGCCTATATATAACGCTTAAAATGGTGGGGCTGACCGATGGCTTCTCTTTTGGGGCACATTGGGTGATGGCTTTTGTCGTGGTGGCTGTTCTTGTGTGGCTTTGGTACCGTTGCGGCCCTACGAATATGGCTTTTGCTGCGCTTATCTCTGCAACGTTATTAATTCTTCCGTACCTTTTTGATTATGAAATGACGTTACTGTCAATTCCGATAGTCCTGCTTGCGATGGATGTCGCGCAAAAAGGTGGCGCGATATGGGAGAAAATTATTCTTGTTAGCGCGTTCGTAACGCCGCTGATTCTTGCTGGCATAGGGCAGAACTTTAATATTCAAATAGGATTTCCTGTTATTTTCGCTCTGTTTGTTTTGGCGGTTTCACGTGCAGCCTCAAAACTGAGAGAGGAAGCAGCCCCTTAACCGGGCTTGCCATCCAGCCTTGGTCGGCCCATCAAGGGGATGAAGTTAAGTAGGTAAAGGCCAAAAGCAATAACCCAGAAGAGTGATGATAGGTACAGTAATTGTTCCGAGAGTTCGCTCTCAATAAAGGGTTGAATGACTCGAAAAATTGCAGAGAAGGTCAGCGCATATAACGCGGTTGTCAGATACAGGTTCGTTTTAAGAATGCTACCCGTATGGCCTAGGCCGGCACGGACCGTCACCACAAGGATCATCGTGCCAATAGCCCCTGCCGTCAGGGCGTGAAGGGCGCTTTCCCAGAAGTAACCGTAAGCGAGAAAACCATAAGCTTTTAGCGTTAAGCCAATAGGGATCCATAGATAGGCAATGTGCATCGCCCATAACAGGGGATCAGATAGGGTCATCCACCCTTTCCAGAAATAAAGGCGGGCGAGATGTAATCCTGCAAGCAGGGCACAGAAGTATGCAAACAAATAGGGCCAATTATCAGCAACGAATAGATCGCCAATCATCATTATTGCTGTGCCGATGATGCACAGGATGCTGAGTTTACCAGGAGCCGCTATGTCGACGGATTTTCCTTGGGCGGCGAGGGCGTTACGCGTAAAGGCAGGAATAATACGCCCTCCGATAATAGTGATTAAAAGTATCAAAAGAGATATGGCTGCTTCCAGAACGGTTCTTGATGAATGCGGTACGACCCCTGAATCCGAGAGATAAAAACACAAATTGAAGATGGCAAGTATCATGAATATTCCGGGTAACATAAGGTTTCGTTTGTTCCCGGTTTTAATAAGTATTTTTGCTGTGTAGATAGCCAGAACAGGAAGAAAAAGGAGGTCAATGGTGGCAAGGAAGTTATACGGGAGAGATGTTCCGGCCCACAGGGATAACCTTCCAAAGAGCCAGAGGCTAAAGAGAGCTATTAATGGTTTGCCAGCTAAAGGTGCTGTATTTGTCCAGTTCGGCATGGCTGTGAGTATGAAGCCAGCTATTGCAGCAACGCCAAAGCCATAGATCATTTCATGGCCGTGAATGAGTGACCGGGCGATGTGCGTTTCATAATCGATGATCCCAGCAAGTATCAGAACCCAGAGCGACAGGACAATCAGAGCATATAGTGCTCCGGCTGTGAAAAAGGGTCTAAACCCTGCCCGCCAAAAGGGTGAACTTGCTGAAATCATGATATCAATGTTCCTTATGGTTACTCTTTATCATGTATATTATATGCATCTATAGTGGTATGTGACAGAGCCGCGCAGTTTATTTTTCTTAAATAACATATTTTTTATTTCAAATTGGTTTGTTAAACCGCCTGCGAGTAAGTCATTTCTCTTGACCCATGGTATTGGTCAAACAGGGCGCATACGGCTCTGACCAATGCCCTTGCATCATGTTCTACAATGATAACCCCATTTTGATACCGGGCTATTTTATCATCGACAAAAGTTTGCAAGGCACTGATTTCGTAGTCGAACTCGTCAATTGAGCTTTGAAATTTATTGCAGATTTCAATCAAATCTACCTCATGGTAACACATAAGCTGTTCGATAATTGCGGCCCGTAATTTGTCCTGACCTTTGAAAGGAATAGATTTGGCGACGGCAAAATCTCCATTATCAATTGCAGCACGATAGTTTCTGATCGCGACGATATTTTGGACAAACCCGCTTGGTAGCGCACCGATAGAAGATGCGCCAAACCCGATCATCGCGTCTGCTTTATCTGTCGTATAACCTTGGAAGTTACGTCTGAGGGTTCCGTTTTTAAAAGCAATTGCCATGGGGTCATCAGGTTTTGCAAAATGGTCCAGACCTATCCGGACAAAGCCATAGCTTTGTAATAGTTCTGCCGCCGCTTCCTGTTGCTCAAATCTTTCGTTGAAATCGGGGAGGACTTCTTCGGGGATGAGGCGCTGATGAGGTTTTAATGACGGAATGTGCGCATAACCAAAGAGGGCTATGCGTTCGGGGGCCATGGTCATGACCTGACGAATGGTTTCCAATACTGATTCTACCGTTTGATAAGGAAGGCCATACATCAAGTCCATGTTGATACCGTGGACGCCTTCTTCATGTAACCAATTGGCAACCTTTGCGGTCTGTTCAATTGGTTGAATGCGGTTAATGGCCCTTTGTACCTTGTCTTGGATATCCTGTACCCCAAGACTGGCCCGGTTAACACCACCCTGAGCCCAGGCTCTGATAGCCTCTTGGCTTATATCCCGTGGATCAATCTCGACTGCTATTTCTGCATCATCGGTAAAGGTGAAGGCTTCATGGAATGTCTGGAAGAGTTCTTTTACATCT
The DNA here is from genome assembly GCF_048270245.1 of Kiloniella sp. Taxonomy (GTDB): domain Bacteria; phylum Pseudomonadota; class Alphaproteobacteria; order Kiloniellales; family Kiloniellaceae; genus Kiloniella. Next base: position 368,464 of record NZ_JBLWTH010000001.1, read on the forward strand.
TCCGGTACTAAAATGGTTGGGCTGCCACCACCAAAATGCATATGATTAACCGGGCGTCCTCGGCCCGTGACATCTGCGGTCATAAGGATCTCTTTTTGTAAAGACCCCATGTACTCTTTTATTGGTTTATATTTTTGGGTGATCTTGGTGTGGCACCCACAAAACCAGCAGAGGCTATCACAATAAGGGATGTGAGAATACAGAGAGAGTGGCATCTCTTTTGGAATAGCCTTCAGCCAGTCAGTGTAGGTACTGACCTCAAAGTCGGGCTTAAAAAGATGTGCCGTAGGGTAGCTCGTATAACGAGGAACCCCTTTGTCGTATTTTTGAATGATCTCTGTTTTCATAAACCATGGAATATCCGAACTGTGATCAGCTATCCTTGATTTATGTCAAGAATGAAGAGTGAGGCTTAATCAGAGATGTTTATTGGCTTAGGGATGCTTTGTCTTTGTCTGAGATGTTTTTTTGACGCTGACGTATTTCTTTCGGCCATTTACTTTTGATGAAAGCCAGAACCTTGTTTATCTCTACATCGTGGAGAGTTTTGTTAAATGCAGGCATGTTGCTGTTGAAGCCTTTCGGGGCGATGGCTCCGCCGCCAAATTTTGTTATATGAAAAAGTATGCGATCTGGGTGGTGCCAGGTATGCCCGTCTTTATTATGAGGTGGTGCACGTAGAGATCCATCTTCTTTTGAGCTACGCCAATTCGCTTCTCCTTGGAGTTGGCTGCCATGGCAGGATGCACAATTTTGTTGGTAAAGTTTCTCGCCCTCTATGATATCAAATGAATTAATGTAACCAGAAGCCGAAATCTTATCGGCTGTTTCCGATTTTTGAAAAAGATCTGGGGAGTAGAAAATAAAATAACTCCCCACTATAATACCTATTGCAACTAAGAGGATTATTTTGTGGCACGTTAAAAATTGGCGTTGGAAATGTCCCCAAAAACGAAAGGCCATTGTAATAATCCCTGTTCAGCTTAACTTTAGTACGTAGAGAATATAATGACAGGATCATAAATGTTCCTCCCACTGTAAGCTCAAGGGAAAAAGACAAACTACACTATTAGTAAACGCTAATGATAAACTTAACTCGTTCTTATTCTGTGTCGCGGCATATATTGCTTTTTATCCCTAACGAGGTAACTTAACATTGCATAAGATAAGTAGATGAGAAGGCTTTGTTGGTTCCTCAGATCTAAAGTGATCTAGTTACTGCAAAACAGGAAAAAGCCCCATCTGGAGAGACGTACACCCGCAAGAGGAGATTAAATTGGCTCTTGGTAAGGACACCCTGAATACTCGCCGCCAGCTTAATGTAAATGGCAAGACATACGACTATTATAGTCTCGAGGAAGCTTCCAAGACACTCGGGGATATATCCCGTTTGCCTTTTTCTCTGAAAGTACTTTTAGAAAACCTGTTACGGTTTGAAGACGATCGCAGCGTCAAGGTTGATGACATCAAAGCGATGGCTGAATGGCTGAAAAATCGTACGTCGGATAGTGAAATTGCCTATCGCCCTGCACGTGTTCTTATGCAGGATTTTACAGGGGTTCCTGCTGTTGTTGATTTAGCTGCTATGCGTCAGGCTATGGTGGAAATGGGCGGGGACCCCAAGAAGATCAACCCTCTTTCCCCTGTCGATCTTGTTATTGATCACTCCGTAATGGTTGATTCATTCGGCGGCGCAGATTCATTCCAGAAAAACGTTGATCTGGAGTTTGAGCGTAACGGAGAACGTTATTCTTTCCTGCGCTGGGGACAAACTGCTTTTGATAACTTCCGCGTTGTTCCCCCGGGAACAGGTATCTGCCATCAGGTGAACCTTGAAAACCTCGCACAGGTTGTTTGGACGAAAGAAGAGAATGGCTCTACGGTTGCCTACCCTGATACGTTAGTGGGAACTGATTCCCATACAACCATGGTAAATGGCCTTTCCGTACTCGGTTGGGGTGTCGGCGGGATCGAAGCAGAAGCGGCAATGCTTGGACAGCCTGTTTCCATGGTAATCCCTGAGGTTGTTGGTATGAAACTTACCGGCAAGATGAAAGAGGGAACAACCGCGACTGATCTGGTCTTGACCGTTACTGAAATTCTTCGCGCCCATGGTGTTGTTGGGAAGTTCGTTGAGTTCTTTGGTGCTGGTCTTGATAATCTGACTTTGGCTGATCAGGCGACAATCGCAAACATGGCGCCGGAATACGGGGCGACCTGTGGCTTCTTCCCGATTGATGCAGAGACTATCAGATACCTCAGCTTTACCTGTCGTGATGCTGATCGCGTTGCTTTGGTCGAAGCTTATGCTAAGGCACAGGGGATGTGGCGAGAGACAAACACACCTGATCCGATCTTTACATCTTCACTAGAACTTGACCTTTCAACGGTTGAGCCAAGTCTTGCCGGACCAAAGCGTCCACAAGATCGTATTTCTCTCAGCAATCTTGCACCAAAATCTATCGAACTGATCAATGAAGCTTTGGGGGATAAGGCAGGTGATAAATCCCCTGTTGAAGGTAAAGATTACGAACTGAGCAATGGCGATGTCATGATCGCTGCCATTACCAGCTGTACCAATACTTCGAACCCGTCGGTACTTATCGGTGCTGGTCTTGTCGCGAAAAAAGCGGTTGAATTGGGCCTTACCTCGAAACCTTGGGTGAAAACATCATTGGCCCCGGGATCACAAGTAGTGACTGATTACCTCGAGAAGGCGGGACTTCAGGATTACCTCAATCAAATTGGTTTTGATCTCGTTGGCTATGGTTGCACGACCTGTATTGGGAATTCTGGCCCGCTTGCCGATGAGCATATCGTTGCCATTGATAACAAAGAATTACAGGTTGCAGCGGTTCTGTCCGGAAACCGTAATTTCGAAGGTCGCGTTAGCCCGCAGACACGTCTGAACTATTTAGCGTCGCCGCCGCTTGTCGTCGCCTATGCGCTGGCAGGTAATGTGACCATTGATCTTTTGAATGATCCGATTGGGCAGAGCAAAGATGGTCAAGATGTTTATCTGAAAGATATTTGGCCGACGTCAAAAGAGATTCAGGAAATCTCTAACGTTGCGCTAACGCCGGAAATGTTCAAAGAGCGTTATGACAACGTTTTTGAAGGTCCCCAGCAATGGAAAGAAATCGAAACGGCGACTGGTTTGACCTATGACTGGAATGACCAAAGTACGTACGTTCAGTATCCGCCATTCTTTGAGGGCATGAGCAAGGAAGCTGGCGACCTTAGCGATATTGCTGGCGCACGTCCCCTTCTGGTTCTTGCTGACAATATCACAACTGATCATATTTCGCCTGCGGGTGCGATCAAAGCTGATAGCCCAGGGGGCGAATATCTTACTAGCCACCAGGTACGTCCAATCGACTTTAACTCTTACGGGTCTCGTCGCGGTAACCACGAAGTTATGATGCGGGGCACTTTTGCCAACATTCGTATTAAGAACGAGATGGTACCGGGTACAGAAGGCGGATTTTCTAAATACAAAGGCGAAGTTATGCCCGTGTATGATGCAGCCATGAAGTACATCGATGATGGCACGCCGCTTGTTGTCTTTGGAGGCAAGGAATACGGCATGGGCTCGTCACGTGACTGGGCTGCCAAGGGAACCCGTTTGTTAGGTGTTAAGGCGGTTATTGTTGAAAGTTTTGAGCGTATTCACCGTTCCAACCTTGTTTTCATGGGCGTCCTCCCGCTTGTCTTCAAAGATGGTGTAACCCGTGAAACGCTTGGTATTACGGGGGATGAGACGATTGATATTTCTGGTGTTGAAAATGGTATTACGCCGGGTATGGATGTTGACTGTCGTATCAGCCGTCCGGATGGTTCGGTCGAAGATATTAAGCTGAAGTGCCGTATTGATACCGCAGATGAAGTCGAATATTTCCGCCATGGTGGTATTCTTCACTATGTACTGCGTAACTTGATCAATGATGAGACTTAAACCACTTGTATGAGTGACAGAAAGGCAGCCCATCGGGCTGCCTTTTTTTGTTGGTTAGGATGAGGCAAATTAGATATCGAGGGCAAATCTTGTTTTGCTCGTGTAGACTTTCCTTGCTCGCGTAAACTTGAATATGACGTGACTGGAGCTCTCGCTAAAAGAGGCATAGTCTTTGAATATGAAATATTTAAAGACTCTATTTAAGCGTCCGTTTGTGCAAGTTGCTTTTGTTGCGCTTGGCCTCTCGTCTGCTTGGGCCTATATGGCGATAAGCGGTACCTCTAGCGAGGTTGTTCGGGCTGCGGAAAAACGCTTGGCTCAAGGACAGTTGGTTGCACAGGCTGCTAATGTTGCTGGACTTTCCGAAACAGCACCTGTGGTTATTGAACTCTTTACGTCGCAGGGCTGTAGCTCCTGCCCGCCAGCCGATGCGCTTTTAACTGAGCTTGCTGATCAACCCGGAATTATTGCCCTGTCGTATCATGTTGATTATTGGGACTATATTGGGTGGAAAGATCCTTTTTCCAGCCCGGAAGCAACGCAACGTCAGCGTGATTACGGTTCCACCATGTCTTTACGATATGTCTATACACCGCAATTGGTTATTGATGGACGTAAAGAGCTGGTTGGATCCCGACGGGGCGACGTTTTGCTCGGGATAGAAGAAGCTGCCAGAACGGGTAAGACTGTATCTCTGTCTGTTGCAGGTAATGCCTTTACTGAACCAACGGTAAATTTTAGCAAAGAGCTTCCGCTTGGGGGATCAGCTACCTTGTGGGTGGCCGTTTTTGATGAAGAGCACGAGACGGAAATTCAACGGGGTGAGAACAAAGGGCTATTTATGGTCAACAAACACGTTGTTCGCGGGTTTGAGCACGCTGCTGAATGGAATGGGAAAGATGCCTCCGTCTCGTTTAGCTTTGCTTCGCTTGGGTTGTCTCCGAAAGATGGATATGCCTTGTTACTACAAGATGGTCTTGGTGGTGCAATTCTTGGGGCCGTTTTAAACGAAAGTAACCCGAGTTAATTCCTGTCCAAATTGGGTTAAAAGTCTTTATCTTGCGAACGAAAAAAGGCGGTTGAGATTACTCAACCGCCTTTTTGGTCTTATTATGATAGAGAGGTCTTATGATAGACCCTTACCCATAACGCGAGACATGCGTTGCGCAAATGTCGCGGCGTCGGATGGAATTTGTCCTTCGAGAATTCTTGCCTGATCTAACAGAAGCCAGGCAATGTCTTCAAGTTCTTTGGCAGCACCATCTTCTTTGATCAGGGTAGAAAGCCGCTTGACGAGATCGTGTTTCGGGTTGATTTCGAGCACACGTTTACTGGCTTCATCGACCTGTTTGTGGCTCCGTAGAATACGCTCCAGATGGATATCCATGTCGCCTTCATCGGCCACAAGACAAACGGCAGAGTCGGTGAGGCGTTCTGAACTGCGGATATCTTTAACTTCCCCTTCGAGGGTCAGTTTCATATACCCGAGCAGGGCGCCGAGTTCAGCTTTATCTTCTTCTTTGTCTTTTGATGAATCATCTTTGTCATCCGCACTGTCGATCTTGTTCAAATCGGCACCGCCACGGGTAACAGATTTAAAGCCTTTGCCTTCGTACTCGTTAATGGATGTTACCCAGAATTCATCGACGGGGTCATGAAGAACAAGCACATCCACATCTTTGGCTTTGAAGCCTTCAATCTGTGGGCTACGACGAAGTGCCTGCTCATCTTCACCAGAGATATAGTAGATATGCTCTTGGCCCTCTTTCATTTTTTCGAGATAATCCGCAAGGCTGATCCAGCTATCGGTTTTGATGGATTTGAAGCGGCAGAGTTTTAAGAGAGCATCTTTTTGCGGCAGATCTTCATAGAGACCTTCTTTGAGGACAGAGCCAAAGTTTTCCCAGAATTTCAGATATTCTTCCTGCTCGTTCTCAGCTTTTTTCTCGAGGATGCCAAGGACACGTTTCACAATGCCGCCGCGAATTTTACGCAGCATTGGGTTGTCCTGAAGCATCTCACGGCTGATGTTGAGCGGTAGATCTTCTGAATCAATCACGCCTTTCAGGAACCGCATATAGGCGGGAATAAGCTCTTGGCAGTCATCGGTGATAAAGACCCGGCGGACATAAAGCTTTACGCCGTGTTTGCGATCTGGGTGGAAGAGGTCAAAGGGCTTGCTGCCAGGAATGTAAAGAAGACCAGAATATTCCAGCACACCTTCAACGCGGAAGTGTTCGCGTAGCCATGGGTCGTCATAAGCATGGGCAACGTGATGGTAAAACTCTTTGTACTGTTCATCTGTTACATCGGATTTACTCCGGGTCCAGATCGCAGAAGCAGAATTCAGCGTTTCCCATTCTGCCTCATTATCTTCCGGGGTATTCTCAATGCTGCCATCTTCGTTTTCTGCCGTTTCGTTTTCTGGGGATGCTTTTTTGAGTCGGATGGGAATTGGAATATGATCTGAATAGGTTTTGATGATGGTGCGAAGACGTAGTTCTTCACTAAACTCTTTTTGCTCTTCTTTCAGGTGCAGCGTGATAGAGGTTCCACGCATGGGTTTCTCAACTTCGGCAATGGTGAATTTGCCTTTGCCATCTGAATCCCATTGCCAACCCTGATCTTCGCCGGCACGACGACTGGTAACGCTGACCTTGTCGGCTACCATATAACTGGAATAGAAACCAACACCGAACTGACCGATCAGATTACTGCCGTCTTTGCTGCTTTCCATCTGTTCCATAAAAGCGCTGGTGCCAGAACGCGCGATGGTACCAAGGTTATCAATAAGCTCTTGGCGGTTCATGCCGATGCCGTTATCGCTGATGGTAAGCGTGTTGGCAGTTGAATCTATTTCCAAGTCGATCCTGAAATCGGGATCGTCTTTCATCAGGTCGCCATCTGTTACTGCCAAGTACCGAAGTTTATCGCACGCGTCAGACGCATTGGAAATGAGCTCGCGCAGAAAGATTTCTTTATTGGAATAAAGCGAATGGGCCACGATGTCCAAGAGCCGGGAAACCTCGGCCTGGAAGGAAAGTTGTTCCTCAGACATGATTGTATAATCCACCTTTTAACTATTCGAAATAATATTGCTAATCTCTTGGCCTTATTTATCAAGAGCAAAAGACATATGGCTTAATAAGATCAGTATTTCAAGTTATCTAACTGATGAAGAGGTGTTGGCTGACTTCAAAGCTATTGCAGGAATTTTGTGATCCTGTAAAAACATAGAGACAATTTGTTGTGATTGTGCAGATCGTGTGCTCGGGCAAGGGGTTTTATCATTATGTCTAATCGGTTTTCTAAATCGATGTTGTTGGCTTTTTCTTTGGTGCTTGGTGGGTGTGCTGCTGGACCGAATTCTTCACCAAATATGGTGTTTGAACGCAAGGGTGTCGCCGTGCCAACCATGACACAATATCAGTATTGTCATGGGTATGGATGCGCGAGACAATTAAGTCTGACCGTGAGTGATGCAGATAAGCAAGGACTGATCAAAGCCTTTGGTGTACCACAAACCCCACAGCAAGAGCGGGCTGCGATGGCAAAGGCGGTTGCTTATATGGAGCAAACGAATGCGCCAAAGGCTGGGACTGAAAATGATATCGGCGGCACCTTTACAGGTTATGGGCAATCGGGACAGCTTGATTGTGAAGATGAGGCTGTAAACACCACGACAACGCTGATGTTCCTCAGCAAATTGGGATTGATTAAACATCACAGACTACGGTCTCAGGTTACCCGAGGATTCTTTATTGGTGGATGGCCCCATACGTCTGCGGCTGTTGTTGATGTTTCTACCGGGAAAAGTTTCGCGATTGATTCTTGGTTTGAAAATAGCGGTGTAAAGCCGCATATTGTGCCATATGAAATGTGGTCTTCCGGGTGGGACCCTGGGAAGGACGGACCTGTTCCGACTGGGTTGCAATAAAGTAACCTGTTAATACATACTTTAAATATAGATTAGTTCAGATACAGGTTAACCAAGGCGGTGCCCTAGATCTTCTGGTGGAATTATCGTTGTGATGATTGCTGTCAAGGTCAGTATAATCAACACGAGTGTGATTTCAGCTCTTATTGACCGTTTGAGTTTTTCGGCTGCTGGTGCCTGACCTGTTTTGAATTGGGGTACCAGCCTTAATTTGTTTAAAGCCGCAAAGCATAAGAGCAGGACAACAAAAACCGTTTTTGCTATAAGCATCAATCCATAATCGGTTGTGAGGCCATTTATGCCACCGGTGATGAGCCAGGCCATCCCTATTCCTGTAGCAAGCAGAAGAGGGACTAAAAAGACAGCAATGGTTCCAAATCGTTCCAATGTTCCTGATGCAGTTTGTTTTTTCTGATTAATAAGCGCGAGTAGGGGAATGAAACTGCCGACCCAAAAACTGGCGATAGACAGGTGCCCAATAATAAAAATTTTCAACAACCACGTTGGTGAATAGAACCCGGTATGCCCTGACAAAGCATAAGTGATGGGAATTAGAAATAAGACCAAAAGACCATAGATGGGATGGTTTATTTTCGATGCCGATAGGATACCAATTAACCCTAGGCCAAGAAATAATTGTGTGTATCCTGTCGAAGAAGACAACACCAGAGCGATCATATCTAGATCATAAAACGCACTTAGATCTCCTGCAGAAAGCCAGATTACCTGTGTTCCCAGGTTGATAATGATGAGCGTGATTCCCAGTAGGCTTGATCTGGCAATAAAGGAATAAAGCTCTGATCGAATGTTTCTGGTTTCTTGTCGAAATATATATAGAAAAAGTAACGTGCCGCCGGAAAAGAGACTACAGCCATAGATGGCTGTTTTTAGAAATGCGAGTAAATATTCCGTATTTTCTATCATGTGATCCTGGCAGACTTAAGGTGAAATAGTAAAGGTAATCTGTCCCTTAATCGGGTGCCCATCCGCAGAAATTCCCCGCCAGATAACACGATAGGTTCCTGCGTTTAAAGATGGGGGGAACGCTATTTTTTCCGTAACGGGATTCAGGCTTTTATCTTGATCTAGTGTGAGCTCGTTTCCTTCATTATCCAACAACTTCAAAGTCGTGATTTTGAGGGGTTCCGGGAAAATGAGCTTTATTTCTTCCGGTGATTTCTTGAGAACAGCCTCGTTTGCGGGGATCGTACTTGTAACTTTTGTATGTGCAATACTTTCATTTGGAAGAGAGGTTATTAAAAGTAAAGCTGTGAGTAATGTCGAAAATATTGATTTCATAATCTTCCTCAAAGATTGCAATTTTTGCCAATCATTGAATAATATAATCTTTCCAGTAGGGGGAAGGTCAAATTACACTGCGGACTAAAACTTATTGCTTACTGTCGCAATAAGTTTTTGGCTGGTGAGGAATCGCATTTTCTTCCCTGATTTTCCCGTGTATAAACCTACTTATTATTTAAGCTTTTTGATTTGGATTTTACGTGTTCTGTTATCACGGCCTCCTAATCGCAGGGGGGATAGATGGGCTTTCTCGCATCGGCTAAAATCACAGCAGTTCTTGGTCCTACAAATACGGGCAAAACCTATCTGGCGATGGAACGGATGCTTGCTTATAGCTCGGGCATGATTGGTTTTCCTTTGCGGTTATTGGCCCGTGAGAACTATGACAAAGCCGTCGCTATAAAGGGTGCTGCCAAATGTGCCTTGGTTACGGGTGAAGAAAAGATACTTCCCAAATCCGCCCGCTATTTCTTTTGTACGGTTGAATCCATGCCAGTGGATAAACTGGTCGAGTTTCTTGCTGTGGATGAAATACAGTTGGCGGCAGATGAAGAGCGGGGGCATATCTTTACCGACAGGCTTCTAAATGCGCGTGGTACGGCCGAAACCATGTTTATGGGCTCGAATACCATTGCGCCGATCCTCAAGAAGCTTGTCAGAGATATCGAGTTTATTGAACGGCCCCGTTTTTCAAGCCTGAGCTTTTCCGGTAACAAAAAGATTATCCGTTTGCCGCCCCGATCAGCAGTGGTCGCTTTTTCTGCGACAGATGTTTATCAATTGGCTGAAACCATTCGCCAGCACCGTGGGGGGACGGCTGTGGTTCTTGGGGCTTTGAGCCCGCGCACGAGAAATGCGCAAGTAGAACTGTTTGAAAACGGCGATGTCGATTATTTGGTTGCAACTGATGCAATCGGTATGGGGTTGAATCTGGATGTGAACCATGTCGCTTTTTCTCGAATGGAAAAGTTTGATGGTCGTATTTCCCGTTATCTCTATGCATCAGAAATTGGACAGATCGCCGGACGTGCTGGGCGTCATACCCGGGATGGAACCTTTGGGACCACAAATAATGTTGGGCCTTTAGACGAAGATTTGATCGCCCGTGTTGAAAATCACGACTACGATCCGTTACGTGTTATCTATTGGCGGAACAATGATTTAGACTATCGTTCGCCAGAGCAGCTGATAAAGTCTTTGGAACGGCGTGCGGACGACAAAATATTATCGCGGGTGCGAGATGCCGAAGATCATCAGGCATTAATGGCGTTGGCTCAAGAAAGTACAGTTCAGGACAGTGCAACAAATACTGCACTGGTGAAGCTGCTTTGGGAAGTTTGTCAGGTTCCTGACTTTAGAAAAATTCTGACGGACCAACATATTCGGTTGCTTTCTCAGATATATCATTATTTGATAAGCAACCATGGGGCGCTTCCGGAAGATTGGATTGCAACTCAAATTAAGCGTATTGATCGCATCGACGGCGACATTGATACTTTGGTTGCGCGCATTTCTCATATCAGGACCTGGACGTATATTAGTCATCGATCAGATTGGATTAAAGATAATGAGCATTGGCAAGGCGTCAGTCGTGCGATAGAAGATCGATTATCGGACGCGCTTCACGAGCGTCTAACACAAAGGTTTGTCGATAGACGAGCAGCAAAATTGGTACGAAGCCTCCAGGCGGGAGAAAGTATAGTGTCGGCAGTTAAAGCAAATGGTGACGTTATTGTCGAAGGTGAACTCCTTGGGCGTATCGTTGGGTTCTCTTTCGTTCTGGATGAAAGTCTTCAGGGGTCTGATATCAAGCCGGGCCTGACAGCAGCGCGCAAAACGCTGTTAAGTGAAATGCCTGCGCGGGTTTCTGTGCTTGAAGAAGATAATGACGGATCTTTCTTGTTGAATGATGCTGGTGAGCTTACTTGGCGCGGTATTGCTGTTGGTAAGCTGATCAAGGGCGAAAGCTCTCTCAGCCCCGCTGTTGATGTCTATTCGACCGAGTTTATTGATAGCCCAATGCGCGAAAAGATTAGGATTCGTCTTATCGGATGGCTGGAACGCCATTTGCGAGCGCAGCTCAAACCTTTGTTCTATTTATCTGATGCCAAGCTTGAGGGTACAGCCCGTGGTATTGCGTTCCAGGTTATCGAAGGCTTGGGGCTTGTGCCGCGTTATCTGGTGCGAGATCAGATTAACGGCCTGAGCAAAGCGGACCGGAAAGCTTTGGCTGACCTTGGTTTACGCCTTGGCCGAGAAAGCGTTTTTCTCCCGAATTTAAACCGTCCAAGACCAAGTCGGATTCGTGCTTTGTTATGGGCTGCATGGAATGAAGTTTCTGTGCCGGAACTCCCTGATTTTGAGAGCAAGTACTTTACGCCATCCGAAGCACAGAAAGATATTTTCTGTGCGTCTGTCGGTTATCGTCACCTTTCTAACCGCAAGGGCCGTGAACTCGTTCTTCGCGCCGATATTCTGGAACGTGTTTCGCATGAAGCGTATAAGTTACTTCGTCTTAGCAAGGATGACGGTGAAAAGAAATCGAACAAAAAAGACACTGATCCCAAAGCTAAAGTCGTTGAGATTGAGACGCCTGCTGTCGAGGCACCTGTCGTTGATGATACTGCGATAGTTACATCTGGTAACGATCAGGATGTTGCTGCTTCAGAATCCGAGGTGAAAGCCGTGGATAACGTAGCGGTTGAAGTGCAAGAGGATAAAAAAGCAGATGATGATCTGAAACTTCCTCCGGGATCTTTTATTATAAATGATGACATGAGAAAAGTGTCTGGCCTTGATGATCAGCAGATTGCTTTTGTTCTAAAGTCTTTGCGATTCCATCCAAATAGACTAAAGGGCGGTGTGACAGCCTTTGGCCTGCGTGGGCCGAAAAAGCAGGACCCCAAGAAAAAAGAAGCCCGGAAGAAACAGGTTGAAGCTGAAAAGGCCAGAATGGCGGATTCACCTTTTGCCGTTCTTCAGGACATGTCTTTCAAACGCTAAAGGTCTTGCGATGGCTGGTGATGAAAAGGCAAGTCTTCGCATTGACAAGTGGCTTTGGTATGCTCGATTTTTTAAAACGCGCTCAATCGCCAGTACAGCCTGTAATGGCGGGCGGGTGCGTGTTGGTGGCAAGGCGATCAGTAAAGCCAGTCAGCTAGTAAAACCCGATGATGTCCTGACCTTTACGCAGGGGGCAAACATTCGTGTTGTCAAAATTCTCGCCCTTGGAAGTCGCCGAGGGCCAGCACCTGAAGCGCGAGAACTTTATGAAGACCTCGCCCCTATCGATAGTCAGAAATCGCGTAAGACAAACTCTGTTGGGGATACCGCGATACGGGATATGGGAACGGGGCGACCGACAAAAAAGGATCGTCGGGATATAGATAAACTTCGCCAAAATGGTTGATATAACCTTTTTGATCTATTGTATGTTTTTTATTTAACGTCAGTGGGGTGTTGGTCTTGTGACTGAGTTGATAACTGGATCTTGCCTTTGTGGAACTGTAGTGTTTGAGATTACAGGCGAGTTTAGCCACTTTTTCCTTTGTCATTGTTCACGTTGTCAAAAGGGAACTGGTTCGGCCCATGCTGCCAACTTATTCTCTACAACAGCTGTAATAAACTGGTGTTCAGGACAAGAGAAAATTAAGGTTTATCGAGTGCCGGAGACACAGCATTCAAGAAGTTTTTGTTCTGCGTGTGGTTCGGCGGTACCCAATATGCAAATGGGGGGAGAATTGCTCGTGGTACCTGCTGGCAGTCTGGATAGTAAGATATCTATTCGGCCTAATGCCCATATATGTACGTCTAGCCGTGCTATGTGGGATAGCAATTTGGAGGTAATACCTGAAGTTGATAACCTTCCATAGAAGGTGGTGGATTGCTTTTTGATCGATATTTCTGCCATTTAGCTTTTGGTTGTGCTGATCTTCGTATCGAAGATGTTTTTACACGGCGGCTGAGTTAGAACCGGGTAAGAAGAATTCCTGTGCCTATAGAAAAAGCGGCTAGCCATCTGACCATTCCTGCTTTTTCTTTGAGTAGGAATACGGCGATGAACATGGCGAAAAGCACACTACTTTCCCGCAGGCCAGAGACCAAAGCAATCGGCGCTTTGGTCATTGCCCAGATGGCAATCCAATATGACCCCAGAGAAAGAGCTCCGGCCACAAAGCCACTTTTCCATGCTGGCAATGTTTTTACTACAGCGCTTCTGCCCCTAAGGACCAAAGCAGACAGCAACATAATCAAGCTGTCTCCGGCGAATAGCCATAGGGTAAAGCTTGAGGCATTAAAGGACATACGAGCCCCTATTCCATCAACGAGTGTATAGGCGGCGGTAAAAGAAGCAGTGGAGAAAGCAAAAACCAGCGCTTTTCTTGAAAGCGGTGGTGTGTTGGGTCCCTTGCTGAAAGCCATCGCCATAATCCCCAAGCCAATTGAGACAATACCCAAGGCACTGGTCAGGGTCAGAACTTCGCCCAGGTATAGGGCGCTAACGACTGAGACGATTAATGGGGCTGTTCCCCGAGCGAGGGGATATATCTGGCTTAAATCCCCCAAGGCATAGGCTTTAATCAAGAAAAATTTGTATCCGACATGTAGCAGGATAGAGGCAAGTAGCCATGGCCAGGCATCACTGGCGATAGTGGGGAAGAAGGGGATTAGCGCGAAAGAGATAGCGCCTTGAAAAAGAGAGAGGAGAAGGATGGCGGAAAAGCGATCCAGCCCGATCTTGATAACGGCGTTCCAACCAGCGTGCATAAGGGCGCCAGCCATTATGGCAAGAAAGACGATTGTGTCCATTTGGGGAGTTACTTTCTACGTGTTGTTTTTAACCCTAAGCAAAGGATTTTTTCTCACTATTAAAAATGTGTGTTGATTAAATCGTCTGATTTACAAAGAATAAATCGATCATTTCTCTGTTATATGTGAGAAAAACTATTATGAATAGATCGTCGTTACCCCCGTTAAATGCAATCCGGGCCTTTGAAGTTACGGCCCGAAAAGGGCGGATGGTTGATGCCGCCGAAGAATTAAATGTTACTTATGGAGCCATCAGTAAGCAGATCCGGCATCTGGAAGATGTTATGGGGGTGCGACTGTTTGAAGGGCCGCGCAACAGGTTGCAACTCACAGAAGCAGGGGTAAAGCTACAGCCTCAATTGACGGCGATTTTTGATCAGCTTGAGGCGAGTATTGCAAGTGTAGTCGATAGTGAAGAGGGTGCACTGGATGTCGCCTGTATCGGAACCTTCATGATGCGATGGCTCTTGCCAAGGTTACACCGATTTTCGGCACGCTATCCTAAAATTGATGTTCGGTTAAGCACTATAACAAACATGCCTAATCTTGCGAACGCCGCGTGTGATTTAGCAATTGTCGTTGGTGAAGATAATTGGCCCCCAAATGTTGAGGTGACGCCTTTGTTCGCTGAGCTGGTGGGTCCAGTCATGACCCCTGAATTGGATGCACGATTTAATGTCTTAAAATCCGGAAGTTTGTTATCAAAAAAAGGGGTTCCGCTGTTACACAGTCTGACACGAAAATCGGCTTGGGCCGACTGGTCAAAGGTTGCGGGTGTAGAGGTGCCTGAGGCTGATAAAGGTACGGATCTGGAACATATCTATTTTATGTTAGAAGCTGCTATGGGGGGATTGGGGGCTGCTATAGCACCATGGGCACTGGTCAGTGAAGACATTAGAACCAAACGCTTGATCGCGCCGTTTGGGTTTGTACCAAATGGACAGGTGTATTCAGTGATATCACGGGATTCATTGCGAAAGAAAAATAGGGCATTCCTGTCGTGGATTGAGCATGAAGCTAAGTCTTCTCCACTCTGGAGTGATATAGGGTCAGAGTGATATCGGAGAGGTGAATGCCTCAAGTTAACCAGTTTTTTTGAACTGTAGAAAAAGATTATTCGCAGGCATGGTGTGAGCTTTGTAAAGGAACAGGCCATGATCTTTGGCAAGGTGCTCTACATCATCCAGTTGTCGAATTCCCCAAGATGAATCTCGTTCTTTTAGCCAATTATCAAATTCAATGTTTGACGGGGCGGTTTCTGTGCCGCTTTGAAAGAAGGGTCCATAAATAAACAACAAGCCACTTTGGACCAAAAAATTAGATGCTCCCTTGATCAACCCGATTGCGACTTCCCAAGGGGCAATGTGAATCATGTTAGCACAGGTAACGATATCAGTTTTGTCGTAAAACTGGGCCATTTCTTCCGGGCTAAGTCCCCAGTTATTTTGCAAAACATCAATGTGAACCGGAGGTGTGATATTCTTTGCTTTAGATGCTTTTATATGCGCTTTGATACTGGGAAAAAGATCAGTGTCATATTCGCTGGTTTGCCATTTGATTGCTGGCAAACGTGACCCGATCCATGCAGCGTGTTCGCCTGTTCCACTTGCGACTTCCAGCAATTTTCCTTTTGCAGGAAGGTTGTTTTTCAAGACGTCATAGATAACTTGCCTGTTGCGTTCTGTTGCTGGAGCGTAACGTCTGGCATCAGGCGTAGGCGGAAATGTATTTGTTGTTTGGTTTTTTTTTATCTCGGACGGCATGTTTCGGGGTTCCGAAAAGTTGTTTAATGGCTGCGATGACACTAGATTATAGATATACTTAATGGCTTCTGTCTTCAAAAGACTGGATGTCTAAAGACCTTAGTATCTTTAGACCCTTTTTTGTAGAGACTTGTTGCTCGGTTTAATCGTAATTGAGGAAAGTTGATTGTTCGGTCGTATAAAAGAGTTATTGGGTGAAATCTCACAAAAGCCCCAAGGGGCCTTGGTTAATCACAGTGATAAAAAAGTCGCCGCAGCTGCCTTAATGGTTGAAGCCGCTGGAATGGACGATGATTTTGGTTCTGAAGAACGGAAAAAGATTATCGAACTTATGCAGAATCGATTGGGCTTGAGTGCTGAAGATGGTGAAGAGTTACTATCGCTCGCAGAAGAAAAGGCCGGGAGTTCAAGTCAGCTCTTTGCTTTTACTCGGGTTATTAATGACAGCCATAGCCCGGAAGAGCGTATAGAGTTTATTGAAATGATGTGGGAAGTTGTTTATGCGGATGGCGAGCTACATCACTACGAAGCTAATTTGATGCGACGAATTGCCGGGTTGCTCTATGTTTCTGATCGCGATAGCGGTGATGCTCGTAAAAAAGCTCTTGCTCGTTTGGGCTTGAAAGGGTAGGCCCTTTTCCATAAACCCAAAGTGGGAATGCCTAAAAGGTGACACAGGGTAAATCCTGTAGTTGGTCAGGAGCCAAGTGGAGATTAGACGATGACATATGTCGTCCTGGAAAATTGCATTAAATGCAAATATATGGACTGCGTTGAAGTTTGCCCTGTAGATTGTTTCTACGAAGGGGAGAACATGCTCGTCATTCATCCGGATGAATGCATTGATTGCGGTGTTTGCGAGCCAGAATGTCCTGCGGAAGCGATTTTGCCTGATACTGATCCTGCTTCTGAGTCTGTAATGGACCTCAATAAGAAGTGGGCAGATATCTGGCCAAACATCACCCGTATGGGTGAAAAGCCAGCTGATGCAGATGAATGGAATGGTGTAGGTAATAAGCTACAAGAGCATTTCAGTGAAAAACCGGGCGATACTGGCTGAGTAGATACTGGCTGAGTAGATATTGGTTGAATAAATGCGTGAGCACCTGTGACAGGGGTGCTTAACGAGCTAACGGATCTTTTTTGTTTGATTCGGTTAGCCAATATTAAAAGCGACGTGGTCGCGCTTCTTCACAATAGCTTCATAATTCAACAGTTTATTCTGGTGCATTGAACTATGCTTTAATCGCGTGGCTGGCATGTGCTAAGCGAATATTGAAATTTTACTGTAATTACTGTATAACATATCCCTAACGGATGGATAGCTGATTACGGTGTCGGATAAAAAATTACCTTCGCCTTTAGTAAGTTTCACTTAATAACGAACTTCTGCCCCTGCCAATTTTTTTAAAATTGCGTGGGGATATTGTGTCCATGCGTTTTGGGTATGCTTTCAGATGCTCTTTATGGCCATATGCTTTTTTGCATGTCAGGTATAGCTAAATCTGAAAACATACCTATATGAATGTAGGGTCTGTATGAATTCAGGCTGTCAAAACGGAGAGATGAGATCTAATGGGTAAACAAGCAGAATATAGTGCCGGTGATTACGTGGTCTACCCAACCCATGGTGTTGGACGCGTACAGGGTATCGAAACCCAAGAAATTTCTGGCGTTACGCTTGAATTGCTTATTGTGACTTTTGAACAAGACAGAATGACGTTGCGTGTTCCTTTGGTGCGTGCTGAAAGCTCTGGTCTACGTAAATTGTCCAGCCGCAAGCTTATGGAAGATGCCCTTACAACCTTAAAAGGGCGTTCTCGTGCAAAACGGACAATGTGGAGCCGCCGTGCTCAGGAATATGAAGCAAAGATCAACTCTGGTGATCCAGTTTCTATCGCCGAAGTTGTCCGTGATCTCCATCGTGGCCCCGAACAACCTGAACAATCCTTTAGTGAGCGCCAGATGTATCAGGCTGCTCTGGAACGATTAGCGCGTGAATTTGCTGCTGTTGAGGAAATCGACGAAGACTCAGCAGCTGTAAAACTAGAAGAAATGCTTGCAGCAGCCTAGTTTTACGGAGAACATGTGAAAACGCGGTTCCGTTAACGCGGAGCCGCGTTTATGTCTTCTTCGTTTTAATCGCCCGTTTATCGGGCAATCAAGCGAGAGTTCAGCGCTTTTCTTATAAGCACTCCTTCTCGCTATAGCTGTAACAGGGGTACCGTCCTTTCCCATGGGCGATGTGCAAAAATTCGCTATCCTGACTGCCACGCACCGTATTTGGGCTGTTAGCGCCATTCACGGTGAGGTCGATCCTTTGCGGAATATCCACGCCGCCCTTGAACCCCGGTTAAAACGTGGTGATCGCGTTATCTATCTCGGTAACTTTATGGGGCATGGGGTGCATGTTGCTGAAACCCTGGACGAGCTTATTTCTTTCCGTCGTTTCTTTCTTGCCAGATATCAGAACTTTTCCCGCGATATTGTTTATCTAAGGGGCTCTCAGGAAGAAATGTGGCAAAAATTGCTACAGCTGCAATTTGCGACCGACCCAAGAGGCGTTCTACAATGGATGCTGGATCAAGGGGTTGGCGCTTCGCTACAAGCTTATGGGTTTGACCCACAAGAAGGTTTCCGCGAGGCTGCCGCAGGTGCCATGCAACTAACACGGTGGACCAACAAGGTACGTCGTGCCATGCAGGAAAAACCGGGTCACTATCAAGTCCTTGGCCAGTTAAAACGTGCTGCCTATCCTGATAATGGAACCACTCTTTTTGTGAACGCAGGGATTAATCCCAGTCGTCCGCTGGAAACTCAAAAAGATAGTTTTTGGTGGGCAAATAAAGGCTTTCAGCAGGTAAAAGGAAATTTTGGCCCCTTTACACGCCTGTTTAGAGGCTATGATCCAGAGCAAGCCGGACCGAAATACGACGAGTTTGCCGTCACACTTGATGGCGGCTGTGGGTTTGGCGGTAAATTGATTGCGGCTTGTATAGGTCTGGATGGTCAGGTTCTCGAGGTGCTGGAAAGCTGATGAGACGGGCTGACCGCTTATTTCGTCTAGTTCAAATTCTACGTCGTGGCCGACTGATTACCGCAGATAAACTCGCTGAAGAGTTAGAAGTTTCTACCCGAACAGTCTATCGAGACATTAAAGATTTAATTGGTTCTGGTGTTCCTGTCGAAGGGGAAGCTGGCGTTGGGTATCTTCTATACGAAGGCTATGATCTACCCCCTCTTATGTTCGATGCGGAAGAACTTGAAGCTCTTTCGTTTGGAATGACCATGGTACAGGCTTGGGCCGATCCAAAACTAGCGCTTGCTGCGACAGATGTCCTTCAGAAAATTGATAGTGTGTTGCCTGATCTTTTACGTCCGAGATTGGCCAAGCCAAATCTCGTTGCGCATGGTGACGCCTTGCCTGAACCCATCATCATTGATGTGGGTGATCTGCGGCATGGCATACGAAACCAGAACAAAGTTTTGATCAACTACAAAGATGGCAAAGGTGATAAAAGCCAACGCACTCTTTGGCCGTTGGGTTTGCAGCTTTATCGAGCAATTTGGATGCTGGGGGCTTGGTGTGAATTACGTCAGGGCTTTCGGGTCTTCAGACTTGACCGTATAACACAAATGATTGTTCTGGAAGAGTGCTTCCCCCGTGAAAGAGGGAAGACACATGATGATTTTCTCAAACACTTGGAAGAAACAACAAGCGCTTAAAAATCATGGTTTTTTAGCTCATAGGCTTCTGT
Source organism: Kiloniella sp. (assembly GCF_048270245.1). Taxonomy (GTDB): domain Bacteria; phylum Pseudomonadota; class Alphaproteobacteria; order Kiloniellales; family Kiloniellaceae; genus Kiloniella. The sequence continues at coordinate 387,988 of NZ_JBLWTH010000001.1, forward strand.
TTCAGTTTCTCGGCCACGTAATGCAAAGAAACCCTTCGGAGTGGTTTCCATTTTGGTATCGTTTTTGATGTAATCTCGGGTCGCGGCTGAAATGAGTGTTTTTGCTGTTTCCGCACTGTTTGGTAAGGCTTCTTTCGCGAGGCCTTCAAGGCGCTGTGCTGTGTTTACAGTATCACCAATCAATGTGTAGTTGACCCGGCCTTTGGCCCCGATATTACCGGCAACGGCAAGGCCACTATGGATGCCTATTCGAATATAGATAGGGGGCTGCCTCATCTCTTTTCTTCGGTTATTATCTTCTCTTAGCGCTTTTTCTATACGCAAGGCGGCGATACAAGCATGTTTGGCGTGATCATCCATTTGTGTAGGCGCCCCCCAGAAAGCCATTACAGAATCACCGATGTATTTATCGATGGTGCCGCCTTCTTGTTCGATTATAGCCCCTAAAAGATCGAAGTGATGATTGAGAAGGCCAGCAAGCTCGGTGGCCGGCATTGATTCGCTCAAGGGTGTAAAGCTGACAATGTCGGTAAACATAACGGTGATTTCCCGCTCTTCCGAGATAATACCCTCGCCATTGGTTTCCATAAGTTGTTTTACAAGTTTTTTGGGAACATAGTTCTCGAACCATTTTAGTCCACCCAGCATAGAATTATAAGCTGTTGCAGCTGTATCAAGTTCCCTGAACATACTTCCGGGCAGGCGTTGGGTGTGGATGAGGTCCAGTTGCCCCACTTGTTGAGATGTCTCGGCCAGACGCTGTAGAGGTATGGCAATGAACTTACCTGCGAAAAATATAATGATGACTGTAATCAGGGCAATGACCAAAGCTGCGGCCCCTGTGAAGTATAGCCGTTCATAGTACCCTTCCAATTCTCCTTCCATGAAGTAAATGCCCAGTGTCAGGTCATCAAACCCATAGGCGGAAAAACTGGTGTGGAGAAAAGATAGTTCCCCGGCAAAAGAATCAACGGCGTGGCCTTTGATATCTCCGTTGCCCAGAATGTCGGTGAAATCATAGAGAGGTTCATCCCAAATCCGGCGTAAGTTGCCATCAATCACTTGATTAAGGGTTGGGAGAGGATTTTCTGCTGACAGACCTGAGCGGCTCATATCAATCAGGGATGGGTGGGCGAGTACTTTGTTTCGATTGAGAAGGAGATAGGTGTGATTGCCTGTCTCTTTATCAAGTTTATTGATGTAATCCGAAAGCGAACTGATAGAGATAATTGCCCCCATTGCCCCGATATACCTATCGCCTTGATACACGGGATGAAAGACAGAAATATGGGGTTCTTTTAGTTCTTCTATCCAGATGATACCGCCCCAATAAACCCCATCTTCTTTGCTTGCATCCTGTAATATGGACGCAAAGCGGTACTCGTTATCGCTTTTTTGATTTCGACTAAAAAAAGAGGTGTCGTCGAACCACCCTGCCTGTACGGCTGATCCGTCAATTCGCATGAATGACATGCCGCGTACTTGAGGGGTCGCGGCAAGTGCCCCTTTGATCGTTTGGGTGATTGCTTTTTCATCGTTTGGATCAAGTAATCCCTGATGAACCAATTCAGCCATATAGGTTACCTGACTCGCCGCTGCATTGAGATTGTTGTCCAGATGCGAGCGGATAGAGCCAAAGCTGACTTCGGTTACCTCCTGGGTAAGCGCGTATGTATTGTCCTTGGCGGTATCAAAGGAAAGCCAGATGACAATTGCGAGCGCAATCATAGTCATGCCACCGAACCCAAATGACAAGGCCATTGCAATTGATGGACGCCAGTGTTTTTTGACAGCACAATCTATGGGGACAGAGATCTCGTTTGGAATGGGCTTGTTAGTCGTATCTACCAAATTTAAGGTTCCGATTACTCTGTAACGAGTTTGATTTTTTGTCCGCGAACAAGCCGACTGTTTTTATTTAATCCATTCAGGACAAGTAACCGTTCCAATTTGAAGTCAGCAAAGGGCATTTTTCTGGCCAAGCTTGTTAGTGTATCCCCAGAACGCACCGTGTGGATTTTGAGTCTGTAGGGCTTTAGCTTCGCGACTTCGGCACTGGATAGCTTCTTAAATGAATATGTGGTGCGTCTAAAGTCTTCTGAAAAGCGATTTGTTTGACTGGGATCCGTCCTGAAGGTCAAGCGGTATACTTTATTGCCAGAAAACCGAATTGCGATTAGCCGATAATCTTTTTTTCCGCTTTTCGTATTAACTTGTGTGGCGCGGCCAGTCACGGCTTCCATGCCGTTAATGGTAATTTTTTCTACATCTTGGAGTCGAACATTTTTTGCCCAAACATTTGTTAGATAATTTTTCAGGCTACCGCTGACGTCCGCTTTTGCACCATCAAAAATGACCAATGAATTTTCAGGGCCAACAGCAGCAACTTGTGTTTTGCTGTTGATTAGGCGAAAGCCGTCAGGCGCGGTAAAGGTAAGTTTGAGTTCGGGGTGTGAGAACCTTTGCCCACGAATATACCCTTGTGAAGGATCATCCCCATAGAGCATGCCATCAATTTTTTTGAGATAAACATCCCGCCCGACAATGGGGTTGTTGACGGTTTTTGTTCCCGCCTGTTGAATGGCGCGTTGAATACGATCCGCTGTTCGGGGGTGGGTTTGCATGATGTTGAACTGATCTGCGCGTCCTGGGTCTCCTGCGATTTCAGCATCCAGACGGCTACTGGATTGTAGTTGAGTAAGGAAATCACCCATGCCGTTGGGGTCAAATCCACCGCGAGAGAGGTAACGGACCCCTAGAAGATCTGCTTCAAATTCCTGATCCCGAGAGAAGCTTTGAACCGCGACAGCTCCGGCTGTGCCCACAGCTTGAGCGGCTTGTCCGCTGCCTGTTAAAATACCAACACCAGCGGCAAGAATATTTGCTGTCATCGTAGAGCCATACCGTTCAGCCGAATGCTTTGCGGTAACATGACCGATTTCGTGTGCGATCACACCGGCGATTTCTGCTTCATCATTTGCCAGAGCCAATAAGCCGCGCGTGGTATAAACGTACCCGCCCGGTAAGGCAAAAGCGTTGACCACCGGGCTGTCCAACAGGGTAAAGGTGAATTTTTGGTCCGGCGTCTCAGATGTTTTGGCAAGGAAGTTTCCAAGGCTGCTGATATACTTTGTCAGCGCAGGGTCTGCGTCGTAGGTACCGCCAAATTCTTTGACGATTTTTACATGCTCTGTTGCCCCCAATTTTTGTTCCTGCGCGGGCGATAAACCTCCATTAAAAAACGTGCGTCCTGTGGCTTCTGATGTTGAGCAACCAGATAGCAACGGCCCGGCTGAAAGAAGGGCTAGGGCCAGTAGAGGGGTTCTTAAACGGAAAATAGTTGTCATCGTCATGAGTTCGCGCTGTTTCTTCAAATTATACCGTTGAGTCCTTTATGATGAATTTATAAAGGAATTATGTCTTTTCTTCGACTTCTAAACCGCATTCTTTCCAGGCTTTAAAGCCGCCTGCCATATGACTTACTTTGGGAACCCCCATATCTTGCAGGGTTTTGGCTGCAAGGGCCGATCGTGAACCCAAGGCACAATGCAAAATAAAATGATGATCTGGTGACAGGGCAGGCTTGTAATAAGGGCTGTCTGGGGCAATCCAGAATTCAAGCATGCCACGGGGACAGTGATAGCTGCCAGGGATAATACCTTCGCGCTTGAGCTCTCGTATATCCCTGATATCAACCAGGATAACATCGTCCTGTGCCAACAACGCTTTTATTTCTTTAGGGGAGTATTCTGTTATCTCTGTACTTGCCACGTCGAGCAATTTTTGCAGACTCACTTCTATCGTAGTTGTTTCTTGGCCAATGTTGTCTGTGGCAGTTGTATTCTCAGTTTTATTATTTGGGGTGTTGTGGGGCATTTTTATCTGATCCCGATGATGTATTTGATCAAAAATTATTCTATTGATAAGTGCTCTAGCTGTTCTGGCGTGTAGAGAGATATCATAGGGCCGTTTTCCCAGAACAGCCAGCCCCGTATTCGTACCTTGTGACCGGCTGTTTGCAATAGGTCTTTGCCTTTGTTGGCAAAAGCCACCCGATGGTTTTTTTCCAATTTTATCGTGAAATCTGTCCGCCAATCCTTACCAAAATTTAGATAGATCGTGCCGCGGACTTCTGCTGTTTTCTTGATCGTACCTTCGATAATTTGAAAACGATCTGTTTTGTCGTTGAGGTTGTTTGTTGGCAAAACCTGAAAAGCTCTCAGACGCCATATTCCCCGTTGTGCTTGCCGAGCTTGATTTTCGACATAAAGCATTTGTACCAAATCGGTTGGGCGTGCTGTTGTTGTAATTATTCTACCGAGGCCCTGTTCGAGTATTTCTTTTTGTACCCAATTGCCTTCTTTGTTTTTAACCTGTGCCAATAATCGATCACCTCTATCGAAGTATTGTGGGCTGCTGGCGATATAGATCTGCTGGTTGAAAAGGATTGTTTGCAGATAATGTGACAGTCGCTCAACAAGGGGGCAGACGACCTTTAGTCGACCACAGTCTTGTTGAGTTGGTAATAACAAGCCAGCAAGCTTTACGGTCGTACCATCAGCAAGAATTAGCTGGTGATCGGCTGTTATTTCTGTGACCTGGACTAGTTTGTCCAAGGTTAGTGTTAAATGGGCCGGAGCCTGTTGTGCAGAGGATATGCCATCGAACGAAAGCCAGCTGTATTGAAACAGAAAGAAGAACAAAAATCGACTGATGAAAGCTTTTAATTTCGGCATAGTCTCGTCATAGTAGGGTAGCAATTGTATTACAATCTTTAATAGTATTTTGAGCAGTATTATGAACCCAAAAGAACTGTACCCAGAAATAGAATCTTATGACATGGGCTTTCTCTCTGTTGGGGATGGCCATGAAATTTACTGGGAGGTTTCGGGCAATCCACAGGGCAAGCCGGTGCTATTTGTTCATGGCGGTCCGGGGGCCGGTACCGGTGCAGCGCACCGTCGCTTCTTTGATCCTGCACATTATCGCATTGTGCTGTTTGACCAACGCGGCTGTGGGAAATCTCTGCCGTTGGGATCACTTGAAAATAATGATACGCCTCATCTTATTGCAGATATGGAGCTTTTGCGCCAACAGTTGGCGATCGAAAGTTGGATTGTATTTGGGGGATCGTGGGGATCGACACTGTCATTGGCCTATGCTCAGTCCCATCCCGATCGTACGGACGCCTTGGTTGTGCGCGGCATTTTCCTGTCCCGTCCCAAAGAACTTGAATGGTATTTAAGTGAAAGGGGTGTCGGGTCGATTTTCCCCGAAGCCTATGAGAACTTTATTTCTCTTTTAAGTGAAGAAGAGCGCGAGGATGTTCTGGGGGCCTATTACAAACGTCTGACAGATCCAGATCCATCAATCCATTTGCCTGCGGCCAAGTCTTGGAGCAGTTATGAAGCCAGTTGCGTGACGCTTTTGCCTAACCCAGAGATTGTCAAAGCATCTCTGGACGATGCCCGGGCACTCCCCGTTGGCAGATTGATCGCACATTATTTTGTGAATGGATGTTTTTTACCCAAAGGCGGGTTGCTGGGCGGGATTGATCGTATCAGAAATATTCCTGCGGTTATTGTGCACGGTCGTTATGACATCGTCTGTCCGGCATCAACGGCTTATGATCTGCACAAAGCCTGGCCCGAAGCCGAGTTCAAATTTGTTGATGACGCCGGGCATTCTGCCTTTGAGCCAGGGATCACCAAGGCACTGGTTGAAGCTATGGATAAATTCCGCGGCCTTGTTTGATCACAGGCGTTGGGTACAAAAAGTTTTTAAAGCTTACAAGGCACCCTCTTGGCAGAAAAGAAACTCTCAACTATATAGATAGCCAGTGGTCCCGTAGCTCAGCAGGATAGAGCATCAGATTCCTAATCTGAGGGTCACGCGTTCGAATCGCGTCGGGATCACCATATATAAAGAATCGGGTGTCAAAGAAGCTGTAGGGCGTCAAAGAAGCTGTCGTCGAAATTGCTGCTAAGTTATTGATTTCGTTTGATCGGGGAACTCATAAGCTGTCATTACGTCAAAAACGTTTGATTTTCCCTTAGCCCTAAAGATGTCAGGTTTTTGGAATGAACTTGACCATATCCACAAAAATTCCCTCTAGATTGTCCAAGAATTTGATAAAGCTTCAGCTTGTTTCAAAATCAGCTCAACTGCCTCCAATGCTTTGTCGGGAGGATATTTGTATCGTTGTAATGTGCGGCGAACCAAAATCTTTAGCTTTGCCCTTACGCTGTCACGGATTTGCCAGTCGACGGTTGTTGATTTTCTCAGTTTGTCGGTAATTTCGACGGCAATTTTCTTCAGAGTTTCATCGCCCAGCTCTCTGACCGCGCTTTCATTATTCGCCAAGGCATCATAAAAGGCGATTTCATCAGAGTTTAAACCAAGTTCTGATTCGCGAGCGATTTCATCCTGAAAGTCCTTTGCCATCTGGATGAGCTCTTCGATAACCTGAGCAGTCTCGATGGCGCGGTTGTTATATTTTCGAAGTGACTCTAGCAAGCGGTCGGAGAACTTCTTTTCCTGAACCACGTTATTTCTGGTCTTGGCCCTAATATCGTCTTTCAGAAGTTTTTCCAAAAGTTCAACGGCAAGGTTTTTGTAAGGCATTTGGCGCACATCTTCCAAAAACTCATCTGACAACAACCCAATATTTGGTTTGTCCAATCCGCAAAGAGAAAAAACATCTGCCACACCCTCAGCGACAACGGCATTGTCGATAATTTGTTTCAGGGCTGAATTGGTATCTTCCTGCGCCAGTTTTCTATCGACCGTGGTAAATTTGCTGATGGCTGCTTTAATTGCACTGAAAAAGGCTATTTCTTTTCGCAGTTCTTTTGCTTCATCAAGGGTGCTGCAAAGGGAATAGGCTTTTGTGATAGCAAGAACGACGTCTAAAAATCGTTTTTTGCCATCTTCTAAGCTGAGAATATAGTTTGCTGCGGGAACCAACAGCTTGTGCGCATCGGTTTCAAATACTTGATAATCAAAGCCAGTTGTTTTGCCGTTTTTGGCAAACATGCCCCGTACAGTATCGACCTTTTCCATCAAAATTGCATAAGCTTCTTCGGCCCGTAATGTCGGCTCACCACGACCTTTTGCTTCGGTGTATGTTTTCAAAGCCTGTCTTAATTCGTTGGCGATACCTATGTAATCGACCACCAAACCACCTGGTTTGTTTTTAAAGACCCGGTTCACCCGTGCGATGGCCTGCATGAGATTGTGGCCCTTCATGGGCTTGTCGATATACATCGTATGGCAGCAAGGAGCATCAAATCCGGTCAGCCACATATCACGCACAATTACCAGCTTGAGTGGGTCGGTTTCATCCTTGAACCGTTTTTCTAGTCGTTTTTTAGTCTGCTTGTTATAGATGTGCGGCTGCAATAAAGGCTTGTCGGAAGCCGATCCTGTCATCACGATCTTAATCGCGCCTTTTTCTGGGTCGTCGTCGTGCCAATCAGGGCGAATGGCGACAATTTCATTGTAAAGGTGGGCGCAAATATCGCGGCTCATGCCAACGATCATGGCTTTGCCGTCCATTACGGCTGTTCGGGCTTCAAAATGCTCAACCAGATCGGCGGCCACTTGGCTTAATCTGGGTTCAGCACCTACCAGTTTCTCAAGGCGGCTCCATTCACCTTTTTTCTTTTCACGCAAGCCCAGGTCTTCTTCATCCTCAATAACCTCTTCTACCTGATCGGAAAGCTTGTTCATTTCCTCGTGGTTCAGGTCGAGCTTTGCGAGGCGGGATTCATAATAAATTGGCACTGTCGCACCATCGTCGACAGCATCCTGAATATCGTAAACGGATACATAGGCCCCAAAGACCGCGCGTGTGTCTTTATCTTCCATGGAAATAGGGGTGCCGGTAAACCCAATGAAGGATGCATTTTTCAGGGCATCGCGCATATGTTTGGCATAGCCAAATTTATATTCACCATCCTTGGTCAGAACAGCTTTCAGGCCATATTGGCTTCGGTGTGCCTCATCAGAAATGACGACGATATTATGTCGATTGTTCAAGATTGGGTGTTCGGCTTCCCCATCCAGCAACGCAAATTTCTGAACCGTCGTAAAGATGATGCCCCCGGACTCGCGCTCTGACAGTAATTGCCTTAAGGCATCACGGTCATTGGCTTGAACCGGCGTTTGCTTCAATAAGCTTTCTGCTGCAGAAAAGGTCGCAAACAACTGACCGTCCAGATCGTTGCGATCCGTTACAACAAGCAGGGTTGGATTGTTCATGGCAGGTTGTTGCAACAGCTTTCCTGCGTAACAGCACATAGAAATACTTTTGCCAGATCCTTGGGTGTGCCAGACAACACCAGCTTTTTTGTCGCCACCATCTTGTGCCGCAGCAATCGTTGCTTGAACCGCTTCGCGCACCGCGTGGAATTGATGATAGCCTGCGATTTTTTTTATAATTTTTTCGCCATCGGATTCAAACAAAACAAAGAAGCGGATATAGTCGAGGAAAAGTTCGGGATTAAAGAAACCACGAACAAGGGTTTCTAGCTGCCATTCAAGCAGAGGCTTGTCATCTTCGCTTTTAATTGTCCGCCAAGGCATGAAGCGTTCTTGGTTGGCGGTTAAGGAACCAATACGCGCGGTATAACCATCACTGATCACCAAGGCTTCATTGAAGGTGAAAAGGTCACTGATTTCCTGCTTGTAGGTTTCTAGCTGGTTAAACGCGTCCCAAATATTGGCGTTTTCATCTTTGGGGCTTTTGAGTTCCAGCACCGCAAAGGGAAGACCGTTGATAAAACAAATAACGTCTGGACGTCGCGGTTGCTTGTTGCCTTGAACAGTAAATTGATTAACGGCGACAAAACGGTTGTTGCTCACTTTGCCAAAATCCACCAGGAAGGCGTGATCATTGACGACCTCGTCGCCCTTTTTGTACTCAACCGCAATACCTTCAAGTAACAGATGGTGAAAGCCTCTGTTATTAGTCAGTAGGTCCAGGCTTCCCGGCTTGCTTATTTTGACAAGAACTTGTTCCAGACATTCTAAAGGCAGATGGGGGTTGATGACGTGAAAAGTCGATTCAATGTGTGATGTCAGCATCACTTGTGCGTAATCTATGCGCTCTGGGTTTGGTCCATCTGGTGCGATGTCTGGTCCGTACAAGACATCCCAGCCACTTTCGCGTAACCAGTCGAGGCACAAGTTTTCTAATTGTTCTTCGTTCATGTTGCCTCTCCCTTATCTACATTAATCGACAATATATTATCGATCACGTAGTCCCTTGCTTCGACGGGATAGCCATATTTGCGAAGCAAAACACGGGTCTTGGTTTTCATTTCGGCCTGTAAGGTTTCTCGCTCTTCCCAATCGACCAGTTTCCCCTGAGCCAGCACCTTGGATAGCTCGCCTGCGATGAGCTCAATACGTCCTGGTTCAACGTTAGCGCTTTCAGGCGGTACTTTCAGCAATTCAGACAGCGACACTATGTCTTCAGGTTTTGGCAAGGCATGTTTAACATGCGGGGTGGGGACTACACCTTTAGCAGTCTCAATGTCCTCGACAGGTTTATCTGTCTGTCGATCTCTTTCCTGCTCGGATACAAAAATATTACAATAGTCCGAAGCGCCGATCAGATCAGGAAACAAGCTGGCGTGATGGACGTTCATTTTTCGCAAATGCTTTAAGCAATTGTGCTGTTCTTCATTCCGGACATAAATTTTACAAATATATTTTGCCAGTATGGCAGCCTGTTCGTCCTCAGTAGCCGTTCGCAATTCGTCATCATCAAAATCTTCGTCGCCAAGGATTTCTGCGAGCTTGTTTTCAATTGTCGCATCATAGGGGGAAAATGTGAAAAGCCCCGCCTGACTGACCAGTCGCCCATGGTCATCTTTCTTTGGTTCAAAAACGCGAATATCTGGACAGGCCTCATCATCTGCAATGAAGCTTTTATTAAGGACATAGATTGCCCTGTAAGGATTGTCTTTTTCATCGGGTTGGTCTTCCTTTGCAAAAGCAAAAAACAAGGCGACATAAGGGGAATAGGTCCAGTCCAAAAGCGGAGTCATTAATCCATGATGTTGCCCGATTGACCATAGCTCGTCATCTTCCAGGCCGTCTTCCAATAGGGAATGGTCGTTGATACGTCCACGTATCGCCTTGCGAAAAAGGCCAAGTTGTTCATTGGCCAGGTCTTCTGTCACAATGCCTGATGCCGTCAACCGGCCGAGGGTGGGCATGATGCTCCAGTCATACCGCCGGTGGCCTCTGTAAACGAACTGTGTGGCATTTCTGTTGAAGAAAGTGCTTTCAAGTAAGCTCGTAAAAGCGCGCCAATGTTCAAGCCGCGTAACAGGTATACGTCCGCTAAATTCATCCGCCATAATCTCGAAAGAATGGGAAGGGTTATCATTATTCCATTCAGGGATTTTCTGCCAATATGAGCTGTCTGCCATCACGCGACCTCTTCATCGGTAGCGGCAATATTTGATAGATCCATTTCACCGGAGAGAAGTTTGGGGAGAAGGGTATCGCGCGTTTCAGCTAAAGATAAACTTTGGGCTTCAAGTATCGCAATTAGAGAATTTATTTTTTCAACTTGAGCATCAAATTTTCTGTCGATGTCATGAGTGGGACACACAAAATGTATATCTTCTAATATTTGTTTCCTAAGTTCAGTTTGTCCAGTACTTCCCGCACCGCTAGCCTCAATGTATGGTTCATTTTCAATCATTAGGCCAGCAAGAAAAGATTTAGAAATTTTCAAGGAGTCAGCACGTACGACTGTAACATGGCTGTCAACAACAGTTATTTCATCTAGGTTTCTAACTGGAGACAATCTACCTAAAGTGCCTACTCCTGTGGAATTTACCAATACGTCACCAACCTCAATTTCTCTACCTTCAATTTTTCTTTTCGAGGGGTCGTTTCGTCTTGTTAAAGTGAAGTCAATAGTGTGGTTTCTGATACACTTTTGGTTAATAACTCTTACACCATTCTCTCTAGTGTATTTTGGGGATATACCACGACGTAATTCTGTCGTGTACGATTTAAGATCGGATGGCAGCCATCCCACAGGTATCTCCCCTAGTTCACTGTCTTGCAGGGTGGCGGGGAAGAGGGCGGCGGTGGATTTTATAGTGTTGAATGCGTCTGGGGATGCGGCTTTAAATTCAGATAATTCTTCGTCTGACTTACCAGAAATCGCTCGCATGGCCGCGCGTTCGGCATCTTCAGCACTGCCGCCTGATCCCAGTGCGGCAACCTTGGCCCGTGTCGGGTCGAAGTCCACAAACCAGCTCTTGAAGATCGCTTGCGCCATCTCCTCCAGCGTTTGATTGATTTGGCGGTTTGAAATTATTTTCTCATCAATGTCGCGTAAAATCTTTGCGATACGCTCACTTTCTTTGAAGCTTACATTTGGACAAGGTAGAGCTTCGATTGTTTTGCCACTAATATTCGCTTGATTAGCGCTTCCCGAGGAATTTGAAACTAAAAATTCTTGGCTTTGGGGTGTTGTTAATAGGTAAAAGATGTAGTCTAGGTGAATTGATTTCTCATCTTTAATAACAATTTTTCCAACGCGTTGATTGATCCATGAAGTAGGGTCGTTTTTCCAAACTCTGGCGGTTCGGCCGACCAATGATTTGGGGGCGTTAGGGCCTGAGCCAGTCATTGAGATTAGAATGTCGCCTTCTGTTGTTCTCCAGTCAGTAGTTTCGTCAGCCAACTCATCATTGATATATGCTGTTTCTGAATAATCAACATAACCGAACCTAATGTTTTTTATTTTAAGTACAGGACAATTACCTGCTTTGGAAAAATCCTGACTCTTATAGGCATAACCTCCTTGAACCTTCGCGAAAGCACCTAAGGTTGTTAGATCAAAACTCATAGCCCAACCCCGCCAAATTGCTTTTAATTTCGCTTTCCAAGCGGGTGCTCTCGCCGAACTGATCATTTAATTGAGCCGTCAGCCTTTTCATTTTCTCATCAAAAGGTTCCGTGTCTTCGTCCCCTTCTGCTGCCCCCACATAGCGCCCTGGTGTCATCACAAAATCATGTTTTTCAATGGTTGTTGTGGTGACGTCATCCTCCGCGATACCTGCGTCAATCTGTACGGCTTTATCTCTATAGACACTGGCGCAAAAGCCGGGCTCGTCCTCGTAGTTCTCGCCTTTCTGCCAATTGTGGAAGGTTTCCACAATTTTCTTTGTGTCTTCCAAGGTGAAGTCCCGCAACACCCGGTCTTTCATATAACCAAGACCGCGCGCGTCGATGAACAAGGTTTGGCCCTGTCGATTACGTTTTCCACCTGCTTCTTTTTTGGTTTTGGTCAAAAACCAGATGCAGGCGGGGATTTGCGTATTGGTAAACAATTGACCCGGTAGGGCGATCATACATTCCACCAGATCAGCCTTTACTAATGCCTTGCGGATTTCACTTTCGTTGTTGGTGTTGGAGCTCATGGAGCCGTTGGCAAGCAACAAGGCCATGGAGCCTGTGGGTGAAAGGTGGTGCAACATGTGCTGCATCCAACCAAAGTTGGCGTTGCCTTCGGGCGGGGTGCCGTATTTCCAGCGCACGTCATCTTCCAAGGAGGCATGCCACCAATCCTTGATATTGAATGGTGGGTTGGCCATGACGAAGTCGGCGCGAAGGTCCGGATGCTGGTCGTCCAGAAAACTATCGGCATTTTTCTTGCCGAAGTTAAAATCAATACCGCGAATAGCCATGTTCATGGCGGCCAGTTTCCATGTGGTGGGGTTACTTTCCTGGCCATAGACGGAGATATGCTTTTTCTGTTCTGCCGCGTTGTAGTGTTTTTCCTTGGCGTGTTCCTCAATGAATTTTTCGCTGGAAACAAAGAAACCGCCTGAGCCCATGGCCGGGTCATAAACACGGCCTTTGTAGGGCTCCAACATTTCAACAATTAAGGTGACGATGCTTTTCGGGGTGTAATACTGGCCACCCTGTTTGCCTTCAGCCAAGGCAAACTGACCCAGGAAGTATTCGTACACATGGCCGAGAATATCTTTGCTGTGCAGTTCCAATTTGTCACCCTTGAATTCAGGGTTGCTGAAACTGGTATCTGAGAAGCTATTGATGAGGCCAATTAGTTTATCGTTATCCAACTGATACTGGGCGATCCGGTTTAAGATGCCTTTTAGTTTGACGTTGGATTTTTCGATGGCATCAAGGGCGTTGTCGACAAGCCAGGAGATCGAGCGAAGTTTTACGTCCTGACCTTGTGCGTCTTGCCAGATGACACTGCCGATAGGCAGGGCGGCTTTATCTTTTAAAGTGCTCCACCGAGCTTCCTTGGGAACCCAGAAGACATTTTTTTCTTGGTAATATTCCAATAACTCTAGCTCTGCTGCGATGGCCTCTTCATATTCTTCATCGCTGTCATAATCACCGCGCGGCATGAAATAGATGTTGTCGTCAGCTTCGGATATAAAAAGATCTCGCAATTCAGACTGGCGTTCTTCAAAGGCATCAGAAACATATTTTAGAAAGATCAGTCCAAGGACCACATGCTTGTAATTGGCAGCATCAAGATTGCTGCGCAATTTATCAGCAGCCTTCCAAAGCTTGTCATCAAGTTCATTGAGGAACTGTTGTTCGAGTTTTTTCATCTTATTGGATCTCCAACGAATTTGACTGGATGTGTTCTGGATAGCTTTTGCGTAAATTAATTGTGGCTTTATGCTGAGGCTGTTGAATCGGTGGTAGCAATATTTAGAAAGTCGTAATTTGGTTTTGTATCTGTTAATGCCCAATCGATTTTAGTTTTAGTTGTTAATCTCTTGTATGCCAATGTGATAGTTGTTGGGTAATATCCAAATTTTTAGGTTTAATTTCATTTTCAAAAAAAATCTTCATCTACTTTTTTTAAATGGAGTATTTCCTCGTCACGACAGCCAATGTTATAGCGGATCATCAGCTTCGTTAGTTGTTGACCATCGATCAAGACGATGCGCATGCCAAGGTCGTTTGCTGTTTGTAATGCTGATGGACTAAATTTTGAAGAGGTAAAGAAGATTCCCTTTTGGGCTTTCTTTAGGTTCAAGGCACCAAAGAAATCACGAATTGCGGGTGATCCAACTGTGTTGCTTTCAGCATATCGCTTGGCCTGGACGTAAATTTGATCAACGCCTAACGGATCCTGATCTATGACGCCATCAACTCCATCGTCTCCACTACGCCCGAGAGCTTGCCCGGCTTCTTCTGAAGATCCGCCGTAACCCATCGCGATTAGTAGGGCGATAATCAGTTCTTCAAAAAACTGGGGGGTGGCTTCACGCACTCGTTGTAATAAGTCAGCAGCAAGGGCGTCGTTGATGTTTCGATGTGCTGAACGTAGAACCTCATCGGGGGTTAAGTCCGAATTAAGTGCTAATGAGGTGTTGCTTGAACCTATCTCGTTTTCAATATCTCTTTTTGTATTTAAACGAGTTTTAAAGGATCGATAGCTTTCGAACTTTTCTAGATATTGGTTATCAATACGTTTTGGATCCTTGGCGAGTTCAGCTCGTCCGGCATCTGTTAGCTCAAAGTACCCACGGGATGGGTAATGTAATAGCCCGGATTGCTTTAGATAACTTTTTGCCCAATGCACACGGTCATAAAAGATCTTTTTCCCCCCGCTAGGAAGCAGCTTATTTTTTTCTTCTTCTGTGAGGTTATATTTATTTGCAAGGTGATTAATAACCTCAGTCGTTTTCACTTTCCCCTTATCGGCTGATTTTAATACCGGCAACATTAAAGTTTGATAATCAGGAATCATATACCCTACCAAAGAACAGAAAAACGATATGCTAGTAAACTACGGTATTTATAGCGGGCACTTGCAACAATGGCGAGATTTTAATTGGTTTATATTCTTGTATTCAGTGTTGTGGCTTTGGCGGATTAAACGCTGGCATACGCCATAGAGGAGATATATAGAATTATCACCTCTAAGGAAGGGGAGTTTTTTCGTTATAAATTACAGCTTGTGAATATTGACTATGAATTGGGGCAAAATACCGTTTATTATTTTAGCGAAAAACAATTTGAGTGATGAGAATAAGAGGTTTCAATATTTTAAATCGATTAATAATTTTATTTTAAAACAATAAATTAATAAAATTGGCGATCGTGGTATTTAATAACAATTGAGTTGTTTCAAAAAAATATAAAAAAATATCAAAACCCTAAAAATACGACCCTATGTTTAATTCATCTGAAACTGTTATGGGAATTTCTTATGAATAAAACTCTTATAAATATTATTCTTTCAGAAAAAATTTGGGACATTGTTTGGACTGTTCCAAATAACCTTCCTAAGGCTCAGCGCGAAAGGCTGGTTGAAGCTAGTGAATGGCTTGAAGAGGCCTTTTCCTTAGCTAATAGTATTAAAAGCTGTTCCGCCTATAATCCTGCGGAAGCCTTTGCCCGCGAAGATGCCAAGCAAATGGTCGTAGATTTAATCGGGGAATATGAAAATTTACTTCAGGCTGATAATTTAAAATCCGAATTTAATATTAAAAAATATATTGTTGGTGAAATGGGGGAGGAAATATTTAATTCCGAAAATTCTTTTCCAATTAAATATCTATATATTTCAATTTCAAAAGTGCCTGAACTCGTTGATTTAACTTGTTGATTAAAATAATTCAGCACAGCCAGGTTCGTCTTGGCTGTGCTTATTTTAATTAAAAAATAGGGCATAAAAAAACAGCAGATATTTAATTGTTTAATTAATTAGACACACAAAAATACAGCTCAAAAATAAATTTCAAAATCGACCCTATTTTTTCTGAACCGAAATATGAGTTTGGAGAAAACAATGATTAATTTTGATTACACACCCGTTCGTAACCCTGTTCGTAAAAAGAAGGGCACATATTGCGGATATTTCCCAAGTACGAAAATGAACCGAATGATCGGTTATGAATCAACACTGGAACTTGATGCCATTTATTTATTTGAAGCTGATCCTCTCGTACAGGCTTATTGTGAGCAGCCTAAGCAGGTCACTTATACTCGTCATCAAAGGTCTCACACTAACACTGTAGATTTTGTGACCTTACGGGATGGTGTCGAGGAGTTCTTTGAAGTGAAGCCTTATCAGAGGTTTGAAAACAAAGAGACAGAAGCTACGTACGAAGCAATCGCAGAGGTGTATAGAGAGCAACGTCTTTCTTATAAACTCTTTACTGAGTTTGAAATCAGGCAAGAGCCACGGTTACCAAATTCAAAAGAGCTGCTCAGATATGTACGGGTACCGGTAACTGAGGATCATAAGGTGGTTGCAAGGGATTACTTGGCGCCAGGGCATGAGATTACGATCAAAGAACTTAGCTCCTATTTACCTATGCCAATTGTTTACGCGCTAATTTGGGCTGGCTATCTAATTATCGACCATTCGAAGAAATTAACACCAGCATCTTTTATTTCATTAAGCACAGCAGTGGAGGGCTAAGTTATGGGAATTATGGTGCCGTCACTTACTTTACCTAAAGATACGGAAATTGTTTTCAAAGGGCTGAGCTATACCTACATCAAGCAAGTTAAAGGGAATATCCAATTAGAGCGTGTTGATACAGGCGAGGTAATGAGCCTCTCGACACGTGATTTTGTCGCCTTTACCCAGAGTGAGGAATTAGAATTAAATCAGCAGGCTTGGTTCTTTGACGGAGGCATCCAGTCCAAGGCGTTTGATGCTTATTCTGAGGAGAATAAGGCTGAAGCTCTTAGTAGGTACAAATATATTCGCCGATTGAAATCAAAGTTCGGGCCTGGAAAATATAAGAAATCTGAATACAAAGAGGTCCTAGAGGAATTTAAAGTTGAGGATAACCTAAAGAAGCCTTTTAGCGTACGTACTCTTAGTAGGTGGTTTGAGGCATATAAAAATGCGGGAGAAGATATTAGGGCCTTGATTCCCGCACACAGCAAGAAAGGCAATCATACGCCAAGATTGCCGAATATGGTGATTGATACGATAGATGATGTAATTGATCGAATCTACATGCGAAGAGAGAAGGCTAGTGTTGATCGGATACGAGCGGAAGTATTTAGAATACTTGCTAAATATAATGAGAAAGTATCACCTGCTCATGCAGTAGATTTGCCCAGCGAATCAACTGTATTACGAGCAATTCAGAGAAGAGATCCTTACACCGTATGTGTTCATAAATTTGATGAAGCTGAAGCTAATCGCCGATTTAAGCAATATTATGCATCTACCCCTGTAAGTCGTCCCATGCAGTGCGTACAGATGGATCACACTCAAATGGATGTTGTGGCTTTGATAGGTAAGGGGCTTACAGCAAGACCTTGGTTAACCGTTGCTCTTGATCAATATACACGAATGGTTGTTGGTTATTATATCTCTTTGGATAAGCCGAGTTTTAGTAGCGTAGGTAAATGTCTCGCAGATATAATTGACCCTAACGGATTAGTCCCAACGTATAATCCTCCTGAAATGTTGCTTCTTGATAATGGTGCTGAATTTCATTCAGAGGAGATGGTTGAGGCCTCTTTTCAGATGAATTGCGTCATCAAATATTGTGAAGCTGGTGACCCTGTACAAAAAGCTCATGTTGAGCGCATTTTCAGAACTCTTAATACAATGTTTCTTCATCAGATAAAGGGCACAACCTTTGGCGATACCAAAGCGCGTGAAGGGTATGATTCTGTTAAAGAAGCCAGTTTAACACTGAATGAATTAGAGGCTATGACCAAGACGTTTTTTACTAAAATTTACCCCAGTGAATGGCATGGGGGTATTTCCTGTAAACCGCTTGAATTATGGAATGAAAGTGTAGAGCAGGGAATGTCTGGCTATCTAAATCTGGGTACTGAGTTTAAATATAAATTAATGCGAAAGGTTGCACGGACCGTTCAACCTTATGGGATTGAGGTATTTGGGCTGAAATATAATATGCCTGATTTGGGATATTACAGGGCTAACTGTCTTCAAGGTCATGAGTTTGAAATTCGTTATGATCCGGACGATTTGAGTGAGGTTTTCCTCAAGGATCCTGATAATGGCCGTTTCGTTTCTGTACCTGCATGTGACCAAGAGTATACGCGTGGATTAAAAGCATATCAGCATCGACTTATCACGAGTAAAAGAGCCGCCAATAAAACTAAAAATAAAAACTGTGTTGATCGGTTGTCTCGTAAAGCTGAGTTTTTTGAGGGGCAGAACTGGGATGCCCCCAAGAAGCGAGGTTATTTACAAGCTGGTTCTAGTAATCCAGATAAACTAATTAAAGAGGCTCGAAAAAATATTCCTGCTTCATCAAATGGATTTGATGATATTTATTCTAGCAATAATTTTGTCTCAGAATTCGAATTTTCTGAAAATGTAAGTGTTTCAAATAAAACGCTTAATTCAGAAGAAAATGAATTTAATTTTTCGGTTAATTACGAAAATTATTCAAACAAATATAAAATTGAGAAATGATCCTATTTTTTACTCACGTTTAATTTAAGGAGTAAAAAAATGGAATATGAATTTAATCAGATCGCTGAAATTAGAAATGTGTTTGTTGAGAACCAACGAACACATTCCGCCCATCAAAGATTATTAAATTATATCATGTCGGAAAAACAATCCCGGCAAGGGTCTTGTATGTGCCTAATTGGGGATTCTGGGGCAGGTAAAACGACTTTTATTCAGAACTTTATATCTAGAAACCCTGAATTGAAGATCTTGAGAGTAGATGTGCCGCCGTCATGCTCTATTAAAGCATTCACACAAGAAATTCTAAAATGCCTTGGAGATATTGGTTGGGCGAACACGCGCTCAACCGGTGTTCAGCTTTCAATGAAAATAAAATACGTGCTTGAAAAAGAAGGTATTGATTTAATCGTTTTTGACGAAGCCCAGCACTTTGTCGAAACAAAAAAGAAAAGTGTGATTTATGATGTGGCCGATTGGCTTAAGAACGGTCTTAATGAGTGGAAGGTGCCAATCTTATTAACTGGGCTTGATAGGCTGAACAGTGTCTTTACAGAAAATGAGCAACTCGAAAGGCGTCTGAAGGGGCGTTTGGAATTTAATCAAAATCAATCAGGTGATGCGCAAGCTAGGGAAGACTGGCTTCATTTCTTGCATGTCATCTCTAATGCGTTGCCTTTTCATGGTGATAGCAATCTTGAAGAACCTAAGATGGCCCAGGCTCTCTGGATCGGAAGTAGCAGACTAAGAGGTCGCGCAATAAGGTTGATTGAGCGTGCCGCGGAGATTTCGTTTTGGAATGAAGAAAGCCGTTTAAGCCCCTCGTCGTTAAGTGAAGCTTTTATTGAACTGGCAAATAGAGAAGAAAAATCAAACGGAAATCCTTTTCTGGGGATGGTACAATGAGATTGTCCATCCCACTAACTGCACCACTTGAAGCTGGTGAAAGCCTTCATGGGTATTTATTACGGCTATCAGGTGAAAACCTTTATAGTTCCATCAGTGTTGTCCCAAATGCGTTAGGCCTAGATGTACGTGGCGCTTCTGGCTTGGTGAAGCTCGCGAATTACTCTGAGGTGCTTGAACCGTGTCTGCATACTTCAGCCGATAAGCTTAAAGAAAAAGGTTATCAATCAGAAAAATCGTCTAAAGGTTCCATTCTGGGATTTGGTGAGCAGAAGCTTGATAGAGAACTTATCGATTTGTCGAGAAGTAAGCTATGCCCCCAGTGTTTAAAGGAAGAACCTTATCATAAACAGGTGTGGGATCTTGTTGGTTATACGCACTGTCCAAAACATCACTGCGCTTTAATAGGGGTATGTCCTACTTGCGGGAGAAAACTATCCTGGTCCCGTACAACACTTTGTCACTGTCGCTGTGGGGAAGAGTTGAGCTCTGTAGAGCCCAATTCTGTTAACTCAGCTCCCCTTTCACTTTTGATGTCAGCACTTGAGAGCTCTTCAGGTGTTGCGATTTCTAAAAATCTACCAGAACCATTTGCCTCTATGGCCAAGCTGGATGTGGTCGATTTTCATAAGGTGATTTCGCTTTTGGGAGCTGTGCTCCTTAAGTTAGACAGCCGTAAAAGTAGTCGTTTGGCAGGATTGTCTTTAGAGGCGTGTGCTGGGCTAATGGAGGAAGCTGCAAAGCTTCTTGATAATTGGCCTTATAACTTCTGGAACCAGATTGATGTTTATCGTGCACATCTGCTGAGCTCCAAAAAGAAAAGCGCGGGCCTCCAGGGGGCATTCGGGGCGCTCTACAAGGGGCTGTATGGTACTGAATATAGTGTATCTCTACAGCTCTTTAGAGATACCTTTAAGGACTACCTCAGGGATCGTGGATACGATCAAACAGTAAAGCATCAAGGTTGTACATCTGTCTGGGGAACGGGTCGCCAAAAAGAAACTTTGAGCCGGGAAGAAACAGGGAAGTTTTTGCAAGTTGGCCCAAAGAAAATTCAATGGCTTGAGGGCATGGGTATTCTCAAGCCAGTCACGTTGGAATCCATAGAGAAGAAATACCGTAACTACACTGCAGAGAATGTTGATCAGGCTAAGAGCTATCTGGCGAGCCTGATCAGTCTGGATGACCTCTGTCGAATTATTGGTATCAGTCGGCAGGTCGGAGATGACTTGGCCGCTCAGGGGCTATTAAAAGCAGCTCGCGGACCGAATGTCGATGGAAATAGGAACTGGGTATTTACGCCAACAGCGCCTCAGACCTTCTTAGATAGCTTGGCTAATAAAGCTATATCTAGCAAAGGCATCTCATCTCAAGATTTGGTTAGCCTTAACGAAGCATTTTCAGGGCTGCGGCAATACGGAGTAAGCCACCTGGATGCGATAATGATGGTTCTGGGCGGTGAACTATCGGTCTATTTGCAAAGGGATCCACCAAAGGTTCTTGGTGACATTCTCGTAAGAAGGGGGGATTTATCGGTCCAAGGCATTCTTCAAATGAAGTCAGGTATCCGGTCGCTTGTAACGACTTAGCTTTCATAACCACAAGAGATGAATTTGATCGGTGTTTTATTCGATAAATGGGGATTAACTGAGAAGGAAGGGCGTGAAATTCTCGGGTGTACCCTAGATGAATATCAGGAAATGAAGCAAGGCAAGATCGAAGGCTTTAGCGGTGAAGTTGATGAGAAAATTTGTGGGGCTTTAAGAATTCGAACTGCTTTAAAGTTTTGGTTTGTAGATGAGGAAAGGAGAAACAAATGGGTGAAAAAGCCGAATAAAATTTGGGGAGGAAAGTGTGCATCTGAAATGATGATAGTAGATATTAAGGGTGTTCGAAAATATTTAGAGAGCGACGTTTGGTAGGAAGGAAAGAAAACCTGATTTTTTTATATTAATAGCAGCGAACTCGATTATCTAATTTTGTTTTAATTGGGGAGTTAGGCAAGATGATTTTGGTGAAAGTAGATGTTATTCCGCGGGGCGATTATTCAAAACAAAAACAAATTGGGGAAATTAAAATTGCAAATATCACAGGGCCTCATACCTATCGAATGAGTTCTGATTATAAATACCAGATTAAATCAGAAGATGGGGAAACAGTTTTTGAGGGCACTATTATAGATTCCTATAATGGCAATGCATTTGAGTTAATTTCAGAATGCTTAAATGCGTGGAATGAGGGATGGATTGTTACTCCAGATAATCATGGTGACGGCGGGGTTCGAGTTAAAGAGAAAACCGATCGACCATAAAGTCTAAGTAATATTTCTATAAAATAGCTCGGGATTTTCCCGGGCTATTTTTTTGTGCTTTTCTAAGAGTAAGATTTGCTTATTCTCATGTCGGACACATCTTAAATTAAGGCCCGGATCCCTAAGCACTGATTCGCATAATTATGCATTATGGTTTAGGTGGTGGTGACGCCAGTTTTATAGTTTTTGCCACAAAACTCATTTCTTCTGTGATCCGCACAAACCCTCACTTCTCTGATTTGATCTTTTTGGGTTGGTTGCAAAACGTTTCTCCTTTAAGTGAGGTTTCTTCAAAATCTACTTTTCAATCTAATGTGCCAAAAGTGGCATATTATCTGTAATATATAAGATTACCCGCCATTATTCTCACGTTGATTAACTTTATAATATTTGGCTTAATAGGCCAAAAATGGCATACTCTTAATTCTATTTGATAGTAACAGGACAAAAGTGACATCTTATGGAAAATGGAATATCTGATGAAGCCGTACTTCGGTTGTTAGGGGAGAGACTTCTTCAGTACCGTCTCAATCTTAATATAACACAGAAATCACTCGCTAAAGAGGCTGGTGTCTCTGTGCGTACGATTAATCGTGTTGAGCAAGGGCATTCTACGCAATTGTCGAATTTTCTCCGTGTGCTGCGTAGTCTTGGCTTGTTAGATAATTTGGAAGCACTTGTCCCTGAACCTGCCATAAGTCCTATGCAGCAAATTAAGTTGCAAGGTAAAAGTCGCAAACGTGCCTCTACTGCGGAACTTAAAAAAGAAAGCGATAGATGGACTTGGGGTGATGAAGAAGCATGACCGTTGCTGAGGTGAAATTATGGGGAAAAACTATTGGTGCGGTCAGTTGGGATCGTAATGTAGGGCGTGGCAATTTTGAATATGATTCAAATTTTATCACTAGTGGTATTGAAGTTGCGCCACTCAAAATGCCGTTATCCAACAAAATTTATACATTTACAGCACTTCCTGTAGAGACGTTTCATGGGCTCCCTGGAATGTTATCAGATTCATTGCCGGATGATTTTGGCAACGCGTTGATTAACGCTTGGTTGGCTAGAGAAGGGCGAACGCCAAATAGCTTTAATCCTGTGGAACGGCTTTGTTATACTGCGAGTCGCGGTATGGGAGCGTTGGAGTACGCTCCGACACAAGGTCCTGTTTCCAGAAAAGCAAAACCGATTGATGTTGATGCTCTTGTAAAATTAGCTAGCGAAGTACTGACAAAGCGTAATCAATTTGATGGCTCTTTTGCTGTGCCAGATCGAGAAAATACACTAAACGAAATATTGCAGGTAGGGACATCGGCAGGTGGAGCTCGTGCTAAAGCTATTATTGCTTGGAATGCTAAGACGAACGAGGTGCACTCTGGTCAGGTTAATGCTGGTGATGGGTTTTCGTATTGGTTGCTAAAATTTGATGGGGTAACTGGCAACAAAGATAAAGAGCTTGAAGATCCCGCAGGATATGGCCTGATTGAATTTGCATATTACAAAATGGCTCGTGCGGCTGGCATTAACATGATGGATTGCCGCTTGCTGGAAGAGAATGGCCGAAGTCACTTTATGACCAAGCGTTTTGATCGATCTGATGATGGCCAAAAACTACATATACAATCCTTCGGCGCCATGGAGCATTATGATTTTAAAAAAGCTGGCGCCTATTCGTATGAGCAGGCCTTTCAAACTATTCGAAAACTTAGTTTAACAATGGACGATATTGAGGAGCAGTTTAGGCGAATGGCTTTTAATGTCCTGGCTCGAAATCAGGACGATCACGTTAAAAATATCACCTTCTTGATGAATAAGGCAGGTCAGTGGTCGTTATCACCCGCCTATGATGTTACCTATAGCTATAATCCGAGTGGAACGTGGGCGGGCAGCCATCAAATGTCGATGAATGGCAAACGTGATCAGTTTTCTCTCAGTGATTTTAAGGGCTGCGCTAAGCTGATTTCAATGAAACGTGGTAGGGCAGAAGACATACTAGAGCAAGTACAAGCTGCAATACTAGATTGGGGGCAATATGCAAGCAATGCAGGGATTGACGTATCTACAATAGATAAAATTTCCCGTGCTCACAGAACTGATATTCTAAACTAACATTGATGGCATTGAGTTTTATATTCCATGGCATAGTTCTCTCGTAATATTTTCAATAGAAGCTATGGCATTGCGGCGTTGATAGCTTTTGGCACTACTTTTTGCCAGATCCTCTAGTAATACCTCCATTTTTAGAGGTGGTTAGGTAATCCCCCGAAAATTAAATGTGTTCAAAAGTAGAATTTTCTCGGCAATATAACTGAGGAGATTTATTGATGAAGAATTCACGATTCACCGAAGCACAGATCATGTTGATTTTGAAGTAGGCAGAGGGCGGTGTTCCTGTTTCTGAGTTTTGCCGTGAACACGGGATGAGCAATGCATCATTCTACAAATGGCGAGCTAAGTATGGCGGCATGGATGCCTCTCTGATCGCAGAAATGAAGGATTTATCCGAGCAGAACCGGTGCCTAAAAAAGATGTATGCTGAAATGAGCATGCAGAACGATCCCATTAAAAATGGGGGGATTACCAAAACGGGTCGATTATAAAGTCTAAGTAATACTTCTATAAAAATAGCTCGGGATTTCCCGGGCTATTTTCTTTTGTGTTTTTTCTGAGAAAGAAATTTGCTTATTCTCATCTCGGACACATCTTAAAAAAGGTTGTGCTCCCTGAGCACTGATTCACATAATAGAGTATTATGTATATTTGATGAATCGTTGAATCCATTTTTTCAATCACTCTCGTGTTTAAAAAAAACAACTGACCTGAGCCCCAAAAATTCCTCCATACTAATTTAGAGTCCTTCCAACTTTTGAACTCAGACATAGAGAAATCCCGCTGTAGAAAAGATAATCTATTGAAGAGTAACTCTGAGTGAATTTTTTGCAACAGAGCCCTAAAGTCCGCCTACGAGGCAGGACTGCAGCCAAAACCTTAATGTATACTATTGTTTACCTTAACTACCATAAGGATAATAATAGTATGCATTATGCATCAAGTAGTTTGACTTTCCTTTAATGTTTCTTATTATTTACATTAGCCCGCATAAGGATAAACATAAGAAACATTAAGGTAAGGCTATGAGCAAGAAAACATATCTACCAATACCCGTGCAGAAAGCTTTAAGGCAGCTGGGAAAAGATATTAGCGATGCCCGCCGCCGCCGCCGTATTGCAGTGAAACTTATGTCTGAACGCGCTGGTTTTTCTCGTATTACTTTATCTAAAATTGAAAAAGGCGATCCCAGTGTATCCATGGGGTCATATGCCTCTGCTCTCTTTGTTTTAGGTATGTCGGATCATTTGGCGCAAGTCGCTGATGCTTCACATGATATTGTTGGACGTGAGCTGGAAGATGAGAACCTCCCTCAAAGAATTAGATCACCTCAAAGTGACAAAGGAGAAAGCAATGAGTAGTCAGCAAATATACGTTTCTATTGAACTTGACGAACAGACTCACAGCGTTGGAAAGCTCTGGTTTCACCAACGTGGGTCGCGTCAAAGTGCGTCTTTCGAATATGATAAAGATTGGCTGAGGCATTCCGAAAAATTTGCGCTTGATCCAGCACTCCAATTAACAGAAGGATCATTTCATACTACGCCAGATCAGATATTATTTGGTGCTGTTGGTGATTCAGCACCGGATCGCTGGGGGCGCGTTCTCATGCGTCGATCTGAAAGTGTGCGTACTAAATCTTCAGGAGAAGTTACAAGAACGCTATCAGAAGCAGATTACTTGCTGGGCGTGAATGATGAAGCTCGCCAAGGTGCTTTACGCTTTTCACTGGAAGATGGTGGGCCGTATTTAACACCAAAGGATAAACAGAGCATCCCCCCTTTAGTTGACCTTCCTAGATTGTTATCGGCGACAGAACGCTATTTGGATGGCGATGAAACAGCAGAAGATTTAAAGATATTATTGGCACCGGGATCATCTCTTGGCGGTGCAAGACCAAAAGCATCGGTCAGGGATAAGGATGGTAGCTTGGCTATTGCGAAATTCCCTAAAAAAGATGATGAGTTTAATGTGGTTGTTTGGGAAGCTGTGGCACTCACGCTTGCAGAGAAAGCCGGTGTTAAAACAGCAGGTTGGCGTCTCGAAACAATCATGGACAAACCTGTTTTAATTTTAAGGCGCTTTGATCGTGTTAAAGGTCATCGTGTTCCATTCTTATCAGCCATGAGCATGTTGGGAGCAAAAGACAATGACCCTCATAGCTACCTTGAAATCGCTTATGCCATTACCCAGCATGGGGCAAATCCAAACGTTGATCTAGAGGAGTTATGGCGACGCATTGTTTTTACTGTCATGATTTCAAATACTGATGACCATCTTAGAAACCATGGATTTTTGTATGAACGCCACAAGGGATGGGTATTATCACCAGCCTATGATGTGAACCCAACGCCTATTGAGGTCAAAGCACGCATGCTATCGACATCAATTGATTTTGATAATCCTACCGCGTCTATTGATCTAGCGTTTTCAGTCATTGATGATTTTCGAATTAAAAAACCTAGAGCGAATGAAATTGCAAAAGAAGTCGCGCTTGCCGTTAGTGAATGGAGAAATGTTGCAGCACAGTTTGCTTTAAGCAAAAAAGAAATGGATAGCATGGCTTCTGCTTTTGAGCATGAAGATTTAAAGAAGTTCTTGGAGTAGAAAATGAAATATAATTTGCCTGTAAAAATAAACGTTAGGAAAGAATAAAAAATGAAAAATCAATTAATACTGGATTTTGGTGATGGCCTTGGTATCACTGCCCCCGTGACCTTCTCCCGAATGTGTACTCGATTATAAGTTAGTGGTGTTTATATTTTGGTTGATCTGCTCCCATTGGAATTCTCCTTCTTCTGGCTCTTGGAGAGCTCTTCTATAAAATTAAGGTATTTTACGCAGAATTGAGACGAATCTGGACCCGTCGCAATAAAATAGAGAGAACCTTCTGTTAAATTGAACACAACAGGAGGAAATTATTAGTCTCAGAAAATCTTATTAGAAATCAGATTTCAAATAGCTCGGAATTTTCCCGATCAATTTTATTAGATTCTCTTTCCGCACCCTTTCTTACAGCAAAATTGATTTTTTGATAAATTACGCTAAAGCGTATTTTTTGTTAATTTACGTTGTAGCGTCATTATGCATATGTTACTCTGCGGCGTAAATAAGGGATTATACTATGATTCTGACTGCACGAAACGCAAAACAATTAGGCGAAGCCATTCGGCGCACGCGCAAAAAGAAAGGCCTGACGCAAAAAGATATTAGCGCCAGAACTAATTTGCGCCCTGCAACTATATCCTCTTTGGAGAATGGGGATGCTGGGACGCAGCTTAAAACAATTTTCCGAGTGCTGGAGGCCCTTGAACTGGAATTTGAGTTAATGCCGCGCCAGAAGCCCGGATCTGTTCAGCTTGAGGACTTACTGCAGTGAAGCAACTGTCCATATTGTTGAATGGTCGCAACGTAGGCGACATCGTGATGGCACGTTCTGGTGCTATAACCTTTAAATATGTGCCTGAATGGCTTTCACTGAGTGGAACCTTCCCTATCTCTCTTTCCTTGCCTTTGAATGAAAGAGGGCATCAAGGCGCACCAGTGATTGCCTATCTTGAGAACCTGCTTCCTGACAATCAGGCTATACGTGAGCGAGTTGCCTCCAAAGTGAATGCTTCGGGTTTAGATGCGTTTAGCATGCTGGAGAAAATTGGAGGCGATTGTGTCGGTGCTTTACAGTTTATTCCATCTGGAAATGGCAAAAACCATGGGCTTAACCTGGAAGGCGAAGAAGTTTCCGAGACAGATATTGCACACATCCTGCGTGATCTTAAAGCAGATCCTCTAGGGATAAAAGGTGATGACGATTTTCGAATTTCCATTGCAGGTGCGCAGGAAAAAACAGCCCTTTTACTGGTGAATAATCAATGGTTGCGCCCTGTGGGTATGACACCAACAACTCATATCTTCAAAACACAATTGGGGAGATTACCCAACGGGATTGATTTGCAGGACAGCGTGGAGAATGAATTTTTCTGCATGAAATTCTGTGAGTTTATGGGGCTTGATATTGCAAAAGTGGAAATTTGTCAGTTTGAAGATGTGAAGGCCCTTGTTATTGAGCGTTTTGATAGGCGGTGGATTTCAAATGAAAAATTGATGCGTATCCCACAGGAAGATTTTTGTCAGGCAATGGCAACTCCTCCCAGTCAAAAATATCAGGCAGATGGGGGACCTAATATTGTTCAGTGCATGGAATTATTAAAGGCCAGTAACCAACCAACAAAAGATCAATCGGCTTTTATCAAGGCACAAATATTATTTTGGTTGCTTGGCGCTACTGACGGGCATGCCAAGAATTTTAGCATCTCTTTGCAACCAGGAGGTTTTAATATGACACCTTTCTACGACATATTGTCGGCGCAAAAAGCGTTGGATGAAGGGCAATTGCAACGAAAACAAATGAAGCTTGCTATGTCTGTGGGCGATGATAATAAATATCGAATGGATGAAGTCGCAGTCAGGCACTTTTTGCAAACTGCCAAAAGGTCTGAATTTGGCCTGCCTCTGGTTCAGCAACTGTTACGTGACATCTTAAATGGAATAGATACTGCTATAGAAGAAACAATCCAAGCTTTACCGGATGATTTTCCAGAAGCGCTATCTGATAGTTTAGTTGCTGGTATTCATACGCGAAAGCGTTCACTTTCTCTCGGGATTGATCATTTGGACTAGTTCTAAGTTGTTAAAACGGGATATATTCAATCTGATGACGCTTTTGTCATACCTAAGGCATCCATGATTTTCCACGCCGTGTTTAAGTTTAACTTCCCAGTACCTCTTTCTAAATGAACAACTGGCACATGGGAGCAGCCAGCAAGTGCAGCAAGTGTTTTTTGGTTAAGGCCTTCAGCCTTTCTCTTTGCTCTTACTTGTTTGCCGAGCTCAATTAAATTCGGGAGATTTTTGGTCAATTCCTCAGTCATAAAAAACACTCCATTTGGTTTCAACTGACCCACGGTATTGCGCGGTCCGATGTTCGTTTAATCCAAGGGGTTCATATAAGTTATGAAATAGGTGTTCCTTGGTTTTGAATACCTTTTTAAAAGTCAATTCAACGATGGCTTTGTTTAATTTAAGGCACTTAGCCCTGTAAGTTTTCATAGGATCGGTGGAGTGATAATCGATGCCGTCGGCAATCGTTGAAAATTGTGAGCTACCGTAGGTTGCCAGAGTTTCTGGTCAGGAATTTTATGCGACGGACTTCCGCAGTGCGTTAGCAAGTTCAGAAATCGCGATTGGAGTTCTTTCAAGGGCGGTGAAAGCATAGGGGTTGAGAAATTGTCGTCCCCAGAAGAAATTCCGTTCGGTTTCTGAGAGCTTTGCCTCATTGCATACCGCCACCCAATTCTCAGCTATGCAGCGCAACTGAGCCTCGACAATCTTTATCGCCTCACTCTGAGATAGCAAGAAGTGATGAGCTGCCTCAAAACAAGTCGCTACGCGGCTCGTCCGATTATCACCGGTGATGAGCATAGCCTGCGTCGCCTCCTGCCCTGCACGTCCTTGAGGGCAAATGTCATAGGCTGGTGTAAGCGAGAGCATCTCGCCGTTCCAGAAGGCCGCATGGTTTCGCGCGTGATCGTCGGTGTTGCCTGAGAGGATGTTGAAGACGATGCGAGCAAACAACTCTCGCAATGTCGCTTGTGGCTCGGTGAAACGATGACGGATGATGTCGGCAAGATCGGCGTAGCTCGCGTATCGAGCCATCATTTCATCCAGCCCTAGCATTGTCAGAGCTGAAACCACCATCTTGCGCTGCCATCCCGCTTCGGCCTTCATGCGATCGAAGCGCTCTACGAGAAGAACATCTTTGCCTGAGGCACTCTCCAGCGAAACTGGTGCGACATTGAGGCCGCAAAGTGCAGCGAGGCGCATCGAGACATATTCCGCCTTCACCACGCTATAGAGATCTGAAGACGATGAGAATTTCGCGACATGCTTGATGGCGACATCTTCAACCAGTGCCTTCGGCCGTGCGCCGCCAATTGAGCTGCCGTGGTGCAATGCCTGATCAAGCTCGGGAGATAGCGGAATACCCTTCTCAACCCGCTGTGCTGACTCGATTAGCTCTTCCAGTGTGGCATTTGTCGGGGAGCGCGGCATATACTCGCTAGGCGAAAGCTGGAAATCGAGCGCGCCAATACGGTCAGACCCTGACTCCAGGAGGAATGTCAGTTCTGACAGCTCATGATCGTCGAGTTCGTTGCCTTTGGCGCCAAACTTCTTGTTGAGGATAACGCGTCGTCCCCATGCGTCCGGCGCAGCATCGCGCAGACTACTCGGCATAATGAGGCCATCTGGGAGCGGAAGCTCTCCTGGCTGGAGTGGAAGTTCGGGCAGGTAGAGCGGGATAGCATCCTCGCGCTCCAGGTAGCTTTTACCGTAGTTGAAGTGGACGAGGCCGTTGTCTGCGCTCAATCGTCCAGCGACGATGGGCACGGTCGCGTCGGGAAGCCAGACCCAGACATATGCCTCATTGTACTTGGGCAGTTTAGAACTCATCGACGACCTTCTTTCCGGTCTTGTAGACGTGCTTGGGAAGGACAGCGATGCGGTCGTCCATGCGATCTGAAAGGCGGTTGATGCCCTTCTCATCGCTTTCGAAGAGCTTCACGCCCACAATCGTCGCTGCTTCGAACATGATGCCGACTTCCACCTTTGGGTTGCCTTTCTCCAGACGCTGAAGAGTGCTACGAGCAATGCCTAAGCGTTCAGCCAACTCCATCTCGGTCATCTTGCGCTGCTTGCGCCCATGGCGGATCATCTTGCCCAGCAGGACGACCCCCTCAGTGGTGTAGCGGGCGTAAGTGCGCTTTGGTGTTGGCATCATTCAAACCTATTTTGATTTACTCATCGGTCATATTTACGTAATTTGACCGCCTCATAGCTCATTATGGATATAAGTAAAATTGTGTCAACTAAATTGACCGACACGGCAGTCATATTGATGCGATATGCCCTCTTCATCGGTCAATAATGCATGCAGCAAGCCTCGAGTTGTCACTTTAAGGGCATATAGGCTGCGCATGTTCGAGATAACGACAAAACGCATTCGCGAGCTGAATTTACTGAGGCGTCCTACACTCTGCTTCGGCGATTTGTGGAGATGCAACAAGATTGGACCACCTCAAACTGAACCACAAAGTGTTCATGTTGGAATGCAGCAGGTAGCAAAAAAATTGAAAGATTATCTTTCTGAAAATGAATTGAGTAATATTCGAGCTCTAAAGCGTAAAACGGCGCAGTGGATTAATAATTCAATGCAACTGGTGAGCACCTATACTCTGAAACCAAATCGTAAAAAGCAGAGGTCAAAACTTAAAATGTGATTTTATAAAATCTACGTAGAGATAATATTTCAAATAGCTCGGGATTTCCCGGGCTATTTTTTTTGTGCTTTTTCTGAGAAAGAAATTTGCTTATTCTCGTCTCGGACACATCTTAAAATAAGGCTGCGCTCCCTAATCACTGATTCGGATAATGTGCCTTATGTAAAATAAATCTGAACAATTTTGTGAAATGACACTATTTGGGTCCATAATTTAGGCGGATGACATCTTATGCGTCATTTTTAGGCTAAACTATGCGTCAAAAATTCGCTCCAAAGCCTTGCTTTGTGTCAGAGATGGTGACAGCTTATGCGACGCCTTACAGAAGCTGTTATCCATGCAACATACTGTTTGGGTAATTACATCAAAATAAGGCTTGGGTAATGAAGGCAATAAAGGTTGAAGGCAGTGTTTATTTTATTGCGTTCCTTTTTTGTATACCATTTGCGAATTGGATGATCGGTAATGTTGGTACCGTTTGTGTCGTGGATGGTCCTTGTCTTTTGCCTGTTGGTCCAGACACCATGGCACCAAGTGGGGTGTTGATGATCGGGGCTGCTCTTGTCTTAAGAGATATGGTTCAGCGACGCTTAGGGAAGAAATGGGCCTTGATTGCAATAGTGATCGGAGCTGCACTATCTGCTTATGTTGCTCCTCCAGCGCTCGTTGTTGCTTCTGCTGCCGCGTTTTTGCTTTCTGAACTCGCAGATTTTGCTGTTTATACGCCGTTACAAGAACGCCGATTGGTGCTTGCCGTCTTAGCCAGTAGCGCGGTTGGCCTTGTTATCGATAGTGTTGTTTTTCTACAGCTTGCCTTTGGAAATCTGGATTTTCTGTTGGGCCAAGTACTAGGGAAGTCATGGATGGTTCTACTTGCCTTGCCGTTGATTTCGTTACTTCGGAAAAGAGACCAACGCCTCGGGGTGACTTCTGCATAATCCTTAACCTCGTCCCAATGCTAGGTGATTGACTAAGTATTAATAGAATTCGACGGGTGTTTCAGCCTGTTTTCTGTCTAGGTCTCTTTTCCACCAAACAATTTGTTCAGCAAAAACAAATTGCACGCTACCGATGGTCCTATCAAAACAGCAAACAGCACAGTACCGAGGCCGACAACACCGCCGAGAGACCACCCGATGATTACGGCGGATAGCTCTATCCCGCTTCTGATCCAGGCTATGGGTAGGTTGGTTTGTTGCTGTAGTCCCGTCATCAGGCCGTCTCTGGGCCCTGGACCCAAATTGGCGATCAGATAAATGCCACTACCCAAGCCTGTTACCAGAATGCCCAAAATGGTGAGCAAGACCTGAAAGATATAATCCTCGGGCGTTGTGATGTAGGGCAGGATAAATTCCAGAACAAGGGCGATAATTATGGCGTTCAGGATGGTGCCAATGCCCGGCACCTGTTTGAGTGGCCACCACAAAATAAGTACGGTCATGCTAACGATGAAGGTCGATAAACCTATGGTCCAGCCCGTCTGTTGGCTTACACCCTGTGCCAAAACGGTCCAGGGGCTTACGCCTGTTCCGGCTGCGATAAGAAGGGCTTCGCCAAGGCCAAATATTGTCAAACCAACGATCAACAAGATCAGGGTGACAAGGTCGGGCCGCAAATTCAGTGGTTTCGGCGAACTCCAGGACAGGGTTGGGACACCCTTGACGGAGAGGAAGGAGAGGCGCGGGGAATTTTTCATAACAGGTCCAGTATCAGAGTGCGCGCATTACACGGTCTTTATCTTAGATCTCTGATCATAGACTGCGCATAAACGGAGAGCGGCGTAGGTGAGTTTGGTCTTTTGCCGCAGTAATAATTTCCAATAGCTTGTTTTTATCTTTTGGTAAGTTGCCCGCTAGCGGTAAACAATTCGATGCATGGTTTGAACGGAAAATGACCGGTTTTGGCGGGTTTAGAAGCTTGAGCAGTTGTTCTTGTTCCAGAAGAATTGCATCGTCGTCTTGAAACGTAAAACCCTTTTCTTGCTCAGCCATAAACTCATCAACAGTCGCCTCATCAAGGGTGAGTTGCAAGGTTGAGAGATAGGTCGGGGGATGATCGTTGATCAATTGAGCGGTACTTGCGATATGATCTTCCCACCCCGCCTGTCCAGCAAGCCCGAGGATTACCGTGGCAGATACCTTCAGCCCAGCCGCATTCGCATTGTCCAGAGCCATACCGTGGGTTTTGTGCGAGGCACCTTTTATCACGCGTTTGAGGACCTGGGTCGAACCTGATTCTATGCCCATATAGACGAGGCTTAGTTTCATGCTTTTCAGTTCGCGTAATTCATCAACCGATTTATCAATCAGGTTCTTGGGCGTCGCATAGGCTGATACCCTTGTCAGCGCGGGGAATGTTTCGTGGAGTTTGTTTAAGATTGCGCGCAGATTGTCCATTGACAGGGTGAGGGCATCACCATCGGCGAGGAAGA
This sequence comes from Kiloniella sp., assembly GCF_048270245.1. Classification (GTDB taxonomy): domain Bacteria; phylum Pseudomonadota; class Alphaproteobacteria; order Kiloniellales; family Kiloniellaceae; genus Kiloniella. Next base: position 421,521 of record NZ_JBLWTH010000001.1, read on the forward strand.
CACGGCTTGCCGTGGGCCACTCTTGCGCAGCTTGATCTATATCTGCGAAGACCTGATCAAGCGGTCTGGCGGTATATGTCTTGGTTTTATACATAGAACAAAAGGTGCAATAATTTGCAGAGCACCCAAGTGTCGCTTGTATGATCAGGTTGTTCCCTTCACTCGGAGGGCGATAGAGCGGCATATTATAATAAATGATTCTTCCTCCTGTTGGGGGACCGTATATGACTTATGCGTCAGTTTTCAAGAATGCAATAGACTTTAACAGTAAGGATTATGATCGCAATTTATGGAACGTCTAGTTGCTATCTCACCATCTTTTGTTGAATGCTGTATGCCATTACAATGTTTACCTGCTCCCCGTCTGATGACAGGGGGACAAACACTGTTTGATCCCTTTCTATAACGCCATTTGAATTTGGGATGTTTGAATCGTCGTAGGCGACACCTTTTTTATTAATGACGTGCCCATAATTTCCCCACGCATCGTCCCAAGAATTTGCATGAAAATTATCTTTGACAGCCTCGCCCGTCGGATCTTTCCCTCGGACTGCAACTTCGTTTGTTCCCACGAGGCGATAGGTGAGCTCTTTGGTTTCACTGTTCACATCGACCAATGTTATGCCGGGCAAAAAACAAACCATGTTAATCGGGTCAAAATCGCTTCGAGAAGGGATGACGCCATCTTTACACTTTGATTTCCATATTTGGTAAAATGCCGCAATTCGGGCATCGCATTGATTTAGAAAACTTTCATCGAAAACCCGGGCATTAAATTTCATAGGTTTTGTCATGAAGGACTCTTTCGGAAGTGACGTGATATAGAGTGAAATTAAAGATAAGCCGAAGGATGTGATAGTCTATATTCAACGAGATCTAAACCGTTTTGTAAGGGTGGCACATTTTGGCCGAGTCCTACTTACATCCTTCGTTATTTTTTTATGATGACCTTCAATAGGATAATTTACTCGGAAGGTTCTCTTTGTATGCTGTAAAGCATAACAATATTTACGTATTCTCCGTCAGAGGATAGTGGGAGAAATATCGTTTCATCACCGACAATAATGCCGTTTGAATTTGGCATGTCCAAATCATCAAAAACGATGCCTTGGTTATTGATGGTATGGTTATAATTTTGCCAGGTATCTTCCCAAGTTGTTGCGTGGAAGTGTTCTTTCACACTATCGCCTGTGGGGTCTTTCCCGCGAACGGCGACTTCGTTTGTCCCGACCAAGCGATAAGTTAAATTTTGGGTTTCTTTATCAACATCAACCAACGTAATGCCGGGCAAAAAACGAACCATATCGATTGGATCAAAGTCGCTTCGTGAAGGGATGTGGTCATCTTTACACTTTGATTTCCACATTTGATAAAAGGCAGCTATTCTATCGTCACATCTCTGCAGAAAACTCTCGTCAAAACCCCGACTATAAAATTTTTTAGGTTTTGTCATTAAAAGTTGCCTTCAAATATAAAATTCAAGAAAAACGTGTGTGCGCTGTGGCCTTCATAGCAGGAGTGTGGTGCAAATAGGTTAAAATTTGTATTCAAAAACGCCAAACAATTTTTGAGGAATGCTGATTAACTGTTGATGCTTTGCTGACTTCACGCTTTGATATACGTAAGGAATTTTTAGACCGTAAATATCTTGAAACGAGGTAATGTTGGGTGGTTGATAATGATTGATGAAGAGCTCAAAACAGCTGAAGCCCTGATTGATAAAGGGATTGAATTCGGGGTTGCTTATGGATTTCAGATCATCGGGGCCGTCATTGTTCTGATTATCGGTTTGAAAATAGCGGGCTGGATTGGCGGTAAGGTTACCGGGTTGTGCCTGCGTAAAGAGTTTGATCAGACGCTGTCTGGCTTTGTCGGTAACATTGTCAAAGTTGTTTTGATCGTCTTTGTTATCATCATTACTCTTGGTAATTTCGGGATCAGTACAGCCCCGTTGATCGCACTGGCAGGGGCTGGTGCCTTTGGTGCGACCTTGGCAATACAGGGGCCTCTTTCCAATTATGGCGCAGGACTTTCTATTATCCTGACACGACCCTTTACAATTGGCGATACTATTATTGTTAAGGGGGGCAGTGGGGTCGTCCACGAGGTCAAATTAGCCTATACCCAATTAATTGGTGAAGACAAAGAGCTGATCACGATCCCGAACAAGCGCATTGTCGGTGAAGTTATCACCAACTCACACAGCAACAGAATTGTCGAAACCCGTATCCCCTTGGCCGGATCAGTAGATGCAGACCGTGCCATTGATGTTTTACGAAGGGTTTTGGAGGGGGATGATCTGGTCCCGAGTGACCCCCGCGCCCAGATTGGTGTGCATGATTTTACCTATGGGGGTATTGTTATCGGTCTGCGGTACTGGGTGCCCAGCCAGCGTTATTATCAAGAACGCTATCGTGTGAACACGGCTTTGTTGAGCGCCCTCAAGGCGGAAAAGATAGAGCTTCTGTCCGGTGGCGGAACGGCAATCGCGTTGAGCGATACTTCAGCCGACCAAGAAGAAATGTCGTAAAAGGTCTGTGTTTCTACTGAACAGAAATCTTTTCTAGCGATTATTTAATCTTTGGAGGAGGACTGTTCTTCAGGATCTGATAAGCGGTCGATCTTACTTTCCAGACTTTCAAAACGGCTGATCAGGGTGAGAAGGTCTTCGTGGGTGATGTTTGCCATCTCGGTGATTTTTTCATCTGTTTCGTCGTGTGAAGTTTGCATGGCATCCACGATAATACCGATAAAGAGGTTCAGTACTGCAAAACTTGTGATGATGATAAAAGGAATGAAGAAAATCCATGAATGGGGAAAGATTTCCATCGTCGGGCGGACAATTCCCATGGACCAACTTTCGAGTGTCATGATTTGAAACAGAGTATAGGCAGAGGACGATATCGTGCCAAACCATTCCTGCATATTTGGATCAGGGTGTTGGCCAAATAGCTTTGTGGTCAGGACAGCGGCAACGTAAAAGACGATGGAAAGCACGCCGACTACTGAAAGCATGCCGGGAACGGAGGCAACGATTGCGCCAATGACCCGGCGCATTTGAGGAACCACAGAAATCAGTCGCAGTACACGCAGAATGCGCAAGGCCCGTAATACCGCAAAGGCACCACTGGCAGGAACCCATGCAATGGTCACGATCAGCAGGTCAAAAATATTCCATCCGGATTTAAAGAAGTTTAGCCGGAACGCGAAAAATTTGAGGGTAAGCTCTAGAGAAAAGGCAATCAGGATAGCTTTGTCTACCCAATAGAGAAGCTCGGTTTGCGGAGGCGTCAGGCTGGAATTTGTTTCCAACCCCAAAGTCACTGCATTAATCAAAATGAGTGAGGTAATTACCCAGGTAAAGGTGTTGCCTTCTAAAAATGCGCGTAATTTTGTGTTTGATAGGCTTGGCATATCAGCCTTCGTTTGGGGTGGATCTTGCGTCATTTTGTCCAAACTCATCGGATGCGGTGCTTACCTGTTGCTGTGCGGGGATCGTTTGAGTTCATTACTTAACGCAGGAAATCATTAGGTCAAGAGGTAGCTGGATGAAAAGCGGTAATACTGCTGAGGCTGATAAAGCGATCGATCTGAATTATTTGCCCCTGGTATAAAGTTAAATTTTTAAGCAGGTGTATGCTTTTTTAACCAAAGTGTGTTAGGAAAAAGCGCAACAAGAAAAATAACACTATATTTACATCTGTTTGAAATCATCGTTTTATAAGAAATATCACTCCACCATAGATTAAAAGATCTGTTCGATCCGTTGGTGCAAAAGGGTAGTGGGGGTAGTTTCGGTAATGTTGGCGTTCGGTAACCCCGAAGAGGAGCCCGGGGAAGAATTTGGCGCAGAACTTGGAATTGAAGAATTTGTTTTAGGTCGGGGGACCGGGAACCAAAGCTTTGTTATGCACATGCTTGTGCCACGCTTTGTTGCCACAATCTGTTCTGCTGAAAATGATGACTCCTGTGGGCACAAAGCCCGATTTTCTGATGTGGTCTGGTGGGATGCCGAGCCTTCTGCCAAAGAGGTTAATGACCTCCTTGCAAGGGCTTTGGCCTCTATTCAGAAAATTGAAAAACATCAAGAAAATCAAATTAAACAAAAGATCAGCGATGCTTTGCTTCTGGCCGAAGAACGTTTTGACATAGAGCGTCATAATTTCCGTGATATCGGTGAGCGCCTTGAAGCGCAAGCGGAAGAGCTGGCAATTATCGCCGAAGAACAGCAGCTGAATATTGAAAAGAGAGCCGAAGCTGAAAAGGCTCTACGTTTGTCTGAAGAGCGGCTGCAGATTCAGGTCTCTGAATTGATTGATAGTGAAGAGCGGATGGCAGCGCAGGCTCAGGAAATGGTTTGGCTTGCCGAGGATTTACAAGCTGCAGAACAGAAAATGAAGTTTCTGGCAAATCATGATGCGTTAACTTTATTACCCAGCCGCCGCCTTTGCTTGAAATATCTCAAGGATATCCTTGCTGAAGAAAGAACAGAGGGCGAGAAAACGGCGGTTTTCTTTATTGATCTTGATGGTTTCAAGGCCATTAATGATACACTGGGGCACGAGGCTGGAGACGCTATTCTAGTCGGCGTTGCGGATCGTATTCGCGATCTATTGGCACCAGAAGATATGGCTGCACGTATCGGCGGTGATGAATTTATTATACTGTTAAAAGAAGTCACTAGCCGAGATTCCGTAAAGCTATTGGCCGAAACCTTGATTGAACAGGTGAATATTCCTTTTTCTCTTGATGGCGAAGAAGCCCGTGTGGGGGCTTCAGTCGGTATTGCCTTCTCTCTTGATGATGGCACGACAGCAGAGAAGTTGTTGAATTGTGCTGACAAATCAATGTATGCGATCAAGAAAAAAGGTAAAAATAATTTTGGATTTTTCTCTGACCTTTAAGGGGGGTCCTTACTGTTTTATGAGACAACGTAAATCAGAGCACAAATTGGTAAACGAACGAAACAGGCCCTGCTTTTGTTAAGCAGGGCCTGTTTGATTTGAGCGATTGTGAGAAGAGGGGATTAACTATCTCGTACTGTGGTTAAGAAGCTCTGTACTTCAGTACGTAAGTTCTCGGCCATGGACTGCATCTCACGAGAAGATTGCAACAGGTTATTTGCCTCAGCACTGACTTGAGAAGATGCCTTTGTCACAACTTCTACGTTGCTGGATACTTCTTGCGTGCCGGCAGCTGCTTTTTGCACTGAGTTGGAAATCTCTTGTGTCGCAGCTCCTTGTTCTTCAATGGCAGCGGCAATTGCATTCGCAAACTCGTTCATGCGTTCGATTGTTGAACTGATGTTGGTGATCTCTTGCACTGATTGGCTACTCGCACCTTGAATACCGTCAACCTGTGTCTGGATATCACCTGTCGCTTGATCGGTCTGGTTCGCAAGCGTTTTCACTTCGGATGCAACAACAGCAAAGCCTTTTCCTGCATCTCCTGCTCTTGCCGCCTCAATTGTGGCGTTAAGTGCCAACAGGTTGGTTTGGCCTGCTACATCAGAAATCAGCTTCACGACTTCGCCAATACGCTGGGCAGCCCCTGCAAGTTCAGTCACGGTTCCATTGGTTCGGTTAACGCCGTCGACAGCTTCCCCGGTAACTTGAATTGATTGGGTTACTTGAACGCCGATTTCTCGGATGGCCGCAGAAAGCTCTTCTGTTGCAGCTGCAACAGTTTGTACGTTCTGACTGGTTTCAATCGCAGCATTGGAAACCGCTTGTGTTCTGGCGTTGGATTCCTCTGCGCTTGCGGTTAGTTGACTGGCAACATCCTGAGTGTTGGCTGATGCTTGAACAACAGCTTCAACAATGGACAGGACAGATTGTTCAAATGAATCAGCCATTTTATTTAACGTTTCCCGGCGGTCACGCGCATGTCGTTCTGTTGATTCCTCATTTTCTTTTGCCAGTCGTCGCATCTCAATCGCGTTGGTTTTGAAGACATCAACGGCAGCCGCCATAGAACCGATTTCATCGTTTTTATCGTTACCAGGAATTTCGACGTCCAGATTTCCACTAGCAAGGTTCGTCATTGCATCTGTCATGCCTAGAACTGGCTTGGAAACCCATTGGCGGACAAGGATGCCGAGGAGGCCCATAATGGCGAGCACGGCGACAATTGCTGTTATGATGGCTGTTATGCGGAAATTTGTAAGAGCCTGGAAAGCTGCATCCCGATCAATTGCCAGACCGAGATACCAGTTAACAGTGGGAAGTCCATCAACCTTGAAAAAGGCAAACATGGTATCGCCACTGTTTTCTGTGAAGTCAGTTGTTTCTGCGCTTACCGTAGGTGTATCTTCTGGGAAAGCTTCAGCAATAGGCTTTAAGGTCCATTCTTTATCTGGGTGTATCAAGATGGTTCCTTGGTCATTGACCATAAAAGCATAACCGATACCCCCTAGGTCTACGGAACGAACAAGATCACCAAGGGTGGTGATTTCAATGTCACCACCTGCGACACCAAGGACATTGCTACCGTCTATAACTGGCGTGGTCACTGTGACGATTAAGTTACCGTTAGAGGCATCTTCATAGGGTTCTGTTAGTGTGCTGGATTTTGCGCTAACAGCATCTTTATACCAAGGTCGAGTACGGGGGTCATAGTCCTCGGGTAGGGACTCAGTCGGGTACATCGTCATTGTACCATCTTTGCTACCAAAATAGGTAAACATGAAGGTGTCGTTCAGTACCTTTCGATTAACAAGGGTGCTGATATTTTCAGAGGCAGGATTTGAAAGAATATTTTGCCCCACATTTTCAATAAGGGCTTGGCGTCCACCAATCCAGTTTGAAATTCCTGCTGTTGCTAAGGCACCGGTTTCATTGACGTTGGATTTCAAGGAGATGCGAATTTCACTATTCTGATTGAAATCAAAATACAAAATAAAAGCAGAGAAGGTAACAACAACAATCAGGGCTGCTGCGGCTAAAATTCTACTTCCGATGTTAAAGGACATAGTTCCAGTCTCCTAATAACCAATATTTTCGATCATCTATCGGTAACTGAAAGCTATTATTTCTTGAATGTATAAAAAAAGTGATAAAATTTTTAATTAAATCGAAGTACTATTTCTTGATGAAGAGTAAAGTTTGAGGTGGGTGTCGATAATTACTGAAGGTGATTTTTATTTTATTTCTGATGTTTAAGCTGGTTTTGGTTTTTACTATTCCTTGTTTGTTATGACTGCGCAAAGATACCAGTTGGAAACGGGTAAATTCATTATTTTATAAAAAGTAGTGTTGTTTTTGCCGTTGTTTTCGCGAAAAAGTCCTTTGCAGCCAGATTGTCCATATCTTTGTTGTGAATTTTTATTACCTATTTGAGGAAATATCGGACTTAGACAGTTGGAAAAGAACAAGCGTTCTGACGGGCCTCTTCAGTCGTCAGGATATGATTTATTATCCTGCCAGCATCGCTGTTAAAGAAATTTTTGGGAGCAACAAGCCAGTATCCTCGCTCTGATGTTAGAGATTTATTATGGAGTGGAACAAGGGCCCCACCTTCGATCAAATCTTGAATGATCTGTGTCCAGCCCAGAACAATTCCCTGCCCCTGAAGTGCTTGGTGTATGGCTAGGCCGTGATTTGTAACGGCGATACTATCTGAAGGTAACTTTACATTCGGAGCAAACTCTTTTTGCCAGTCCGACCAGTCAAACCATCTTCGTTCAGTATCTTCCAGATGAATAAGGGAGGCCGTCGTTAGTATTTTTTCTGGTGAATAGGGGGCCAACTGTTCTGCCAAAAATGGTGCTGTTACCGGAAGTACGTCTTCAGAAATCAGTTTTTGACATTCATATCCGGGCCAATTACCGGTTCCAAACAAAATGGCGCAATTGACCTGATCCCAATTGATATCTCGTTCCTTGTCTATCGTTGTGATTTTTATCGACAGATTTTTTGTTTGTTCTCGACAGTCATGTAATCTTGGAAGGACCCAGTAGGCGGCGATGCCGGGGTACGTTGCGAGATTAAGTGCCCTTCTGTTACTTCTGTCGCGGAGATTACGACTAATTTCCGCAATTCTTCCCAAAGCCTGAGAAATTTCCTGATAATAGTCATCAGCTTCGGTGGTTGCGGAAATCAATGACCCTTTTTTGATAAAGAGCTTGATGCCCAAGTCTTGTTCTAAAAGCCGAATTTGATGGCTGATCGCGGGTTGTCCGACATTAAGTGTTTCTGCTGCTCGGGTGTAGCTTCGAAGACGGTAACAGGCTTCAAAAGCTCTCAAAGCTTTAAGAGGGGGAAGGTCACGCATTTTATTATCGAAATAATTGATGATGATATGAATCTTATATGCCTTCACAGGTTCGGGCGCATCTGTTTTCTTTCTGGACAAGAAAATACGCCTTGAAATTTTTTGAGTGTTTTGGATTTCGTATTAGGAATTAAATATTATGACTTCTATACCTGTGCTTTCGCCAGTACCGGTGCTTTCGCCGACAACACGTGTGCGGCGGACCCCGTTTTCCGATCGTGTCGAGGCCTGTGGAATAACGGCCTATACGGTGTATAATCATATGTTGTTAGCAACAGTTTTCCGAAGTGTTGAAGAAGATTACAGACATCTTTGCGAGGCTGTGCAGATTTGGGATGTGAGCTGTGAACGACAGGTCGAGATCAAAGGTCCTGACGCGGCTCGTCTAACACAGTTGATGACTTGTCGTGATTTGTCGAAAGCGAAATATGGTCAGTGTTTTTACGCACCCCTCGTCGATGAAGACGGCGGAATGGTTAATGATCCGATTATTTTAAAATTGGCGGAAGACAGATTCTGGTTATCCATTGCTGATAGCGATGTCATGCTCTGGGCAAAAGGACTTGCCCGGGGGGGCAATCTGGACGTGAAGGTATTTGAACCGGACGTATATCCCTTAGCAGTTCAGGGGCCCAAAGCTGAAGAAGTGATGGCTGCGGTTTTTGGTAATAAGGTTCGTGACATCAGGTTTTTCCGCTTTGAAAAAATGGCGTTTGAAGGCCATGATATGGTGGTCGCACGTTCTGGCTGGTCAAAACAAGGTGGTTTTGAGATCTATCTGGACCGCAAAGAGCTTGCACTTCAGCTCTGGGATCAAATCTGGGCAGCAGGACAGGCATTCGATATTCGTGCAGGCTGTCCAAACGCTATCGAGCGGGTGGAAGGCAGCCTATTGTCTTATGGTAACGATATGACGATGGGAACATCCCCCTTTGAGTGCGGGTTAGAGAAATATGTAAACCTTGAAGCAGATATTGATTTTGTTGCCAGAGACGCTTTGCAAAAAGAAAAAGATCAAGGTTTGCAAAGGAAGGTATGTCATTTGTTGTTTTCTGAGAACCTTAATACAGGCGTTTTTGAAAACTGGTCCGTGTTCGATAAGGCAGAGCAACAAATTGGTAAACTGACATCGGGGTGTGATTCCATCAGACACGGTGCTTTTCTTGCAATTGCAACGATTGCCAAGGAGTACTGGCAAAATAATGAAACGGTTTTTGTGCAGACTCCGTTCGGTTCTCGCGAAGCCCGAATTGCTTCTTTTCCGATGGAATAGGGTTTGGCGTCTCTCGCAGGCCTTGTAAAAATTCTCTCTTTCAGTTGTTTACAGGGCACAGTACTCTTTCGTGGTTCAACTATGTTCACGGATCCGGCCGTAAGTTCGGCGCGCAAACAAACCAACTGGCCACAGTAGATTTTTAAGGAGTAATTATGTTCAAAGCTCTTGTTGTTGATAAGTCCGAAGAAGGTGTTGTTAGTTCCGAAATTAAAGAGCTGGAAAACAGTAGTCTGCCTACTGAGGGAAATGTAACGGTGGCGGTAGAGTATTCCACCGTGAATTATAAAGATGGCCTTTGTATTACAGGTAACGGTGGTTTGGTTCGTAACTACCCCCATATTCCGGGAATTGATTTTGCAGGAACGGTCGAGCAATCAGATGATGCGCGTTATAAAACGGGGGACAAAGTTGTTCTGACCGGGTGGCGTGTTGGTGAATCCTGGTGGGGTGGCTATTCAGAAAAGGCGCGGGTGAAGGCTGATTGGTTGGTGCCATTACCAGATGGTTTGAGTACAAAACAGGCAATGGCAGTTGGAACTGCTGGGTTTACGGCAATGTTGGCTGTTATGGCCCTTGAAGATCATGGTCTGAAGCCCGATCAGGGAGAGATTCTTGTCACGGGGGCAGCGGGTGGTGTTGGTTCTGTCGCCACCTCTATTCTAGCTAATCTTGGCTATGGTGTTGCTGGGGTTACCGGGCGGCCTGATACTGCAGACTACCTCAAAGAGCTTGGCGCAAGCCGGATCGTAGCCCGGGAGGAATTGAACGAAACAGTGAAGCGTCCGCTTGAAAGCGAAACATGGGCGGGGTGTGTTGATGCCGTCGGCGGGGCAATGCTCGCCCGTGTTCTCGGCCAGATGAAATATGGTGCTTCGGTCTCTGCTGTTGGCCTTGCTGGCGGGGCGGCGTTACCTGCAACGGTTATTCCTTTCCTGCTTCGTGGCGTGAATCTTTTGGGTATCGATTCAGTTATGCAGCCCTTTGAAAATCGTCAACGAGCCTGGCAGAGAGTTGTCTCGGACCTACCCATGGGGAAATTAGAAAAGATGGTTCAGCATGCGACCCTGAATGATTTGCCTGATTTGGGAGCTGCGATTTTGAAAGGTGCTGTTCAAGGGCGTGTTGTTGTCGATGTTAATGGATAAAGCCAAAGCATTTTCATTTAAATCATTAACTCTTGATGATGTCCCCGCAATTTTGGACTTAATTGAAGGTCTTGGCTGGACGCATGTCGTGAAAGATCTTGAGGTCATGCTTCAGGTGGGTGTTTTTTTAGGGGCCAGAGATGAGCGAGGGAAGATAATCGCCACTGGTGCTCTTTTCCCATACGGCTCTGAATTGGCGTCGATCGGGATGATCATGGTGCGTCCGGAAAATCAGAAACAAGGCTATGGTCGGGCAGTAATGGATGCCTTGCATGATCACGAAATTGCAAAAGGGCGGACACTGTGTTTGATCGCCACTGAAGCGGGCGAGCCACTTTATAAAAAGTGCGGATATGAAGTTGCCGGACGGATACGCAAATTTTTTGGTTCTCCGAAACAGTTTCTAAAAAAGAGTTCGTTACCAGATTTTCCTCTAAATCAGCGTCGAGTTGCGCTACGGGCGATGCATGCAAATGACCTTGAGAATGTTATTGGCATGGATGCAAAGGCACTTGGTGCAAACAGAGGTAGTTTGTTCGAGCTAAGGTATTCTCAGTCTGATTATGCAGTCATTGCCGAGAATAAACAGGGCGAGGTGATTGGGTTTATTCTTGCCACGCCACAGCGGGAACAACATCATTTGGGGCCAATGGTTGCGCCTGATAGTGATACAGCCTTGGCAATGATTAGATATATTGCTGAACGGTCCGATAAAGAACTACGCATTGATGTTCCTGAAGATCAACAAGCCTTGCATGGACTATTACCTTCATTAGGTTTTCGTTTGATTGCTAATCCTCCGGCAATGATCCGTAATAATACCTTCCCTGGGTGTCGAGAGCACTATTGGTCGATTATGAGCCAAGCCTATGCCTAAGTGCTTCTATAGCAGCCTTAAAGGGGTTATGGATGATGTTGTTTTGCGGAGGTGCTTAAAGGGGGCACAAGAAAAGCCAAAGACTGCGAAACGTTAAGTTTACACAGTCTTTGACCTTATTAGGACTTCAGTATGTAATTTAAATATATTCTGTTTCGGTGGGGCTCTGGTCGGTGGTCGTGGCGCTGGTCGATCATGAGGGATGTCTGATAGCTCGAACCGATTATCCGCTATAGCAAAACTGGTTTGGTATAGAACGGGATCACTGACAGGTAGAGGAGCAAGGGTTACCGAAGCCAATGAGCAGGCCGGACAAGAAATATCCAGCGTACTTTCAATTGGTTCGCCATCTTTTGCAGAGTTTAAGGAAAGAACTCTGAGTCCACTTGGTGTGCAGATAACAAAAACATCTTCTGAATTGATATCCAAGTCCTGCGGTGGGTTTGCCCAACTCTGTTCCAGCGGGATGAGAATTTGTAAGCATAGAGACAGTATTGCTGTGAACGCAAAAAAACGACGACGGTACGAAAGGCGGGGTGAGATGCCGCTCTTTCTTTTTGTCGCTTTTTTCGTGTTGTTTAGCACAAGAGCCTCTTTAATAATGCTTACGTGACAGTTATGAAAATGAACTGGCCAAATATATGACAGCTATTTTCAGCTTTCATCATAAGGAATATCGATTGGCAGACATTGATATTGATCAAATGAGAGAACATTTTCTGGTATTGTAAGATTGTTTCTGGGTAAAACGGCAACCTGAACAGCCCTAAAGCTTTTTCTCGTGAGTTAATTTGTTGAAAACTAAAATCAAATCAGTGCTTTGTATTGGTGCGGCCCATTGGGATGTGCGATCTCAGTGTCACACATCGGTTCGACAAGGCACGTCTAACCCCGTTACTGTTTCCCGATACCCCGGTGGGGTTGCACATAATGTTGCGATGAATCTTAACAGGCTGGGCATTGATTCCGGATTGTTAAGTTATTGGGGACAGGATGTGGCTGGCGATGCGCTAGAACAGAAATTTAGCGCTGATGGGTTGGATGTATTGTCACTGCCGAGATCGGTAGATTTTTCGACGGCAACTTACACAGCTGTTTTGCAGCCAGATGGTGAGTTGGCATTTGGTCTGGCCGATATGGAAATTTATGACCAGCTCAGACCCGAGATGTTTAAAAATCTGAAAGAGCGTTTGTCTGGGTATCCTATCTGGTTTGTTGATACCAACATGCCTATTGATGTCTTGCTTGCATTATCTGAGCGGCGCGTCCCGGAACAATTCCTAGCCGCTGATGCGGTATCAGTTGCCAAGGCTCGAAAGCTTGATCGAATCATCAATCGCCTTGATATCTTGTTTTGCAATGTCGATGAGGCAAGCGTTCTGACCGAACAGGAAATCAAGACGGAAACTGATATTATGAAATCAGGTTTTGAATTGACGGCGAGAGGAGCCAAGTCCGTTGTGATTTCAGCTGGTTTACACGGTGCCTATTTCTTTAAGAAGGAGAGTCATAAACATTTTCCAGCAAGAAAAGTCGATGTCGTAGATGTTACTGGGGCCGGTGATTCATTAATCGCAGGTACTCTTAGCGGAATTTCAATGGGCTATACCCCTGAAGTGGCTTTGAAGAGAGGCCTCGATGCCGCGAGAATTACACTTAAAGATCAGGGCGCGACATCTGAGAACTTGCGAGATCTCTCTCTGGACGTTATTGGCTCTTGAACTCTAAAAATAAGTTATTGGTAAAAGTATGAATCCGAAATTGCAAAAACACCTGAATATTGCCCCTGAAGTTGCGAATGCCCTTGCAGAGGGAAAAGCCGTTGTTGCTTTGGAATCCACCATTATCGCGCATGGTATGCCCTATCCAAAAAATGTGGAGACGGCCCGTGAAGTCGAAGATCTGATTCGTGCGCAGGGCGCCGTACCGGCAACGATCGCTGTGCTTGATGGTGTTATCCGGATTGGCCTGGATGAAGCCGCGTTGGAAAAACTTGGTAAAGCCGAGAATGTTGCGAAACTATCACGCCGGGATCTGCCCTTGCTCGTTGCTCAAAAAGGTGACGGGGCCACAACTGTAGCGGCAACGATGATTTGTGCAGCAATGGCTGGCATCTCTGTCTTTGCCACGGGGGGCATAGGTGGTGTTCACCGGGGAGCAGAAAATGATTTTGATATTTCTGCGGACTTGGAAGAATTGGCAAAAACGCCTGTCGCAGTTGTTTGTGCCGGGGCAAAATCTATTTTGGATTTACCAAAAACACTTGAATTCCTAGAAACCAGAGGCGTTCCTGTTGTTGGTTACCAAACAAACAAGTTCCCTGCCTTTTATTGTCGTGATTCCGGTTTGGATGCACCTTTAACAGCAGATTCTGCATCTGAGATTGCCGGTATGCTGGCGGTACAACAAGACCTTGGGTATCAAGGGGGCGCCGTGATCGCCAACCCAATTCCCGAAAGCCATGCAATGGACAGGTCTGAAATGGATAGCGTGATTGCATCTGCTTTGAATAGTGCCACCAAAGACGGGATTTTTGGGAAGGCGATTACGCCCTATCTGCTTGGCAAAATCGTTGAATTGACCAAAGGGCATAGCTTGGAATCCAATATCGCGCTTGTAAAAAACAATGCGGTGTTGGCGGCAAATATTGCTAAAGATTTAAGTCGGTTAAGCTGATCACTTTCTTAGAATAATATAGCGCCACTTGTCTTAAATTGATCTGTGGCGTTATTTTTTTCTTGAATTCTGAACGGTGTTCATTATTGTGTGTGTAGTTTTATAAACAAAAAGGCTTACCAGATGGCACGTCGTGTTGATCACAGTCCGGATGAATTGAAAAAAATGATTCTTGATGCTGCTGAGGCGTTGGTGGTGACTGGCGGACTATCGGAGCTTTCTGCCCGAAAGATTGCGCAAAAAATAGGTTATGCGCCCGGTACGCTCTATAATGTTTATGCAAACATCGATGCGCTTATTCTTACGTTGAATGGTAGAACACTGGAACGTTTATATGACAATCTGTCTAGGCTGCCGATGAATGAGATAAAGGATCTTGGGGCTGTTAACGAAAATATAGAGAAGCTTCTGGTTGGATATCTGGCGTTTATTGACGATAACAGAAGCCTGTGGCGCCTTCTTTTTGATCATATTCCGGCAAGTGATGAGACATTGCCTGAATGGTATGACCAAAAGGTTTCGATGTTGTTGAACCTTGTTGACGAGGCATTGCGTCCGATTTTACCGGGGATAACGTCTGAAGAGCAAAGAGAAATATCTGCAACACTATGGTCTAGTCTGCATGGGATCATATCGCTTGCCGATAAAAAGAAACTGGGTGTGGTCATAAGTCAGTCTTCATACAAAGTGTGTAGCTTGCTGATAACAACTTTCTTAAATGGCCTTAAAGATCACAAGGGCTTTTTAGGCAATATTCCAAACAACATCGGAGGTGAGTCCGATGATTGACAGTATTGAAAAATACCTGCGTCAGGGAATGGAATTCGCGACAGAAAACTTACGGTCGAATGAAGGCATACCGATTAATATTCAGTTGCCAACTTTGGGGGGAAAGCAGTTCTGGCGGGATGAATTCATCTATGCCAGTTGGCGCATACAGTTCAATCTTTACAGCGGTCATTTCCGTTTGTTGGACCCTGATGATAAGCGGCAGGCGTGGGGTACCTTTGAAGATTGTTTCTCTGTCTTTGAGCACTATAAAGTTCAAAAACAAATTATACCGCCTGTTCATCCTGATACTGAAGGCGTTCATTTGCTGGTGATGGTTCATGGCATCACCCGTTCAGGAGATACTTTTCAAAAGATGAAGCGTGTCTTTGCGGATGAAGGATATGAAGTCGCTGCGATTACCTATCCCTCTACCAGAGCATTTATTCACGAACATGCGGATCAGCTGGCGCGAATCTTATCCCGTCGTAATGATATTAAAGCGGTCTCGTTTATTACTCATTCCATGGGGGGCTTGGTTGTCAGGCAGCTTTTGGCAAACCTGACATCCTGGAAAGCACGTATAAACATTGGCCGTTTGTTAATGATTGCCCCGCCTAATCAGGGCTCTGCCATTGCTGTATGGGTCAAACAGTTGGCGTTTTATAAAATCATCTACGGAAAATCGGGACAGGAACTTGTACCTGATTCTGTACAGAAAATACCGATGCCTGAATGTGAGACTGCGATAATCGCCGGGGGGAAATCGGATGGCGAAGGGTACAATCCGTTTCTACCTGGTGATGATGACGGAGTGGTTTCAGTCGCAGAGGCCCGGCTGCTTGGGTGCGATCAAGTACTGGTTTTGCCCGGGCTTCATTCATCGTTATGTAATCGTAATGCCGTCGTCGATGCAGCTCTGCGATATTTCAAATCGGGAAAACTAATTGGCTCAACACTAGAGAATGGAGTTCTTTAATATGACAATAGCTATTCTTCTTTGGTTGATATTTCTGTTTCGTCGCAGTTCGTCCCAAAATCAGCCTGAACTTCGACAGTGGCGTATGATGAAAGACAAGGCTTTGGACAAGCTGTTAACCTTGCCTGTAGTGGCCAAGTGTTACGGGACGATCAATTATTTGTTTTTCACGAAGAGTCGAAATCTCAAATAAAAAGGAGCTCGAGAGCCCCTTTTTATCGATTGTAGCTGATAAATGTTAAATACCGCCCATACAGAGGTATTTGATTTCAAGGAAGTCTTCCATACCGTATTTGGATCCTTCACGGCCGACACCGCTTTCCTTGACGCCACCAAAGGGGGCAACTTCGTTTGAAATAATGCCTTCGTTAATGCCGACGATACCGTATTCTAGGGCGCGAGAGACACGCCATACCCGCCCGATATCTCGGCTGTAAAAATAAGCGGCAAGACCGAAAGGCGTATCGTTTGCCATTTGAACGGCTTCATCTTCGGTTTTGAATTTATAGAGAGGCGCAACTGGGCCGAAGATTTCTTCGCTGAAAATACGCATGTCATCGGTCACCCCGGTGATGACTGTCGGTTCAAAGAAGGTACCGCCGAGATCATGTGGGTTTCCACCGATTTCAGTTTTTGCACCTTTGCTGATGGCATCCTCGATAAGTTCGCTGACTTTGTTTGATGCCGCTGCATTGATCAGTGGTCCTTGTTGCGCACCATCTTCTGTACCAGGGGCAACTTTGAGCGCAGCAGTCTTTTCAATTAGCTTTTGCGTAAAAGCTTCATAGATACCTTCCTGTACCAGTATACGGTTTGAGCAGACGCATGTTTGTCCTGCATTGCGGAATTTACTCATCATCGCACCCTCGACAGCAGCATCCAGATCTGCGTCGTCGAAAACGATGAAAGGTGCATTGCCGCCGAGTTCCATAGAAGTCTTTTTGACCGTATCAGCACATTGTTTCATGAGAAGTTTTCCGACAGGTGTCGAACCCGTAAAGGTGAGTTTTCTGACGGCTTTGCTTTCGGTCAGTGCCTTGCCGATTTGCTGGGGAATGCCGGAAACAATGTTCATCACCCCTTTGGGGATACCTGCGCGTTCGGCGAGTTCTGCCAGCGCGAAAGCACTCAAAGGCGTGTCTTCAGCAGGTTTGATGACAACGGTACAGCCCGCAGCAATTGCCGGCGCACACTTGCGGGTGATCATGGCAATTGGAAAGTTCCACGGGGTAATGGCGGCGACAACACCAATTGGTTCTTTTGTCACCACAAGGCGTCTGCCAGGTAAGTGTTCTGGAATAGTATCGCCGTAGGTGCGTTTGCATTCTTCGGCAAACCATTCAACAAAGCTTGCGCCATAGGCGACTTCACCCATTGCTTCGGTCAGCGGCTTTCCTTGTTCAAGTGTCATCAATAGCGCAAGGTCGCTCTGATTTTCCATAATTAGCTCGAACCATTTGCGCATGATTTGTGACCGCTCTTTGGCGGTTTTGTCTTTCCAGGGGCCAAAGGCTTCTTCGGCGGCTTGAATGGCGCGCAGGGTTTCTGTTTCGCCCATCTTGGGAACCGAAGCCAGAATATCACCATTTGCCGGGTTAGTTACAGCAAAGGTTTCACCACTGTCGGCATCAACCCATGCGCCATTGATGTAGCATTTATCACGTAACAAAGAGGGGTCTTTAAGTTCCATACTGGCCTCGAGGATTTAAAGGGGAGGATAGATAATCAAAAGAGGAGGTATCATACCCATAGGCGTTGCTAGAGGACAACGGCCCAGTATAAAATTTTGTTTAGGGCCACAAACCGGAATTGAGACGGTTTGTGCTTGGATAGGATTCTTCGCAGCTTGTCCCTTATATTTTTAATGTTACGGATGCCTTTATAAGGCGCTTTTAAAGAAAAATGGTGCTTTTGATGCACTCGCATAGGTGATCTTCGATTAAGGAATTGCTCCTGCCCTTTGCTTTTTTCTTCTTCTGGGGTATATCGGGGTGCGCGATTTAAATCGAAACTGGAGCCATCCGCGCAATGTCAGGCTCCCCGGTCGCAGCCTACCCGGTAGAAAAACAAGGATTGGAACGAATGAAAACACTCGTCATCTGTTCAGGTGGCTTGGACTCAGTTACGCTTGCGCACAAGGTTGCTGCGGAGGCTGAGTTGACGCGCTTGATATCTTTCGACTACGGTCAACGTCACAAGAAAGAACTCGATTATGCCCGCCGCTGTGCAGAACGTCTTGGTGTTCCGCACAACGTTATTGATATCGCCAATGTTGGGGCCTTGCTGTCTGGCTCTGCCCTTACGGACGATGTTGATGTGCCTGACGGACATTATGAAGAAGAAAGCATGAAGGTTACGGTTGTGCCGAACCGCAATGCAATTATGTTGGCAATTGCCTTTGGTGCTGCGGCTGCTGAGAATGCAGACGCTGTTGCCGCTGCGGTGCATGGGGGAGATCATTTTATCTATCCCGACTGTCGCCCTGCTTTCATTGATTCTTTCGAAGAAATGCAGCACCATGCGCTGGATGGCTACGCGGCTGTAAAGCTTTACACTCCTTTTGTTCATCTTCCCAAAAGTGACATCGCCGCAGAGGGCAGCCGTCTGAAGGTTCCTTTTGAGGATACATGGTCATGTTATAAAGGTTATGAACATCATTGTGGTCGTTGCGGCACCTGTGTGGAGCGTCGCGAAGCCTTTCATGTTGCTAAGGTGGAAGATCCGACAATCTATCAAGATCCTGACTATTGGCTTGAAGCCGTTGAAAAAGCCAAGGGAGTTTGATGGATGTACCGCATATCAAAACAATTTGCCTTTTCAGCATCCCATCAGCTGATGGGGGTTCCCGAAGGGCACCCCTGTTCACGGTTGCACGGTCATAACTATATCGTTGAAATTGAACTCTCAGGCGAGACGTTGAATTCGGCGGGGTTTGTTCGTGATTACCTCGAATTAAGCGAGCTGAAACAATACATCGATGATGTCTTGGATCATCGGCATCTCAATGAAGTCCTTGGTGATGATAATGTCACAGCCGAGCGGTTGGCCAAGCACCTGTTTGATTGGTCACTTGAACGCTGGTCAGAAGTCACAGCTCTTCGGGTGAGTGAGACGCCCAAAACATGGGCTGAGTACAGACCATGATTACCGAAACATCAAACGACAACACATCGAGCATGAAAGTGTTTTCCGATGGGTCCCCTAATGCACGGACAATCCGCGTCAGTGAAATTTTTGGCCCAACCATACAGGGCGAAGGTGCTTTAACAGGTATGCCCACCGTGTTTGTACGGATGGGTGGTTGTGATTATCGTTGTAGTTGGTGTGATACGCTCTATGCCGTGGATTCAAGTTTTCGCGATCAGTGGAAGCCAATGTCACCGACTGCAATCATGTCGGAAATTGCGTCACTATCTGGTGGCAAGCCGTTGCTTGTCTCGTTGTCCGGGGGCAATCCGGCTATTCAGCCGCTCGGTGCTCTGATTGATTTGGGGAACGAACAAGGCTATCGCTTCGCCTTGGAAACACAGGGTAGCGTGGTCAAAGACTGGTTTTCAAAGCTGGATAATTTGACGCTAAGTCCGAAGCCGCCGTCGTCTGAAATGGAAACAGATTGGGATCTATTGGCGAGCTGTGTGGCTGCGGCTGGTTCTGATACAGAAACCATTATGAAAGTGGTGGTTTTTGATGATCGCGATTATGCCTATGCCAAAGAAGTGCACCGACGGTTCCCGAGGTTACGGATGTATCTACAACCTGGGAACCATACGCCGGGAACGGTGAAAGAAACAGAACCTACAATCGATATGTCGGGTGTTATGGATCGGATGCGGTGGCTCATAGACAAGGTGGTTGAAGACGAATGGTACGACGCGACTGTCTTACCGCAACTGCATGTGTTGATTTGGGGTAATGAACGCGGCGTTTAATCTCGTCGAGATCTTATTAATAATATGAATTTGGCCACCCATACAAAAAAGGTGGCTGCTCTTGAACAACGGAGCTTGAAAAGAAATGACAGAAGAAAGCATCTATTCAAATCTCACTCAGCTGGGTGGGGACAGTAAGTTGCCAGATAACCCGGAAGAAGCCGTGATGGAACGTGTTGCCAATCCGCAAAAGGGATCTGGTTATGTTGTGCGTTTTACCGCGCCAGAGTTTACGTCTCTTTGTCCTATTACGGGGCAGCCGGACTTTGCTCACCTAATGATCGATTATGTACCCGGTGATTGGTTGGTGGAAAGTAAATCGCTCAAGCTTTTCCTGGGATCCTTCCGGAACCACGGTGCTTTTCATGAAGACTGTACTGTTTCCATTGGCAAACGTATTGAAGAGCTTTTGGAACCAAAGTGGTTGCGTATCGGCGGTTATTGGTATCCACGTGGGGGTATTCCGATTGACGTTTTCTATCAGTCAGGCCCGGCGCCAGAAGGCATTTGGATTCCGGATCAGGGGGTTCCCCCTTATCGTGGGCGCGGGTAAACGAAGTTCTATTCGTATCTATAGGCTCTGTACTATTTGTACAGGGCCTTCTTTGTTATGATATTAATTGATTATTGAGTAAGTGAAGAAAACAGAGGCGAGGTGCTCCATTCTCTATAAGGCCATGTTTTTGATGCGCTAAATTGAGACGTTTGATCTGTCAAAAGTGAACGATCGATGATATGTTCCCGGCAACAGAGTAGCATGTTAATTTTTTCTCCATCGCTTGAAAGAGGCCATACACAACAGATGAATGGCTGTTTTTTTTCTCCGGTTTTGAAGCAACTGGTATAAGCTAGGGGTTCTTTTGTTTTTAATACCTCTTGGTATGCGATACGCATTTTTCGTAAAGACCCAGCCTCTGGAAACTCTTCAAGATTACGATTAGTATATGAGCCACCAATGCGTTCTTGAATGTTACTACCGAGTAAACGGATTTTGTATACAGGGCTTTGACAGCTTTCTGGTTGATCAACGTCAATCAGAGAGACATCACCAAGGGCATAATGGAAATCAATAGGGTCTAAATCGTCTCTAGCAGGAAAGGGGCGACGCCTTTTTTTCTCACTCCAATAGTTATGGAGTTTTTTCAAAGTTGCTATCAATACAGGATCCTGTTTGGTTGGCTCTATTTCCTGCCGCGCCTAGACATGTTCATATATTTTTTTATGGTTAGTGTCTGTACTTATACAATTTAATGTAAAACTAAAACACAAAATCTCAATTAACACTTTTTTCTTGTGCGTAGGAAATCACGTGATATGGAAAAACATGTTTTTATGAAGAGGTTTAAGCTAATATAGCGAGTTGTTTTTGTGTCCCAAGTCCCTCTATGCCAAGTTCCATCGTCATGCCTGGTTTAAGGAAAAGCGGGGCTGGCTTTTTCCCCATGCCTACGCCAGATGGCGTGCCCGTCAAAATAACATCGCCGGGTAGAAGCGTCATGAAATGACTGAGATGAGAAATTGTTTCCGGGATGCGATGGACAAGATTGCTTGTAGAGCTGTTTTGATGACGTGTGCCATCAACTTCCAGCCAGATTGGGAGTTGGTGTGGATCATCAATTTCATCTGGCGTGACCAGCCATGGGCCGAGAGGACAAAAGGTGTCATGGCTTTTACCCTTTACCCATTGTCCGGATCGATGCATCTGAAAATCGCGCTCTGACACATCGTTGGCGAGACAGTAACCGACGATATAATCCATTGCCTGATCAACTTCGATGTATTTCGCTTTTTTGCCAATGACGACGCCAAGTTCGACTTCCCAGTCAGTTTTTTCTGCCCCTCTGGGGATTTCAACATTGTCATAGGGGCCGGAAATTGAAGAGCTTGCTTTCATAAAAATGCGTGGTTCTGGTGTTGGTTTTGCTCCGACTTCCTTGGCATGGTCATGATAATTCAAGCCAATACAGATGATTTTCCCCACGTTGGCAACACAAGGGCCTATTCGTGGCGAGCCCTCTACCAAAGGCAGAGAGTTGCTATCCAGTTCCTGTATTTTTGAAATAGCTTGGGAGTTAAGGTTTTCACCATTTATATCATCAATGATTCCGGAAAGATCACGGATGTTACCTTGCAGATCCAATAAGCCCGGTTTTTCCTGATCAATAGGGCCGTAACGCAGTAATTTCATGATCTCTATCCCTGTTTTCTTTTAATTGATGACTACAATAGCGTCAGAAATTTAAAGAGACGATAGGAAAATTTGGGAAAAATTGTGAATGTTGATCACAAAAAGGATTTGTTGACTTACATCTTTGTTGTGCAGAGGTGGTCTTGTTTGTGATCACCTCTGCTACAGGCACGATTTAGAAGTCGATAACGACATCTCCCAATGGGTTTGAACAACACGCAAGAACGTAGCCGTCGTCGATCTGTTCTTGTGTAATACCACCGTTGTGCATCATGTGAACTTCACCAGAGACTTTCTTAACTTTGCAGGTCCCGCAAACACCAAATTGACAAGCGCTTGGAATGTGAAGTCCTGTTTTCTTGGCCGCGGTCAGGATGGTATCGGACTCTTGAACCCGGGTATCTTTTTTGGACCTTTGGAAGCTGACAGACGATTTTGCATCGTCATCAATAATGACGTCATCATGCTCAGGACGGTCTTCTTCATCGGTGATTGGTGCCTCAAAGCTCTCTTCATGGTACTGATCCATGTTAAAGCCAGCTGTGTTGAGAATATCACGGACGGCCTGCATAAAAGGGCCTGGTCCGCAGCAAAAAATCTCTCGGTCCTGATAATCAGGGGAAATCAATTCCAGCATTAATTGGTTGAGGCGGCCTGTATATCCGGTCCAGGCTCCGTATGGATCAGGCTCTTCACAGGCATAGGCAACCTTGATGTCACTGACGCGCGCGCTCATACTTTCCAGCTCACGACGTGCAATAATGTCTGAAGGCGTCCGGGCGCAGTGAATAAAATGCACGTCTGTATGGGTGCCTTGGTCAAAAAGCCAGCGAGTCATAGACAGGGTTGGGGTAATACCTGCGCCCCCGGAAATAAATAGATATTTATCAGCCAGATGGTTATGCAGGGTAAAGAGACCAGCAGGACCATGGGCCTTGATTTTGTCACCTTCTTTCAAATTCTCATGTAGCCATTGAGAGGCATAGCCGTCTTTGTTTGCTTTGACCGTAATGGAAATTGACAGGGGGCGAGAAGGGCTTGAAGACAGGGTGTAGGTCCGTAGAACAAGCTTGCCGTCAATTTCTAGTTCGATGGTGATGAACTGTCCGGGCAGGTAGCGGAACCAGCTATTATCTGTGGTTTGAAAACAAAAGGTTTTGACGTCATGGGTATCTTGAAGAATCATCACGCACTCTAGCATTTGCGAGTGGCTATCCCATGGCGTCGTTGTGTTCAAATCTCTGATAGCCTGCTTAACAGCCATGTCAGCCATTTTAGATTTCCCCAATTATAATTGCCCTTATGGGCTTTAGTCATTCTAGAGAGCGCAGTCGTTGCGCCCTCTTCAGTTTGAAAAGTGATATTTATTCGCTGGCAGCTAGCTTGAGCTTGGCGGGATCAAACAATTTGCCGAGCATGTGGGCGCTATACCAGTTGATGAAATTGATTACCCCAAACTCGGCACCCTCTGAATAGGGACCGGGTTGGTAAGCTTTTGAGTTGATGCCCAGTTGATTATTTTCGGCCAGCTCCCTGTCCTGATGATTGGTGGCGTTCCAAACTTTGGTCATTTTCTCAAGATCGTAATCCACACCTTCGACGGCATCTTCGTGAACAATCCATTTAGTTGTCACCAATGTCTCTTGCGGGCCAACAGGCATTACGCGAAAGACGATTGAATGATCCCCCATGAAATGGTTCCAGGTATTGGGCAGGTGCAACAGGCGCATGGACCCCATATCCGGATCGGTCAAATCACCCATAAGTTTTTTACAGGCGACAGAACCATCCATGGTCATAGAATGAATTCCTTCTGCCAGTGGCATGCGCACAGCACGGTATTCCAGATTGTGCGGAGTACTTTCGTGGGCGATACCCAAAGAATCCCAGTCGCTGGATTTTTTTGCGACCAGTACTTTGAATGCCGGGGTCGCACGGGGGTCATCGGTGTTGTCGAATTCAAGAAGTGAATTCAAAAGCTCAGGATGTGAACCGTTGCAATGATAGCATTCGCGGTTGTTTTCGATTACCAACTTCCAGTTTGCTTTTTCATTGATGGTGACTTCATGCGCAACTTTGGCTTTGTCCAATGCGTGTGGCTTTAAGAATGGCTCAACGGCTTCTTTGAAGTGATCAAAAGCAGGTGGATTTTCGTCAAGGCAGACAAAAATCATGCCGTCTGCAAAGCCGATATTTGCTTTCCTAAGGGGGAAGTCTGCGGGGTTGAAACCTTCACCCATGTTGCCGGCAAACAACAGGTTACCATCAAGATTGTAGGTCCATTGGTGATAGGGACAGACTAGCTTTGCGGTATGGCCTTTTTCTTCCAGACAGACTTTGGATCCGCGATGGCGACAAGTGTTGTATATTGCGTGAATTTCGTTGTTATCATCCCTGACAATAACCAAGGGATCATCACCGATTGATAGAGTGAAGAAATTTCCTGGCTTCGGAATGTCGCAAACAAGGCCGGCAAAAACCCAAGATTTCCCAAACACATGTTTCATGTCGAGTTTGAAAAAATCCGGGTCGTTATAGAACTCTCGCGGCAGGCTATAATTTTGTTTTTTACTGCGAAGCAGATCAAACATCATATCGTGGGCTGATACAGTCATCTCTCGGTCCTATCCAGCAACAAGCGTTTATCTCAGATATTATTTTCTGAGCGGTAAATTCTGACGTGTGATGAGGATCGGAACAGTATTGTCTCTGGCATGCTTTTACGCTGCTTAGAGATCAACAGGTCGTTCCAATCGCCCACCGCGACTTTTAGACTTGCCTCAGGCTGGTTTCCGGGCTCGAGAGGGCCATCTAAGATGGCGGAAATCACATCCTTCCCAGAGTTTATCCAGTGGATAGCTTGTGATATCTATTCCTCTCCTACCGTTGCGGGGGCAGCGTCGGGTTTGCGCTGTGGTACGTAAGTTTGCGCGGACCGACTTCCCAATTATTTTCATGAAATCAAAATATTAACTTCATGAAACACCTGGAGGAGTTGTCATTATTAAATTTATTTCTAAAGCTGATTTTATGAAACCATGATCCGTGGTCGCCTTGAAAAGCGACAGGCAGATCTACGTTTGCGACACTATAATTTATGCTTGTCGAAATAGGTCGTTACTATGGTAAAAGGTGTCGTGAATATTTGAAAACAATGGATTTTTTTTATGAATTCCCGTCATGTTTCTATTACAGATGAGCTACAGGAATATCTCATAAGCTTTGGCGGGCGCGAAGATCCTTTACTCGCTCGCTTGAGGGCGGAAACACTGCAAATGAGATTCGGTCATATGCAGGTGTGCCCAGAGCAAGGACAGTTCCTATTCTTTCTGGTGAAGATGCTAAAGGCTCAATCTGTTTTGGAAATAGGTGTTTTTACCGGCTATAGCAGTCTGTGTATGGCTAAGGCGTTGCCCAAGGATGGTGTGCTGCTTGGACTGGATAATCAAAAAAAATTCACCGACATTGCCGAGGCTTTTTGGCTTGAGGCTGGTGTCGAAGATAAAATCGAACTTCGTCTGTGTGATGCCTTGGCCGAAGTCAGCAGATTACAGGATAAGGGGCTTAAATTTGACCTTATTTTTCTTGATGCGGATAAAGAGCGATATCCGGAATATTACGAAGCTTGTCTCAAGATTCTGACGCCGGATGGTTTACTGGTTATTGATAATGTTCTTTGGTATGGGAATGTGGCCAAGCCATCAGTGAAAGAACCGATTACAGATGCCATTCGTCGATTGAATGAAATTGTGGTCAACGACAAGCGTGTGGAAATGGTCACGCTTCCCTTTTCAGATGGCATGACACTGGTGCGTAAAAAAGACATCTAAGTGCTCTTTAGAAAAAACGTCTGGTCACATGTAACGCGCCACATCTAAAAGCAGAACTGTTATTTTCTTAGGCTGATAGATCTCTAAGGGCCTGCACTATTCTGGCAAAGGCTTCAGCTGCCCTTGGGCTACTATTGCGGGCACGTAACCAGCCATGCATTAAACCGGGTTCGACAATGGATCTTACCTGAACGCCTGCGGCTTTTAACTTGTCTGTGTAATCAGGTCCATCATCGGCCAAGGGGTCAAGCGCTGCTGCACTGATGAAAGCGGCGGGAAGCTTTGAAAAGTCATCTGCCTGAGCTGGAAATATTTTAAAGTCCTGCTTGTCTTCTGCAGTGGCTTTATGCCCGAGATAATAGTCAATAAAGTTATCCAGATCGGGCGTGCTGAACAGTGGTGCTTGTGCTTGTCTGGTCCGTGAAGGGAGGTTCTCACTTGTCAGGGCAGGATAGATCAATAGCTGGCCTTTGAGTGATGGTGCATTAAAGCCAAGAAGGTTGATATCACGAGCGATAAGAGTAACGCTTGCCGCCAGCGAAGCGCCAGCTGAATCACCTCCGATGATTAAACAATCACTGTCGGCTCTAAAGATTTCCGGATTCTCCGTGATGGCCTGATACACGGCCCAGCAATCGTCCAAAGCGGCCGGATACACATGTTCAGGGGCCAAACGATAATCGACAGCGATAACCTGTACCTTGGCTTGACTGGCGAGGTCAGCTGTAATCGCATCGTGACTGTCCAGATCACCGAGAACCCAACCGCCCCCATGAAAATACAAGAGAGTTGGATGTTTTTCAGCCGCATTTGGAGCCGTTTCATTAACCGCGTCGGTGGAAATCGCTTCAATGGGCCGATAAACTCGGATAGGAATGTCACCTTCCGGGCCTTCGACAGCGCCTTCTAAAACCCTGAGGTTATTGGGGTGAGGGGTGTTGTAATGTTGACACATCAGATTATAGCTGGCTCTGATGTCGTTCAGATCACTTGTTCCCTGTGTGGAAAAGCTTTCTGATACAGAGACAAATTCCTGAAGTTCTTTATCCAATCCCTCACCCATAGGCGCACCTTTGTAGAATTAATGTGTCTTAGAGAATACAGTGTTTCGCGAAATCAGTTGCTTCATTCGCGGACCAATCGCCTTTTGGTTTTTCTTTCAGCGCATCACACCATTCCGTGCTGCCAACTTCTGGTGAGCAGGCGCTAAGGCCTGTAATGAAAAGAGCAGCAAGAACAAGTTTAAAATAGGACATAAATTCCCCCGGGATAGGTAAAAGTGGTTAAAGGATTAAACTGCAAGTATGATAGGTCAGAAAAAGATTTGATGCTACCTCGTGTTTATACTTAAGCGGAAAAGACCGTTTTTTTACAGTACAGTACTGATCGAAAAGTATCAGAGATCTAATGTCAGCGGTGATGTTTTCGCCCTGGAACAACAAACCATGATCTGTTTATTCTCTTGCTTTTCTGTTTCGGTCAAAATCATGTCACGATGGTCCGCTTCGCCGTCTATAAGACCTGTTTCGCAGGTGCCGCAGATACCTTCGCAACATGCGTGATCAATGAAGATTCCGTTTTCCTCTAGAACGCTCAAAATACTTTTATCCGCGGGGATTTGAAACACGCGGCCAGTGCTCTGAATGATCACTTCGAAGCTATCGTCATCTTCTTGTGGCCCGGTGTCTTTACTCGTGGAGAAGTGTTCAAAACGGACACTTCCTTCTGGCCAAGAGCTGGTTGCAGATTTCACAGCATCCATCAGGCCTGAAGGTCCACAGCAATATATCTGTACGTTTGGTTCGGGACGACCGAATAACGCTAATGTGTTGAGGGGGCCATGAACATCATCATAGGAAAACACGACATGCTTTAAGAGTTCTGTCGACCTAAGCTCTTGTATAAAAGCAGCCCGCTGCTCATTGCGACAGGCGTAATAGAGTTGAAAAGGTTTTCCAATGGTTTTCAAACGGCGTGCCATGGACATGATCGGAGTGATCCCAATCCCGCCTGCGATAAGTTTGTAACGCTGTGCTGTTTCATCCAGTGGAAAGTGATTACGGGGTGCAGAGATCTCAATTTCATCACCAACCTTAAATTGATCGTGGATAAGACGTGATCCCCCCCGACCTTGCTCTTCTTTCTGGATACCTACCACGTATCGGTTTTTCTCTTGTGCGGAGTTCGATAATGAGTATTGCCTGATTAGGTTATTGGGCAGGAAAAAATCAATATGCGCGCCGGGCGTGAAGGGGGGAAGGGAGGCGCCATCAGGGCTGATCAGTTCGTAGGTTTTGATGTTGAGGGCTTGATCCTTGATTGCATTAATAAGAACCTTGATCCTCTGTGTCATGGCCTCACTTGCTCCTGAAATATTCGCAATCTAGTTATATGTCTGTTTATATAGGTGTGTCTTTTGGCGGTAGAGTACAATATACGATATTGATTGACTGTAACGTGTTCCTAGTTAAGTATTTGTTTATATGGATTGTTTCAATTTTATCATTATTGTTCACGATTCTGGCGTGCAAATGAATAGAAACTTTCTTCCCCTGCCTCCTGTGTTAATCTGATCGCATGAATACAGGAAAAAATAGATTGAGAACGTGGGGGCGCAGGCTCTTGTGGTTTGGGGCAGTGATGCTTTTGATCATTGGTTCCGCAATCTATTATCGTCTCCCTCTTGCTCAGTATCTATTAGATCAAGTTGCAGACAATTTAGCATTACCCGGCTTTTCTGCCGAGGTTTCTGAAGTATCCCATCGTGAAGTGATTATTCAGAATGTGGTTGTCGGAATTGAGAACGAGGTTATCCTTGACCGTCTTGTTTTATCCTACGATCTGATTGATTTGTGGCAAGGTGGCGAGCTGGCTGTTGATTTGGATCGTTTGTTCCTGTCGCTTGATGTGACTGGACAACAGCCTGTTTTAGGATCTCTAGACAGTTTGTTCGTCGGTGAGGAGCAAGGAGAATCTCAATCTTCCCTGCCGATACTTCCCTTTAAGCCTGCGCTTAAAATCAACAATAGTCGACTTCAAATTATGACTGAACTTGGAGTGGCACAGTTACCTTTTGCTGTCGAAGTTACGGGGCATTCGGAAGATGATGTTCAGGGGTGGATAAGCTTCGAAGGCGGATATCTGGCTGGCTATGAACCGGAAGAGTTTTATCTAGGGGCGATTTTTTCTAGTTCTGATTTGCAAATAGACTGGGATGTTAAGTGGCAGAAAATTGGTGTTTCAGGCGAAGGGGCGGCCTCTTTCTTTCTGGATGATCCCGGTCTGAACTGGAATGTTTTTGGGGACATAACGGGTAATATACCAAAAGCTTTTTTGTCGCCTGAGATTGAAGGTACTCGGATGAAGGTTAATCTGGATGGTGTCGGACAGATTGACGTGGGGGAGAACCAACCTTCGAAGTGGCGTGAAGCAATTAATCCCCTGTTGCTAAACTTGGGTCAGGCAACGGTTGATCTGACGTCAGATGTTTGGGGCGAGGGTCGGCTGGTTTCAGGGGCTGAATTTAATGGAAAGGTGCCGTTGAAGCTTATCCAAAAAGGCCAGGAGACCAAAATTTACCTCAGAGATTTCGGGCAATTTAATGTAAAAAATTTGTCTGTGGATGATACAATTCCCCCTGAAATAAAACAAATATTCGGCCCGTTTTTATCGGGGGAAATCGATCCTAGTGAAACTGACCTCACCTTTATTTTGAATGATGAACGGCCTGTCGAGGGTAAAATTGGTATCACACTCCGCGGAGAAACACCTGTTGAGATCACGTCTCTTTCACAGTTAACGGGAAGTGTCGGCCAAGGATATGACCAGGTACGACTTGATAACGCGATTCTTGATGTCAGGGGCAAAGGATTAAAGCTTGCCGGATATAAAATATCTGATGGGTCATTAGCCGCGACTGTATCACAAGATACCACTGAGAGTTGGCGTGGTGACTGGAAAATCAAAACAGGAGGAGTTGATAATACTCAATCTAAAGGACAGGCTGATTATTTGATCAAGGTGGTGCAAGGGACCGTACAAGGAAGCTTTGGCTTAGATAAGAATAAGTTGATCTTCACAGCAGATGGTGGGCAATTTGAGCTTGTAAAGTTCGAAGTTCCGGACGTTATCCAAACTCAGGCCAAAGAGGTTGTCTCTTTGTCAAACATCGAGAGTGAATTCCAAGTTCTTTCAGATGAAACAGAAAATGTTGTGGAACTCAGGAAAGTCTCCGGTGACTTACACCTTAAAGCCCTTAAGCTGAATCTGATCAAAGAAAACAAAGATATCGTTGTTTCTAATTTTTTGACTAAGTTTCGAGGAAGTGCGGGGGGCAAGTGGCATATCGGGACAACGATATCTGAAATTGATTTGTCGGATCAAAAGTTAAAGATCAGCTCCGTTCGTAATGATGTCTCGACGCCATTTTTCCAACCTGCGAATGACTTTGATGTTCAGGAACTTATCTTTGAGAGCCGATCAGAAGCGAACATCAAACAGGAAGATCCTGAACTTGGTTTACCCGCATTGTTCGTTAAGAGTAAGACATCAGGTTCCCTAGCAAAGACCGCTTTATCTGCTGATGCAAAACTTCTTGAGGGAACGCAATTGTTAAATCTTGAAGGCAATCTGGATTTAATCTCTCTTAATGGAAACATTGATGCAGTTATCCCGCTGATTTCATTTAATGAATATGGTATGCAGCCGAAATTTTTTACACCCCACTTATCTGATCTAAAGGTTCGTGATGGTTCGGTTTCTGGCGGTGTTGAGGTGGTGATCAAAAAAGGTGTCCCTGAGGGGCAGGGGTATTTGAATGTGGATCTATCTGATGCAGAGATTAACGAGCTTCCTTTTAAAGATTTAGTTGGACGATTTTTCTTTCAGGGTATAGCAGAACCCGTTTTACCGCCTGGGCAGAAGCTTGAGATTGCTTCTTTTGATGCCGGGGTTCCAATATCGGATATTAAACTGGTGTTTGGTGTTGTGCCTGAAGTAGATGATTTTATCGTTGATCTTCGGACTGCCGAGTTAATGATTGCGGGTGGTAATCTTGGTTTTGTTCCTCAAAAAATTTCGGTTCTTGCAGATCAAAAATCAATACGGTTGCAGGTTAATAAGTTGGACTTAAAAGAACTTTTTACATTAATTGGGCGCGAAGATCTTAGTGGTACGGGACAGTTAACAGGCGAAATTCCAATTAAATTTGAGGGGGAGCAAATTATTATTGAGAAGGGAGCCTTGGCAAC
Source organism: Kiloniella sp. (assembly GCF_048270245.1). Taxonomy (GTDB): domain Bacteria; phylum Pseudomonadota; class Alphaproteobacteria; order Kiloniellales; family Kiloniellaceae; genus Kiloniella. Next base: position 452,709 of record NZ_JBLWTH010000001.1, read on the forward strand.
AGAAGGGCCGGGTGTATTACAAATACGTTCCCAATTAATTGCGGATGCCTTGGCCGCCGGCGGCGAACAGGTTGAACTATTGGTGAAAGCTTTGCACAACTTCGAATACACCAAGCTCACGCTGGATATTAATAAGCCTATCAATTCCGCCGCTCAGGTGAGCTTAGGCATTAGTGGTGCAAATAAAGATGTTCTCGACGGGCATCCCTTCCAATTGAATATCAATCTTGAAACTAAGGTCGAGCCTCTACTTGCTGTTCTTTTACAGGGGCAAAAAATTTCAAGAGGGTTGGTTTCTGGGCTGTTGGATAAATAAGGTGAGCAAGGTTTCAGATTGCTCCTAAATAGCTTTTAGGAGCAAAAATGCCTTTCCCTTGCCTTATTTCAGTGACTATTGTTGATAAGATTTAATGTTTAATGGCAGAGGATAACGCCTTGGGTGGCCTTCTGAATGAAAATATAAGCAAGCAGCTTGTTCTTGTTACCGCGGTTGTAATGGGGCTTCAGGCTTGTACGCCAACTGTTAAGGTCGAGGCACCGAGAGAGCCGATTACGATCAACCTTAATATCAAGTTGGATGCTGAAGTACGTGTTCGTCTGGAAGATCAGGCGAAAGATGACATTAATAATAATCCAAATCTCTTCTAGATTGCCGGTGGAGGAAACTGAAACAATGGTTTTGAATAGCATGAAAATGTTGAGAATTCTGTTCCTGGCTTTTGCGGTTGCATCCGTCATTCCAACGGCGTGGGCTGCTGATCTTGATAGTTTGCGCAGTTCGGGGGCCGTCGGTGAACGGTATGATGGTATGGCTGTCGCACGTGATGGCTCTGCATCTGATTTTGTGTCTGCGACAAATGCAAAACGCACGCAGATCTATCAAGAGCGCGCAAACAAAGAAGGCGTGAGCGTCAAGCAGGTCGGCATGGTTTATGCCAAGCAGATTATGAGTAAAGCCCCAAGCGGAACCTGGTTCCAGGCTGAAGATGGCTCTTGGGTACAAAAATAAAGTAACTCGTTATTGATTTTAAAGCTCAATTGTAAAGCCCTGCCATTTGGTGGGGCTTTTTCTTTGCGTGTAGTTTTGAATATGGATTGTCAGATTCCTTTGGTTAATCTGACATTAAACTGAAACCTGACCTTGTTAGTGCAATCAGTCTGATTGTGTAAAAGGTTAGGAATTTACGATGGATGATCTGGCTGTTGACCTTCCGGATGCGAACCCCGAAGACTGTGAAACGAACACTGATTATCCTGATTGTGATTGGCTGATTACGAAATCACCTAAGCGTTTCATTAATCGTGAACTGTCGTGGTTAGCGTTCAATTTTAGAGTGCTGGAAGAAGCGAGTAATCCGGAACATCCTCTGTTAGAACGCTTACGCTTTGCATCGATTTCTGCAAGCAATCTTGACGAGTTTTATATGGTTCGTGTGGCTGGGTTAATGGGGCAGGTCGCTGCTGGTGTTACCAAGCTTAGTCAGGACGGTTTGACGCCTGCTGAACAACTACAGCAAATCTCTATCCAAGCGGGACGCTTGATGCAGGAACAACAAATATCTCTTCAAAATGTTTTTGCTGAACTTCGTAATAAAGACTTTTTCCTCTTAAGCCCGGATGAATTGACGCGGGAAGAAAAAGAATGGCTGACGTCATGGTTTCAGACCCAGGTTTTCCCCGCGCTGACACCTTTGGCGGTTGATCCTGCTCACCCGTTTCCTTTTATTCCCAATAGGGGGCTGGTTCTGGCTCTAGAGCTTTCCAGATATCAGGATAACCGTCTGATTAACGGTCTTGTGCCTATTCCTCATAATATCCAACGCTTTGTTAAGTTGCCGGGCAATCAAGATCGTTTTATCGCGTTGGAGAATGTTATCCGGATGTTTATGGATACCTTATTCCCGGGTTTTGAGCTTTTGGGGGATGGTCTTTTTCGTATTCTGCGGGATTCTGATGTCGAAGTCGACGAAGAAGCGGAAGACTTGGTTCGAACGTTTGAAACCATGTTACGCCGTCGGCGTCGTGGTTCTGTGATCAGACTTCAGGTTGATGCTTCAATGCCTGAAAGTTTGCGGGCATTTGTCACAAAGCATCACGTCGTCAATGAGAATGATGTTTTTGTTTTGCCGGGTATGTTGGGTATTTCTGATGTGTCCCAGATGATCGTTTCTTCACGGCATGAATTGTTATTTGAAAGCTATACGCCCCGTTTCCCGGAACGGATCAAGGACTTTGGGGGGGATTGCTTCGCTGCAATCCGATCAAAGGATTTTATTGTTCATCATCCCTATGAAAGTTTTGATGTTGTGGTGCAGTTTGTGAAACAGGCCGCGCGTGATCCAAAGGTTGTTGCCATCAAACAAACACTTTACCGCACATCAAACCAGTCACCTATTGTGCGTGCCCTAATTGATGCCGCTGAAGCGGGAAAGTCTGTTACCGCGCTGGTTGAATTGAAGGCACGATTTGATGAGGCAGCGAATATTCGTTGGGCTCGTGATCTTGAACGTGCTGGTGTTCAGGTTGTCTATGGTTTTGTCGATCTGAAAACGCATTCCAAGTTGTCGATGGTTGTACGACGTGATGGGGATGGGATGAAAACCTATGTCCATTTTGGAACGGGTAACTACCACCCGATTAATGCAAAAATCTATACTGATCTCAGCTTTTTTACCTGTAATGAAGAGCTGGCACGAGATGCGGCCTGTCTTTTTAATTTTACGACAGGATCGGCCGCACCAAAAGAGATGGAGAAGTTGGAATATGCGCCAAATACCCTGCGTCAGCGAATCAAGAAAGAGATTGCTGCAGAAATCAAAAATGCCAATGAAGGAAAACCCGCAGCGATCTGGATCAAGGTTAATAGTCTGGTTGATGCAGATATTATTGATGCGCTTTATGTGGCCAGTAATGCCGGAGTCCAAATTGAAATTGTGGCCCGGGGTATTTGCTGTTTGAAGGCGGGTATCGCAGGCTTGTCAGAAAATATACAGGTGCGCAGTGTCATCGGACGCTTTTTGGAACATAGTCGTATTTTCTGTTTTGGTAATGGTCATGATCTACCATCACCAGATGCCAAAGTGTATATATCCTCGGCAGATTTGATGCCGCGAAATCTGGATCGTCGGGTAGAGGTGATGGTGCCGATCGAAAATGATACGGTAAAGCGTCAGGTATTGGACCAGGTAATGTTTGCCAATCTACAAGACGAAGCCCAGAGCTGGATTATGCAGGCGGACGCAACTTTTAAGCGGGTAGAGCCTGCCGGGGTTGGTTTCAGTGCACATAACTTCTTTATGACGAATCCTAGCTTATCTGGACGTGGTAAGGCGCTTAAAAAGAGTATGGGTAAAAAGCGTCGTAAAAAATAATGTCTTCAATGCGGTCGGTATTACACGAGCGCAATATATTAGATTGAAGAAGCCACAACAAAAAAACGGAACAATGATGTTCCGTTTTTTTGTTGTCTCGTAAATGGTGGCTTTATGCTGGGGTGAACCATGGTTAAAGCCACAGTTGCACGCTTTATTTTGATATCTGGATTATTGATATCTAGTTCTTTTGATTGCGAGATCCCAACCGTCAAGATTTTGTTTTCTGGTTGCGTCATCCATTTCTGGTGTAAAGCTTCGATCCAACGTCCAGTTTTCTTTAATATCGTCGAGTGATTTATAAATGCCGTGTTGAAGCCCTGCGAGATAGGCCGCGCCCAGTGCCGTGGTTTCGGGGACTGCTGGTCTGTCCACTTCCAGATTTAGTGTATCGGAAAGGAATTGCATGACCCAGTTGTTGGCAACCATGCCACCATCAACCTTCAACGTTTTTGGGTCGATACCGTCGTCTGTCATCGCCTCAAAAAGATCTCTGGTCTGGTAGCAAACCGCTTCCAATGTTGCTCGGACGATTTCGTCTGGTCCGCTGTCTCTTGTCAGCCCATAGATGGAGCCGCGGGCATGGGGATCCCAATAAGGGGCGCCAAGCCCTGTAAAGGCGGGAACAAGGTAAACGCCTTTGTTATCCGGAAGGCTTTTGGCAATCGCTTCGGTTTCGGATGCTGATTCAATTATCTTAAGGCCGTCGCGAAGCCATTGTACTGCTGCGCCGGACATAAAAATTGCACCTTCCAAAGCATAGGATGTTTTACCATTAATCCGATAACCAATGGTGGTGAGCAGTCTGTTCTTTGAGGGCAAAGGTTTTTCGCCTGTGTTCAATAGAACAAAACAGCCTGTGCCATAGGTACTTTTGATATCCCCTGCGTCATAACAGGTTTGGCCAAAACTTGCAGCTTGTTGATCGCCTGCAATGCCCTGTATTGGAATGGGGATCCCAAATATATCAGCGTTTGTTGTGCCGAAATCAGCGGCAGAATCCTTTACTTCGGGTAGGAGAGAAGCAGGAATATTGAACAATGCTAAAAGTTCATCATCCCATTTGAGGTCATGAATATTATAGAGCATAGTCCTTGAGGCATTGGTAACATCTGTTGCGTGCACTTTACCATCGGTTAGACGCCATAACAGGAAGCTATCAATGGTGCCAAAAGCGAGCTCGCCACGGGTTGCTTTTTCACGAGCCCCTTCAACATTATCCAAAATCCAAGCAACTTTGGTTGCAGAAAAATAGGGGTCAAGTAACAGGCCTGTTTTGGCGGTTACCATGTCTTCGTGATTTTGCTTTTTCAGTTTTGAACATAGTTCCGCTGTACGACGATCTTGCCAGACGATTGCATTGTAGATCGGCAACCCGGTCGATCTGTCCCAGATAACGGTTGTTTCTCGTTGATTGGTAATGCCGATGGTGACGACGTTTGCGCCTTTTTCTTGTGCTGACTTAAGGGCCTCGCGCGATACCTCTAGTGTTGAGGTCCAAATAGCCTCGGGATCGTGCTCGACCCATCCGTCTTTTGGGAAAATTTGAGGAAATTCCTGTTGCGATGTTGCAAGGTTGTTGCCTTTGACATCAAAGATAATTGCCCGGCTGCTTGTTGTGCCTTGATCAATTGAAAGAATGTGTTGGTTTTCGCTCATTCCGGCTTCCCTTTTGACTCCCCTTGGAATTTGATCTTTACTTTCGTATGTTCGTTTATGAAAGTAAAGTGAACATCGGTTCCTTTTTTGTTAGAAATTGGGTAAAAGGGGCCAAGTGCTGATAAAAGCGCGAATTTGTTAGTGGGGAATGCAGATGAATCTGGAAAAACTTAGCCGTCGTCAAAGGCAGATTCTTGAGTTGGCGAAGGATAATGGCTTCGTATCTATTGATTCAATGGCACAGGATTTTTCTGTAACAACCCAAACAATTCGGCGAGATATAAATGAGCTTTGTGATGCGAAGCTGCTGAACCGTTTTCATGGCGGAGCAAGTTTTAGTTCTTCTGTCCTTAATCTCGACTATACGCAGCGTCAGGGAATTAACGCGCAGGAAAAAGAAGGTATTGCGCAGCTTGTGGCGCGTGAGATCCCGAACAATGCATCGCTGTTTATCAATATGGGAACGACAAACGAAAGCGTTGCCCAAGCTTTGATGGGACACACAGGGTTGCGCGTCATTACAAACAGCCTGAGTGTTGCGCATATTATGAGTCCGAATCCCAGCTTTGAAATTATTGTTGCTGGTGGTGTCGTTCGAAATATGGATCGAAGCATCATTGGTGAAGCGACAATTGATTTCTTCCGTCAGTTTCGTGCCGATTTTGGCGTGATCGCTGTTGGTGGTATCGATGAAGACGGCAGTCTGCTGGATTACGATTATGGTGGTGTTCGGGTTTCTCAAACAATTATAGAAAATGCACGTCATACTCTACTTGTTGCTGATAGCAGTAAATACGGACGAAACGCATTGGTTCGCTTAGGGCATTTATCTCAGATTGATACATTGGTTACGGATAGTATGCCGACCGAGCCCTTGTCTTCCATTATCAAATCGCTGGATCTGGAAGTTCTTTGTTAGAACCGGATTCTATCGAATTTTTGTAACTGAACATTCATAATTGCTGCTCAATTTTAGCTGATCACTCCTTGTCGCGCTGAAAAATACATACTCGCTTACGCAATATTTTTTTGTAATGCGTTGTTTTTAAGTGATTATTTTTGGTGTCTGGATCTTGGGTAATTAAAATTATCTCTCTTTACGTTCAAAGCTAGTGTCATAAAATATTCACTTTAGAAAAATATAACTTGCGTTTATGTTCAAAAATGAACATTTTGTCATCAAGAGTTATAAATAATGAAGTCCCGAAGGAGCAAATAATGGCGGTTCGCGTAGCAATTAATGGTTTTGGTCGTATTGGCCGACTTGTGTTGAGGGCCATCGTTGAAGCGGGTCGTGATGATATCGAAGTTGTTGCAATCAATGACTTGGCATCTGCTCAGGCCAATGCTCACCTTCTCAAATACGACTCAGTACACGGTACGCTTCGCAAAGATATCAAAGCTGACGATAATGCTTTGATCATTGAGGGCAAACGTATTGCTGCTTTCTCAGAACGTAATCCTGCTGATTTGCCATGGGGCGAATTGGGGGTTGATGTTGCGCTTGAATGCACCGGACTGTTTACAGATCGTGAAAAAGCCTCTCTTCATCTGAAAGCTGGCGCGAAGAAAGTATTGATTTCTGCGCCGGGCAAAAACGCTGATCTAACCGTGGTTTACGGTGTGAATCACGATAAGATTGCACCGGAACATACCATTGTTTCTAATGCATCCTGTACGACAAACTGTCTGGCACCCGTTGCCCATGTTCTTAACCAGTTGGTTGGCTTGGAAGAAGGTTTTGTTACGACTGTTCACGCCTATACGGGTGATCAGAACACCGTTGATACCATGCATTCTGACCTTCGTCGGGCCAGAGCAGCGGCTCTTTCTATGATCCCGACATCCACGGGTGCGGCCCGTGCTGTTGGTCTTGTTTTACCAGAGCTTGATGGCAAGTTAGATGGCACAGCTGTTCGTGTTCCGACAGCAAATGTTTCGATGATTGACCTTGTCTTTACAGCGGGAAGAAAGACAACTGCCGAAGAAATTAATGCAGCAATGATCGCTGCTTCCGAAGGTGCTCTCAAAGGTGTTTTAGAAACTAATGATGAGCCTTTGGTTTCAATAGATTTTAACCACTCTCCTGCCAGTTCGACTTTTGACCTGACGCAAACCCAACTTGTTGGGGATCGTTTGGTCCGTGTCTTGAGCTGGTATGATAACGAGTGGGGGTTCTCCAACCGTATGGTTGACACTGCTGTCGCCCTGGGGCTTAGCCTCTAGGTCTACTTGATCAGGAGAGAGTAGAGGGCTCTCTCCTGATCTTTTTTTGTCCTGATATCGTTGTTGATGACAATAAAAGTAGTGTTTTGTAGAGAAGCATAAAAAAGAAAAAATCGGCACGAATTGGCGTGCCGTTTTCTGTATTCTGGTTCTGAGCTCGGATTTTGGGGTACAGTGCAAGAGTTTCGTTGATCGAGACAAAACTGTCGTCGTTGAGCCAAGCTTTTGTAATAGAAAACTGATAAGACAGATAAAACAGGATATAATCCTGAAATAAACACAATGAAAAGGTTCCTGACATGAAACGTAAGCGTCTTTGTAAGATTGTAGCGACACTTGGCCCTGCCAGTTCGGATAAGGAGACTATTACGGCGCTGTTCGAAGCAGGTGTTGATACTTTCCGTCTCAATTTCAGCCATGGGACGCACGAAGATCACAAAGAACGTTACGATCTGATCCGCGAAGTTGAAAAAGAAGCCGGACGTCCAATTGCTGTTTTAATGGATCTTCAGGGGCCTAAATTGCGTGTAGGGCGCTTTGTCAATGATTCTGCAGAATTAGTGAATGGCTCGACCTTTAAGCTAGATATGAAAGATGAGCTTGGGGATGCAAAGCGCGCAACCCTCCCGCACAAAGAAATTTTTGATGCACTCGAAGTTGGAACAGATCTGTTGCTGGATGACGGTCGGATCCGGTTACGCGTTACAGGGCTAAGTGGCACAGAAGCAACAACCGAAGTTGTTGTCGGCGGTGTGTTGTCAAACAATAAAGGTGTGAATGTCCCTGGTGTTGTTTTACCTTTGTCAGCCCTTACCGAAAAAGACTTACTCGATATGGAGTTTGGCCTGGAACTTGGCTGTGACTGGTGTGCCTTGTCCTTTGTTCAGCGTCCAGAAGACGTGATGGAGGCACGCAAGCTTGTTAACGGGCGTGCTGGTGTCATGGCCAAATTGGAAAAACCATCTGCTATCGAACAGCTTGAAGCGATTGTTGAGTTGACCGATGCGGTTATGGTTGCGCGTGGAGATCTGGGGGTCGAGCTACCACCGGAAAATGTGCCTGTTTTACAAAAACGTATCATCGGAACTTGCCGCGAACATGGGAAGCCTGTGATTGTGGCTACTCAGATGCTGGAAACAATGGTTTCCGCCCCAACGCCGACGAGAGCAGAGGCATCTGATGTTGCCACAGCTGTTTATGATGGTGCTGATGCTGTGATGTTGTCTGCAGAATCAGCTAGCGGTGCTTATCCTCTTGAGGCGGTGACGATGATGAACCGCATTATCGAGACTATTGAGCAAGACCCGCTCTACCTCAAGCTGGTGCATGCAGATGAAATCCTGCCTAACCCAACAGAAGCGGATGCAATCAGTGATGCCGCACGCCATGTCGCCGATTTGGTTGATGCAAAAGCGATTGTCACCTTCACGACAACGGGGAGTACGGCTTTCAGGGCTGCACGTGGACGCCCTAATACACCTTTGTTGGGCTTGACCCCTGATTTACGGGTCGCGAGAAAGATGGCCTTGGTCTGGGGTGTTCATTCTGTGAATACACGTGACGTTAGCAGTTTTGGTGAAATGGTTGGTAAATCAACCCGTATTGCCCGCCGTGAAGGCTTTTGTCAAAATGGTGATAAAGTTGTCGTGACAGCAGGGGTTCCTTTTGGCACACCTGGTGCGACAAACAATCTTCGTATTGCTACAGTAGGCCAACATGAAAAGCCTGATCCCACGTCGTGATCTTAATTCCGAAACCATAATGAAAAAGCAGCCTCAGGGCTGCTTTTTCATTATGGTCTTATTATAGAGCTGTAAAGCTAGGCTATAACGAGCATTCAGGTTAAGGCCTGATTTGTTTAAAGAGTATTCTTGGCTAAAACTTGTTAAGGGGGATTTTCAAATATCTATCACCGTCTTCTTCTTGTGGCGGTAGATCCCCGGCACGCATGTTTACCTGGATCGAAGGGATTAAAAGTGCGGGCATAGCGAGTTGTTTGTCGCGTTCAGTGCGCATCTTTATGAACGCATCTCTTGTAACCCCTTTGTGCACATGCAGGTTATTGGCTCGCTGTTCTTTAACCGTGCTTTCCCAAGCAATTTGGCGACCATTCGGGCCATAGTCATGACAGGTGTAGAGTTTTGTATTTTCGTCTAGGGATAAAATTTTCTTGATTGAATCGTATAGTTGGCCGGCATCTCCCCCCGGAAAATCTGTGCGTGCAGTGCCAAAATCAGGCATGAACAGTGTATCCCCAACAAAGGCATTGTCATCTATCAGATAGGTAACACAAGCTGGTGTGTGGCCAGGGGTGTGGATGACTTTGCAGACAGTGTTGCCAAGTAGAAACTCTTCATTATCGTCAAACAGATGGTCAAATTGCTGTCCGTCAGTGTTGAAATCTGATTCTGCATTATAGATTGTTTTAAACGTTTTTTGAATTTCAGGGATGTGATTCCCAACAGCAGTTTTTCCACCAACATTTTTTTTAATAAAAGGGGCTGCACTCAAGTGATCTGCATGCACATGAGTTTCAAGAATCCACTGACAGATCAGCTTTTGTTCTGTTAGAAAATCAACGATTTTTTGTGCGCTTTTTGTGGATGTCCGTCCTGAACTGGCATCAAAATCAAGAGCAGAATCAATCACAGCGCATTTTTTTGTTTTTGTATCCCAGACAAGATAGGAAACTGTGCTACTTGCGTCGTGAAAGAAAGCTTCAATTTTTACTGGCATACCCATCTCCATTTTGAAAAAGGATAACATCATATTTTATAAAATAGGTAGTTTTGTTTATGTTCAAAGTGCTTTCCTGTAATGAGGTGCCTTACTGAGAATTAACAGAAAGATAGAGGGAGCTTGTTAGAGTGTGAAGAATTTAGTCATCGGCCGTTAACGGTAGGATGCCAACAATTCTTATTTTTAATGGTTTTATAACCCTCAACGGATATTCTTTGTTTACTAAGGTAATTAGGCTTCTGTCTGGGTATTTGGATAGTTAGCTATTTTGTGGTTCAGGAAGACCTTGTGTTGCAGCATGATATAACGAAATCGCGAATTATTGTTGTTGGTGATGATAAAGCCTTTTGCAAAGTTGTTTGCGTTTCGCTTAACGATGCTGGCTTTTCTGCGGCTGTTGTATCTGAGGAATTTGATCCTGAAGCTCAGGTTAAACCTGAGCTCTTTTTGTTTTCCGTCAGTTCATTGAACGGGAAACTAAGACAAAAACTTACCAACTATAAATCGTTATCTTGGACTCAGCGTTGCCCCATCATCTGTATCACTGATGATAACTTGGATGCGGTGGGACAATCGACGTTTGATTTGTTTGATGATTTTATTATTTTCCCACGTGATATTCACCGCTTAGGACTGAGTTGCCAAACTTTGTTAAGTCTTTCTAAGGAACGATCAAGGCTTGAATCTGAGTTAGCAACGAAAACGCAAAAGGCCGACTTGGCTCTTGTTTTATTGAAACAGGCTGAGCGAAAAATTTTAGAGCAAAACCCCGCCCTTCCAGAAGAAACGAAAGAGAACAATAACATTATCGCAGATATGAGCCATGAATTACGGACGCCGTTAAATGCGATTTTAGGGTTTTCTGAAATCATGAAGCAAGAGAGATTTGGGTCTCTTGGGCATGATAAGTATCTTGGTTATGCTGATGATATCCATAATGCGAGCAGGCATTTACTAGGTATTGTGAATGACGTATTGGATCTGGCAAAAAAAGAATCAAGCGAAGAAAATCTCGAGATAACCGAAGTTTCTGCTCAAGATGCCGTGAATGAGACTTTTCGCCTTATGGCGTTATTGGCGGAAGAATCTGGTATTGAGCTTTCTGCAAATATCCCGGACGAATTTCCCAATTTGAAAACGGATGAACGCCGGTTTAAACAAGTCCTGACGAATTTGGTTTCTAATGCCGTTAAGTTTACCCGTCGCGGGGGACGTGTTAGCGTTGAGGGGCAGTACGACACGAAAAACGGTGTAGTTTTAATGGTTATTCGTGATAATGGTATAGGTATGTCCCCGGAAGAACTGGCCCTGGCTCTGTCACCTTATGGGCAGGTGTTAGAAGCACAAACGCATACTCATATTCGAGGAACAGGTTTGGGGTTGCCGGTTTCAAAAAGATCCATCGAGGCGTTGGGGGGCGATTTTTTCATTACCAGTGAGCCCGGCCTTGGAACCGCGATAACGTTGCGTTTTCCACCTGATTTGGTTGTGCACAAATAACTTATTCGTTAATGCTCTTTTTTATTTGGTGCATCAGACATCTTAGATTGTAGCTTATGGCTTTTTAGCTCTTCCAGCTTTCGTTTTTCATCGTGCTCAGCTTTTACTTGAGCAATTGAACGTAAGGGCTTGGCTAAATAGGGACTTGAGGCAACTGACAACGAGCTTTTCATCATGTTATCCACAGAGTTTTCCACAACATGTGGTGTTGAGTATGTGTAGGTATACACAATTTACGGTGATTTGGGAAGGTGTTAAGTTTTGGGTAGTTATTTGTTTCGGGTGCATTATCTTTGAGTGTGTTGTGTGAGGCCCTGCGCTTTTATCAAGGCAGATTCTGTCTGTTGGTCTTGACCTGTGGGGTGGAAGACCCCAATTATATTCCTGTGACGCTGCTATATAGTGGGTTACTTGATTCGATTTACTGGTTGCCATTCGGGGCCACAATATGAATGAGCCTTGCTCTTTCGAGGAGGTATAGTTGTCTAGATTATCTTTATTTAATAGTCCGTTGATGCTTGGGTTTGAGCAATTTGAGCAAGCTGTGGATATGATTTCCAAAACTGCGTCAGATGGATACCCTCCATATAACGTTGAAAAAGTAAGCGAGAATAAAATACGCATTACCCTTGCTGTTGCGGGGTTTTCCCAAGAAGATATGCTGGTTCAGATTGAAAACAATCAGCTTGTTATTAAAGGGAAAGCAAAATCAGATGATGACAAAGAATATCTTCATCGTGGAATTGCAGCCCGACAGTTCAGGCGCGCGTTTGTTTTAGCCGAAGGAATCGAAGTCTTGGATGCAAAGCTTGAAAATGGGCTTTTGCATGTTGATTTGGAACAACCCTTACAAAACATTGCCATTCGTAGTATTGAGATTCAAACAAGTAATGAAAAATCGTCAGCAACCGTAATTGAAGATAAAAAAAGTTAGGTTTCTGAAGCAATAAAGAGTGTAAGAAATATTACTGATTGATGGTTCCTTAAGAATAGGGAACTATAGTAGGCATAATTTTGCAGTTCGGGTTATTGAACTGTTGCCGTTAAAGTTGGAAAAGAGTGATGATGATTAAGCAAGTAATATCAGAATTGATGACAGATCAGGATATGACTGCATTAGGACTGGAAATTGTGGCCTATGTAAAGCCCGTTGAAGTCGAGGGTGATGCTTGCTTTGGTATTTACGCAGCTGATGGAACAGAGATTACAGTCGTAAGTGACAGGGATGTCGCTTTTGCCGCAGTTCGTCAGCAAGATCTTGAGCCGTTAAGCGTGCACTAAGACTCTGGGAAAGTAACGAATTCGTAAAAAAGGCTCCGAAATTCGGAGCCTTTTATATTTTGTACTAAAGAACTCTTACCTTTTAGGCTGCATGGCTTGTTGCTGTGGCACTCAGAAGTGCATAAATGCCATCATTACTTTCTGTCCCACGAAGTTTCTCGCATGTCGATGCGTTCCGTAAGAAGCGCGATACGCGTGCAAGAGCTTTGAGATGGTCAGCGCCAGCTGTCTCCGGAGCAAGGAGAAGGCAAATAAGATCGACAGGCTGCTCGTCGATTGAATCGAAATCAATCGGACGTTCCAGCTTTACAAAAAAGCCGTAGAGCTTATCCAGATTTGGTAGCTTGCCATGCGGGATGGCAATGCCTTGACCAATACCAGTCGTGCCAAGCTTCTCTCTTTCGATGAGAACTTCGAAAATATCTCGTTCTTCTGTTCCGGTGATCTCAGATGCACGCTTGGCAACTTCTTGAAGAAATTGCTTCTTGCTGTTGACTTTCATGTCAGCAGCTACGGCATCTGGGCCGATAAGGTCGGTTAGTTCCATTACATGTAGTCTTTGGTTATTCGCGTCTTAGCTTTTTGCTGGGTCAACCCAGCCAATGTTTCCATCCGAGCGACGGTAAATCATATTCAGACCACCGTGTTTGCTGTTGCGGAACATCATGGCTGGAAGATCTTCCAAATCCATACGCATTACAGCCAATCCGGCTGTTAGAGTTGGGATTTCAGTTGCCATCTCTGCAACGATCAAAGGACTGTCTTCGACTTCCTCTTGGTGATCTTCTTTTTCTTCTTCGCTCGACAAGATGTAGTGCTGAGCGTGAGTTGCCTCTTTCCCGCCTTCTGCATGGTCATCACGAAGTTTACGTTTGTGACGGCGCAGGCGCTTAGATAAACGCTCGGCAGCCAAGTCAAATGCAGGATATGGTTCTCCTGCTTCGCCATTTGCTTCTAGGCGAATGTTTTTACCTACATGTGCAACAATAGTCGCACGATACAGGTAAGCATTTTTGGACATGGTGACATTTACATCAATGGCATCACCAAAATATTTATCCAAAGTAGCGGAAAGATTCTCTTCTATATGAGTGCGCAGCGCGTCGCCAACGTCGAGCTGCTTGCCTTTAACGGAAAGCTGCATGTGAACAAATTCTCTGAATTGTTAAGGGGGGTAGCGTAATGGCCATATGTGCCAATCAAGCCCCGCTATCTGGGGCGGCACCATAGTGACGTCGTTTATCGGAGTCAAGGATAGTAGGTTGAACCATATTTTCCTCCCGTAGTGATACACGACATGGGTAGTATACATAGTCTTTTGGAATAAGTCGATTTTGTTACGTGAAAAAAATCAAAAAGAGAGCTTTTTTTCGCGCCTTCTTTGTACGGAGGAAGGGATTCCCAAGGCTTCGCGATATTTTGCGACAGTACGTCGCGCGATGTCGATTCCTTCAGCCTTTAGTTTGGTTACCAAAGCATCATCAGACAGAATTTTCTTCGGATCTTCCTGATTAATCAGGTTTTTAATGCGATCCCTAACAGCCTCGGATGAATGGGCGTCGCCATCTCCACCGCTAATAGATGAGGTAAAGAAGTACTTCATTTCAAAGGTCCCGCGCGGCGTCACCATATATTTATTCGAGGTAACACGGCTGACTGTTGATTCATGCATTTCAATGACTTCAGCTATATCTTTTAGGGTCAGGGGCTTCAGTGCCTGTACACCTTTTTGTAGAAAACCGTCTTGTTGGCTTACAATTTCGGTCGCGACTTTGAGGACGGTTGTCGCCCGTTGGTGCAGAGCTTTGATAAGCCAGTTTGCGGACTGTAGCTGTTCAGATATGTATGATTTATCTTCTTTTGTGCGTGCCAGGTCTGAAACTGTTCCGTGATACCTGTTGTTGAGCAGAACTTTAGGTAAAGCATCGTTATTGAGTTCAATGCGCCATCCGCCAGCGTTATCAGATTTAATGATAACTTCAGGGATCACAGTCTCGACATCGCTGGTGTCAAAGGTGGCGGCGGGGCGAGGATTTAGAGCGCGAATTTCCGCGATCATATCGGTTATGTCTTCTTCGTCGACTCCGCAAACTTCTTTCAAGGCTTTAAGGTCACGCTTGGCAAGTAGTTCCAAGTTATCAAGCAAGGCCTGTATCGCAGGATCCAAACGGTTACGTTCCGCAAGTTGGATTGCAAGGCATTCACCGAGATCTCGAGCGCAGATGCCAACGGGGTCAAATGTTTGTAATGTTTTCAAAACAGATTCAACCTGATCAAGCGGGCATCCCAGTTGGTCTGCGATTTCATCAAGTGGGGCTTTCATATAGCCTGCATCATCAACATGATCGATGAGATGAACACCGATCAGGCGTTCGGTTGGTTCATTAACTTCCATCTGTAATTGCTCACGCAGATGGCCACGGAGCGTTATATTTTCTTGTAACCTGTTCTCAAGAGAAAATTCTGCGTCATCAAACCGGGTGTTTCCGCCTGCTCCCCAACTGGAAAAGGCCGTATCTTGATCGTTCCACTGATTATCCGGGCTGCTATCGTAATAATTATCGAAATCATTATCGAGTGGTGTTTGGTTGTTGTCGGGCAGCGTTTCCGCGTTTGAAAGCTCTAAAGAGTCAGGTTGCTGGTTTTCGTTTTCAGACGGCGCAGCGGCTGCGGAATGGAGGTCATTGGAATCTGTATCGACGAGGGCCGAGTTTTGGGTGCCGTCATCCCGGTCTAAAAGAGGGTTTTGTTCGACCTCTTGTTGGACGTAGTCTGCGAGCTCTAGGTTTGACAGTTGCAGCAGTTTTATTGCCTGTTGCAACTGCGGGGTCATGATGAGGCTTTGACTCTGCCTCAGCTCTAGTCTTTGCGAAATTGCCATAGGTATAACCCTTAAAGGCTAAACCTTTCTCCTAGGTAAACGCGACGAACATCATCATTGTTTACAATTTCGTCTGGTGTGCCTTCCATAAGCACCATTCCATCGTGAATAATGTACGCTCGGTCAACAATATCAAGGGTCTCCCGAACATTGTGATCTGTGATTAACACGCCAATACCGCGGTCTTTAAGGTGCATGACAAGATCGCGAATATCACCAACTGCAATTGGATCAATACCAGCTAACGGTTCATCCAGTAGAATGAAACTTGGGTCCGAGGCGAGGGCGCGGGCAATCTCAACACGTCTTCTTTCACCCCCAGAGAGAGCAATTGCGGGTGTGTTACGTAGGTGGGTGATTGAGAATTCAGCAAGCAGGTTGTCCAGTTTTGCTTCTCTTTTGCTGCGGACTGATTCAACAACTTCTAGAACACCGCGAATGTTTTGCTCGACGGTTAGGCCTCTAAAAATAGATGCTTCTTGTGGAAGGTACCCAATTCCCATACGGGACCTACGATACATAGGAAGATCGGTGATATCTTGATTGTCCAGAGTGACCCAACCGGAATCAGGGGAAAGAAGTCCGGTGATGATATAGAAACTGGTTGTTTTTCCAGCACCATTAGGGCCAAGCAATCCGACGACTTCTCCGCGTTGCACACGCATTGTAACAGCGCGAAGGACTGGTCGTTTTTTAAAGCTTTTACCGATGTTTGTTGCCATCAAGCCTTGATTGTCTGCAACAAGTGATGGTTTGGAGCCGCTTTCTTTAATAGCGGATTGTTGCTTGTCGGTCATGGTTTTTTCTTTTTGCTTGATGGTAGAATGAGGCCTTGGACAGGTTTGCCGCTTTTACTAACAAGCTTACTTACGCCTGTTGCCAGATTAAATTGTGCTTCATCCCCATTCATCTGGTTCTCGCCCTGTGTTATTTTTACGTTTCCGATTAGATTGGCTATTTCTCGTTTTACGAAATAAATGCCTTTGTCTCCAGTGGCATACTCTGTCTTTGTTGCAACCCGTACATCGCCATGCGCGTCTATACGTTCGATTTCTAACTGGTTGTCCGCGTCACGAACGAAATGAGCTGTTAGAACGTTACCGTGAACACGTTTGTCTTCTCGAATTGCTATTGCGTTGCCGCGTGCGACAGCAAGTTGTTTTGTTTCCCAGTACTCAAGACTGTCTCGGGCTGTAATTGTGTCTGCGCCACTTATCATCCGAAGGTTTTGCCCCGTGAGAACCATGACTTGTTTGTCGATGTCATAGACCCCGTTATCGCCATAGGCAGTTTCGCCAGGGGACACAATCTTGACGTTCCCGACAGCATCTACACGGTAAATTTCTGTGCCACCTTCAACGCCTTCTCTGTAGTGGGCGATAAGTTGGTCGCCAAAAACCTCTAGCTCTCCTTGTGCTGCACGGGCATTTCCGCTTGCGACGTATTGTTTAAGATCTCTGCGCCATTCTATGCCTTCGTCAGCATTGATTTCCAACGGGACATTACTGTCGCCAAGGCCGTCTGTCAGGCCCTGCGCCATGGTGATATTGCTTTGGAGGATTGATATACTGAAAATCAAAGCCAGAATTGCTACTAAACGGGTCATTTTTTCAGGGCCTCCTGAGCCCCAGGAAGGATGATCAGCTTGCTTTTGCCAGTAAAGGTTATGCGTTTGCCGCGATCGGTGATGACAAAGCCCTCGGCATTTATTGTACCAGCTGGTCCGTGACCTTGTACGGGCATTTGCCCGTAAGCAGACCCGGCCTTTGCGTCAAACATGGCTTCTTCTGTCATAATTTCAAAGCCTTGGTCTTGGAAAATATTTACTTGGCCATTCAAGTTCAAGTATTTCTCATCCCTATCGTACATACCTGTTTGTGCCGAAAGGGCAAGCCATGTGCCGTCTTCGAGAGTGATGTCGGCTTTGGGGAGGGTTAGAAAAATTTCGCTCTCACGTTCACTGGATTGTTCTGCCAAGTCAGCAATGATTGTGTAGGGTTGATTTTTCTCGTCGAGGCCTAAGTACTTGGGGTTCAAGGCGCTTAAAGTGTCGGGCGTACTTGATTCCAAGATGCTGTTGCCAATGGCAGTTCCCTCTGTAATTACTTGTTCCTCTAGTTGTGGCCAAACAATAACCAGAAGAACCAGAACAACAGCGAAGAAAGGAAGGGTAACTTTCGCAATGCTGACAAAGACACTGTAGGCATTACCCCCAGAAAAGCTTGGCGGCTTTACGGGCGTTGCAAGCTCTGTTTCTTTTTGCGAGGCAGTGCTTTTTTCGTTATTAGATCTGGCGGGGGAGCTCATTCCGTTTCGAGGCCTCAGGCGATTCCTGCGCGGAGGCAGTCGTGGATATGGATAATACCAACTGGCATTTCGTCTTCGGTAACAAAGAGGCTGGTGATTGATCTCTCATTCATCTGTCCCAATGCTTCGGCCGCAAGGGCTGAAGAGCGAATGGTTTTGGGGGCGGGTGTCATGACGCTCTCTGCTGTCATTGACAATAGATCCGTGTCCATATGGCGCCTTAGATCACCATCCGTGATGATGCCAGCAAGTTTTCCATCGTTATTTGTTACACCGATGCATCCAAAAGAACGCTGTGTCATGATCAGAATGGTTTCTGTCATGGACGTATTTCCGGCACAAAGAGGCAGTTCGTTGCTATGCATAATGTCGGATACTTTTAGAAGTTGGTTTCCAAGTGCGCCGCCAGGGTGAAAAACTTTAAAGTCATGTGGTTGGAAGTTTTTTTGTTCCATTAAGGCGATTGCGAGGGCGTCGCCCAGCGCAAGTGACATGGTCGTCGATGTTGTGGGGGCCAAACCGTGGGGACAAGCTTCTGGGAGCGAAGGTAGAATAAGGGCAACATCAGCTGCTTCGGCCAAGGCGGAATTCTTTCGGCTGGTCATAGCAATGAGCGGGATGCCGAAACGCCTTGTGTAGGTGATAAGATCACTGAGTTCTGAAGTGTTCCCGGAATTTGACATTGCAAGGACAGCATCGTTGCGTGTGATCATGCCGAGATCACCATGGCTGGCTTCACCTGGGTGAACGCAATAAGCGGGTGTTCCTGTGGATGCTAAAGTGGCCGCTATTTTCTTTGCAATATGTCCACTTTTCCCCATGCCGGATATAATGACGCGACCAGTAGCGGCTGTCAGGATCTCTAAGGCCTCGACAAAGCTGCTGTTTAATTCGGCGCTTAATTGTTGAAGGCCTTTTGCTTCTAGGTCAAGAACCCGACGTGCTGTTTCGATTGCTTGTGTTGTGTTAGCTGATGTTGTTGTCATATCCGGCTCAGAATTATGAACTGCGTTCGCCATTTTCTAGATTTTTATCCCATTTCCCGGATTCATGTCCCAGGTAAAATATAAACTGGCACTAATGGTGCATGTCATGCTTAATTGGTACACGTTATTTACAGGGAAGTAAAACCGGCACTTTAAAAAAAATGCCGGGAAACTGACCATAAAACGAACACTGAAAATGTACTTCAAAAGTGGCGCCAAGAAGGCGCGTGTTTATGAGTGTGCGAAAATATCTGTTTCATCCCACCCGGCGATATCCAGCTTTGCTCTCCATGGTAAAAAGTCAAAGCAAGCTTTTGCCATTTCTGTGCGGCCTTCTCTGGCGAGCCTTTCATCCAGAATTTTTACCATCCTGTGGAGGTAGAGGACATCGGATGCTGCGTAGCGAAGTTGATCTTCACTAAGATCTGGAGAGCCCCAGTCAGAGGATTGTTGCTGCTTTGAAATATCAATACTCAAAAGCTCTTTACATAGTTCCTTAAGGCCGTGACGATCGGTGTAGGTTCTGATCAATTTTGAGGCAATTTTTGTGCAGTATACTGGGTTGCAGGTGACCCCAAGGTAGCGTTCGATTGCTGCGAGGTCAAACCGGGCAAAGTGGAAAATTTTAGTCACATCTTGATTTGTGAAAAGCGCCCTTAGGTTTGGGGCATCAAAGTTACCGTCCTTAAATTGAACCAAATGACACACGCCATCCCCTGCTGAAAGCTGGACGAGGCATAGTCGGTCTCTGGATAGGTTGAGGCCCATAGTTTCTGAATCGACCGCTACGGACGTGCCGAAATCTATACCGTCTGGCAGGTCTGTCTGATGAAGGTGGATTTTTACGTCGCTCACTATGTGGCTCCTGATCTATCTGTGCTCTGGTGGTTAGGCGGGTACTAAGGTGGTTCGTCTGGCAATAAAACGTATAGTTTAAGAATAAAACGTCGAATTTGTGTTAATCTCGGCATTCTCACTGCCAAGCTGTTTCTGTCAAGGATGATTGATGGTTTTTGCCGATGGTGGGGACTGTGCCGTCAAATTATTAATAATTAGTTCAATGAGGGGTGGAGAATATGAGCGCATCAAAGGTTGTGACTGTTTTTGGAGGTTCCGGTTTTGTCGGCCGACATGTGGTCTCTCGGCTGGCGAAGGCTGGCTGGCATGTACGTATTGCTGTTCGTGATCGGGTTCAATCATCCTTTTTGACCTGTTGTGGTGACGTGGGGAGTGTAACGCCTGTGTATGTTAATGTGGCGGATAGGGCTTCCTTGGAACGGGTGGTTGTCGGGTCAACGGCGGTTGTTAATTTGATTGGTATCCTGTTTGAAGGCGGGAGGCAGCGCTTTGATTATTTACACTGTAAGTTGCCGGGGTTAATTGCGCAGATCGCGCAAGAAAAGGGTGTTTCGGCATTTGTTCAGATCTCTGCCATCGGAGCTGATATTTCGTCTCCTTCCGCCTATGGGCGCAGTAAAGGCGAGGGGGAGGCCGCGGTTTTTGGTGCGTTTCCGACGGCGAGTGTTTTGCGGCCGAGTATTGTATTCGGGCCAGAGGATGATTTTTTTAACCGCTTTTCCCGTATGGCTTCTGTGAGCCCCTTCTTGCCACTGGTCGGTGGTGGAAGTGCGAAGTTTCAACCTGTTTATGTTGGTGATGTGGCTGAGGCTGTTTCTAGGTGTCTTGACCTGCCTGGTGAATATGGTGGCAAAGTATATGAGCTCGGTGGCCCCAGGGTCTTGTCGTTCCGTGATTGTCTGGACCTTTTGCAAAAGTATTCAGGCTTCTCGCGGCCTTATATCACTTTGCCGTTCTGGGTTGCATATCTACAGGCGCTTATTATGGAGCTTATGCCGCAGCCTCCTTTGACGCGCGATCAGCTAAGGATGCTTAAAAAAGATAATGTGGTTGCTGAATCTGCCCTGAGTTTTGTTGCTCTGAATATTAAGCCAGTTGATGTGGAGGTTGTTTTGCCAACTTACTTGAGGTGAGGAGTTTGTTTTAGTCCCAAATCGGAACTATATTTTGTTTTTACGGGAAAATTAAATACACTTTGGTCATTTTTTATCGATATATTTGACAAATAGGTCAAATATAGTTACCTATATTGCCTATTGATCATTGTTATGATTAGCGGGTGCGGCCCAAAAGTCCAAAGAAGCCACCAGCAAGCTTCTGTAAATAAACAAGAAAATAGTTGCCCGATTAGGAGAGAGATAATGTCTGAAAAGATGCTGAAATTTGTTCAGCAAGGCAGAGAGATGCCTGAAAAGAGGTCTGCTGATCAGCGGAATGAAGATTTTCGCGAAATTTACGATTCTTTTTCAGAAGCTGCCGCGCAGATACAGGCCAGTCGTTGTTCCCAGTGTGGCGTGCCTTTTTGTCAGATACATTGTCCAGTCTCCAATAACATTCCTGATTGGTTAATGCTCACAGCGAATGGTCGTTTGGAAGAGGCGTACGAAGTCTCTCAGGCAACAAATAATTTTCCGGAAATTTGCGGACGTATTTGCCCTCAGGACAGGTTGTGTGAAGGTTCGTGCGTAATTCAGCAGTCGGGGCATGAAACAGTAACAATTGGGGCTGTTGAAAAATATATAACTGATACAGCGTGGGACAATGGTTGGGTTCAGCCCGTTAAGCCTGTGCGCGAACGTGCGGAGACCGTTGGTGTTATCGGCGCTGGCCCTGGTGGATTGGCTGCGGCCGAGCAGCTGCGACGCAAAGGATATCAGGTTCATGTTTATGATCGTTATGATCGTGCAGGTGGATTGCTTTCTTATGGTATCCCTGGGTTTAAGCTGGAAAAATACGTTGTTGATCGTCGGATAAAATTATTGGAAGACGCCGGGATCGTGTTCCATCTGGGCGTTGATATTGGTGGAGCTACGTCATTTGCGGAAATTCGAGAGCAGTATGACGCTCTTTTAATTGCGACAGGTGTTTATCAAGCTCGTGATCTTCGTCTGCCTGGGAGTGAGCTCGGTAATATTTTGCCTGCGTTGTATTACCTGACAGAAGCGAACCGCAACGATCTAGGTCTGAAGTCTGATCATATGAGTGATGGTTTGAATGCCAAGGATAAAAATGTTGTTGTTATTGGCGGTGGCGACACGGCCATGGATTGTGTTCGTACAGCAGTGCGTCAGGGAGCTAAATCAGTTAAGTGTCTTTATCGGCGCGATAAGGAAAACATGCCCGGTTCTGAACGAGAAGTGACGAACGCGGAAGAAGAGGGTGTCGAGTTTGTATGGTTGTCATCACCAGACGCATTTGTTGGTGATGAAAACGTACGTGAAGTGCTGGTGTCAAAAGTGCATTTAGGTATGCCTGATTCTTCTGGCCGTCAGGTGCCGCAGATTGTGCCTGATTCTCGCGAGGCAATTCCTGCGGATCTGGTTATCAAAGCGCTTGGTTTCTCGCCTGAAAATTTACCTCAACTGTTTAATGAACAGGGGTTGGAGGTTAGCAGCTATGGTACTTTAAGGGTCGATAATACGACCATGATGACGGCCTTGGACGGCGTCTTTGCTGCGGGGGATATCGTTCGCGGTGCATCATTGGTGGTTTGGGCGATTAAAGATGCCCGTGATGCCGCTGATCAAATACATACATATATCGAGCGCAGAAAAACTGCAGCCGCCTGAGGAGAGAGCACATGGAACATAAAAAGATAACTCCGGACCCGATTTCTCAATGGGAACAAAAGGCAGCGCATTACCAGAAACATGGTCTTTATAACCCGGAAGATGAGCATTCATCCTGTGGCGTCGGCTTGGTTGCCGCTATTGATGGAAAACCACGTCGTTCTGTTGTCGAGGCAGGTATCGAGGCACTTAAAGCTGTGTGGCACCGTGGAGCTGTTGATGCCGATGGTAAGACAGGGGATGGATGTGGCATTCATGTTGAAATTCCTAAAAGTTTCTTCGAAGAACAGATCGAGCATCTGGGGCATAACCTAAAGAATGATGACCTTGCCATCGGCATGGTTTTCTTGCCGCGAACGGATTTTGGATCACAAGAACGTTGTCGTGTCATTGTTGAGCGTGAGATCCTGAACTTCGGCTATTCGATTTATGGCTGGCGACAGGTTCCGGTTAATACGGCGATATGCGGTGAAAAAGCGAGCTTAAATCGTCCCGAAATCGAGCAGATCATGATCGCCAATAGCAAGGGTGTTGACGCTGAACGATTCGAAACAGACCTCTATATTATCCGGCGTCGGATCGAAGCTGCGGCTGAGCGAGATTCAATCAAAGACTTTTATATCTGTTCACTAAGCTGTCGTTCCATTATCTACAAAGGAATGGTTCTGGCTGAGAAGCTAGCTGATTTTTACCCGGATCTGTTAGATGAACGCTTTGTTTCAAGTTTTGCAATTTTTCATCAGCGTTTTTCAACGAATACTTTCCCGACATGGCATTTGGCCCAACCTTTCCGCGTGATTGCTCACAATGGCGAAATCAATACGCTGCGGGGGAATGTCAATTGGATGAAGTCTCACGAGTGTCGCATTGATCACCCGAAATTCGGATCGCATGTTGAGGACTTGAAACCTGTTATCGCGCCGGGGAGTTCTGATTCTGCGGCATTGGATGCTGTGTTTGAGTTGATGATCAGGTCTGATCGTACTCTCCCGATGGCCAAGACACTTTTGGTGCCGGAATCGTGGAGTAAAAATGACGCTGTGCCTCAGCATCACAAAGAGCTTTATGCCTATTGTAATGCGGTGATGGAGCCTTGGGATGGCCCGGCTGCGGTGTGTGGATTTTCAGGCCCGTGGGCCTTGGCTGGCACCGATCGCAATGGACTGCGCCCTATGCGGTATGCCATCACGCGTGACGGGCTGCTTTTTGCCGGGTCAGAAACCGGTATGGTTCATATTGATGTTGAGCGTGTCATTGAAAAAGGGCGGTTAGGCCCTGGACAAATGATTGCGGTTAACTTTGAAGAAGGCAAAATTTTCAAAGATAAAGAAATCAAAGACCGTCTGGCTGCACAACAGCCATATGGGGATTGGTTGAAAAATATCCTTGTGATCGACGATCTGGTTAAAAAGCACAAATATAGTAGAGAACCTCTTTCTAAGGATGAGTTGCGCCGACGCCAGTTGGATTTTGGACTGACCATAGAAGATATGGAACTGATCCTGCATCCAATGGTCGAAACGGCCAAAGAAGCTATGGGATCAATGGGGGATGATACGCCCTTGGCAGTTCTGTCGGATAATGTTCGACCCATGCACCATTTCTTTCGCCAGAACTTTAGCCAAGTGACCAACCCGCCTATTGATAGTTTGCGTGAAAAACAGGTCATGTCCTTGATTACCCGTATTGGAAATTTGGGTAACGTGCTGGATGAAGAAGAAGGTCAGGTTACGATACTTCAGCTTGATTCGCCCGTTCTGACGAATTCTGAATTTGTTGCGCTTTCCAAACATATGGGCCGCACGGTGGGTGAGGTTGACTGTACTTTTGAGGCAAACGGCAAACCGGGGGCGCTCCGTCATGCTTTGCGCCGTGTTCGCCGGGAAGCTGAAGAACTGGTTCGCGAAGGTTTTGAGCACGTTGTGCTGACTGATGAGGCGCAGTCTGCTGACCGGGTTTCTATCCCGATGATCCTGGCGACAGGTGCTGTTCATACACATCTGGTTGAGCATAAACTGCGGTCATTCTGTTCTATTAATGTGCGTAGCGCTGAATGTCTGGATGTTCATTATTTCGCGGTTCTGATCGGTGTTGGTGCCACAACAGTGAACGCTTATCTAACCGAAGAAGCTATTGCTGATCGTCATCGGCGTGGTCTGTTTGGTGATCTGTCATTCGATGATTGTATGGAACGCTATACAAAAGCTGTGGATGATGGTTTGCTTAAGATTATGGGTAAGATGGGAATTTCGGTTATTTCTTCTTATCGTGGCGGCTATAACTTTGAAGCACTTGGTTTATCGCGAACACTGGTCGATGAATTTTTCCCCGGGATGCCAAGCCGCATTTCCGGAATTGGTATGACGGGTCTGGAAGAAAAGGCCCTGGAGCTTCACGAAAAGGCATGGGAATCTGATTCCACGGCTTTGCCAATAGGTGGTTTCTATCGCTATCGAGCCGGCGGTGAAGAACATGCGTGGGAAGGTCAGTTGATCCACACCATGCAGACAGCAGTCACCAAGGGGTCCTATTCACTCTTTAAGAAGTACACCAAGGGCTTGGAGAGCCGTCCACCAATTAATTTGAGAGACCTTCTGGATTTCAAGCGGGCGACAGATGGTGGTCTTGATGTTGAAGATACGGAATCAATTACATCGCTGCGAAAGCGTTTTATCACGCCAGCGATGTCGCTTGGGGCGCTGAGCCCGGAAGCACATGGAACGCTTAATATTGCTATGAACCGGATCGGTGCAAAGTCTGATTCTGGCGAAGGTGGTGAGGTGCCTGAACGGTATGTGCCGCATCCTAACGGTGACAATGAAAATTCTGCCATTAAGCAGGTAGCATCCGGCCGCTTCGGTGTTACTGCAGAATATTTGAACAAATGTCGGGAAATCGAAATCAAAGTTGCGCAAGGGGCGAAACCGGGTGAAGGCGGTCAGCTTCCAGGATTTAAGGTGACGAAGCTGATTGCACGTCTGCGTCATTCCACGCCTGGGGTGACATTGATTTCCCCGCCGCCGCATCACGATATCTATTCTATCGAGGATTTGGCGCAGCTGATTTATGATCTGAAGCAAATCAATCCAAAGGCCAAAGTTTGTGTGAAGCTTGTTGCACGTTCCGGTATCGGTACGGTTGCTGCGGGTGTGGCCAAGGCCAAGGCAGATATTATTCTAATTTCGGGGAATGTTGGTGGAACGGGGGCATCGCCGCAAACGTCAGTAAAGTTCGCCGGTGTGCCGTGGGAAATTGGCTTGAGTGAAGTTCAGCAGGTTCTCACCCTTAATGGCTTGCGGAACAATGTGACGCTCCGGACAGATGGTGGTTTGAAAACCGGACGAGATATCGTTATCGCGGCTCTCTTGGGCGCAGAAGAATACGGTGTTGGGACTGCGTCACTGGTTGCTATGGGCTGTATTATGGTCCGCCAGTGCCATTCCAATACCTGCCCTGTCGGGGTTTGTACGCAGGATGATGATCTGCGGGCGAAGTTTGATGGCACACCAGAAAAAGTTGTGAACCTCTTTAGCTTCATTGCCGAAGAAGTGCGTGAAATTCTTGCTTCTCTCGGGTATAAAACGCTGAATGAAATCATTGGTCGAACTGACCTGTTGAAACAGGTCAGTCGTGGTGCGCCACACCTTGATGATTTGGATCTTAACCCGTTACTTGCTTTGGCTGATAGCGGAACATCGAAACGATATTGTACGCTGGAAGGTCGTAACCCGGTTCCAGATACACTTGATGCGCAGATTATCAAAGATGCAAACCCCTTCTTCGAAGTCGGGGAAAAGATGCAACTGCAATACAACGTGCGCAATACGCACCGTGCTGTAGGAACGCGTCTGGCATCAAAAATTACAACCCGCTTTGGAATGAAAGAGCTGCAGCCGGGGCATATCACCGTGCGGTTGCGTGGTTCTGCCGGGCAGTCGTTGGGTGCTTTTGCCGTTCAAGGCATGAAGCTGGAAGTCTTTGGCGATGCGAATGATTACGTAGGTAAAGGGCTTTCCGGTGGCGAGATCGTCGTTCGGCCTTTGGCTTCGAGTAAGCTGGCGACCCAGCATAATACAATTATCGGGAATACGGTTCTCTACGGGGCAACAGCGGGTAAGTTGTTTGCTGCGGGACAAGCTGGTGAACGTTTTGCGGTTAGAAATTCTGGGGCCCAAGTTGTGGTCGAAGGCTGTGGCTCAAACGGTTGTGAGTATATGACGGGTGGAACGGCTGTTATTCTTGGTGACGTGGGCATGAACTTTGCTGCCGGAATGTCAGGTGGTATGGCTTTTGTTTATGATCCGAGCCG
The DNA here is from genome assembly GCF_048270245.1 of Kiloniella sp. Taxonomy (GTDB): domain Bacteria; phylum Pseudomonadota; class Alphaproteobacteria; order Kiloniellales; family Kiloniellaceae; genus Kiloniella. The sequence goes on from NZ_JBLWTH010000001.1 coordinate 479,615, forward strand.
TATCCTGCCGAGCCGTATCAATGACGAGAGTGTCATCTATCAACAGGTTGAAACCGAGTATTGGGAACAAGTATTGCTGGATCTGGTGAAGGAACATCATGTAGAGACGCAGTCGGTTTACACTGAACGTTTGTTAAACGATTGGGCGCAGATCAAGGGTGACTTCTGGCAGGTTGTTCCAAAAGAAATGCTTTCTTTGCTCGAACATCCAGTTACTGGACCAGGGGAACTTAAAACCGCTTAAACTTTATCGGGTATTGTTCCGATCAAGGGGCTGTATTTCTACAGCCCCTTGTTTTTTAGTGATTATAAGATTGCTTATTCTAAGTGAAATAATTTTCCAGCAATGATACCAGCGTGTCTGGTAAGTCGTTTGCCAGGCAAGATTTCAAAGCGTGAGAAGTATCCGCGTCATAAAAAACCTGCATATCATCGAAACGGAGCTTCCCTTCTTTAAACTCTCTTGTTTGGAACTTGCTGTCTTCGGACATGGCGACGAAAGTAAGCTTTTGGATGGAATGATCTTTATTGACGAGAAGCCAATGGAAAAGTTTTGATTTTTCTGTGGTTGCCGGAAGATCCAATCGTTTGATTTCAATAACTCTTATGTCATCATTTGAGAAGTGAAAGAGAGTTTTAAAAGAAGGTCTGTTCAAGGAAATATTGCCCTCTATTCCTGATTTAAGTCTATAGGCTTAGATATTTTTGATTAGGTTATTACTCGTCTGATAATGGAGGGAATTTTTCATAAAAAGCTGCTTCACCTTGGTGCGAAAATTTAACAACCCTCATGCTCTCGAGGCGTTTAGCCCAGCCTTTTTCATAGATATGATCCAATAGGGCAGTGCCAAGTGATCCCGCGAGATGACTTCTGCGGGCACTCCAGTCCAAGCAGGATTTACATAGAGGGCGTTTGGCCTTTTGCAGTGGATCAAGATCTATTCCCAGACCTGTGATGAAATAACGGCCTGAATCTGTAATTTCAACATCATCCTGACGCTGGAAAAGGAATCCTCTGTCAAGGAGGCTGTCGAACATATGAACGCCAAATTCTCCCGCAAGATGATTGTAACACACCCTTGCTTTCCTCATTTCGGGGGCCTTGGGACCTGTCCGTGTCCGGATATGTCCTTTTTTTGCAGCGAGTCCCATCATGGTTTCAAGTAGGGTGGCAACGTCTTCGTCTGCAAGATTGAAATAACGATGACGCCCTTGTTTTCGTTGACGTATCAGGTCACCAGATTCAAGTTTTTTGAGGTGGGCACTGGTTGTCTGTAAGGTAATGCCAGCTTCATTTGCAAGCTCGCTCGCTGTGAGTGCCTTACCGCTGATCAAGGCAGAGAGCATGTTTGCGCGGGCAGGATCTCCAATAAGAGAGCCTATAAGGGTGATATCGGGTCCTTCTTTCATGATTCGATGCTAGACGAACTATGATTTTGAGTAAAGGACACCCTGTAGATTTATTTTTATATTGCGCGTCATTTTTTTGACAAAATTTAGGAGGATTTATAATTCTTCATTTAAAAACAAAGCGTTTTGTTCGTTATTTATTTTGAGCCGAATCTTTCATTTAAACATGTTTTACGTGGTTTTCTCGTTCGCTCAGTAGGGTTATAGTCCAAAAATGAGAAAGCTTCACCACCTTCCACTCGATTCTGGGTGCCGCAAAATTCGCATGTTATTGCGAGAGAAAAAGCTCGAATTCGAATTGCATGCTGAAAAAGTTTGGGAACGCCGCGAAGCGTTTTTGACACTTAATCCAGCGGGCGAAGTGCCTGTGCTTGTTGAGGATGATGGAACGAGCATAACAGGCGGTGCGCAGGTCATTTCTGAGTATCTAGAAGAAGCTTATCCGGACCAGAGCCTTTTGGGAGACAATCCGTTATGTCGTGCCGAAGTTAGACGGTTGATTTCATGGTTTGATGACAAATTCCGTCGTGAAGTCACGGCAAACCTGGTTGAAGAGAAAATGTTAAAGCGTTTTCTCGGGCTGGGTGAGCCAAATTCCCAGGCCATACGGGCCGGGCATGCGAATATTCATTACCATCTGGAATACATCAGTTGGCTGACAGATCGCAGGACATGGTTGGCCGGGGATGACTTCTCTCTGGCTGATATAACGGCTGCATCTCACATCTCATCCCTTGATTATATCGGGGATGTTCCTTGGAAAGAGCATCAGGGGGCCAAAGACTGGTATGCGCGTGTTAAATCCCGCCCTTGTATGCGCGGGGTTCTAACGGATTTGATACCGGGTGTGCCGCCGCCCAAACACTACGCTGATCTGGACTTCTAGGCTGATTTCTAATCTGATTTTTGGGCTGCCGGAATAGTTACTCTACAGTTACATCCAGTTTCTCAAGGTTTAGCTGCGCTGCGTCTGCGGCTGGTGTTCCCAAGGCAATGTTGACGATTCTAAGCCAATCTTCCCGCGCACCGTTATTATCACCAGCCAAGCGCTTTAATATTCCACGCTCAAGCAGGGCCTCTAGATTATCAGGTTCTAGGTCCAGTGCGAGGGTAATATCTTTTAAGGCTTCTGTGTCATTCCCTAAGAACCTTTTTGCTGTACCGCGCAGGGCAAGTATATCTGCCCTTTCTGGTTCTAGGCTGTGGGCAACTTCCAAATCAATCAAGGCTTCGTCAAATCGGCCAAGCTCGGCTAGAATTTCGGCTCGGTCGATATAGTATTCTGTGCCATCGGGAAAAAGGGTGATTGCTGTACTTTGTACGGCAAAGGCGCGGTCCAGATCGCCATGGTCATACCAAGCGCGTCCGGCCTGATGAAGTAGTTGCGAGCGAAGTTCGACATTATCTGTTTTCATGTCGTTCGCCAGCTTCTCCAGACGTGTTGCTGCGGCATCGTATATTTTGAGCGCATACAATGCCTGGGTCGCACAATGTTCACCCGGGAATCCGCCGCCTTGTGATGCCCAGGAAAGGGCGGATTCAAACGCTGCGTCCGGGCGACGTTCAACCAATTTTATACAGGCGATATATTGTTCTTCGTGATTGATAGGTTCTTTACGCCCTGCAGCTTCACTCGAAAAGGTAAAGCCAATAGCAACGGGCAGCATAAAAAGAGACGCGAAGAGTTTGTGTTTTTGTGTCATAGGCGCATTTGGACCATAAATTTATTACTTTGCAAGCTTTGCTTTTCAGTTTGTAAAGGGACCCTATATAAGAAATTAGGCAATTTCGAGATCGAGGAACGTATGTCGCATTATTCTAAACATTTGTTTTGTTTTGGCTTGGGTTTTTCTGCCCTCGTTTTTGCTAGAAGAATGAAAGCCCTCGGTTGGAAGGTGTCGGGCACAATTCGTCCTGATTCTGATAAAGATCTTGGAAAGAGGAAAATATTAGAGAAAGAAGGTATTAACGTTCACAACTTTGAGCGTTCTTTGCCGCTGGCGGATGTATCGACCGTGTTGGGTGATGTAACTCATATTCTTTCGTCCATTCCGCCAGGCAAGGAAGGGGACTGTGTCCTGCAGTTACATGCTGCGGAAATTGCTCAGTGCAAAAAACTCGAATGGGCTGGATACCTCTCGACGACAGGGGTCTATGGTAATCGCGATGGTGGTGTTGTTTTTGAAGATGACCTGCTGGCCCCGTCAAGTCCGCGAAGCGAGCAACGTGCTGAGGCTGAAAAGCAATGGCTGGCACTTGCCGAAGCACATGATATCCTGGTGCATATCTTTAGACTGGCGGGTATTTATGGTCCGGGGCGTAGCCCCTTGGATTCACTTAAATCCGGTAAAGTGAAGCAGCGGATAGATAAGCCGGGGCATATTTTCAGCCGTATCCATGTCGAAGACATTGCAAACGTTCTTGAGGCATCTGTTAAGCGGCCTCGAGCTGGACGTATTTACAATGTATGTGACAGCGCACCGGAAGAACCATCTAAAGTCACCACCTATGCCTGCCAGTTATTGGGAATTGATCCGCCGCCTCTTGTCGCTTTTGATCAGGCAGAAATGAGCCCCATGGCGAAGACCTTTTGGCTGGATAATAAGCGAGTGGATAATAGCCGAATTATAACCGAGCTTGGTGTGAATCTTGATTATCCTGACTATCAATCGGGATTGAAAAGCTTACTTTAGAAGCAAAGTAATCAAGCGTTCATCTGCTCTTCCAGACTCCGCGTTCGGTTGGTAATGATGTCTCCTGTATGTGCCGTGGCGACAGGCTCGACCAACATGATCCAGCATTCTTCTTTGGCAACGGGGTTATGCATAACGCCTTTGGGAACAACGTGCATATCACCTTCGTTAAGCTCAATGGTTTTGTCCTCATACTGCATGAGGAGCTTACCCTTGATAATGTAGAAAAGCTCGTCTTCGTCATCATGCTTGTGCCAGACAAATTCATTTTTCAGTTTAGCAATTTTTACAAACTGGTCATTGACCTGGGCGAGCACTTTGGGTGACCAGTGGTCTGTGATTTGGCCTAGAGCATCTGGCAAGTTTACAACATTTCTATCTGACATTTAGCGGATTCCCTTGGTTGATGAAGCTGAAGATCGGTGAAATTGGAATTACGAGAACGAGGAAGCCTACAAAGCTGTTTTCAATAGGCTTTGTTAAAGGAGCCATTTGAAAAGACCAAAAGCGATCATGCCGATTACAATGGTCGTCAGAAGATCCTTGCGGATCAAACCGACGACCACGGCAACGCAGGCTGCGAGCAGGGACGCATTCTGCAGATTGAATTCGATGCTGTTACCATTCGGCATTAAAACAGCTGGGACAATGATGGCTGTCAAAACGGCTGGGGGAACAAAATCCAGTGCGATTTTGGCCCAACCTGGGAAGGTAAAATGACCCGCAGAGGCAAGAAGGACATAACGAATGCTAAAGGTTACAACGGCCATGCCCGCGATCATGAGTGCTTCGTTCATTATTTTTTCTTCCCGCTTATGAGGTGATAAGACAGACCAACGGCCAATGCGCTGAGGGCTGAGACCATTAAACCAAGTTTGTGTGGCATATCGGCGGTCCCTAGGGACATGGCCCCTGCAACGATAACACAGGCCAGCATAGGGCGCGTGGTTAGGTACGGTAAAACCATACCTATAAAGGTTGCAGCCATGGCAAAGTCCAGACCCCAGTTGCCGATATCCGGAAAGAGTTCTCCGAGTGTAATGCCAATGATGGTACAGAGTATCCAGTTGCCATACATCGCGCTGAATGATCCAAGGTAGAACCACTGGACATATTTTTTACGCCATTCATCATCTGATTTACGGATTTTGTCGGCAATGGTGGCAAAGCTCTCGTCGGTTAGGCCAAAAGCAATCAACGCACGCCATGGGCCGGACAGGTGTTTGACATCGTCAACAAGTGCTGCTGAGTAAAGCAAGTGGCGCAGATTAACGATAAAGGTTGTTGCTATGATCATGAGCGGTCCGGTTCCGGCCGCAAGTAATCCCAAGGCGATGAATTGGGAAGAGCCTGCAAAAACAAAAATGGACATGGCGATTGCGCCAAGAGGTGACAGGCCGCTTTGTTCTGCGAGAGTGCCAAATATAATGCCAAATGGAATGGCGCCAACAATCATGGGAATGGTTGCACGAGAGCCCGCGAAGATTTCTCTGATAATTTCTTTTCGGGATAGCTTTGGATCGTGATCTGTTATGGCATCCCCTGCGCCGATGGACTTTGTGCTCATCGGTATTGTTGCGCAGTTATCTGGCGTGGGTACGTTACTCATTATTCTTACTCATAATGTTACGGTCATGTAGATGTTTGCGCGTCTATAATCGGATTTCCCTTTGGGGTGCGGTCCTTCGCAAAAGCCTAACTTACGATAGAGTTTTTGTGCGTTAACCAACTTGCGATTACTTTCCAGAAACACTTGTTTAGCCCCTAGACGACGTGCTTCGTTTAAAGCTGCGACCACGAGACGACGTCCTATGCCTCTGGATTGGGCGGCAGGGGTAACACCTACTTTGGATATTTCGTAGAGATCATCGGTAACGCGGGCGAGGGCACAGGTCCCTACGGGAGCTCCACCACAAAGTCCGAAGAAAATTGTGCCGCCGCGGGAAAGGTAATAGCCACCGGGATTATCCAGAGACTCTTTATCCCATTCTTCTTGAAGATTTAGAAAGTAATAATCCAGCCATTCTTTATTTAGTTCTTTGAACGAGGTGGCGTATTTTGAATCCCAATTGATGATTTCTATATCGCCAGAAAGATACGGGTCCGCCAAATTGTTGAGGACCTTCTGACTAAGTGGAGCTTCATCATTCAGCTTTTCGAGACTACGCAGTTGGTCGAGTAAGTCGCCGGGTTCTGTTTCTGTTAACATGCTATCAAGAGAACGCTCTATCTCATCCCAGATAGGAATGAGCTTTGGTAGGGCATGCTTTGCTTGATCAGCCAAGGTCAATAGCTGAGTACGTTCGTCTTTCGGAGACGGCTTTTTTTCAATCCATCCTTCTTCAACCATTTTTCTCGCCATTTTACTAACAGCAGGGTGACTGACACCTGTAGCCGTAGCGCAATCAGACACTGAAACAGCTCCTTCTTTGTATAGAAGGTAAAAGAGCGGGAAATAACCAGCCTGAATGGTCAAGCCAGTTTTCTCGTAGATAATATTGACCTCATTGAAAAGTGTGTCGCTCAGGCGTTTGAGGCGACTGGCAAGTGTGAGGCTGCCGAGGGAGGCGAGGAAATTCATATTAAACCCATTACGTAACTGGTTACATAATATTTTATCGAATAGATATCTCTTGGAAAAGAAAAAAAGAAGCCAAGGTAAAATCGGCTGCTTTGAAAGGTTATGAGAAAGAAGTCAGAATTTAGCTTAGCGACTGATCTCTTTAATGATTTTCTTTAACCGGTGTAAGTCTTGTGGTTCAGAGAGGCGATGGTCACCACTTTTTACTAGCACGACTTCCATATCCTCAGTTTCAAGCGACTCGACAATTCTCGGAACGATGTCCCAGGGAACATCGACGTCTTTCATTCCTTGAATCAGGCGTACTGGGCAAGTGATCGGCTGTTTCTTGTCCAGCAAAAGATGCTGTCGACCTTCCTCGATGAGCTTTAGAGTTATGGCATAGGGCTCATCGCCGTATTCACTTGGTTCGTAGTAAACGCCCTCACTTAAAAGCGTATCCTTGAGCTCTTGCGAAAAAGTATCCCACATAAGATCCTGTGTGAAGTCAGGGGCCGCTGCGATACCAACAAGACCTTTGGTCCTATCTGGTCGTTTCAGAGCTGCGTTAAGCATGATCCAGCCCCCCATGGACGACCCGACCAGTATCTGTGGGCCGGTTGTAAGTTCGTCAATCACAGCGATGGCATCTTCGGTCCATTGTCCGATTGTTCCATCTGTGAACTTGCCAGAAGACTTCCCATGCCCCATATAGTCAAAACGGATAAAATTTTGCTTACTGGATTTCGCAAACTCTTCCAGTGCAGTAGCTTTCGAACCTGTCATGTCAGACATATAGCCGCCAAGAAAGACAATTCCGGGTAAATCATTATCGCCTTCTGTCTTTATATAGGCTATATGCTGCCCATTCGGGCGTTCGAGAAACTCTGGAACTTGTGTTGTGAACTCTGTATCACTATTGGACGCTGTATCTTTATTGGACATGAATTAAATAGGACTCCTTGTAGTACCGACATATGACGGATGGTTCTCACCTTAACACTTTGATATCTGAAGCCGCTACCCCAGAGCTTCCTTCTCTTGTGAAATCTGATGGTACGCCAATGACGGTGCTTCAGGTTGTTCCTGCTATGGATTCTGGCGGTGTCGAACGCGGCACGCTGGACATGGCAAAAGCCATCATCGAAGCCGGCGGGAAAGCAATCGTTGCTTCCAGAGGCGGACAGTTGGTTGCGCGTTTGAAGATTGCCGGGGCAGAACATGTTGAGCTTCCAGTGCATTCCAAGAATCCATGGACTATGTGGCGGAATACAGGCCGTCTTGCACGCCTGATCAAAGATAGAGGCGTCGATTTGGTACACGCAAGATCCAGGGCACCTGCTCGCCCGGCACACAGGGCTGCTCGTAAAACCGGAGTGCCTTTTGTGACAACGGTTCACGCGCCTTATAATATTAACAATGGTCTTAAGCGATATTACAATTCGATTATGACCAAAGGTGATGTCGTCATCTCTATATCTGAATTTGTTGCGGACTATATCCGCAAGAACTATCAGGTCGATGAAAATAAAATTCGCATCGTACACAGAGGCATGGATACGGATAGCTTCTCACCACATGCTGTTAGCGCCGAGCGTGTTATCCAGCTGTCAACGCAATGGCGGCTCCCTGATGGTGTTCCGCTTATCATGCTGCCCGGTCGATTAACGCGCTGGAAAGGGCAAAAGGTCCTTCTCGAAGCCCTGACGCATCTTCGTGATATTGATTTATGTTGTGCGCTGGTTGGGTCTGATCAGGGGCGTACAGCCTATCGGGATGAGCTGGAAAAGATGATTATGGATAATGATCTTCTAAGCCGTGCCTTTATCATGGACGACTGTAATGATATGCCCTCGGCCTATATGTTGTCTGATGTTGTCGTTTCGGCATCGACGGACCCTGAAGGTTTTGGACGGGTTGTTTCCGAAGGGCAAGCCATGGGGCGTCCGGTTGTGGCAAGTGACCATGGTGGTGCAAAGGAACAACTGGTTCCGAATGAAACAGGTTTTCTGTTTGAGAACGAGGATGCAGAAAGCTGTGCGCGGGCCATTCGCCGTGCCCTGAGCTTAAATGCTCGCGAACGTGAAATTCTCTCGCTCAAAGGGCAAGAACGGGTTCAGAAGTTATTTTCGAAAAAACTGATGTGTGCCAAGACTGTTGGTATTTATCGTGAATTGATTTCTGAAAAGGCAATTACAGCATAAAACTCGTCGTTTAAGTCGGAATACCCCTGAGGGACGGTCTGAAAAACCGAATAGAGGGATTCTTTCCATTAAAAGCGCGGAATCCTTGGCGGTATGCTTGACAGGCCATGGAATCCTTTTACATTGCTGGAACTCTACAAGAGTCAATTTTCCTAGATGATAGAACAGTAACTGAGAACGATTTCCGATGGTCACAATTACATTGCCTGATGAAAGTCAGCGCAAATTTGATGGTCCTGTAACAGGGCATGAGGTAGCAGAATCTATTGGTCCACGTTTGGCCAAAGATGCTTTAGCTGTGGTGGTAGATGGCGAGTTAAGAGATACGACATATCCAATCACGACGGACGCGACCTTGGAAATTGTGACCCGCAAGCACCCACTGGCTCTTGATTTGCTGCGCCATGACTGTGCGCATGTGATGGCGGAAGCTGTTCAGGAACTTTTCCCCGGTACGCAGGTGACCTTTGGTCCGTCGACGGATGTTGGTTTCTATTACGACTTTGCACGTGATGAGCCGTTTTCGACGAACGATCTGGAGAAGATCGAAGCAAAAATGCACGAAATTATCTCGCGTGATGAAATCTTCGTTCGTGAAGTTTGGGATCGTGAAAAAGCGAAAGAACATTTTGCGTCCAAAGGCGAAAAATACAAAGCCGAACATGTTGATAACATTCCGGGCGATGAAGATCTTACGATCTACCGTCAGGGTGATTGGCTTGATCTTTGTCGTGGACCGCACGCGCCATCTACAGGAAAGATTGGCAAGGGCTTTAAGCTGATGAAGGTCTCTGGTGCCTATTGGCGAGGAGACAAAGATAATGATCAGCTGCAGCGTATTTATGGCACTTGCTGGTCTGATGAAAAACAGTTGAAAAAGTATCTGCAGATGCTTGAAGAAGCTGAAAAGCGTGATCATCGCCGCCTTGGAAAAGAGCTGGGCCTTTTCCACATGCAGGAAGAAGCGACTGGTTCTGTTTTTTGGCATCCGAAAGGCTGGGCACTGTATCGTTCGCTCGAAGAATATATGCGCAAACGCCTTGAAGATGGCGGCTATCAGGAAGTGAAAACGCCGCAGTTGATCGATCGTGCTCTTTGGGAAGCGTCTGGTCACTGGGAAAAATTCCGCGAAGATATGTTCGTGGCGACATCTGAAGATGATCGTACCCTTGCTGTCAAACCGATGAATTGCCCGGGGCATGTGCAAATTTTTAAGCAGGGTCAAACCAGTTACCGTGACTTACCTTTGCGCATGGCAGAATTTGGTGCCTGTCACCGTAATGAGCCTTCTGGTGCACTACATGGTTTGATGCGCGTGCGTGCCTTTACACAGGATGATGCACATATTTTCTGTACCGAAGACCAGATCAATAGTGAAACTGTTATCTTCTGTGATCTTTTGAAAACGGTTTATAAAGATCTGGGCTTTGACGAAATTGTTGTGAAGTTCTCTGATCGTCCGGAACGACGTGCGGGAACCGATGAATCTTGGGATAAAGCCGAAGGTGCGCTGAGAGAAGCTGTTGAAGAAGCCGGGCTTGAATACACAATGAACCCCGGTGAAGGTGCCTTCTATGGTCCTAAGCTTGAGTTCGTGCTCAAGGATGCTATTGGCCGTGACTGGCAGTGTGGAACCCTTCAGGTCGACGTGGTTCTGCCAGAACGTCTGGATGCTTCTTATATCGGTGATGATGATAAGCGTCATCGTCCTGTGATGCTGCACCGTGCCATCCTGGGGTCTTTTGAGCGTTTCCTCGCTATTCTTATTGAACAGCACGCGGGTAAATTTCCGCTGTGGATGTCTCCGCAACAGGTCGTTGTGGCTTCGATCACTTCCGATGCGAATGATTATGCCGAAGAGGTTCGTGATAAGCTGAAGGCTGCGGGACTCCGGGTGAAAGCTGATTTGCGTAATGAGAAAATTAACTATAAAGTTCGTGAACATAGCCTAAGCAAAACGCCTGTGATTGCAGTGGTTGGTCGCCGAGAGGCAGAGGAAGGGAAAGTTGCTCTGCGTCGCCTTGGTGGAAAGAACCAAGAAATTATGTCTTTGGAAGAAGCACTTAGCTCTTTGACTGAAGAATCAAAGTCGCCTGCTGAGAAGTAGGCGATTAAAAAATAACTTTGTGGTTGCCGACTGGCATAAGATATTGGCATTATACGCCCATTGTTTTTATAGGCGTAAACGCAATATAAACGGTTGGTATTTTAGAGTAATAGCCTATTGCAGACTATGAAGTTTGTAATTTTGGGATAACGGAAAAAACGGGAGCACGACAATAGCACGCGCACCAATGACGACACCCCCGCGCATCGACGGTCCGCGGGTAAACGAACGAATTACTATCAACACTGTACGTCTTGTTGACGCAGACGGCGAACAGGTTGGCGTAGTACCTACACGTGATGCAATGAAACGTGCATTTGATGAAGGTCTTGATCTTGTTGAGATTTCTCCGAATGCGGAGCCTCCTGTTTGCAAGATCATGGACTACGGCAGATTTCGTTTTGAATCGCAGAAAAAGAAAAATGAAGCTCGTAAAAAGCAAAAGATTATCGAGCTTAAAGAACTTAAGGTTCGTCCAAACATTGACACGCATGACTATGACGTGAAGATGCGGGCTGCACACAAGTTCATTTCTGCAGGTGACAAGGTGAAAGTGACTATGCGCTTTCGCGGACGTGAAATCACGCACCAAGAAGTCGGTCTGGAAGTTCTTAAGCGTATCGAGACCGATTTGGTCGAAGTCGCTAAGATGGAGCTAAGGCCGAAAATGGAAGGCCGCCAGATGATTATGATCTTGGCGCCAAAATAAGCCTGAGAATATTTAAGGTTAATAGCCTTTTTGAAAAGCCGCTCTTGAACAGAGCGGCTTTTTTGTTGCCTATTTATTATTGTTTTTACCTATAGAAGGTATCGTTATGGAAAAAGCATCAACCGTTATTATTGGCGGCGGTATTTTGGGGTGTTCTATTGCGTATCACCTTGCAAAACGTGGCGTTGAAGATGTTTTGCTTCTCGAGCGGCAGGATTTAGCTTCAGCTTCGTCGTCTCTTGCAGCGGGGTTGATGTTTCAGATTTCTTCAAAGCCCGCTGTTGATTGCCTTAGTCGCCGGACTTTTACAGGTCTTTCCGAACTTGAAAATATCACGGATGAGCTGCTTGATTTCAAAGCGGTTGGAACACTAAGAATAGCAGAAACTTTTGAGAGTAAAGCCAGTTTAGAGCAACTATGTGATCGTGCTAAGAACGAAGGCATAGCCGCCAAACGGGTAAATGCTGAATGGAGATCCAAGCATCTACCTTGGCTTCAGGTTAAAAGTGATGCCCTTACTGTTCATTTCAGTGAAGAGGGATATATAGATCCTTATCGTTTGACACATGCTTATGCTAAATCGGCCAGAGTTTATGGGGCAAAAATTCGAACTGGTATTAATGTTGCTGGCATTAGGGTAAATAATGGTGCTGTCATTGGTGTCGAGACTGATCAGGGATTTATTTCCTGTGAAAATGTGGTTGTCTCGGCCGGTTCCTGGGCGAATAATTTAACGCTTCCATTGGGTATCGCTTTACCCATGATCCCGACCAGAAGCCATTTTTGGATAACAGCCTCTGAAAACTATTTCAGTGATGAGCAGCCTATGGTGGTTCATGCCGATGCGGGGGCTTATACGAGGCCAGAGGTCGGCGGTTTGTTGTTAGGTGTTCAAGAACAGTACTCTCGTACGTTTGATTATAGAGGGTTACCCAAGGACATTACCTCTTTCGCTGTGACAGAAGAAGGCGGGGAATGGGACGCTTTGGTGGAGGCGGAACAAAGAGTGTCTGGCTTCTTTCCAAAGCTTGAAGAAGCGCGTTTCGAAAGTTACATGGCGGGACTTTCTGCCTATACCCCGGATGGTCATTTCCTTCTGGGTGAAGCTCAAGCGGTTAATGGTGTTTTTGTTGCCGCAGGTTGTTGTGGGTCAGGAGTAATGGCTTCTGGAGGTATTGGGGATGCTTTGGCAGAGCTGATTACGGGAAGCAGGGCGTCTTATGATTTGAGCCCTTTTGATCTCACCCGATTTGGGCAGGTAGATCCCAGCTCTGAAGATTTTCAGCTTCTCTGCGCAAAGGCGCGGGCAAGAAAGGCGAAATGAGATAGGTAAAAAGAGCCGAAGATATTAGCCTTCGACTCTTTTTATATCGCCTTTTTATTACTGAAAAGCTGCTAGCTTTCTTTTGTTTTCCATAGTTTTTTGTTGGTTGCTTCCCGCATAGACTGGAAGGCAACATAAAGAGGTGGAATGAACAGAAGTCCAATGGATGTGGCCGCAACCATACCGCCAAAGACAACAAAACCCACCGCGACGCGACTGGCTGCCCCGGCACCTGATGCAAAGATTAAGGGTAAGACACCGAGTATGAAGGAAAGCGCAGTCATCATCACTGCCCTGAAGCGCAAGCTTGCCGCATCAAGGGCAGCTTCTGTAATGGAAAGCCCTTCTTCTCGTCTGACCTTTGCGAATTCGACAATGAGGATGGCGCTTTTACTGGCAAGCCCGATAAGCATCACCATACCGATCTGGGCATAGAGGTTATTGTCTAGGAAGGGCAAGAGTGCCATAGGCACCAAGGCCCCAAAAGCGGCCAGAATAACCGATGTGATGACGGATAACGGAATGCTCCAGCTTTCATATTGGGCGACAAGAAAAAGATAGGCAAAGATAAGTGCCAAAGCGAAGATGATGACGATATAGCCACCGGCTTCTTGTTCTTGTTTGGATGTTCCTGTCCACTCAATGCCATATCCGTCCGGCAGGGCATCAGCCGCGGCACGTTCCAGTGCAGCAATGGCATCACCACTACTGTAGCCTGTCGCCGGCGATCCGGTTATGGACGCTGATTTAAACTGATTATAACGCGCGACGGATAGGGGGCCGAGGATGGGTTCTATCTCGATAAGCGTCCGCAGGGGAATCATATCCCCGTTATCATTTCGAACATGAAGGTTATCGATGTCTTCCAACCCGTTACGGAATTGTGCTTCGGCCTGAATCTGGACTCTGTACACTTTCCCGTAGAGGTTAAAGTCATTGATATAGGATGATCCAAGATTAGCTTGCAGAGTTGAGAATATATCTGAGATCTTAACGCCGAGAACGAGGGCTTTTTCTCGATCAACCTCTAGAAAGAGCTGAGGAATATTTGCGGAATAGGTGCTGAATACAGATGCTAATTCGGGCTGTTGGTTGGCAGCAAAGACCAAGCTGCGCACGGCAGAAGCAAGCTCTTGAGGTGTTCGCCCAAGGTAATCCTGAACCTGAGCTTCAACGCCGCCGCCTGTGCCCAAACCCATAATAGGGGGTAGTGGGAAAGCGAAGGATTCTGCCGAGGCCAGCCCGGCTAGTCGACCGTTGATACGGCCCAGGATATTAAACCACTTGAGTTCAAATTCAGTTCGTTCTGCCCAATCGCTTAAAACCGGAATTAACAAAGAAGAATTCGAGGCTGCTCCCGATAATAAGCTGAAACCGGAAACGGAGATAACATCTGTGACGCCTTCTTCCTCCAGCAACATATCTGTGACTTTGGCTGTAACCTCATTTGTTCGTTCCAGTGATGCACCATCCGGAAGTTGAACGTTCACGAAGAACACGCCTTTGTCTTCCATGGGAATGAATCCTGTGGGGACGGTCTGGAACATATAGACGGTTACGCCAGCGAAAATACCAAGAACGGCCAAGGAGATAGCAAGCCTTCTGATCATAAGGGCAACAACCCTGCTATATCCATTACGTGTTCGATCAACAAGATTTGCAAAAAGCTTCAAAGGTCCACGGGGTTCACCGCTGTCGGGTTTTAACAGAAGTGCACAAAGTGCAGGTGACAGTGTTAATGCATTGATAGAAGAGAGCGAAACCGCCACGCAAATGGTGAGAGAGAACTGCTTGTAAAGCTCGCCTGTAATGCCGGGCATGAAAGATACTGGCACAAAAACGGCTAGGAGAACCAATGTTGTTGCCACGACCGGGCCAGTGACCTCTTTCATTGCCAGCTTGGTTGAATCAGCCGCTGATTTCCCGGTTTCTTTCATGATCCGCTGCACGTTTTCAACAACGACAATACTGTCATCGACGACGATACCAATGGCGAGGATAATGGCGAAGAGGGTTATCATGTTGGCGCTGAACCCGACAGCGTAGAGAACGGCAAAGGTGCCGATAAGGGATACCGGAATCGCAAGGCTTGGGATCAGGGTCGACCGCCAGTCGCTCAAAAAGAGAAAGGTTACGCTGACAACAAGAACAAAGGTGATGAGTAGTGTCTCTATGACCTCTTGAACCGAGGCCCTTACCGCGTTGGTCGTGTCGTAAAGTATTTTGTACTCTACACCCTGTGGGAAGCTTTCTGACAGGCGGTCTAGTTCAGTATAGATGGCGTCGGCAACCTCAAGGGCATTGGCCCCGGGTGATTGATAAACCGCGATTGCTGCAGAAGGAGCATTGTTGAGCTTTGAAACGGAAGAATAACTTTGAGAGCCAAGTTCTATCCGGGCAATGTCTTTTAGCCGAACAAAGGAACCGTCCTGGTTTGCGCGAATAACAATGTTTTCAAACTCTTCAACCGTTGTCAGGCGACCTTTGGCCTGAAGGGTGTACTGAAATTGGGGGGTGCCTTCAAACGGTGGAGCTCCCAGTTGTCCTGCTGTTGCCTGTATGTTTTGGTTTTCTATTGCCTCGCTCACATCTTTGGTGGTGAGGCCAACGGCAGTCAGACGATCAGGATTAAGCCAGACACGCATTCCGTAATCCAAGGCACCGAACTGCGAGACGCTGCCGACACCGTTAATTCGTGCCAGTGAATCCTGAATATAAATAGAGGCATAATTACTCAGGAACAGAGAGTCTTGTGTGTCATCAGGTGAGACCATATTGATCACAAGAAGCATAGACGTTGACTGCTTCTGAGTAATGACGCCCTGCCGAGTAACTTCTGCTGGTAAAGAGGCGTTGGCGGTTGCAACCCGGTTTTGAACGTTAACCGCAGCGATGTCTGGGTCTGTTCCGACAGCAAAAGTGACCGTGAGGTCATAACTGCCGTCGTTACTGCTTGTTGAGGACATGTATAACATGCCGTCGACCCCATTGACTTTTGCTTCAATGGGGGCCGCAACAGACTGTTCAACAACAGTTGCATTAGCACCGGGATAGCTGGTGGTCACTTTGACCTGTGGTGGGGTAATGTCCGGGTATTCTGCAACAGGAATTGAATTAAGGGCGATGATACCTGCTAGGGAAATGACAATTGAGATGACTAGGGCAAACTTGGGGCGATTGATAAAAAGGGCTGAAAACACGATCAGGCTCCTTCTTCAACCGGGTTGACAACCATGTCTGGTTTTACCTTTTGAATACCTTGGACGATGATGCGTTCTCCTTTAAGGAGGCCGTCTTTTATGACCCAATTTGTTTCGATTTGTTCGCCCACTTGAACTCGGCGTATTTCCACTTTGTTGCTGCGGTCGACAACCAGAGTAAAGTATCCTTGTTGATCTTTTTGAACGGATGCTTGGGGGACAACCAGCTCACTTCGGGTTTCTTTACTGCGAACGTTCACGCTAACGAATTGACCCGGTACCAGAATATGTTTGGGGTTGGGGAAAACTGCTCGGGTTGTGATCGAGTTTGTGCTTTGATTGACTTTAGTATTAATAAAATCAAATTTACCTTCGCTCTCATAGGGTTTCCCGTCAGAGAGGACCAACGATGGAATGACAGGGGCTTCGCTTGAAAGGCCCTTGCGGCGTTCTTCGAGGATGAGCTTGTCGCTAACCGGAACCGTAACATAGATCGGGTCAAGGCTTGTAATAGTGGCAAGAGGTTCGCTACTGGAATTGACCAAATTGCCCACACTGTACCGAGATCGACTTATTTGCCCATCCAGAGGGCTATGGATTTCGGTATAACTTAAATTTAATTCTGCTTTGCGAAGGGCAGCTTTTGCCTGCATCACTTCTGCCAGAGCAGAAGCTTCGCTCGCCTCTGATGTGTCCAGAGAAGCCTCGGAGACAACTTTCTTTTTTCGAAGGTCTTTTTTCCGGTTTAGGTCTGAGCGAGCATTTTTAAGGGTCGCGTTTGCGCCGGCAAGATCAGCTTTGGCTTGTTCTACTGCAATTTGATACGGAGCTTTTTCCAAAACATAAAGTAGATCGCCTTTCTGAATATTTGCACCTTCCTTGAAGTGTCGTTCTTCGACAAAACCTTCAACACGTGCGCGTAAGTCAACGGTATTGACGGCTTCAACTCGACCGACAAATGTGAGTTCTGGCGTAACGTTCTGTTCTTGCACAGTGGTAACAATCACACTTGGCGGGGGAGTAGAATTATCTTGGGCCGAGGCTAACTGGGCACCAAGCAGGATTGTCGATGCAAAAAACAATGCAGGTGTTTTTGTGTGGGGAAACTTCATGGCGCGGTTCTCTTTTGATGTCCAGCAATTAGCGTCGGCAAGGAATGTGAGTTGTGGTGCAAGAAGTATGATCTAATAATTATTGTTCAATACCCTGGGGTATGTTTTGTTGTGTTTATACGAAATAATGTATTTAAGCGATATATAACCTAGCATTAATGATAAAAAGATGTGAGAAAAAACGAATGGAGGCGTTTGACATGAAGACTCCATATTTTCTCTATGTTAGAGCTTGCCAAAGAGGGGAAAGAATACTATAACCCCCGCCATTGTCGGGTGGCATGTGCCAAAGGGTATGCCTAGTCACTCTGAAAAAGAACTTTATTTATAAGGAAAGAAAATGCCCAAACTTAAGACGAAATCTGGCGCGAAGAAACGCTTCCGCCTGACCGGAACTGGTAAAGTCGTTGCTGCTCAGGCAGGTAAACGTCACGGTATGCGCAAACGCTCACAAACAATGATTCGTAACGCTCGCGGTACGACAACTCTTTGTGATTCTGATGCGCGTGTCATCAAACGTAATTTCCTAGTTAACGGTTAAGGTTAAGGTAGTAGCAAATGGCTCGTGTTAAACGGGGCGTGACATCACGTGCACGCCACAAAAAAGTTGTTAAACTTGCTAAAGGCTTCCGCGGCCGTGGCAAAAACGTATTTAGTGTAGCCGTACAGCGCCTTGAAAAAGGCTGGCAGTACGCATACCGGGATCGTCGTGTTAAGAAACGTACATTCCGTGGTTTGTGGATTCAGCGTATCAACGCTGGTGCCCGCTTGCACGGTGTGACGTATTCTCAGTTCATGAATGGTGTGAAGAAAGCTGAAATCGGTCTTGACCGTAAAGTGCTTGCTGATCTGGCTGTTCGTGAGCCAGCTGCGTTTGCTGCTGTTGTTGAAAAGGCAAAAGCAGCTCTGGCTTAACGCACACTCGTTTTAGGCTTTATGACAGGGCAGCATCCGGTTTCGGGTGCTGCCTGTTTGTCTTTTAGGGCCTGAACGTATTTGAAAAGACGACTATATTCTGACTTTTGTACTATCTAAATGTTCTGACGATTTATTTGGGCAGAACCTGTCGATGGTATTTGAGTAACCTCTCGCTTGTAACTGGAACGACGTCCCGTGGTCTCTCTTTCGAAAATCTTCGTACCTATTATTTTGTGCTTGTCATTATTGTCTGGCTGTTTTGATGCTGGCGGGGCGACTGGTGTTAATTATTCTGAAGAAATTGATATAGTTCGCGATCATGTTGTGAATGGCCAAAGTAATTCTGATTTAATCGGTGAATTGGCTGGGCGTCATGGTAAAGTCACTTGGCTGGCAGGACCATGGAATGATAAACAATCTGATCAACAAGTACTGGTCAGTGCGAGTATTCGGAAAAATCTGGATGATAGAGATCATGAGCTAACGCTTCTGTTCCGTTATGACCGCACGTCCCAAGACGTTATTTTGGATAAAGTTTTACTTGATGGACAGGTCCAGAGTGTCGTGGGTGGTGCGGTTGCAATGCTGGCAATGAAGTTGGAATAACACAAGATTACTGATTGAGGATTTCCTCATGAACGGGAAGTATAATGGATAATCTGGAAGAACTTCGCAGTGATTTGCTGCAAAGAGTAGAAGCTGCCGTAGATCTGGATGCTTTGGATGCTGTGCGTGTTCAAGCACTGGGAAAGAAAGGTGAAATTACACAGCGTATGAAAACGCTGGGTAATCTGGCCCCTGAAGAGCGCAAGGAAGCTGGGCAGGCCTTTAACCTGATTAAGCAAGCTGTTGCCGAAGCAATTGAGACGCGTAAGGCAAACCTACATGCCATCGCATTGGAAGCGCGCCTTGCAGAAGAAAAGGTTGATGTCTCTCTGCCACCACGTCCTGCGACAATCGGCAAAATGCATCCCATAAGCCAAACCCTAGAAGAGCTGGTTGCTATTTTTGGTGAGATGGGTTTTTCCGTGGCTGAAGGGCACCACATCGAAGATGATTTTCATAACTTCACTGCGTTGAACATTCCGCCGGAACATCCTGCACGTCAGGAGCTTGATACCTTCTATATGCCAGAGCGTGAAGATGGGACCCGATCCGTTCTACGGACCCACACTTCCCCTGTGCAAATTCGCGCGATGCAAAACACGACACCGCCTATCCGCATTATTGCGCCAGGCCGGACATTCCGTGCTGATCACGATGCCACACACTCCCCGATGTTTCATCAGGTCGAAGGGTTGGTTATTGATGAAAAAACAAACATGGGTCACCTTAAAGGCGTTCTTATTGAGTTCTGTCGCGCCTTCTTTGGCGTAAAAGATCTCCCTTTGCGCTTCCGTCCAAGTTATTTCCCGTTTACGGAGCCTTCAGCCGAAGTTGACATCGGATGTTCCCGTTCTGGTGGGCAGCTGAAAATCGGCGCTGGCGAAGATTGGTTGGAAATCTTGGGCAGTGGCATGGTTCACCCAAAAGTTCTCGAGAACTGCGGCATTGATTCTTCCAAGTATCAAGGCTTTGCATTCGGTATCGGGATCGAACGTCTTGCCATGCTCAAATACGGTATTCCTGATTTGAGAACTTTCTATGAAACTGATCTGCGCTGGATGAAACATTATGGCTTCTTGCCGATGGAAATGCCCAGCATGGTCCGTGGTCTGTAGAGAGGTTTGGGAAAATGAAATTTACACTTAACTGGTTGAAAGATCACCTCGACACAGATGCTTCTTTGGAAGCAATTGTTGAAAAACTTTCTCTTATAGGTCTCGAAGTCGAAGGTGTTGAGAATAAAGCTGATGAACTCAAGGCTTTTAAAACTGCGAAAGTTATCGAAGCTGTTCAGCATCCCAACGCGGATCGCCTGAGAGTCTGTCAAGTACAGTCAGACGAAGGGATTAGTCAGGTTGTTTGCGGTGCACCGAATGCTCGAACAGGTATGATTGGTGTGTTCGCACCTGTTGGGTCGTATGTCCCAGGCATCGATCTTACCCTGAAGGCCGGCAATCTCCGCGGCGAAGATTCTAACGGTATGTTGGTTTCCGAGCGTGAAATGGGATTGTCTGATGAACATGATGGCATCATTGATCTTCCCGAAGATACGAAAGTTGGTGTGCCGCTGGCTGAAATTCTTGGCCTTGATGATCCGATCATTGAAATTGCGATTACACCAAACCGGGGTGATTGCCTCGGGGTTCGCGGTGTCGCCCGTGATCTCGCCGCTGCCGGTATGGGGACGCTTAAACCACTGAAGCTTGAAACTATCGAAGGATCTTTTGATAGTTCGATTAAGTGGAAAGCTGATGCAGCTGTTGCTGAAGATGTTCCTTATGTGGCTGGACGTTATTTCAAGAACCTGAAAAATGGTCCTAGCCCCAAGTGGTTGCAAGAAAGACTCCTGGCGCTCGGGTTACGCCCAATCTCAGCTTTGGTAGATATTACCAACTACGTTTCCTTTGATCTTGGTCGCCCCCTGCATGTTTTTGATGCGGATAAAGTCAAAGGCGATCTGACCATGCGCTATGCTCGGAATGACGAAGAGTTTCTGGCGCTTGACGAAGAAACATACAAGCTGTCTGAGTCCATGGTTGTGATCAGCGACGATAACGGTGTTCAGGGGCTTGGTGGTGTTATGGGCGGGCTTAATTCCGGCTGTAGTCATGAAACCACAAACATGTTCTTGGAAGTTGCTCTGTTTGATCCGACATCAATTGCGATTACCGGTCGTAAATCCGGTATTCTTTCTGATGCACGATACCGTTTTGAGCGCACTGTCGACAGCCAATCTGCGGATTGGGGCGTGGATGTTGCGACACGGATGGTGCTTGATCTGTGTGGTGGTGAAGTCAGTAAGGTTACATCTGCGGGATCAATTCCATCAGAAAAACGTGTTATTGAACTGCGCCCAAATCGTATCAAAGATCTTTGTGGCGTTGCTGTTGAAAAAGACAAACAAATCGAAATCCTGTCCATTCTGGGGTTTGACGTTACAGAAAAAGACGGTTTGATTTTGGCAACGGTGCCGAGCTGGCGTCCGGATGTGGAACTCGAAGCCTGTCTGGTGGAAGAGATTCTACGTATCTATGGGTATGAAAATATCCCTGAGACACAAATGGAAATGCCAAGTTATCTGCCTCAGGGCGTGCTGACCTTGGCACAACGTCGCGTGTCTAACACGCGGTCAGCTCTTTGCTGGCGCGGGCTTGATGAAGCTGTAACCTTCTCATTCGTTTCTTATGCTCAGGCCGAACTGTTTGGTGGTGTTCCCGATAGTCTGCGAGTTGCCAATCCGATCTCTACGGATCTGGATACTATGCGTCCTTCTATCCTGCCGACATTGCTTTCGGCAGCGGCACGTAACACTGACCGCGGATTTGCCGATAATGCGCTCTTCGAAGTGGGACCTCAGTATCAGGACGACACAGCCAAAGGGCAGAAGCAGATGGCAACCGGATTGCGTTCCGGTAACGTGGCAGAACGTCATTGGGAAAGCCCAAGCCGCCCTGTTGATCTGTTTGATGCCAAGGGTGATGCGCTTGCTGCTTTGTCTGCTGCGGGTGCTCCGGTAGAAAACTTGCAGGTATTTACATCAGCACCATCCTATTTCCATCCCGGACGTTCAGGCGTTCTTGGGTTGGGGCCAAAGAATGTATTGGCCGCGTTTGGTGAGCTTCATCCTCGCGTTTTGGAAGCGATGGATATCAAAGGCCCTGTTGTTGCTTTTGAAGTTTTCTTGGAAAACATTCCACAGCCAAAGATCAAAAAAGGTGAATCAGGCAAGATCAAACCTGCGCTGGATCTTTCTCCGTTCCAGTCTGTTGATCGTGATTTTGCTTTCTTGGTTGATGATAGCGTCGAGGCTGGAAAGCTTATCCGTGCTGTTAAGGGCGCGGATAAAAACCTGATTACGGATGTCGTCCTTTTTGACGTCTATAAAGGAAAAGGTGTTGAAGACGGGAAGAAATCACTGGCTATCACCGTGACGTTGCAGCCTCGGGACAAAACCCTGACGGATGAGGAAATTGAAGCAGTTTCCCAGAAGGTTATCGCACAGGCCATGAAGGCAACTGGCGGTACACTTCGAAGTTAAGATCAGTAAAAATATACGAAGTAAAAGCCCGATAGAATGCCCGGTAGATACCGTGAGATTTTGCCGGGCTTTTCTTTTGCCAAAGACTGCTCGTTATCCTGATCTCGATTATGTGAAATGCTGTTTGCTGATATTATCTTAGATTTGTGCTAAGTTAATCTAGCAGGGGGAGTGGCGTGTTTTAACGTCACCAAAAGTTCATCCGATAAGAAGTTGATCTTGGGGGATACCTTAGGAGGCACTTATGTCAGAACTTACCGTGGAAAAAGACAAAATCATTCAAATGACTGTGCGTGAAGCTGTCGGGGTTTTTCATAGTGCTGCTGAGCTTGAAGCCGCTGTTGACGAACTCCAAAACGCAGGGTTCGATCGATCTGAAATCAGCCTTCTCGCCAGCGAGGACGCGGTGGCTGAAAAATTGGGGCATCGCTACCATTCCGTTGTTGAGTTGGAAGATGATGTGAATGTCCCTCGTACGGCTTATGTCGAACATGATTCAATTGTCGAAGGAAAAACAACGCTTATTGGTGGTTTGGCTTATATCGGGGCGATTGTGGCAGCCGCACCAATAGTTGCATCGGGTGGGTCACTTGCCGTTGCAATTATGGGCGCTGTCTTAGCTGGCGGATCTACAGGTATTTTTGGTTCTTTTGTTGCAGAGTGGATTGGTCATAAACATGCACAATCAATTGAGAGTCAACTCCAGCGAGGCGGTTTATTGTTGTGGGTTACTCTGCGGGATGAAGGGCAAGAGCAAAAAGCATTGGATATCTTGAACAAATTTGAAGCTGATGATGTCCATTGCCATGATATTCCCGTTTCTAATGATCCGGCGATCAATCCTGTACAGGGAACACGAATTGATCCCTTTTTGCCTGGTGCTTCTATATAAAAGGATTCACGAGCGAATATATGTCATTGTATTCAGTATTCATAAGGTATTCAGCATACATAGGCTTTTGAGTTCAGGGCCCGTTAGTTCCGGATAATGAATATCCTTACAAGATGCAGATGGTACCTTTTTCCCAGAGGTAGAATTGTAAGGGTAAAAAGTTCTGATTTTTGTCCTAGATGCTATTTTACCATTGAAAAATAACAATAAAATTTATGGCCTGTTTTTTGCTTCACAAAGCTAAAGAGTTTTATGAGGTGGGAAAACGTGAGCGTTAATCTGGATGTTGTTTCTCTGAGTACTGGCGTCGGGCATGGGTTGCCAAGTCCTGTTGCCCCGGCGCCGAGTGAAGAACGTGTAATTTCTGGTAATAAGGCCAAGCAAGAAGAAAACAGCAGCTCGGCAGCTTATGAAATTACCTTGTCGGATGAAGCTAAAGAGCTTTTGGCACGGATGGAAGGCTCTGTTCGCCAAGTTGGTGATGTCCGTTTTGAAGATCTTTCCGCCGCAGAACAAAGCCGTATCCGTGATTTGGAAAAGCAACTCTCGGAAATATTTGGTCAACAGCCTAGTAAAAAGTTAAGTCCGGATGAGAAAGAGCAGATTACTGTTCTGCGGCAACGGATCGGCGATGTTTTGGGCTTTGCCCCGACATCCGTCGATCCCATGCATCATAACCTTGTTCAGCGTTTGGAAGATGAGGCAGATCGTATGCTCTCAAACCCTCAAAAAGTCATGAGCGAAACCGAAGAACGGCAACTGGCGGTCGTTTTCTCTCATCTTGAAAGTCTTCAAGGGGTTTCATCCGTAAGCTATCAGGTGCCGCCTGAACTGTCAGAACACGTGAATGCTTTGCAGGGGCAGATTGATCAAATCTCGGGTGTTGCAGACATCCAGATGCCAGGCGCGAGTGATATGAAACAGGCAACCCAGATTTTTCAGGATTTAGCGGGCATTTATGATGGCGCTTTCAAGCGTATAATGAAGGTAAACTAAATCACGATTTCCAGATTACTCCAACGATCCTGCCACCGTTTTTTATCCTGTCGAACTTTAAACTCGAAGAGCTTGTGTTCCTTGAAATACGGGCAAGGGCGCACCTTTTGTTGATAGAGGTCATCTAGACCAAAGGGATGCATAATCTCTATATCATTCTTGGGTGTCAGCCTGACTGCGATCGCTGTAACTGTTTCGGGCCAATGCTTTAGGGCATCATGACAGTCCTGATAAGGGCGGTCTCTGTTAACCTGATGCATTCTAGCTTGGTTTTTTACGGACCAATTGCCGAAAATGGGTTCCATTTCTGGTGCTGTTGATCGCAGCTTTTCTTCATAGCTATGTTCTGTTTTTTGCCGCGTGTCTTTCGGGGCAAAATAGATAACATCAATGTCACTTTTAACCGGGGGAATTTGAATGTTATTCAAATGATCCCAAAAGGAATTGCGTATTAAGCCTGCGGCAATCCAGCAATCGGGCAAATCAAGATCTTTGACAACCGCCATGCAGTCCATAAGCGGCTTCGAAGAGTGTAAAAAATTCCTAAGGCGTGCGGCGTTGGACACAAAGAGACTCTTAATTGTTTTATTTTGTACTTATCTCAACAAGAAGCGATCCTGCGATTTCAGAGTTAAGGATAACAGTCTGAATTCAGGCTTTCGTCAAGTTGGATTGAGGTGAGAGCTTGGTCAACTTTCGCGAGATTGGGTGCGCCAGCGTTTAAGGGCATAGTTGATGTGGTTTGCATCAAAGCGGTCCTCAGCCCAGTTTTTGGCGAAGCTTGCGGTGTTGCTTTCGGGCAGTTCGTTCGCCGAGAGTTCATGGAACCTGATCCGGGTTGGGAAGTTTACGCCCTCACCAACAACAATTGCTTCCTGATTTCGAAGAGAAGGAAGCGATTTCAAAAGGCTGGATGATGACTGTGGCAATGTGCGTTGTACAAACATTTGATCACGCTCGTTACTCATCCGTAGCGAAAACATCGTATTACACTGCGATAGGATGGTTTCAGAAAGTTCGGATGGTCTTTGGGTGATCAACCCCAGTGAAACACCGTATTTACGGCCTTCCTTGGCAATTTGCTCAAGAGCTTTGCGCGTCGGGGCAAAGCCTGAATTTTTATCATACGGCACATAACGGTGGGCTTCTTCGCAAACAACGAGAATGGGGATAGGGTCATGCCTGTGTCCCCACACTGCGAGATCAAACATGGTCCGACATAGAAGGGATACCATGACATCCACAACTTCGGACGGCACACCGGACAAATCGAAAATTGAAACCGGCTTGCCATCATTAGGAATACGCATGAGCTGAGAGAGGATATAGCTCATGTTATCGCGTAGGGCGACGTTCCCGAACATAAAGGCATAACGACGATCCCCACGAAGGTTTTCCAAGCGGTTTTTTAGGCGTTGAAAGGGCGCGAGTTGTTCTGGCTTACCGAGTTGTCCCATCATTTCATCAATGCGGTGAACCAGATCAGATAGTTTATAGGGAACAGGGGTATCAACAGTCAGAGTATTGGCATCTGGTCCCTGTTCCCCCCAGTTCAGTTTGGCGGTCAAGATAGCGTCTTTAAGAATACCAGCCTCAATATTGCGCGCTGTTGGTTCTTTACTACAGAAAATTTCAACAGACTCTTCAAAATTTAAAAGCCAGTAGGGAAGACGCAATGATTCAGGGCTAAGAGATTCTGCCTTGTCCTTGAAGGCAGCTGAATATTCATTGTGTGGATCAATCAGAATGATATGACCGCAAGGGTGGCTATCAAGGATGGATTTCAGGATCACCGTCAAAGAACAGGATTTCCCGCTACCCGTCGTGCCAAGGATGGCAAAGTGTTTGCCCAAAAGCGCATCGGTCATGATATAGGCGGGAAGTTTCTGTTCTTGAGACAGGGCGCCGACAGTAAAACAAGGCTTGTCTGGGCGGGCATAAATTTCCGCAAGTTCATTCGTTTGGACGGGTTCGACCTCTGCCCCCAGTACAGGAAAGCGGGAAACGCCACGCTGAAAACCCGGCAGCTCGCCTTTGTCTGGATTGGTCAGTTTTTCCCCCAGAAGATCAATGGACATCACCTTGACGTCATTGGGGCTTGGCGGGTGGGAAGGTTGGGGAATTTCCATGTCGCTGATCAAACCGAAGGCAATCGCCGTCTCTGACTGGATTCTGATCATATCGCCGATTGTTGGTAGATCGACGTCGGGTGCAACCGAGGCCGATAAACTGTCGCCGCTGATAGATGTGACATAACCGATGGTGTTTGTGGACACGGGTAAAATTCCCTCAAGAAAAACCTAACTATTTCAATATTAGCGTGGAAAAGTTTACAGGGGATTTAAGGGGGAGCTATAGGAGCAAATGTTCCATATTTTACTTTGTCTTTTATACGTGGGAGCGCGCATCCCCATTATTTTACTGCTGCAACCCCGCTATGATGCAGAGATAGATTGCGCATTCCTGCTTTAGGGCTTATCTTCCGCACGATTATTGATAGGCATGAAGTTAATGGCTGATTTAAAACATATTCGAAACTTTTCAATTGTTGCGCACATCGACCACGGGAAATCGACCCTGGCGGATCGGTTGATTCAACATTGTGGCGCGCTGAGTGATCGTGAAATGCAGGACCAGGTTCTGGATAACATGGAACTTGAGCGCGAGCGTGGCATCACTATTAAGGCCCAGACTGTACGTCTGAACTACAAGGCCAAAGATGGCGAGGTCTATCAGCTCAATCTAATTGATACTCCGGGCCATGTAGATTTTACCTACGAGGTCAGTCGTTCGCTTGCGGCCTGTGAAGGGTCGTTGTTACTGGTCGATGCATCACAGGGTGTCGAAGCCCAGACCCTGGCGAATGTGTATCTGGCGATTGATAATGATCATGATATCATCCCTGTGCTCAACAAGATCGATTTGCCTGCGGCGGAACCTGACCGTGTGCGCGAACAGATCGAAGAAGTTATCGGCATCGACGCGACGGATGCGCTAACCGTTTCCGGGAAAACTGGCGAAGGTATCGAAGCTGTTCTGGATGCCATTGTCGAAAAGTTGCCAGCCCCAATTGGTGATCCCGACGATAAGCTGAAAGCATTGCTGGTTGATAGCTGGTACGATAGCTATCTCGGCGTGATTACGCTGGTGCGTGTGGTTGATGGTGTGATCAAACCGGGCATGAAAATCCGTATGATGGGAACCGGCACCACGCATCTTGTGGATGCGGTTGGTGCTTTCTCACCAAAACTGACCAAGCTCAAAGAACTTCGCGCTGGTGAAATCGGCTATATCACGGCGGGTATCAAACAGATTACCGATACCAAAGTAGGGGATACCATTACAGACGAAAAGAATCTTGCCGTTGAACCGTTGGCTGGTTTTAAGCCTTCTGTGCCTGTGGTGTTCTGTGGTCTCTTCCCGATTGATGCTAATGATTACGAAATGCTGCGTGATAGCCTTGGCAAGCTGGCGTTGAATGATGCATCGTTCCATTTCGAGCCAGAATCTTCTGCCGCACTTGGTTTTGGGTTCCGTTGTGGTTTCCTTGGTCTTCTCCATCTTGAGATTATTCAAGAGCGTCTGGAACGCGAATTTAACCTAGACCTCATCACGACGGCACCAAGTGTGGTTTACAAAATCCACATGACGGACGGTTCATTGATGGAATTGCACAACCCGGCAGACTTCCCGGATGTGGTTAAGATTGATCATATTGAAGAGCCGTGGATCAAAGCAAATATTCTGGTGCCAGATGATTATCTGGGACAGGTGTTGAAGCTTTGCGAAGATCGCCGTGGTATTCAGCAAGAACTGACCTATGTGGGCAGTCGTGCGATGATAGTTTACAAGCTACCGTTGAACGAAGTTGTATTCGATTTTTATGATCGTCTGAAATCCATTTCCCGTGGCTATGCCAGCTTTGATTATTCCATTGAGGGCTATGAAGAAAACGAATTGGTGAAGGTTTCCATTTTGGTGAACTCAGAGCCTGTGGATTCTCTCTCGATTATCGTGCACCGTTCTCAGGCTGAGCCACGCGGCCGTATTCTTTGTGAACGTCTGAAAAGCCTTATCCCGCGTCAGTTGTTTAAAATTGCTGTTCAGGCGGCAATTGGTGGCAAGATCGTCGCGCGTGAGACCATTTCAGCCATGCGTAAAGATGTGACCGCAAAGTGTTACGGCGGCGATGTTTCGCGTAAGCGTAAGCTTCTGGAAAAACAGAAAGCAGGTAAGAAGCGCATGCGTCAGGTCGGGAATGTTGAAATCCCGCAGACGGCCTTCCTCGCGGCGCTCAAGATGGGTGACGATTAAGGTCTTCGCTTTAAAGTGCTGTTATAAATAAAGCTCCGGACGATTTTTCCTGCTTTTAGCAGATTATCGGGCGGAGCTTTTTTTATGTACCTTCTTTTGGGCTGGACTTTTTTTAACGACGTCTTCTTCTACTGCTGCTTTTGAATAAATAGCTGGGTATAAAAAAGATCACAGCGGCGACAAGGCCGACAACAAGGGTCGGGACAAAGAGCAAGGGTGAGAACACGTCATCCCAAAGCCATAACCCGATATAGCGTTCGGTAACCGCCTGCAGTAGATTGAGCGAACCGGGGTGCACCGCAAACCAGTTTTCCCCCAACAGCGAGAGCTGAAAGCTACCTTGTTCCATCAAGGGGAAAAGATCAAAGGCGAGTGAGGCAAGAGCAATTGCCAGAAAGACCCAGCCAAGTATCCGTAGGACGAATGTCATACTTTTCCTATTCCAATAAAATTTCAGCTCTAATGATGCTGTTTCTAATGCCAGCATACAGCTTAACAGCATAAGGGCGAGTAAAGAAATTTTGTCTGTCAAAATCAAGACTTAACAGCTTCAATGTGGCTTCAAGAAATGGTGTGCTTATCTGGTGCAAAAAATGGTTGCATCCTCTGCCCATACCCATTAAGTTCCGCCTCGCACCCAAGGGTGCCCTATAATGCTGGAGAGGTGGCCGAGTGGCTGAAGGCGCACGCCTGGAAAGTGTGTATACGTTAACGCGTATCGAGGGTTCGAATCCCTCTCTCTCCGCCATTATACTTTTACTCCACCTGAAATTAATTCTAAATTTTTGCCTTGAATAGTTTTACTATTCATAAACGTGTGCCAAAGCGTTTATTGAGATTGAGTTTTTTGTAAGGCTTTAACTCAATTATATTAAGTGTTTTGCCAATGAAATTGAATTGCAGGTAGCTAGGTGTTGGGTTCATAATTTCCGTTCTCAAAAATGTGAAATGTGTTGTGTTTTCGAAGAAATCACTTGAAAATCTAGTAGTATTTTAATCGTCAACACCAAATAATAAGAAAAAACACCTATCGATTGTGTAAATGCTTGAAATTAACCTAATTTTCTGAAAACCTTGAGACAACCTATGGTGTTATTGTCCGGCATAGGGCAATACAATTGAATGGAAAAAGATGTCTCAAATTTCAGGGTTATTAGAAAGCTTGGATTCAGAAATTGCCAACGGGAATTGCGGAGTGATGGAATTTATTGATGATCTCCAAATGTTCCATGACCGACGATCAGATGAAGAGGTGGTCGGATTAGATGAGAAGCTAAAAGCTGCGGAAAGAGATGATCAAGTTCCAGATGCTCAGATAAAAAAAGAGCTATTTCACAAACTTCTCAGTAGGCTACAGCATTATCCTTCTGCTCAGAAATTGTTCGCTTATTTTCTTGCTAGGATTAATGATGTTTTTGAGAATCACATATCGCCACATGTACACGAGCTTAGTCGTAGAGAGATTGATATAATTATTGATCAACAGATAGTGATTCCAACCATTAAAGACATGGGAGATGGTTTTCAGCACTTCACTCTAACTCATGCTCATGTTCGTGGCATGATATATTGGCTTGCTGATCGCTGTTTCGTTAGGTGGCACTGAATGTTCTCTCTTACTTACACTTCTGCTTATGATCCTTATCATGCTGTTTTTCGGTACATTGCATTACTGAAAGCTTCAGAGGAGAAATATATGGCTGCACGAACGCTTCGAGTAGCGGATTTCTTCTTATGCTTTCCATGGAAAGTTGAAGAACTTAGAGCGCCAAGAGGAGTTGCTGGTTTTACTAAACAACGCAATTTACTACTCAAACGTTATCAACCAACTGTGTACGATGTATTACCAGACCCCAGAGTAGTGTTTGAAAGAATGGAGTCAATGCAACTAACGGCGATAAGCGCGATGCTTGGCGCAAAACTTATTAAGTGTGAAGAAAGTGGAACTGAAGATACTTATTTGCAAGAAAGTCATGTCAGTAAAGCATTAGCGAATACTGTGGATGGGTTTATTTTTGAGCATAATGAATTGTTTATGTTTCTGACTCGATACCTCACACAAATCAGCATTTTTGGGGATGGTGGGATATTCTCACGGTCCGGTCTTGGGGAATATCGATATGACATTATTTAACCCTAATCTCCAAGTTCAAGCATTAACTGTATTTGCTCGTGGTACTCGGGTGTTTGATGAAAAATTTCATTCAGGTCTTAATATTATTAGAGGTGAAAATAGCTCGGGAAAATCCACCATTATGGATTTTTTGTTCTTTGCGCTTGGTGGTGACTTGTTAGAACATCAATGGCGTGAAACAGCTTTATTATGCGATACGGTGTTTGTTGGTGTTAAGCTGAACGGTTCGGACATAACGCTGCGTCGCAGTATAGAACCAAAATCTTCACGTCCTATGCAAATATATTTTGGCCCAATTGAAGGAGCTTTAGAAAAGTCAGAAGATGGCTGGGAAAGCTATTCTTTTAGAAGGGGCAAGGCAGAAAGCTTTTCTCAAGTTATGTTCCGCCTTCTTGGTTTCCCCGAAGTTCAATACGGAGAGGCAAACACAAAGATTACAATAAACCAAATCCTTCGGTTAGTGTATTCCGATCAATTAAGCTCTGTTGAAAAGATACTTAGAAATCAGTCTTTTGACGATGCAATAACTCGAGAGACTGTTGGTAATCTGCTGTTGGGTGCATTTGATGATCAGTATTATGAAGCACGCTTAAGGCTTCGTGCTGCTGACTCTGAGGTGAAAGAAGTTATTACCCGCATCAACTTTCTTACTAGGACACACGCACGCGATGGACATCCGCTTACGAGTGAATGGTTATCACAAGAAGCTAAACGGCTCGTTGATGAATTGGATAAATTGAATAATGAAATAACGACGTTAGAAGAAAAAATATTCAATGCGCAATTTGATGACCGGCTTACTCTAAATGATCAAAACGAAACATATGCTCGAGTCAAAGAACTTCAGGAGAAATTGGGTAAATTAATAGAAGAGCGCGATGAATTAGAAATTCAAATTGCTGATTCTGATGCTTTTATTATTTCATTAAATAGGAAATTAGAAGCACTACAACAATCGAAAGTTATAGTCGATGAATTGAATACATTGGAATTTGATTTCTGCCCATCATGTTTAGCTCCTGTTTCCAAAGAGCAGGTCGAAGGTGCCTGCACGTTATGCAAGCAAGCTTCTGATTCTGAACATACAAAAGAAAGATCTTTAAGATTAATAAATGAATATGCTCGTCAGAAGCAAAACTCTTTCGATCTTCAGGGAATTAGAAAAAACAGTTTGATGCGATTAAATTCGGAAATTGTGAAAACTCATGAGCTCTGGGAGCAAGCTAGTCGCCATTATAGTGTATCTCTACGGAGTCCTACTACTGAACTTAGATCTCGTCTAAGAAAACTAAATCGTGATGCTGGATATGCACAAAGAGAATTAGAAGAGCTAGCCAGTCGAAAAGCAATAATTACAGAACTGCAAGAAGCGAGAGAACAACGAGATAATTTGAATTCAGAAATAGAAAAACTGAAAGCGCAGATCAATTTTTCAGAGCGTCGGAGTCAAGAGCAAATTATAAAAGCTCGTAAGAAAGTAGAGGAATGTTGTTTGGAATTCCTTCATCAAGATCTTGAGAGACAATCTACGTTTGTAGATGCCAATCGTGTCAATTTTGAGTTTGATGGTGATCGTATAAGCGTTAATGATGAATCATATTTTTCTGCGAGTTCTATGGTCTATTTACGCAATAGTTTTTTTGCCAGTTTAGCTCTCGCTTCTGCAAATGATAAAAGCTTCTATCATCCACGTTTCCTCTTGATGGATACTGTGGAAGATAAGGGGCTGGAACCAGAGCGCAGCAAGAATTTTCAACGACTTCTGCATGAAAAATGCTCAACAGCTAAATCAGATATGCAAATCATTATTGCGACCTCTATGATAGCAGAAGAGCTTAATACTCCTGAAATTACAGTTGGAGAATATTTCACACATACAAATCGCACTTTGAAATTTATAGGCTAGAAATTAGGTGGGCAAATAGTGGGAACTAAAAAGTCGATTTGGAAAACGGAACATTTTTGGAATCGGCTACTGAATTGGCAAATGGTTCGTGGCTTTGGGCAAAGTGCTCCGGCAACTCTGACAATGGCGACTCCGTTTATAGGGTATGCGATTTTGTACCATGCTGAGATTGAGATATGGCTTGGGTCTCTGGGCGGTCTTCTTGATAAAGGAAATCTACTAAATGATTGTGATCAATTAATCTCGTTTCCAATGAGGTTGAATCTTTTGTACTGCGGAATACTTCTTCTCGGAATAGGTACAATTGTATATCGTCTGTTTGCTCCTGTTGAAATCAAAACGACTCGTTCAATAGCTGATTACGTGATGGCAAATATTGACCTCGTAACAGCCAGAAATCTACGCTCAATGTTCATTACGATCAAATCACGTAGACCAGATGCAGTGGACTCACTTTTACGGCGGGCTCCATGGTTAGAGCGAGACAAATCTTTAAAAACAGCTTCTGACGCCCTAAAACAAGACGAAGATAACCAAATTAGAATTGATGTGCTTCGGAGTTACTATAGTGCACTTGATAGAAATACAGGTAGAACTGCTGTTAAGATAGTAACAGTCTTCTTCGTATTAGGTTTCATATTGCTATCAATACCAGGAGTTGCTTTCACTGCACGGGTTATGTGTACAATTTCTTACGATCTAGGAAGTGGCTTTTCTGAGCAACAATAGTAGTGGTTTTCTTGATTTGAAAAGTGATCTTCGAGTGATTATGACGATAAAGGGACTAACTTTTAATTATCTCTTGATGTGTGTAAGAAAAGAAGCCTAAAAAAACCGTTACACCCCCCGCCCCATAGAATAAAACTCGTCATTGGGGCGCATTGAAGTGAAATTTGCCATACGGTTGCTTAGGCCGAAGAGGGCGGTTATGGCGGCGATGTCCCAGATATCTTCCTCTGTGAAGCCGTGAGCTTGAAGCTTTTCAAAATCCTCGTCGTTGGTTGACTGGGCATCGTTGGATACCTTGAGGGCAAAATCCAGCATCGCCATTTCTCTTGGGGAGATATCGGCCTTGCGATAGTTGGTGGCGATCTGGTCGGCAATAAGGGAATTCTTTGCCCGAATACGAAGAACCGCGCCATGGGCGACAACACAGTAGTGGCAGGCATTGTCGCTGGAGGTTGCAACGATGATCATTTCTCGGTCAGCTTGGCTCAGGTTGCTCTCTTTATTCATCAAGGCATCATGATAGGCAAAGAAGGCGCGGAATTCTTCTGGTCGGTGGGCAAGCACTAGAAACACATTGGGAATAAAGCCTGCTTTTTCCTGAACGGCTAAAATCTTCTCTTTGATATCATCTGGCAGCGCATTCAGTTCTGGCACGGGATAGCGGCTTATCGGGCGAGAGGACATTTATCTGTTTCCTTATTGAGTTGTGCTTTATCGGTTGCGCGCCTGTTTTGCTTTGAGAGGAGACCAGTCGCGACCATAGGCGTAAAAATGGAAATAAATCTCGGGCATTTTATTCTTGAAGATATATTTGGCGAATGTAAGGAATATACAAAAAGTAGTGGGTGAAAAAATATTACACGCTTTAGTGTCGAATTTAGAAGGAAATAGATTTAATGAAGTTAAAATTATCACACCTGTTTATGCTGTCCTTCGTGTCATTATTTGCTCCTTATTCGGTTTATGCCAGTGAAGATAATACCATTGCTATTATACAAGATATTGAACTTGAAAACCTTTCTTTAAAGAGCACGGCATCAGAAATTGAAGCCTTTATCGCATCCTATCCTTCGTTGCAATGTCAGCGCGTTGATGTGCCGGAAAGAAAGAGTAAGGTTAAGTCTCGCCCGCCGAAACCTAGACAGCAAAGTTGGAACTGTATGTATTCTGAGCAAATAAAATCCCAAATTTTGAATGTTCGCATGTCTGATGGTGTTATTACGTTATTAAGTTATCAAAAGAGAGATCAGGAACCTGCCTTTTTTGAAGAAGCGAAAGCTTATATTGGTAGTGTGAACAAGAAACTAAAAGAATCTGGGCTCGTTGAAACTCAAACGAATTCCCCGAGTTTTATGACGTATGATGCAAAGGATATCGAAGGCGGGTCTGCACCTGTTTTTATACAGCATCTTAATGCGCGACAAAAAGCGATGTGTGATGATTTGCATGTTACCTATAGCGTGTCCTTGAACACGAATAAAATACCATCACAGAGTGTGTACGCAGTTGGTATGAATTTGGAACGCAGCGGTCACCCAATAGACTGTAAATTCACAAAATAAGAAAATTAGGTCAAAGTTTTCTTGGGGATAATTCTCTTCATGGATTACACCATATGATAACACCTACACGCTGCCACTAATCATCGTCATGAGATAGGTGGCGGCGTGTGGGCATGTTTGTTGGTCAAGAAATGGCGAGTTTAAATCATCATATCCGTCGATTAAGATCGGGTAAAAAACCACCGTTATTAAGACTATCTATCTGATTAATCTCTGAAGTTTTCGAACTGCAGTGGCTGTTCGATGTTCAGTTCCTTGATCATGGTGATCGCGCCTTGAAGGTCGTCGCGTTTTTTGCCTGTGATGCGGACTTCATCACCTTGAACGGCGGCCTGAACCTTTAGCTTGGATTGCTTGACGGCGGTGGTGATTTTTTTGGCCAGTTCGCGGTCGATGCCCTGTTTAAGCGTTACCTGTTGGCGCACCATGTTGCCCGATGCGGCTTCTTCCTTGCCAAAGTCCAATGCGGCGGCGTCGATACCGCGACGGGTAACGTGACCTTTCAGGAGTTCCTGCATCTGTGTCAGCTTTAAATTATCGTCGGCAAGAATGGTGATGATCTCGCCCTCGATTGTGATTTCACAGCTAGAGCCTTTGAAGTCATAGCGCTGGGTGACTTCCCGACGCACACCATCAAGCGCATTGTTGACTTCTGGCATATCGGTTTTTGAGACGATATCAAATGATGGCATCGTGAATTCTTCCTTATGTAATAATGTACTGTAAATACTGTGATCTATCGTATCTTTAGCCATTAGGGGCGGACAAAGTTACCCCCCGTACCGACGGTATGTTAAGACTGCTAAGCAGAATAGCCGAACTGTACGAGGGTTAAAATATAAAAGTCTTCGCTGTAACAGCCTTGATCGGTTGCTAGATAACGGCCCGAACTGAGGAAAGGAAGCTGTTCACTTCGGTATTGAGGACTTCGCCCTGTTTGGAAAGTTCTGCAGAGGCCGTTAATACATCTTTCGATGCATTACCTGTCTCAACAGCGCCTTGAGTTACCTTTTGGATATTGCTGGTTACTTCGGTGGTTCCGGCTGAAGCTTCATCGACGTTGCGGGCGATTTCTCGTGTCGCGGCGCCCTGTTCTTCGATGGCGGCGGAAATGGCGGTGAAGCTTTGGTTAATTTGCTCAATAACCGATTTGATTTTATCAACGGCAGCGACGGCATTGTTGGTGGCATCCTGTACACCTGAAATTTGCTGTGCGATTTCTTCGGTTGCTTTGGCTGATTGATTGGCGAGGTTCTTAACCTCTGATGCGACGACGGCGAAGCCTTTGCCTGCTTCACCGGCACGTGCAGCTTCGATGGTTGCGTTGAGGGCAAGAAGGTTGGTTTGCTCGGCAATATCTTTGATCAGGTGCATCACTTCACCAATTTTTTGTGATGAATCCGATAGCGTAGAAATCATGGTGGCAGTTGCCTGTGCTTCTTTGACGGCCTCAATAGATACGCCAGAGGATTGCAGAACCTGCTGGTTGATTTCATTGATAGCACCAGATAGCTGATCAGCGGCCGAGGCAACTGTCTGAACGTTAACGGATGCTTCTTCGGCAGCAGCAGCAACCACTGTGGCCTGTTCACTCGTTTGGCTGGCCGTACTGGTCATTGTTTCTGATGTGGCATTGAGCTCTGTCGAAGCAGAGGAGACCGTGGATACAATTGATCCCATAGAGTTTTGGAATTGATCAATAATATCAGAGAAAGTGGTGACCTTGTTCTCCATTGAATCCATGGCTTCGTTAATTGTTCGGCTGGCAACGCCGAAGGACCCGACCATGCCTTTTTCGGCAATGCGTCGATAGTATTTATTGTGACTGGCGTATTCCAACGAGGCGGTAGCTTCGCGCATAAAAGCATCGGTGCGGTCAATCATAAGATTAATCGCGTTCATAACTTCGGCGGTCTTACCTTTTGATTTTATGTTGGTAATTCTTGCTTCAAAATCACCGTTGGAAACGGCGGTGCAAACATCTAATATTTGTTGCAACTCTTTGTCTGAACACTTTCCAAACATACCGTTACCCCGCTTTCCGCATGATATTTGCTATAAATTCGTCATAAGCCAGTCCTTGATCTTGTAAAACACTGGCTAGTTTTTTATAGGAATTTTCTAACCCGGTCTTTCGATCTGACCTTTGTTCGATTGTTAGAAGTTCCTGGTATAGGGGGATAATTATTTTATCTAAAATAGATCTATCCGGTACCCGTCGGTTGGAATGATATCCTGTAATTTTTCCTTGGGCATTTCTGCTGGGCGTAACGTGAGCAATGACCCAGTAATGATCACCGTTTTTGGCTCTGTTTTTGACGTAAGCGAAAATCTCTTGCCCATTCTGAAGGGTATCCCACAGGAGCTTGAAAACTGATCGCGGCATATCGGGGTGGCGGATCAGGCTGTGAGGTTGACCGAGTACTTCCTGTTCCTTGTAATCGGCAATGGCTAAAAAAGTTTGATTAGCATAGGTGATACGACCTTTCAGGTCAGTTTTGCTGACGATTAAGTCATTGTCGGCAAAAAAACGTTCCTTGTTTGTAATGGGTAAATTCTTCATTTGGACCTCGGCAAGGGGTGGTAAAAATAGAGTAAGATCCAGTCGTACAGCGAGCACTAAAATGAACGATTCGGTACGTTCAAATTTCCTGGTTTAACGCACTTAGGTTTTGGTACTGCACATGTTAATTTTTTATGAAAAAGAAGATGAAATTTCATATTATTTTTTCTGCAAAAGATGCATGTAAGATATTGTTTTATCTTAATGTTATGCGTTTTCTCATTATGCTCGCCCTGTTTTATAGGGAGGAGCATCAGCTACACCAAGTCTTTTGATTGAATCAGGTGAATGTTATGATGGGGATCTTGATGTCTTTGCCGAAAAGCGAACAACTTGTGTTCTGGTTAGTTACTGCCCGGTGAATTATTTATAGCTGATGGTAAGCCGCGTGGATTTGAATACGATTTAAAGGAAGAGTTCCTTCAGCCCCTGCAAAAGAAAACTTCCCAAAAAAATGGCCGACCGTATTTATTTATAAACCTGTCGCTTTTTATTGGAGGGCGTTGCCCTCCAATAAAGTTCAGCATATACGTAAACAAGCGGGAAAAGATGGCTTAAACCCTAATAAGTGGGTTTCAAATGTTGAGCAAGTTACCCGTAAAGTTATCGGACGTGAAACTGTGGATTATGTAGCCAACATCACCAAGTACTTCAGCGCCGACAGATTGGCGTTTGATTACCATGTTCTTGATTTGGCTGAGGATTAAGCATTGGATCGCTCAGTGCCATCCTATTCAGTAAAACCGAAGTGGTTCGCTTTGTGATCCGGCTTGAAATACGGTTTAGTCGTTAAGGACTTTTGGCCAGTTATTATCGCCCTTATGGATATTTCCCGGGACATCCTTTTCCCATCTTTTTTGAATATCTTTGCTATAGTTTAGATAGAGTTTATTATCGACTATTTTCCAGGCAAAGGGATCTGTCGAAGCTGTATCTCCTTGTGCCACGGCCCATGCACAATAACCACCATACTGAGGCGCAAAGGCTTCTGGCGTTGCAACGAAGCTTTCCAGATTTTCCTTACTCGAAAAATACCAAGTTGCCCCCATCCACTCTGTTTTGTGATCTTTAGAACCTTCAACTGGCTTGCCTGCTTTAAAGTAGGCAACGGGGTCATAGCCATTGATAGCAAGGGAAGAAATAAAGCTGGTGTAAACAGGGTCTTGTGCAGCGAATGAGGTCGTTGGGACAGTTGCCCAGCTACTCGCAATTCCAATAGCTGCGAGCTTTGTAAAGTGACGTCTGTTCATAGAACGCGAGTAGGTCATTCTTCTCTCCTTTAATCTTTGCCTAACAAGATAAGCAGCAAGAAGATAAAGTGCATATCACATTCTGTTGAGATTGTGGTTTTTGAGCTGTGGGCAGCTACTCGGACATTTTTTTTGCCGGTTTATTTGGTGAGCTATTTAACGGAAAAGAGAATTTAATCAGGTTCGTCTTTGTACAGTCTGGCCAGACTTGATTTAATGTCCCCGGATTAGGATTTAGCAGAAAGATTTCGAATGACTTCCAAAAGAACACGGCTTCGGGAACTCGGGATAAAAGTTGGCGCATTGCCAATTGGTCCTTGGAATGCAATCACGGATGTGCCGGGCATCGAGGTTGGGCACGCAACAGTACAAGACGATACGCCATTGGTGCTTCGTACAGGTGTTACCGCAATTCTTCCGTTGGGAAAAAATAAACTCTGGAGTCATGGTGTCTTTGCCGGATCAAGTGTTTTTAACGGCTATGGTGAAATGACGGGCCGTGGTTGGTTGGAAGAAGCAGGCCAACTGTCATCACCAATTCTTTTGACGTCCTATTATGGCGTGGGGGCTGTTCATCGGGGTATCAATCAACTTTGTGATGACAAGGATACGCATAGTGGGACGCATCCTATTGTTGCTGAAACCTGGGATGGTTGGTTGAGTGACCCGAATGCTTTTGCGTTGACGACAGAGCATGTCGCCCAAGCGATGAAGGATACGCAGGCTGGTCCGGTGAAAGAGGGCTGTGTCGGCGGGGGAACAGGAATGGTTTGCCACGATTTCAAAGCGGGGATTGGAACGTCTTCTCGACAGGTGAGTGTTCTGGGGGAAACCTATACCGTTGGCGTGTTGGTACAGGCCAATTATGGAGACCGTAAAGATTTTCGTATCAATGGCGTTCCTGTTGGGGCGCAGATTACGGAGGAAGAAGTACCTGTGCCAGATCGAAAACGGGTTCCTCATGTAGAAGATGGATCAATTATCATTATTGTTGCGACCGACGCGCCTTTGTCATCGAAACAGTGTGACCGACTGGCCCGTAGGGCAACCTTGGGACTTGGGCGTACAGGTGGATTTGGTCATAATGGAAGTGGTGATTATACGATTGCTTTCTCCACAGGGAATATCCTGCGGTTGCGCGAAGAGGGAATGCATGAGCACTTAAAAATTGTGCCTGAGAAGGATATCAATCCTCTTTTCCATGGTGTGGTTGAAGCCACCGAAGAAGCCATCGTAAATTCACTTTGTATGGCGGTAACGACACATGGATATAAAGGGCGTGTGGTACATGAGCTTCCATTAGAGCGTGTGGTAGATATGTTAAGATAACGTCTGTTTCTTAAGTATATGGTTAAAAAGGATATTTATCGAAATAAGGTCATCAAAAATCAGTAAAACTGTCATTATTAATTGATATCGGTTCTCACGATGAAAAAGCAAATTTTTTGATTACATTGTGAGAGTGTTATGATTACCGCTATTAAATCCCGAATTGATATCAAACTGATTTTTGCGTTGATAACAGTATTGGTCCCCCTTATGGCGGGGCTGCTCTTTGGGTTTGAGCTTCTGATGAAAAATATGATGCAAAAAGAAGAAGCCCGGACCCAGCTTTTGCGGGAAATGAATCAAATGTTGCGGGCAGAAATTACTGATCTGCAAACACGGTATCTTTCTATCGGGACCCACCTTGAAGTTAATGCCTCTAAAGAAATAGAGAATTGGGCTCTTTCTCAA
This sequence comes from Kiloniella sp., assembly GCF_048270245.1. Lineage (GTDB taxonomy): Bacteria > Pseudomonadota > Alphaproteobacteria > Kiloniellales > Kiloniellaceae > Kiloniella. Next base: position 520,079 of record NZ_JBLWTH010000001.1, read on the forward strand.
GGGGCAAGTGTAATCATTCATGATGGCCGGAACGGTATAAAGGCCCGTTATAAAAAAAGAAACCAGCGCAGGGACCTGTCCAAAAATGGTTTTTTTGTGCTCGATGAGGGATCGGGGAAACCTTCGGTATCTCTTGGTGTGTTTGCAGGCGGGAAGTATCAGGACAAGGTAAAGGAATTTCGTTTTGATAAACTTGTTCTTCCAGACATTGAGCGAGAAGTGGGAAGGATTTCCCGTGAAAATTCTGGTGATGATGCTTTAGGGCAAAAAGTTTTGTCTCTCAAAGGCATACTGGCTGACGCGACGTTAGAAGCAGAACAAAAACGTATCGCAATACTTCAACATGTTGATGTCATTCGTGAAAAGGATGAAGAGGTGAAGGCCTTTGCGGATCTGGCTCTTATAATTTCAATCAGCCTTGGCGGTGTGGCTGTTGTGCTCATCCTTGGTGTAATCTTTGGTATAAATCGTAGTCTGGTGACACGATCATTGGTCCGGTTACAGGCCGCAGCGCGTGAAGTTGCGGATGGTGGAAATGTTCAGTTACGGGAAGCAAGACGTATTGATGAAATAGGTTCTCTTGCTCGCGGGGTCGAACGTTTCCAGCAGGCAAGGGATGAAGCTGCTGTCTTGCGAGAAGAAAACGAGAGAGAGCGTTTACGCAATCAAAAAGCTGTCGAAGACAGGCTTGTTACTGTGGCATCTCAGCTTGAAAGTGGCATGAATTCCAGTGTGAAAAGCGTCACCTTGCATGCGGATGATTTAGCGATCATGTCTGATCAGCTACAAAATTTTGCAACCAATACCAACCAACAGGCTGGTGAGACGATTGAGTTGGCAGACATTAATGCCAAAATGGCCGGCGAAATCAGAGAACTCTCAGAAGATCTTGTTTCATGTAGCTCAGAAATGTCAGAAGCCGTTGATCAGCAGATTAAGCTGACGTCTTTGGCTACGAAAGATACCAAAGAGGCACATTCTACTGTTGAGGACCTGTACGAAACGGCTAATCAGGTGGAAGAAATTATTGAGATGATTCAGAAAATTGCTGGTCAAACGCATTTACTGGCTTTGAACGCAACCATTGAAGCTTCTCGGGCCGGGGTTGCTGGGGCTGGTTTTGCTGTTGTTGCTGAAGAAGTAAAAAAGCTGTCTGCGGAAACCTCACAAGCTACAGATGCCATTGCGGTCAGGGTGAAATCTATCCGGGATGTATCTGAACAGGCAGCGAAAGGTATTACCACCATCGAAGGGCGTATCAATCAGGTGGATCAATCAATGCGTGGTCTGGTGCAGCTGTTTGAAGCTCAGTCAAATGCATCTACCGGGATTGCCCGTTTTGTGAAAGATTCTGTAGAAAATGCGAACAAGGTTTCTGGAAGTACAGCAGCCATGCGGGATGCGTCGCGAACCACAGGTGATGCAACTGATAAGTTGATGAAAACATCTGATATGATTAAGTCAGCGTTGGGCCATATGCAAAATGATCTAAGGCTGATTTTAAATGCTGCGTCATCGCCTGTTTAGGGATTTGCAGATGATGAATTCAACTTAATGTAGAATGGTTCCTCGCCGTCATATATCCTCTCTAAATAAATATGAAATTTAGGGAGCGATATCATGGATCTCAAATTGGGACCGATTTTGAATCTGAGAGCGACGGAAGAGGACTTTTGGGATCTATCTATATTGGTTGTGTCAAAGACACCAACCTCTGACTTGACCTTCAGGTTGGAAAAAGGGGAATGTATCTCTCGTTCAACTTTATATCAAACCAAAGGTTTTATTGCGTCGCGATTTGATGTCCGTGTGGCACGTGAAAAAGAAGCCGTAGGGGTGAAGTATTTCCTTGGGTTTGATTTTTGGATATTCAATGTTCCGGGCCGGGACACTGATCCCCAAATGACTTTTCTTTCCTGTAATGGCTTTTCTGCCCCGAGTGAAATCAAAAAAGTGGATGACAAAAATGCGATGTGGAAGGCTTTGCTCTTCCAGCACAGGATAATGCCTTATAATTTGATGATTATGGGCGGGGATCAGGTCTATGCAGATGAAATATGGGAACGGTGTTCCGAGATTAAAAAGTGGGTTGAGCTACCGCGTAGCAAGCGACGGGAACGCAAGTTTACAAGTCTGATGCGGGATCAGGTTGATCGCTTTTATTTTGACCTTTATTGCCAGCGCTGGAAACAACCCGTTGTGGCTGAAGCGCTTGCCTCTATCCCTACGATCATGATGTGGGATGACCATGACATCTTCGATGGTTGGGGGTCCTATGCCGCCGAAGATCAGGAGTGTGAGGTCTATCAGGGAATTTTTAACATAGCGCGGAAATATTTTGCTCTGTTCCAGCAGCAGCTTTCGATACCAGAAGATGAAAAACATCCATCTGCTTTACCGACCAAGGGGTTTTCAACAGCCCTAAGGGTTGGGAATTATCTCGTTTTATCACTGGATACGCGGACGGAAAGAACACAAAAACAAGTACTTTCCCGGGAAAGTTGGGATTTGATTTGGCATCATCTAGACGATTTGCTGCCAGTCAATGAGGGCGGACCAAAGCATCTGCTTTTTGTATCGCCAGTGCCTGTTGTTCACGCAGACTTTGGATCTATAGAAAATTTGATGGGTTGGCTGCCCGGTGAACAGGAACTTGAAGACGATTTAAGGGATCATTGGCAGAGCCCAAATCATCGGGCTGAACGCTTGCGGATGATCCATAGATTACTTGGACTTATGTCAGATAAATCCTGCCGCGTGACCATTCTGTCCGGCGATGTTCACGTTGCCTGTCTGGGGGTAATCGAAAGCGAACGCGGCGCACCTGCACATGGTCGATCAAAGGTTATCAATCAGCTCACCGCGTCTGGAATTGTTCATCCTGCGCCGCCCAAACTAATGGGGTGGTTGTTGACGCAATTGAGTGATGAAGTCGAGCCGATTGAACAGGGCATTACAGCACGAATGATGGAATTACCAACCCAGCGGAAAAAATATATACTCGCCCGAAATTTCCTGAGTTTAGAGCCGGATAGGGAAAATCGCTTGTGGGCAAATTGGTATGTCGAAGGTCTGGACACACCTGTTACTAAGGTAATCCACGCGATTGAGTGATATCAGCCCGAAATTCCCTATTCAGGAAAATCCGGACTCAGGAAATTTCGGGCTCAAAAATCTAATGGATACAGTCAGCCTTACACAATGCGTGTGACGTATTCTTCGATCATGGGGTGTGCTGGACGTTTCTGGTAGCCCTTTTCCGTAATACCGCGAAGGATGAAATCTGCTGTTGTCCGGTTACAGGCCACAGGTGTTTCATAGAGAGTTGAGATTCTGATCAAAGCTTTGACGTCAACATCATGTGGTTGGGGCGTCATAGGGTCGACGAGAAAGAACAGAGCGTCCAGTTCATCGTTTGAAATAAGTGCACCAATTTGTAGGTCACCACCAAGCGGCCCGCTTTTGAACGCGGTTATATCATGTTCTGGGAGGTTTTCAGCCAACAGACGGCCGGTGGTTCCGGTGGCAACAATGCGAAACTCTTTTAGCTGTTCTTGATTTTCGTCGGCCCATTCCAGAAGCACAGGCTTCATGCGGTCATGGGCAACCATTGCAATCGTACGTTTGGGACTATTAGCAGAACTGCTGGACATTATTATCTCCTTGTTGGGTCGGCATAATATCGCGTTAATAGAGGCCATTGTCCAAGGAATTTTGTGAAGATATCAGCCAATCTCGTACACGCTCTGCCTGGGGGCTTAATGGTTTGTGGTTTGGCCATAAAACCCAAAAATCCCCACCAAAATGGACTGGTTTGTCATCCAGCTTTACCAAAAGACCATGTTCAACCAAATGATCGACCAGATGCCACCAGCCAAGGGCAACACCACCGCCGGCCAACGCAGCTTGGATAACAAGGGCATAATCGTTCAGGCGTAATCCTTCGCCATAATCTTTCCAGACCAAGTCCTTGGCTTGAAACCAGTTATGCCAGTTTGGCCGATCCCGGTAGGGTTCTTCCAGATAGATAAGTCGTCGTTTTGAAAGCTCAATGGCGTCTTTTGGGTGACCGTTCTCGGCAAGATATCGGGGGCTGGCAACCGGATAGACTTCTTCACTGGCGATCTGAATGGCATCATGACCGGGCCAGTTGCCTATGCCGCGTCGTATGCCCAGTGGAATTCCTTCTATTGCTGGGTCTATATCCTTGTCGGTCGTTTGCAATCGGAGATCAATCTCTGGGTTCTTAGCTCGGAGAGTCCCCAACCTTGGTACGATCCAATAGTTGGCAAAGGCTGTAGAGCAAGAAAGCGTTATGCTGCCTTCGCTATCCGAGCGAGAGAGTTCTTCGGCAGAACGGTGTATATGACCAAGCCCCATGGTGACGTCGTTGTGAAAGCGTTTACCCGCATTTGTCAGTTCAACGGAACGATGTCCTCGGTAAAAGAGCTGCACATTCAACGCACTTTCTAGCTGTTTGATGGCGTAGCTTATTGCCGCCTGACTAACGTTAAGTTCTTCTGCTGCTCGGGCGAAGGATAAATGTCTGCCCGCCGCTTCAAAAGAGAAGAGGGATGCTGGGGATTGGATAAGTGATTTTAATTTTCGCATAAATTAAACTTAGCCTAAGAATAAGATTTTTAGCCAGTCACAACTATATTGCATAAGTATAGCATATGCCTATTCCTATTATTCTCGTAAGAAAGTAAGGCAATGGAACAGTCGGTTGATCGTGTAGATAGTAATGAACATCGGGTGGGAAGAGCCCGAAATCGTGGTCGTGCAGCGAGACAAGCAAGTCGTATGGATGGGGCAGGACAAAATTTACACCTGCAGACTCCTTTTATAAAACGTAACATTCCAACTTATGATCTTCTTGACGAAGAAAACCTGATCAAGATTGAGAAAGCTGCTGATACCATTCTGGCAGAGATAGGTATTGAGTTCCGTGAAGACCCTGAGACTGTGGAACTATTTCGAAAAGCTGGCGGGCAGGTTACAGATATTTCTGCGGAAGCCTGGAATATCAAATTCGAATCGGGAATGATTCGGGAACTTCTTAAGACAGCGCCTGAGCGTTTTACACAGCACGCAAGAAATCCTGCGCAATCTGTTGAAATCGGCGGGGATGCTATGGTTTTCGCCCCGGCCTATGGCTCGCCCTTTGTGATGGATATGGATAAGGGACGCCGTTATGGAACTCTTGATGATTTCGAAAACTTTGTAAAGTTGGCGCAATCTAGTCCATGGCTGCACCATTCCGGCGGAACAATTTGTGAGCCGACGGATATTCCGGTTAACAAGCGTCATCTGGATATGGTTTACGCCCATATCCGTTATTCAGATCGCCCGTTTCTGGGGTCTATCACGGCCCCTGAGCGTGCAGAAGATAGCATTGAAATGTGTCGCATTCTTTTTGGCTCCGAGTTTGTTGATAAGAACTGTGTGATCATGGGGAACTTTAATTCTACTTCACCCTTGGTTTGGGACGGTATTTCTACCCAGGGCATTCGTGCTTACGCTGCGGCAGGGCAAGGCTCTATCCACTTGCCTTTCTTGCTTGGCGGTGCGGTTTGCCCGGTAACAATGCCGGGGGCTGTTGCGCAAGGCTTGGCTGAATCCATGGTTGGCTGCGCCTTGACCCAGCTTGTCAGGCCGGGTGCGCCCGCCATTCTGGCATCGTTTTTGTCGTCCATGTCTCTCCGGTCTGGCAGCCCGACTTTTGGAACGCCTGAACCTGCGTTGGGGAGTTTGGTTATGGGACAGTTGGCGCGGCGATTAAAACTACCCCTGCGTTGTGCAGGCAATTTTGCGACGTCAAAAGTACCGGATGGTCAGGGGATGGTTCAAGCCATGATGTCGATGATGTCCGCAGTGCAAGGTGGCGTGAATTATGTTTTGCATTCCGCAGGATTTCTGGATGGTTTGCTTTCAATGTCTTATGAGAAGTTCATTATGGACACCGATCTTTGCGGGGCATTACACGCTTATCTCAAAGGCCTTGAAATCAATGACGATACTTTGGGAATCTCTTCTTTGCGTGAAGGTGGGCCGGGACAACATATGTTTGGTACGGCGCATACGCTTTCTCATTATGAAACGGCATACTGGGATAGCGAACTTAATGATGATCAGCCTTTCGAAAGCTGGAGCGAGCAGGGCGGGGATGACGCCATGATCCGTGCTAATCGCAGATGGAAAAAGATATTGGCAGATTATCAAGCACCGCATTTGGCCGCAGATACAGACGAAGCCCTGCTTAATTTTATGAATCGACGGAAAACTGAAACGAAAGATGCTTGGTATTAGAACCGTCTTTGTTCGTTAGATAAGGGTTAAGAAGATTGGTGAGGCCTAAATCATGAAAATTACGGATATTAAAATCACTCATGTAAATGTACCCTTTGATGCACCTTTCTGGTGGACAGCGGGGCTTTACCCCGGCGCATCCAAATCCATCATCGAAGTTTTTACCGACGAAGGTGTTGTTGGGTTGGGGGAAGCGCCCTGGTGGCATTTTGGTGAGGTTATCAAGGAAGAAATTACCCCTGCTCTTATCGGTGCTGATCCATTGGATATTGCTAACTGTGAAGCGCGTTGTGTGCCGCCGTGGCAGATCACGGTAAACACAGGTGAAAATGCTATTTCAATAGCCTTTGGCGCATTGGAACTCGCACTCTGGGATATCCGGGGCAAAGTGATGAACATGCCGCTCTATAAACTACTGGGTGGCGCCGTTAGAAAGGAAATTCCCTTCACCGAATACTTTGCTTTTCGACCCAAAAACAACGGTGCAGGTGGGGAGATGACCCCCGAGGCCATTGTTGATTATTGCTTGAGAATGAAAGAGGAACACGGTTCGAGCTATTTCGAGGGTAAGCTTATTTTGGGAGACCCCGAGCTAGAAATCAGAACCGTCCGTTTGTTGCGTGAGGTCCTTGGGGCTGATGCCATGTTGCGTCTTGATTCAAATATGCAGTGGTCTTTAACAACGGCACGTTGGGTTCTGAGAGAACTAGAGCCGTATAACATTCGAAATTACGAAGACCCGGTTGCGACCTTTGAAGAAATGGCCGAACTGCGGAAACACTCGATCATTCCCTTTTCCACGCATGTTCCTGATTTACGGCGGGCTGTGGCCCTTGGCGTCCCGGATTATTTTGTCTGTAATTTTGCTGCGCTTGGTGGCATTGGGAAAACAATGAAGTTCATTGCAGCCTGCGAAGCAATGGGCAAAGGTTTTTGGTGCTACTCAAATGACCTCGGCATTATGACCGCGGCCTATTTACATGTTGTTGCTGCAACACCATGGATTACGGAGCCCTCGCAATCTTTGTTCCGTTGGCAAATTGGCGATGTCATTAAAAACGGTCCCTTCCGTCAGACAAATAATACCATAGCGGTACCGGAAGGATGTGGTTTGGGGGTCGAGCTGGATCCAGAGGCCATGAAATGCTGGCATAATCATTTTGTTGAGCATGGACCTATGAGTCATTTCAACGATCCTGCTAACCCCGGATTATTCCGTCAGTTGCCCCTTAATTAACCAGCTGTGCTCGGTATAAAATCTTCTATCGAGTTTTAGCTTTAGTATAACATTGATGAAAACCTCGGACAGATAAACAGGCAAAGAGCCAGATAAAGAAACTGACCGGAGACAAGAATAAACAGGAGAGATAAATGGCCAGTAATGATCCTTTGTTGCAACCCTATAAACTGAAGCATTTGACAATCAAGAACCGGATCATGACCACAAGCCATGAACCCGCTTACCCCGAAGACGGGATGCCCAAGGACCGTTACCGTGCCTATCATGAAGAGCGGGCAAAAGCTGGGGTTGGTATGACCATGACTGCGGGGTCTGCCGCCGTATCCCGTGATAGCCCCCCAGTGTTCAATAATGTGTTGGCCTACAAGGACGAGGTTGTGCCTTGGATGAAGAAAGTTACGGATGCATGTCATGAACATGGGTGTGCCGTGATGATCCAGTTGACCCACCTGGGGCGTAGAACAGGCTGGAACAAAGGGGACTGGTTACCTGCCGTCTCGCCGTCACACCACCGCGAAGCGTCGCATCGTGCTTTCCCGAAGCAGATGGAAGACTGGGATATTCTTCGAATTATTGAGGATTATGCCGATGCGGCGGAGCGCATGAAAGCTGCTGGGCTGGATGGTATTGAACTGGAAGCCTATGGGCATTTGATGGATCAGTTCTGGTCGCCGCGAACCAACACATTGGATGGTGAGTATGGCGGGTCGCTGGAAAACAGAATGCGGTTTTCGTTAAATGTGCTTGAAGCTATTCGAAAGCGTGTTGGTGACAAGTTTATTGTTGGTATTCGTTATACTGCCGATGAAGCGGACAAGGATGGAATTTCTGCTGCAGATGGCATTGAAATTTCAAAGCGTTTACAGCGTTCTGGAATGGTCGATTTTCTCAACGTCATTCGTGGGCATATTGATACAGATCCCGGTTTAACAGATGTTATCCCTGTGCAGGGAATGAAATCTGCGCCTCATCTGGATTTCGCCGGAGAAGTGAAAAAAACCACAGGCATGCCAACCTTTCATGCAGCCCGTATTCCCGATGTTGCGACAGCGCGTTATGCGGTTGCCGAAGGGCTTCTGGATATGGTCGGTATGACCAGGGCGCACATGGCTGATCCGCATATTGTGAGAAAAATTATGGCGGGGCGTGAAGACGATATCCGTCCTTGTGTTGGCGCAACTTATTGTCTGGATCGCATTTATCAGGGGGGTGATGCCTTGTGCATACACAATGCGGCAACGGGGCGAGAGCTGACAATGCCGCACGACATTCCTGCCGCGGACGAGAAACGTAAAGTTGTCATTGTTGGGGCTGGACCTGCCGGGCTGGAAGCCGCGCGAGTATCTTCTGAACGCGGGCATGACGTTGTTGTCTTCGAAGCAGCCCCGGAACCGGGGGGGCAAATTCGTTTATCTGCGCAAAGCCAACGGCGGGCCGAGATGATTTTGATCATTGATTGGCGTATGGCACAGTGTACTGCGCGGGGCGTTGAGTTTCGGTTTAATACCTGGGCAGAAGCTGCTGATATTGAGGCGGAAAATCCGGATGTCGTTATTATTGCAACGGGTGGCTTGCCCCACACTGAAGTTTTGGAAAATGGCAATGAGTTGGTGGCTTCCAGCTGGGATATCATTGCTGGTGATGTCAAACCGGGTCAGGACGTTCTGGTTTACGACGACGCGGGGGATCATGCCGGGCTGCAGGCCGCTGAAATTATTGCAAATACAGGTGCAAAGGTCGAGATTATGACGCCGGACCGTAGTTTTGCCCCTGATGTCATGGCTATGAATTTGGTTCCTTACATGCGTTCAATACAGGAAAAAGATGTGACCTTTACTGTTACCTATCGACTGAAAGATGTTGAGCGGGATGGAAATCGACTCCGGGCTAAAATTGGCACTGATTATAGTGATCTGATCAAAGAAAAAAGCTACGATCAGATTGTGATCAATCACGGTACGATTCCGATGGATGAAATCTATTTTGATCTCAAACCGATGTCTTTGAATCTTGGTGAATTGGATCACAAAGCCTTTGTTGATGGGCACCCACAAAGAATTACCACGAATGCTGATGGTAAGTTTCAGCTTTTCAGAATTGGAGATGCCGTTGCCGCCCGAAATACCCACGCGGCAATCTACGACGCGCTTAGGCTTGCAAAAGATTTATAAAAACCGTTCCTTAAATTAGGGATCTACAGACTTATCCTGTTTGAGCTTCTCGTGAATAACATTCTGAGCTGATTCTAGATGTTTTACGAGAAGCTCTTTTGCTTTGTCTCCATCGCGTGCACTACAGGCTGAGATCAGGAGTTGATGCTCTGCATTACTGCGCGTTTGAGAGGACGGCTCTTTTAAGCTTAATCTCAAATAGCGTTCGGATGTGGTAAAAAGAATGGCTTGGAATTTGTACCCGATAGTTTCTTTGGCCCCGGATAGAATGATTTCGTGAAACTGACGGTTAAGTTCGCCCAACTCTTTTTGGTTCGTTGATTGGGCTTCACGGGTGATCAGATTTTGCGCGTCCGATAAATCTTCATTCGTGAGGTTTGGGATCGAGAGCTGTAGAAGATGTGGTTCGATTACTTTTCTAAGTTCAAAAATTTCAATCATTTCCCGAATTGAACCGGGAAGGACCCGTGCCCCTCTGTTTCGCTCAAAGCTGATAAGGTTTTCACCTTCCAATGTTCGGAGTGCTTCTCGGACTGGAATTTTACTGACACCCATTGCATCTGCGGCTGTATCTTGTCGGACAAGGCTGTGTGGTGGAAGGGTACCAGAGATAATTGCTTCGCGCAGAACGTTAGCAACAAAGACAGGGGTTGATACCTGCTCGTCAGTAAAGCGAGAGACGATACTTTTTAGGGCACTGTGATCGCTGATCATAAGGGGCTTATCTGGCCTTATCGTTGGTGATATGCAGAGAACTTTGCCGTTCATACACGGAAGACAAAGCTGGAGCTACTTTAGCCCATGTAATAGTCAAGCCCCAAGAAGGTAATGCTTAAAAATTTCAACATGAGAACTTTAGGGGGATTGAGGCACTTTTTTTCGATAGATACCCATTCCAATCAAACAGCCTGTAATGATAATGGCAGCACCGATTCCTGTGGACCAGCTAAGACTTTCGCCAAAGAGAAAGAATCCCAAAAGCGCAGAGAAAAGTATTGAGCTATATGTTAGCGGCGTTAGCAAAACCACATTCGCTTTTCTAAAAGCAAATAGGTTGAGGGTTTGCCCCAAAATGGCAATGGGTCCCATTAAAAGAACGGGCCACCAATTTTCCAGACCATGCCACTGTCCCCAAGTCAAAGTAGGAATGAGTAACAAGAGGCTAGCCAGTCCGTTCACGTATAGCAAAGTTACAGGAATGGCTTCTCTTTCACTGACGAATTTGATGACGATGATTTCAATGGCCATGCAGCAAGCGGCAAGGAGTGCAATGAGAGCTGCAGGACTAAAAAAGGCACTTTGACCACCGTTAGAACTATTAGATGCAACAAGACTTGCCCCAAAAATGGTAATGATAATTGACGCCCAGTGACGAGGTAGAACACGTTCACCTAGAATAATGCCTGCTAAAATAAGGACGATGGCTCCGTTAGAAAAGCTGATGGTTATGACATCTGCAAGTGGGATCAGGGATGCGGCAATGACTACGCAAGCTACGGAACCAATACCAGCAATTGAACGTCCAATATGGAGAAACCCCAAACTGCTTTTTAGGCTGTTTCCTTTGTAGTGCCATCGCCATACGGTAGGGAGCAGAAAAATCAGCCCACCTGTATAGCGGATAAAAACAATCTGGAACCAAGGTAGATCTGTGCCTGAACCTTTGGGCAGCGTAAACATGGCCGAGAAAAGAAAGGCGGCAAACAATACGGCGAACATTGCCTGAAAATTTGTTTTATTCTGCTCTGTGTACGCAAACATTTTCTGCCTGTAGATCGTTAGTTGGCCGTATTTCTATAAATAGGTCTATTCATTAATGTATGATATGAAAAAAAATGTAATTTTGATATGCGTAAATGAATAGGGGCGTAAATGTTTAAGTCGCCATATGATTGGGATGATATCAGGGTTTTTCTTTCAGTCTATGAAAGGAGATCTTTTTCTGCAGCAGCACGAGAGTTAGGCATGAGCCAACCAACCGTCGGGCGCAGAATAAAATCGTTGGAAAATGGACTGAAGAATCGCCTCTTCGAGAGATTGTCAGAAGGACTATCCCCAACGGAAGCCGGTGTGATGCTGGCTTCAAAGGCCTTTCCCATGGCTGAAGCGGCTGAAACGTTGGATCGTCAAAGCACACTTTTGGCAGCAGATTCTGTTGGAACGGTCAGAGTCTCGATGAATGAACAGACGGGAATGTTACTGGCCAAATATGTTCATCGGATAAGAAAAGCCTTGCCTAGAATTGAGCTTGAATTGATTACTACGCATGTAGAGGCAAGTCTGTCGCGACGAGAAGCCGATTTGGTAATCCGTTTTTGTAAGCCCAAACAGGGAAACCTTTTCACACAAAAATTAAGCGATATGCCGTTTGCTGTTTTTACATCAAAGAACAGTGACATCGCCCCCTTATCGCAAGGGAGTGATCTAGAGGATTGGCTTGGACAGAAAAATTTACCTTGGATCGGATGGGACGAAGAACACAGTTATCAACCGGATGCGACATGGATGCGATCAACGCTTCAAACGGTTGTGCCGACTATTCGAATTAGTAATGCGATGATGATGCAAATGGTTCTACGAGAGAACTTGGGCGTTGGATTATTGCCTTCTGCCGCGGGAGACCATGATCCTCAACTGAAAAGATTAACACCGGATATTCCTGGGTTGATTTCGAACCTTCATTTAATCGTACACGGTGATTTACGTTTTGTACCTGCTATCAGATCTGTGATGAACGAGCTATTGACAATTTTCAGGATAATACAGACGTCACACTAACTGTCGTACACATTTTGATGAAATTCATAAATGGGTCATTTATTTTTCATGTGATTGATATTTCCCCGCCCTATCAATTGTTTGTCTATTAACGCTTGATAATCAATTTTGGCGACCAAACACATAGTTGATCACAAGGGCTATTAATAATGGTGCAAAAACCAGTTCATGTTCTTTTTTTAAGCACAGAGAATTCAGCGAGAAGTCTGATCGGGGAAACGCTTTTGCGGGACTTTGGGGGTGGCCGTGTTCGGTCTTTTAGTGCTGGAATGGAACCGAATGGTCAAATGATACCGATGGTCGAGCAGCTTCTCAAAGCCAAGGGATATGACACAGCAGGGCTTTTCTCAAAAACTCATAAGTTATTTATGGAAGATGGGGCCCCGGATATTGACCTTGTCATCAGTATTAGCGCGCCAGATGAAAATCAGCCTGTTTTGGGGCCTTTGGGTGCTTTGCGGGTTCATTGGCAAATGCCGAGTTTACATACTCTGAAAACATCATCTAATCAAAAAATGTTTATCAAAGCTATTTATAAGCAATTGGAAGATTCAATATGCCAAGCGCTGCAACCATCTTGGGGTGGCTTGTCAGTACACGATATTCAACGTCTTTTTGAAAGGGTTGGGCCTGTGCCGCTGAGGAGTGTAAAACCCGATGAAACGATTTTTCCTGAATATTATTTCAATGACATTTTCGGCACAGAATTGGCGTTAACCTAAAACAACTTTTAAATTTCAGCGGTCAGGCCTCTGTCAGAAAGCTCTCTTATAAGCACGGTATATTTTCGTTGTTTAATGAGGGACTCATGTTTAAGTGCCGTTCTGTATTTTCTTATATATCTTTATCTGTTTCAGAAGGTGAAGATGGTAAGTTGATTGATATTCGCCCAAGCAAACTGATTAAGTTTGTATCTTTCGCGTCATTTATTTTTTTCAATCTTGCATCATCGGCTGTGGCTGATGATCAAGTTGCGGCAGGCAGTGACAAGTCTAGTGACTTTGTTGATGCCGCGCTAAGTGACTGGGATTTTTCTATTGGTGCAGGGGTCGGGTTTGGGCCTGACTATGAAGGCTCTGATGAATATGGTGTGGGGGCGATGCCTATACTCGAAGCCTCTTGGTTAGATGATACGCTCTTCATTTCGCTTGATCGCGGTATTGGGGCGACATTCCTGCGGTCAGAACATTTTTCAGGGGGCGTTTCCCTGAACTATGACTGGGGGAGAGATGAGGGCGATAATTCGGCCCTGAAGGGGCTAGGTGATGTCGAAGCTGGTCTCGTGGGGACTGCTTTTGCTGAACTTGATTTGGGAATGTACGCATTGGGTTTAGACATAACCCAGGATCTAAGCGGAGAAGACAAAGGTCTTCTTGCCAGCCTGAATGCTGAATATCGACATAGTTTTCTTGATGAACGCCTTTGGATTTCAGCGGGCCCGTCTGTTAGTTGGGCATCAGAAGATTATATGCAGTCTTATTTTGGCGTGAATAGCAAGCAAGCTTCCAGAAGCAAGTATAACCAACATGATGCTGATGCAGGTTTAAAGGATGTCGGCTTTAACTTGGGGGCAACGTATAGCTTTGACGAAAACTGGGCAATGAACGGGTCGTTAGGTTATGCGCGTTTGTTGGGGGATGCTGCTGATAGTCCTTTTGTCGAAAGTGAAAACCAATTCTTTGGTGGTCTTGCGATTACGTATAGTTTTTAACACGCGTTAAGTGTTCTGCCAGGCTTTTCCAATCCGCCAACTGTCCCGGGAGCCTTTATGATTAAGTCTTCCGGGAACTTTTTAGAAACAAAAGTTCTGTCCTAATATTCTTGTGCTATACTCAAAATACAGCAGAACACGAGGAGGATTATAAATGCTATTTTCCGGTGATTTCAGCGCCGCAACTTATCAAAATGATAGCGGTTCTGGTTCTGGCCAAGCGGGAGGATCTTCTGGGGGAGCTTCCGGTGGTGCGGTTAAAGACATTCTTGCGGATAAAGGCGGGGACATTCACACGATTACGACGAAGCATACCGTTCAAGAAGTCATTGATATGCTCAATTCTTTTAAGATCGGGGCTTTGGTTGTTGCTGATGATGACAATCGTCCTGTCGGTATTGTGTCTGAACGCGATGTTGTGGTCGGGATCGGGCAAAAAGGGAAAGACCTTTTTGCCGACAAAATTGATACGATTATGACGGCTAATCCTATTTGTTGTGCGCCAGATGCAAGAGTACATGATGTCATGCAAAAAATGACTGATGGTCGCTTCCGTCATATGCCGGTTGTTTCAGAAGGCAAGTTGTGTGGGATGATCTCAATCGGTGATGTGGTGCGTAAACGTCTTTTGGAATTAGAGTATGAGAATAAACAGATGATGGCCTATATGTCAGGCTAAGCCTGTACCGTATTCAATAGGTGACAGGATAATCTTTTGTGAATAAGCGGCGGACTCTGAAATTGAGCCCACCGCTTTGTTGTTTTATAACCTGTTTTATCTTGAGGTTATTTCTTCTGGCAATAATTCCGGATCTTGGAATTTCTATTGCGGCATGTCTTGGGTATGTACCCAAATCAACCCGCCTTCTTCTACCTGTGCTTCTGTACCATCGGGTGCTGGTAATGTTTTTCCGTTATCCAGAAGAGCAGCAAATCCCCACCACCCGGCTTTTGGCATTGCATAGTGAAAAACACCATTTTTGTCGGCCCGTACAACTTGGGTGATAAAAGGCGTCGCTGGGATAGCGACCTGTCCTTCTCCTCGATATTCAATCTCGATCGTCGCATGTGGTTCAGGCTGCCCATTGTTGAGCACTTGCCCTGTAAACAAATTATTTGTCCATAGGCCATAAGGTCTGCTCAATGGAATAATTTCGACGGGCAATCCAATGGGATCTTCCCAGCCGTTTTCCAAGCCATAGGCGTTTACCACTACTTTTGTGTAGTGGATAATCATGGCTTGTTCTTCTGGTTCCCAATAGGGTTTGGGGACGAGGTAGAAACTATAGTCCCCGGCACGTTTTATTTTGTGGTTTGCAACATAGGATGTCGCATTTGCAGGGTTAAGTTTTCCCTCGATCGTTGTGGATTGAAGGGCTGCTGTTAAATCGTACTTTTCCCCCGCGACTTGAACTCCAAATAAATCTGGCTGTTCCATTTCCATCAGTGGTGTCCCTTCCATCGGATGGGTGAACCGGATATCGAATGAAAAGTCACTCTCAGCACTTTTAGTTATTAGGGAAGATGAAGGGATAAGCTCTATGAAATGTGCTGAGGCCTGTTGAGAAGAAAATATTGTTAAGAAAATAGTTAAGAGGAAAGCCCACGATGATTGTGAGATTTTTTTATGTTTCATTTGCAAAAGCATGATACGCGCCTTGTCTAAAAAAGTTATGACAATGGCAGTGCGAGTTTAGACACTGATCCCATGATCAGCTTAGAACCGCGCCTTGCCAGTATCGACAGGCACGTCACTCGACGGAAAACCGCCCTAATGAACACCCCGTTCATCAGACAGGTGACGTTAAATCGGCAGGTCTCCTGGCTTACAACGTAAGAGCATTGTCCCTTCCCGATGCGTTCCAGAAATTAAAAATTCTGGAAAGTACCAGTGGTAATAACAAGCTTTAAGTCGTTTACAGTTGCGGGGGCAGCCACGGTTCAAGATCCCCTGATGGGTAGATCCTTCCGTGTTCCCTATTATTTCCGGATCAAATTTTCACCCGAAAAACCGATTCCGAGGCAGTGTGTCTTTTTCAAGAGGACAGATCAATTTAATTGTACATAGTGATCACAAATGAAATTCTTCTATCTTGAATTATTTAAGCTTAAATTTTTCCGCCAGTCATTTTACTGTCCGAAAGAAGTGCTCTTGTTTGAATAGAAGCGAGATCACGTGCCCAGCTATCTGGCGCGTCGGGAAACAGGCTGTAGAATCCGATGTATCCTGTGTAATCAATCACGGCGTAATTACGCGCGGTCTCTTGGGATAGGTTAGAGGATTTTTGATACATTTCTGTTAATAAATTGATCCGAATTTCATCAACCTTTGAGACAACTTCTTTGACCTGATCATCTGCCTGTGCCCATGCGCGAACGGCAAGATCAACAGCAAGGTCTTTTTCAAACGCGAGGTTAAAAAGCATTTCATATTGGGCTTCGGGATCTTCTACATCTCTTATTTCGTCAAATATATCTTGTGTGTAGTCCTTTTCCCAAAAGGCTAGCAAGTCCTGTTTGAAGGCAGAGAAGCTTTTGAAGTGATGGTAAAAGCTGCCTTTGGTCAGACGTAGTTTCTGGCATAAGCGCGGTATCGTAAGTGCTTGAAAACCTTCTTTTGATAGGGTTTCCATCGCGGCATTAAGCCAGTTTTGGCCACTGGGCATCATTTGTACTCTCATTGAACTCATTCAAAGACATACTCATAAGTATGCTGGCCGCCATGAAATGCCAAGTAAATAACCTTCAAAAATTACACGAAAATTATTTTGAAATTATATAGGTCGTTTCAACCTTTTGGAATCTTGGACTTGCAGGATTTTTGTTCTCCGCATAAACTCGCGCCATGCATGGTTCCCCATGGATGAAGTCGTCCGGGGATTAAAAGGGAACACGGAGGGATCTACCCATCAGGGGGTCTTGAACCGTGGCTGCCCCCGCAACTGTAAACGGTGAGTTCTTACCAAGAATAACCACTGGTATGGCCGAAAGGTTTTTGTGCCGGGAAGGTTTGGTGATTGAGCAACGATCCGTGAGCCAGGAGACCTGCCGGCATAATGTCACTAGACCAAAGGGCGGGGAGCACCATTGGTGACGGACATCCGTTTGTGGCGTGCCTTTGAGCCAAGCTGCTGGAATAAGCTTAAGTAGGGATGCCTGTTTATGCTTTGACGAGATGTCTGATGTCTTTCTCGGATTCCAATCAGCTTATTTTAGGAACGTTGTCTTCAATGGATTGCATTGAAGGTAGGGGATTTTTGAACGCGATGAAAAAAGTACTTCTTTGTGGAACCGTTGTTTGTAGTGTCGTTTTTGGCGGGCTAGCAACTTTTATGTCTGGTGCGCAAGCACACTTCCAATTGGTTTATACGCCAGAGACTATGCTTGAAAAGGGGGGAGAAATAACATTAAAAATGCCATTCACACACCCTGCTGAATCAGGCCATGTAATGGAAATGGGAACACCAGAAGAGTTTTACGTTATTCGTAAAGGCAAAAAGAAAGACCTGATGGATAGCTTGAAAGTTATCGAGTGGACCAGTAGCGAAAATACAGGAAAAGCCTATGAAGCTTCTGTGAAGTTACGCGGTCTTGGCGACAACGTTTTTGTCTTAAACCCAGCACCTTTTTACGAAGCAAGTGAAGATATATTTATTCAACAAATTACAAAATCGTATGTGAACGTTGGTGATCTTCCAACTGACTGGGCTGAACCTCAGGAATTGAAAACTGAAATCCGCCCCCTGACAAAGCCTTATAACGTTATTGAGGGGGGGACATTTTCCGGGGTTGTTTTATCCGAGGGAAAACCAGTTCCATTTGCTGAGATTGAAGTTGAGTATCTCAACTATCCTGCAGATCCTGAAAATAATCGCTTTGCCAGTGAAGCCCGGATTTCGTCACCTGCACACGCAATTTTAGCGGATGCGTCTGGTACTTTTACTTTCGGTATTCCCGAAGAGGGATTCTGGGGCTTTGCAGCTCTTGGCGTTGGGCCGGATAAAGAGCACGAAGGTAAAGAGCTTTCTCAGGATGCTGTGATTTGGATTCAAGCCCGAGATATTGATTAAGGATAAATAACGATGCACATCGTTGATGGTGCCTTATCAAATCCAGTTCTCATCGGCGGTGGCGTTATTGCCGCCGCTGGTGTGGCCTATAGTTTGAAAAAGCTGGAACCGGAAGATTTGCCCCGTGTCGGGGTATTATCGGCTGTCTTTTTCGTAGTCTCTTTGATTCACGTCCCGCTCGGTTTTTCCTCAGTTCATCTAATCTTGAACGGCCTGTTGGGCATTATTCTGGGATGGGCAGCTTTCCCCGCACTTGTTGTTGCCTTGTTATTACAAGCTGTTTTCTTTGGTTTTGGGGGGCTGACAGTACTGGGCGTCAATGCAGTAAATATTGCTTTTCCCGCTGTGATGGTTTTCTTTATCTGTCGGTGGGGTATTACTGCTCAACAACAAAATTTGGCCAAACTTGTGGCTGATGCGTTGTTTGCTATCTTCTTTGTCTTATCTATCTGGGCCAGTGTTTCTCTTTACGAAACCTATCAGGTCGAAGGGGCAACATGGCGTGTTTCAGTAAATAGTATCTCTTTGGCACTTTTTGCTGTGGTGATGATTTACGGATACATCCTTTACCGCCGGAAAATTCTTTCTGTTGCTGGTTTCTGGGGGTTTCTGGGCGGATCTCTATCCATCTTTTTTACGGCGATTATGGTTGCGATTTCCCTCGCCTTATCTGGAGATGAATTCGCGAAAGCTGCCGAGTTTGTCATCGTCGCACACTTCCCTGTAATGGCAGTGGAAGGCATCTTAACAGCCGCGACTATTCAATTAATTACAAAGGTTAAACCGGAGCTGATCAATGCTGTACGGTAAATTAAAATTTGCAGCATTTTTGCTCGCATCTCTTCTTACGCTCGGCGTTTATTCGAATGCTTGGGCACACAAAGTTATTTCAGCCGCTTATCCTGATGGAAATATCATCGAAGGTGAAATTGGGTTTTCCAATGGGGATATGGCAAAAAACCTTCTTGTTGAAGTTTTTGATTCGGAAGATAACAAGCTGGGTGAGACAACAACGGACGAAGAAGGATTTTTTGTCTTCACGGCGACAAAAAAGGTCGACCATATTTTTCGTGCGAATTTGAGCGCGGGACATATTGCTACACTCACTGTAACTGCAGAAGAGTTGCCTGATGATCTCGAAGGAAGAAGCGTTCCTGAGACATCATCGAGTCAGGAAGTTGTCTCTTCTGATAATGATATCACAGCTCAGCCCATTGTCTCTGACACAGGTGGCAATCTTGTGGTGATTGATCAGGTTGCTCTCGAAAAGCTTGTCTCAAAAACCTCGAAAGAAGTTCGGTCTTTGCGAAAAGAGCTGGCGCAATACAAAGAAGAACGTCGCATGCAGGATATCCTGGGGGGTAGTGGTTATATCCTTGGAATCTTTGGTATAGCATCTTTCCTTCTCGGTCGCAGGCAGACCAAGAAGAACGATATGGCTAAGGGCGCGTAATATGACACAGGTACTGGGCGAAGTTTCGCAATCTTGGGCCGTTAAAAATGATCAGAGCCGATCTGAAGCATTTTTAAAAAGCCTAGACCCGCGTGTTCGCCTTGTTTCTTGTGTGCTGCTCGCCTTTCTTATTTCGGCAATGCATGATCTGGGTGCTCTGACCCTTGCTCTTGGTGTTGGGTTAGGGCTTTCTCTGTCATCACGTTTGCCGTTATGGACAACTGTCCGAAAGGTTATTGTTGTCGACTCATTCATTGTGGTTTTGATGCTGACACTCCCCTTTACAATGGAGGGGGAGGCCCTTTTCTCTGTCTGGGGGTGGGATGCCAGTAAAGAAGGCCTTTACCGTGCGGCAGAGGTTGGATTGAAGGCGAACGCCATACTCTTTTCCCTGATGGGATTGGTGGGAATTATGGAGCCATCGGTTCTGGGGCACGCACTTTATCGTCTTAAAGTTCCGGCAAAGTTGGTCCATCTATTCCTTTTCACTGTGCGCTATATTGATGTTTTCTATAAAGAATACAAAACCATGCGCATGGCGATGAAAGCCCGTGGTTTTGTTCCCCGGACGAATATACATACACTGCGTTCCATTGGATATTTGATCGGCATGATGTTGGTTAGAAGTCTCGAGAGATCTGACCGGATTATGGAAGCAATGAAATGTCGAGGCTTCGACGGGCGATTCCATATTTTGAATAATATGAAGATAGAAACGCGCGACCGTATTTTTTCAGTTTGTGCGGCTGTTGTTATTTTAGGCCTGTTGGCTGTGGAGTATTTTTGATGGCGTCGCTGATTTCGCTACGTGGTCTGCATTTTTCCTACTCAAGTGGATTGGATGTTCTCAAGGGCGTGGATTTTGAACTCAACGCCGGGGATCGTGTGGCTTTAACTGGCAGCAATGGTGCTGGTAAGAGTACCCTTCTTCGCTTGATAAACGGTTTGGAAACACCCAATAGCGGTGAAATTCATGCTTTTGGGGCTGTGCGACAACAGGAAAAGGATTTCCGTGACGTCCGAGTGCGTGCCGGATTGGTTTTCCAAGATCCTGATGATCAGCTTTTTTGCCCAACGGTTGCCGAAGACCTAGCTTTTGGCCCCTTGAATTTAGGCAAGTCATCCGAAGAAGTTGCTGAAATCGTCGGACGTACCCTTGAGCTTTTAAGATTAGAACATCTGGCCGATAGAATTACGCATAAATTATCTGGTGGCCAAAAAAGGCTTGTTGCCTTGGCAACAGTTATGGCGTTAGAGCCGGAAGTCCTTTTACTTGATGAGCCGACAAATGATCTGGATCGGGATACGAAACAACATCTGATTTCGTTGCTGACAGAGCTTCCGCAAGCCATGATCATTGTATCGCACAACCACCATTTTCTGAACAGGGTGGCAACCCGACAGGTCGAACTGTCTGATGGCGTTATTATGGAGCAGGCCGCGTAATCTTATTAGCTCGGCTAATTACGGCCATAAATATACCCACACTCTGTCATTATTGATTGTTAGATTCTGCGTTAAGGCTAGAAAACGGATGGAATCGGCTAGACTTTTCCGTTGTTTTACTTAAGAGATAATACCTTGCGTCGTAAAAATTTTGGGTAATAAAAAATCGTTGGCGGCACAAAGTTATAATTAACTTTTAACCAGTTATGTCGTAGGATAAGAAAAGCTTCCCAGCGACTAATCTGTTATAAGAGAAAGGCAGTCGGTTGTTTTCGACGTCCTCAAGGTACCGTTTCTTTCAAAAGAACTTCCAAAACTTCGTTATTGTCGCTTCTATTTTCTGTATATCGATACTGTCGAATATCAGTTTGGCCCAAGATACGCCTGTGTTTCGAATTGGAACCGGGGCGACAATAGGAAATTATTTCCCGTTGGGTGGCATTATCGCCAGTTCTATCAGCAAGCCAGTGGGGTCTCGCGCCTGTGAAAAAGGTGGTAGTTGCGGTGTTGATGGCCTTCTGTCTGTGAGTGTCTCAACGCAAGGGTCTGTTTCTAACGTGATTGGTATTTCTAATGGCACGCTTGAGGGGGGCTTTGCGCAAGCTGATGTTGTCTTCTGGGCATTGCGGGGCGAGCATGTTTTTCGCACTCGTGGTGCTATTGGCAACCTTAGAAGTGTTGCGAACCTATATCCGGAAGCAATGCATCTTGTGGTTGGTATCAATAGTGGTATTCGATCTCTTGAAGATCTTGAAAAGAAAAAAATCTCTATTGGACCAGCAGGTTCTGGTACCAATGCTGCGGCGCAGTTACTCTTGGAAACCCGGGGTGTCAGGGTTTCGAAAGAAAATATGTTCACTTTGTCAGACAGTGAATCATACGAAGCCATTACCAGCGGTGAAATTGATGCCTTTTTCATGATTGCGGGGGCGCCAGCAAGATTGGTCACGGTTCTGACTGATCGACACAAAGCAAAACTTTTGTCTCTCAGTCAAACAGACGTTGAAATCCTGCAAGAAATATATCCTTTCTTTTCTGGGGGGACGATTGGTGTTGGTACCTACAAAAATACATCTGATACACTGGCTCTGATGGTTCCGGCCCAGTTCTTGGTACGAGATGACTTGGATAACGATCTGGTTTATGGCATCACCAAGGCGTTGTGGCATGAAACCACCGCAGAAAATCTGACAAAAGGGCACGCACTTGGTCAGTATATAACCCGGGAAACCGCGTTGGATGGTTTGATCTTACCCCTGCACCCTGGGGCTGAACGATTTTACCGTGAAATTGGCATGATCCCGGAAGTAGAAGAAACCTTTATGGATGAAGACCTCGAAGAAGATCAGGGTGTGTCCGAAGACGGTGATCAGGTCGTGATTGATGATGAAATATCAAATGAAATTAATTCTACTGACACTGAAGAAGGTGTTGAAGAGTAGTTTGATGGTTCTAACGCTTTGACGCGCCAACCCAAAGCTCAATAGCTAGCATCGATACGGATTTCTCTATGCTCAAATTTATTTTCCACGCCCATCTTTCAGAATAACCTTGTCATCGTATTATATTGTTTTGAGCCTAAAAAAGACTGTGCACTGTACTTATCAGGTTGTAACATCAGCAGCATTCATTTCTATGTGGGCACTGTCTTGTTTCTCACGATCTGGTAATTTGTAGGAAAAACATGAGTTTTCAACTAATTGATTCTGCTCCAAAGCAGGCTATACCTTTAATCTTTTTAAACAAAAAACAATTTGATGAGCAGCTTCAAGAAAATGCCAAGGGCATATCATGGATGACTGCAAACGGGTTTAAAGCTGATGAGGGGGCGACCTGTTCACTACCGGATCAGAATGATGGTGTTAAAGCCACCGTTGTCGGGATTGGAGATCAGGATGTTCCCGGTCTATGGACGGCTGCGGGGTTAAGTCAAAATCTTCCAGAGGGCACTTATTACCTCAAAGATGACCTTTCTCGGGAAGCTGCAACACAGGTTGCTCTGGGATGGGCAATTGGGACGTACCGGTTCACACGCTACAAGAAGAGCAACAAGATTCAAGCGACACTTGTTTGGCCAAAAGGCGCGGATCAAACACAGGTTCACGCCCTTGCAAGTGGTGTCCACCTGACACGTGATTTGATTAATACGCCGAGTAATGACATGGGGCCAGAAGAGCTTGCTACCGCAGCTTCACAATTGGCTGGTGAATACGAAGCCGATTGTAATGTCATCGTCGGTGACAAGCTTATCGAAGCTAACTATCCGGCGATTTACGAAGTTGGTAAGGCTTCTGTCCGTGCCCCCCGATTGATCGATTTCAGATGGGGAGATGCGGGGCCCAAAATTACACTTGTGGGCAAGGGTGTTTGTTTTGATACCGGTGGTCTGGATCTCAAATCAGCGGCTGGTATGTTACTCATGAAAAAGGATATGGGCGGTGCTGCTCATGTACTGGGGATTGCTGCGGCAATAATGCAAAGTAACCTGCCTTGCCAGCTACGTGTCCTTATTCCTGCTGTTGAAAATGCCGTTTCCGGAAATGCATTCAGACCATCCGATATCATCAAAACCCGTAAAGGTCTTACTGTCGAAATCGGGAATACAGATGCCGAAGGTCGCCTGGTTCTGTGTGATGCCCTTGCCGAAGCAAGCCGGGCCAAACCGGATCTGATTATTGATTTTGCGACGTTAACGGGTGCTGCGCGTGTTGCCTTGGGTACCGATTTACCCGCTATGTTCTGTAATGATGACGAGACAGCAGAGAAGCTGCGTCAACATTCCATAACGACAGGTGATGAAGTTTGGCGCATGCCGTTGTACCAACCCTATCGAAAAATGCTGGATAGCAAGATTGCTGATCTGAACAATATATCTGGTGGGCCGTATGCCGGCGCGATCACGGCAGCGTTGTATTTGCAGGAATTTGTTGAGAAAGATATTCCGTGGGCGCATTTTGACGTCATGGCTTATAACAATTCGTCTTCGCCAGGGAAGCCAGAAGGTGGTGAAGCTCTTGGCCTGAGAGCTGTTTATTCCATGGTTAAAGAAATGGTTGGACAATAAGGTTTTACTTTCCCGGATCTACCGAAAAACTTAATGGACTGCTTTTTTGCATTTCAGGGTTGTCCATAGAGATTGGGAAAATTCTCTTATTTTATGCTAATGTTCTTTTGAATTTGGTTTTAATAACTGTCTTACAGATGGAGTATGACAATGTTCAATAAAATCCTTTGTGCGGTTGATGGTTCCGAGCACAGTATGCGGGCCGTTCAAAAAGCCGCCGCCCTGGCCCTTAAGTTTGAAGGTGAACTTGTTTTTTTGACAGTTGCAAAAGCTGTCAAAATGAACGAAGGGTTGCGCCGCTTTATGGAGGTTGAACATGTTTCTGGTCAGGACGCACAATATGTTCTTGATTCCTTTAGCCAAGAAGTTCTCAACGAAGCAAAAGAAATTGCCAAAAAAGTTGGTGTTGAGAATATCAAGACTGAAGTAAAAGTTGGCCCACCTGCGAGATCGATTGTTGAATTTGCTGACAAAAACAAAGTCGATGCAATTGTAATGGGAAGCCGTGGTCACGGTGATTTGGAATCACTTCTTCTGGGATCTGTTTCTCATAAAGTGGCAAGTTTGAGTAAAGTTACCTGTGTTACCGTTCGGTAATATATAGCTGTTTGGCTTATATTGGCTTTATTGTTTGTGCCGAAAAATTGCATGAGTTTTTAAGCCGACTTGAGCAAAAAAGTTAAACGGCTTTGGTGCTCCTGTAACGTATTGAAGGAATATCTTGAGTTTAGTCCTGTTTGTGTTCTAGAATCATTGCGATTGCGGAACGTTTGGGATTGATCGTGGATATACCAGCGAAACAGGCTTTAGAATTATGGCGAGGCGTTATGGTCACAGCTCTGCAAAAAGGGCTACCGGATCTGACGTCTCGCCAATTTACTTTATTGCTTCATGTATACCTCAAAGATCAGGCACATACAGTTCGTGGGTTGGCAGAAGAGCTGAATATGTCAAAACCAGCCGTGACGCGTGCTCTTGATCGTTTAGGGAAGTATGATTTTGTTCGCCGAAAAACGGATGAGAATGATCGCCGCTCGATCCTTGTGCAACGAACAATCAAAGGTTCCGTCTATTTACGAGAATTTGCTGATATGGTCGAACAATATGCCGAAGAAGTCTAAGTCCCATCGCACCTGAACCCCTCAAGTTTCAGTAGGGGATTTCCAGTCATTCAATATTTGTGAATTTGGTGTTTCATGGAATACATCATGACAGGCTTAATAGCCTCGTTTCATATCGACAACATTTAATAGCTCTTCTCCGCTTTCAAAGCGCCGGATACCATCGGCTACATTTCGGGCGCTAGAGCTTGGGTGTGTTGTACTGGCAGCATGCGGCGTAATCGTGATTTTGGGATGATCCCAAAAGGGATGGCTTTGATCCAGTGGTTCGGACTTGAACACATCGAGTGTTGCCTCGGACAGATGACCTGAATCCAGTGCTTCTATCAAGTCTTCTTCAACCAGATGGCCGCCTCTTGCCGCATTGATAACGCTTGCTTCTTTGGGAAGCATGGCAAAAAGATCTTTATTGAGAATATCTTCTGTTTCGTAAGTCAGAGGCAGCAGGCAGACCAATATTTCGGTTGTTTTTAGAAAGTCTTCAAGCTGATCTGCACCCGCATAGGTTTTTATGCCTGGTCGTTCCCGGTGGGTCCGGCTCCACCCTGCTACATCAAAACCGAGATAGCTTAGCTTACCTGCGACATCTGAACCCAAGACTCCCATACCCATGATCCCAACCCGCCTATCCCAGGTTACTGGCGGGACATGCAACGTCCACTCCTTACGGTTCTGCTGTTCGCGATACAGGCGCATACTTTTGTGGTGATTGAGGACCGCCATGACAACATATTCTGTCATGCCTGACGTCAAAGACGAATCAACCATTCGCACAACTGGGACGTTTTCGGGTAAATCCGGGTCCGAGGCCAGATGGTCTATCCCGGCACCCAGGGAAAAAATAACTTTCAAGTTGGGTAGGGATTTGAGCAGTCCCTTGGGGGGCTGCCAGACAAGGGCGTACTCTATGTCTTCTTTATTTCCAATCTCTGGCAACAGACGCATATCGAGATCAGGAATTTCATCGCGCAGATATTTACGCCACAAATCCAACTTGTCCGTTTCAGAAATAAAAAGAAGTGCCATCAAGTGCCCCTAATGATCGGTCATCGAATAGACAGTGTAGGGGATGCAGGAAAGGTCTGGCAATCCGGCAACAAAAGTTTTTTATTTCGCAGTGGTTTATCTTCAGAAATTGTTTTTCTAGATCTCTGTAGATTCTGGCGAGTTTAATGTGTGTGGTGAAGCTTTTTAAGCGCTTATCGCGTCTTGGTTTACAACTTCCAGATCAAAAGCCGCTTTGATCAAGGCTTGAGTATAGGCAGTTTTCGGAGCTTCAAAGATTTCTTTGGCTGTCCCTGTTTCAACTGCCTTGCCGTCTTTCATGACGATGACATTATCCGCCAATGTACGAACCACCTTCAGGTCGTGGCTTATGAAAAGATAGGTGAGTTTATGTTTGACTTGCAAGTCACGAAGTAAATCGACGATCTGGGCCTGAACTGACATATCGAGCGCCGAAGTTGGTTCGTCCAGCACCAGAAAACGGGGCTTTAAAACCATGGCACGGGCAATGGCAACTCTTTGGCGCTGTCCGCCTGAAAACTCATGCGGATAACGATGGCGGTTTTCCGGATTAAGGCCAACCTCGTTTAAGGCCTCTATAATCAGTGTTTCTCTTTCTTTGGCATTGCCACCTAGTCCGTGAACCTTGAGGCCTTCTTCGATGATCTGCCCTATCGATAGACGAGGACTGAGTGATCCATAAGGGTCCTGGAAAACAATTTGCATTTCTTGCCGAAGTGATCTGAGTTGCGATCCTTTGGTGTTGGCAATGGATTTCCCGTCAAAACGGATTGCACCTTTACTTGATATCAAACGCAAGAGGGCGAGGCCCAGGGTTGTCTTTCCCGATCCTGATTCGCCGACAATGCCAATTGTATGGCCCTGTTGCAGGGTGAGGGATATGCCATCAACGGCCTTGATATGACTAACGGTTCTACGCAGCAAGCCTCGCTTAACCGGGAAGTGAACCTTGATGTCTTCACAGGCCATTATTACTGGCGCATCAGAATTGGTTTCGACAGGTTTTCCCTGAGGTTCGGCCGCGAGTAACTTTTGAGTGTAAGGGTGCTCTGGTTGCGAGAAGACTTTTTCAGTCGGCCCCTGTTCGACAATCTGGCCCTCTGTCATGACGCAAACGCGATCGGCCATCTTTCTGACAATGCCAAGATCGTGTGTGATCAGAAGAATAGACATGCCAAGCTTTTCCTGAAGCTCTTTCAACAGTTCAAGAATTTGTGCTTGGATAGTAACGTCCAGTGCTGTCGTTGGTTCATCCGCGATCAAAAGGTCCGGCTCATTGGCGAGCGCCATGGCAATCATGACACGTTGTCGCTGTCCACCAGACAGTTCGTGTGGGTAGGATTTCAGGCGACCAGCAGGATCTTTAATGCCGACCAGCTTTAAAAGTTCGAGAGTACGTTTCCGTGCTTCGATCTTGCTCATGCCTTTATGCACAAAAAGGACTTCGTTGATTTGCTTTTCGATCGTATGTAGCGGGTTCAATGATGTCATGGGTTCTTGAAAGATGATCGAAATCTTATTCCCACGGATATCCCGCATGGTAGCATCATTGGCACCTATGATTTCCTTACCTCTGTACTTTATCGAGCTTCCTTGTGGGTGGTGTGCTTGTGGGTAAGGCAGTAGCTGCAAAATAGATAGGGCGCTGACAGATTTTCCTGATCCGGACTCTCCAACTAGAGCAACTGTTTGCCCCTCCATCAGCTTGTAGGTAATACCCGCGACGGCATCGACAGTCTCTTCTTCGCCACGAAACTGGACCGAAAGACTGGTGATATCCAAAAGAGCTTGCTCTTCTTTAGTGGAATGGTCGACGAGAACACTCATGAGCGACCTCCGTTAAAAAGCTTTCTGGGGTCAAAGGCATCACGGACTGCTTCACCAATAAACACCAAAAGGCTGAGCATTACCGCGAGGGAAACAAAGGCTGTTAATCCTAACCACGGTGCTTGAAGGTTTGCTTTACCTTGAGCAAGAAGCTCACCGAGTGATGCTGATCCTGCGGGAAGCCCCAGGCCGAGAAAATCAAGAGAGGTCAGCCCCGTAATTGCTGCCGTTAACGTGAAGGGGAGAAAGGTAAGCGTTGCGACAATCGCATTAGGGAGAATATGGCGATACATGATCATTCTATCACTAACCCCTAATGCTTTGGCTGATCTGATATAATCATAGTTTCGAACCTTTAGGAACTCAGCCCTGACGACACCGACAAAGCCGACCCAACTAAAGAGCATGAGGATGCCCAGAAGCGTCCAGAAACTTGGTACGAGAACGGAACTGACAATAATGAGGATATAGAGGGTTGGTAGGCCACTCCATATTTCAATAAAACGCTGCGCAACGAGATCAAGCACACCACCAAAATAACCTTGGATTGCACCGGCTGTCACACCGATAACGGCGCTGATTGCTGTTAATAACAGGCCAAATAAAATTGATATTCTCATACCATAGAGCAGACGGGCGACAACATCCCGCGCCTGATCATCTGTGCCAAGCCAATGATCAAAATCGGGTGGTGTGGGGGCTGGCGCAGGCAGCTTATAGGCAACAGTTTTATAATTGTATTGAATTAACGGCCAGATCATCCATCCCTTTGCCGAAATCAAATTTTGGACATAAGGATCGTGATAATCTGTTTCTGTTTTGAATTCTCCGCCGAAGTGAGTTTCTGGTAGAGCTTGCACAATCGGAAAGTATGCTTGGTCGTCATAAAAAACGACAATAGGTTTATCATTGGCAATGACTTCGGCGAGCAGGCTCAGGCCGAAAAGAACAATAAAAATCCAAAGAGACCAGTATCCCCGGCGATTTTTTTTGAAGTTTTGTAACCGCCGCTGATTCATCGGGGCGAGTGTCACGCCGAATAGTTTTTGTGTATCACCTCTCATAGATCAACCCTCCCGACTTTCAAAGTCAATTCTGGGATCGACAAGCATGTAGGCAAGATCACCAATGATGTTCATAAGAAGTCCAACAAGAGTGAAGAAGTAAAGAGTGCCAAAAATAATAGGGTAATCACGATTGAATACGGCTTCAAAGCCCAAGCGCCCAAGACCATCGAGTGAGAAAATAACCTCTATCAATACTGATCCCGTAAAAAGAACGCCGATGAAGCTGGCGGGGAAGGCTGCGATGACGATGAGCATGGCATTTCGGAATACGTGACCGTAAAGCACGCGACTTTCTGTCAGGCCTTTTGCCCGTGCTGTTGTGACGTATTGCTGCCCAATCTGATCCAAAAAAGAATTTTTGGTCAGCATTGTTAAGCTCGCGAAACCGCCGATCACCATCGCTGTGACGGGTAAAATGATGTGGTGTAGATAGTCGAGTATTTTATTGGGGGTCGATAGCTCATCCCAGTTATCGGATGTTAGTCCGCTAAGAGGGAAAATTGTGAGATAGCTGCCCCCGGCAAACACGACGAGCAGGAGAACGGCAAAGATAAATCCAGGGATGGCATACCCAACGATAATGATGCCACTGGTCCATATATCAAAAGAAGATCCATCGCGAATGGCCTTCTTTATGCCAAGGGGAATAGAGATCAAATAAACAAGTAGTGTGGTCCAGAGTCCCAGAGAAATAGAAACAGGCATTTTGTCGATAACAAGGTCAATAACTTGTCGATCCCGAAAGAAACTTTCACCAAAATCGAAGGTTAAATAGTTACCCATCATGACGATAAACTGTTCATGTAGTGGCTTATCCAGACCAAATTGAACTTCAAGCTCTTTGATAAGTTCTGGGTCGAGTCCTTGTGCGCCTTTATACTTGCTGGTGTTCGATGCTTCTATATCACTGACCGGGGCCAGATCATCTTTGTTCTGAGTTATACGTTCTGATATCTCCGCGCCTTGCCCTGACAGTTTGGCGAGAACCTGTTCCACAGGGCCGCCCGGGGCAAGCTGAATGATGGCAAAATTTAAAACCATGATCCCAAGAAGTGTCGGGATCATTAGTAAAAGTCTGCGAACAATATAGGCTAGCATCAGATTTGTCCCCTGTTGCGTCGACGTCTTCGAATGAACCAGCGGCTAATAAGCAACAAGCTGATACCGAGCGCATAGGGGCGCCAGTTATCTTTTTTAAAAAAAGCGTCAGGATCGGCAAAGATCTGAAAGGTGAAAAAGTCTTTTAGTGTTTCCGGATTAAGGCCCAGATTTTCAAAGCTGTTCAAAAAGGTATCAACAATTAATGGGTCAAAAAATGGCTCGCTATTTTCTGACAATTCAGCAACTGGTGTTTCATCTGTTTTTGTCGTGTCAACTTCTTGGGTAAGCTCGTTCTTTGACATTGATTCTATCAATGCAGCTTCTTTATCGCTATCAAACCACCAATAAGACGTGCTGGTTCCACGCCAAGGCGTAACTTTGGGGCGTGAAAATTTATCCCAGTAAAGCACACGATCATCTTCGGTATGGAACTGTGGAATAACATAATAACCCCAGAGTAACACTCGGTCTAATGCGCGGACGGTTGCAACCAATTCTTCTCGATTATCGACATTGGCAATGGCTTCTACTAGCTCATCGATAACAGGATCTTTTACGCCTGCAAAGTTGCCACTTCCCTTTTTATCTGCGGTTTCACTCGTCCAGAAACCGCGTTGTTCTGTACCGGGTGTGATGCTGGCAGAAAGTTTAATAATGACAATGTCATAGTCAAAGTCTCTGATACGGTTGATGTATTGGGATCTATCAACAAGGCGAATTCGGGCATCAATACCAAGCTTGCTTAAGCTTGTCACAAAGGGAAGTATCGTTCTTTCCATACCTTTGGATGAAACAAGCATCTCAAAAGACATTTGCTCCCCGGTTTTTTCGTTCACCAATTTCAGATCTTTCACGACCCAGCCTGCATCGGCAAGAAGCTCGAAAGCTTTGCGATAATTGTGTCGTGGCCAACCACTTCCATCAGATGTAGGGACATGAAATGCTTCTGTAAAAAGGCTGTCAGGTACTTTCCCGCGATATTTTTCGAGTATTTCTAACTCGCGACCCTTGGGAACTCCTGTTGAGGATAACTCAGAGTTGCCAAAGAAGTTGGTTGTGCGTGTCAATAGCCCAAAGGATAAATTTTTATTTGTCCATTCAAAGTCATAGACATATCCGATGGCTTCTCTGACTTTTGGGTCCTTGAAAATATCTCGCCGCGTGTTGTAGAAAAAACCCTGAATTCCTTGGGGACGTTTGTGTGGGATTGATTCTTTTTTTAGCCATCCTTTTGTAATGGCAGGGACATCATAATCCTGTGCCCAGGCACTGGATGAGCGTTCGTTCCGATAATCTATTTCGCCTGATTTGATCGCAAGCTTGATGACATCGTCATCATGGTAGTAGGTGGTTTTTATCTTATCGAAATTATCTTGCCCTTTGTTTACAGGCAGATCTTTTCCCCAGTAGTCCTTAACTTTTTCCTGAACAACATAACGACCAGCTTCAAAGTCCGTTACTTTGTAAGGACCACTTCCCAAAGGAGGTTCCAGTGTGCTTTTAGAGAAATCTCTGCTTTCCCAGTAATGTTTGGCAAAAATCGGCAATGATCCGGCACGAATGGGGAATTCTTTGTTACCTGGTTCGTCTGAAATGAACTTAACCTGATTATCCCCGACCTTTTCGACATTCTTCAAGATTGCGTAATAGTTTTTTACGTAAGGTCCGGCATCATTACGTATAGTTTCCCAAGAAAAAATAACATCGTCGACGGTTATGGGTACGCCGTCGTGCCATCTGGCTTCCGGACGCAGTGTGAAGATGACCCACGATCTATCTTCGGGCCATTCAAGGCTTTCGGCAATCAGCCCATATTCACTGGCGGCTTCATCGGCACTTGCTGTCAGAAGAGTTTCCGGGGTAAAGCCCGGACCGGGAACACCTTTGATGATATAGGGGTTGAAGCTGTCAAAGGTGCCTTCGCTGGCAATACGAATTTCGCCGCCTTTGGGTGCATCAGGATTGACATAATTAAAATGAGTGAAGTTAGCGGGGTAACCCGGTTCGCCATGAATTGCGATGCCGTGGGATTTTGTCGTTTGTGCGGTAACTGAAAACGGCAAGAAGACGCAGAGGACAAAGTTGGCCAGAAAGAGTGCGCGCATCGTCTTGTCATAACCCCCGAAATGTTTGTTTAAAGGGCAAAGGCCCCTAGGTGGATAGTCTGAGGTGTTTTGATTTTATGATCAAGGACTTCGTTAACCATTTTTCGCACCTCAACCAAAACTGAATGAGGATAGTGGCAGGTGAGTAATGAAAAATGGTTAACATGATGGCTTAAATAGTCAACTTTGTTTCGATACTGATAAGAACTATTGATTGATGAAGCTACAAACCTCTTGGTGAACGCGGGGATCTCCAGCAGCGATGACTTTTCCATCAGAATGCATACCAAGGGCATTGCCTTCCCAATCTGTCATGATTCCCCCCGCACCAGTGAGGATAGGAACTTGCGCCAGAAAATCATAAACACCCATACCTGCTTCAACTGTTAGGTCGATCAAACCACTACTAACGAGGCCATAGTTATAACAGTCTCCACCATAGAGGGGCATTCTGGCATTTTCGCGAACTCGATTGAACTTTGGAAACTCATCTTCTTTAAATAGATGGGGAGAGGTGGTGGCAATTGTGGCGTCAGATAGTTTGGCACAATCTCGTGTGGTTGCCTGAGTGGTGCCCCTGAAGTCCCTAAAAAGGGTTTTGTGTCCTGTTGCGCCTACCCAACGCTCGCCGAGCACAGGCATTGCAAGTATGCCCATGACGGGCTGATTATTGCGTAAAAGAGCAACGAGAGTACCAAAAATGGCGTGGCCGGAAATAAAGCTTCGGGTGCCGTCAATTGGATCTAGCGCCCAGACAAATTCTGCATCCAGATTCTCAGAGCCATGTTCCTCGCCGACTATTCCATGGTCTGGATAGGTTGTGTTGATGAGATCACGCATGGCGCTTTCTGCATTTCTGTCAGCTATGGTGACGGGCGAGTCATCGCTTTTCCCCTCGACATCAAGCGGATGTCTGAAATGTTGGAGGATAACGCCCTGTGCAGCGTCGCAAAGCTTTTCGCCAAGCTGTATAAATTCGTTGGGACAAAGAAAATTGGAACTCATCATGGGGAACCCTGCTTAAATCTAGCTCAAATTGTTGTTAGCAGATTTGTTTTACAATTGTGATGCATAAAAAAGGCGACCCGGTGGGTCGCCTTTTTCAGATGCTTGTTTCTCAGCTTACTCTGGCAGAGCCGCCGGATTGTCGCTTTGCTCGCGCAAGTAAGCGATCAGGTCTGCACGGGCACCAACTTTCTTGAGGCCAGCAAAACCCATCTTCGTTCCTGGGGCATAAGCTTTTGGCTTGGTCAGGAACTCGTTGAGAGCTTCGTAATCCCAAGTTTCACCATTCATGGCAGTTAGAGCATCAGAATAGGAGTATCCATCAACTGAAGCGCGTTGAGAACCAACAACTCCCCAAAGCGCCGGGCCTAATTTGTTCGCGCCGCCACTTTCTACGGTGTGACAGGCAGCACATTTCTTAAATCCTTTTGCACCTGCCGCAACATCGGCAGAAGCAAGAAGGGCGCTTACTGGTTCAATAACTGGGCCAGCAGGGGCTGTCGATGCCGTTTCAGCACCGCTATCAGCGACTTCAACCTTATAGGCATTTTCTTCCAAGTCTTTTGGTTGGTAGAGCATATTCGCTGCAAAACCAGATGCCATTAAGATGATGCCGGCAGTTAGTACTGAGGCAAAAGCCTTATTATTCTCTAAAGACATTCTTCCTGACCCTTTGGGCTTATATTTGAATTTCCGGCAGACAATAGCGTTCTGAAGCCAAGCATTCAATAGTTTCCATTGATTTTTGCCAAGCTTAAGCGGATTTTTTGAATAGTTATAGTGAAAAAAGCGCAAAGCACTTTGTTTTGAAGCGTTTTCTTAACTATGTTAGCGCGAAGAAAAGGATTCTCTCGGTAATTAATGCTTAGGTGAATCTATTAGCTAAATTCATTTGTTAAAGGCCTTTCATGTCTTGTCCTCAAAATCCTGTTGTGTTGATTCCTGCGCGAATGGCCTCTTCGCGTTTGCCAAATAAACCCTTGGCGGATATCGCAGGTTTGCCAATGATTGCCCAGTGTTACAATCGGGCTGTCGAAGCCAAGTTGGGGCCTGTTGTGGTTGCCTGTGCTGAACAGGAAATCGCGGATGCAATTAAAAAGATTGGTGGGCATGCCGTTTTAACAGACCCTGATCACCCCTCTGGCTCTGATCGGATTTACGAAGCGCTGCAAAAGTTTGATCCGGAAAACAAACACGATGCAATCATCAATGTACAAGGGGATTTGCCGACAGTTGAACCGAGATTGATCAAGCAAACTTTTGAGCTTTTGGCAACGGAAGGGGTTGATATTGGTACTTTGGCTGTTGAGATTTCCGAATTGGCTGAACGTGATAACCCAAATGTTGTAAAAGTCGTTGCTGGTTTTGACGCAGGACAAACGGTTTCCCGTGCCCTCTATTTTACAAGAAGCAAGGCGCCTTGGGACGAGGGTAATAATGATCAACCGCTCTATCACCACATTGGTATGTATGCCTATCGACGCGAAGCTTTGGAGAAATTTGTCTCTTTACCTGCATCGCCTTTGGAAAAACGCGAACGATTAGAGCAGCTTCGGGCTTTGGAATCCGGGATGCGCATTGATGTTGCTCTCGTTGACACTGTTCCGCTTGGGGTTGATACTCCTGCGGATCTTGAAAAGGCGCGGCAGATTCTCGCTGGATCCTGAAGTCTTCTATATTGATATGGTCAAAGCCAAATGGCCGAATTGATACGAGAAGCCAAAATTGATTAACTCTATAACTAAGGCCTAAACCAATGACCGATGCTGATAATTTGATCGCCTTTCAGGGCGTCAAGGGTGCAAACTCTGACATAGCTTGTCGAGCGGTATTTCCTGACATGGAAACGCTGCCCTGCTATTCGTTTGAGGATACCTTTGCAGCAGTTCGGAATGGTAAAGCCCGCCTTGCGATGATTCCTATTGAAAATTCCAGTGCGGGACGCGTGGCCGATAATCATCACCTGATGCCAGAATCGGGGTTACATATTATTGGTGAGCATTATCAAAAAATTGAACATCAATTGCTTGCCCCCAAAGGTGCGACTCTGAAAGGTTTGCGTCAGGTTCATTCCCATGTTCAGGCTTTGGCTCAGTGCCGTGAGTTCTTGCGTGAACATGATATAGAGCCGATTGTTGCGGCTGATACAGCAGGGGCCGCCGAACAGGTATCCTTGTGGAATAATAAGGATGTCGGTGCGATCGCGACCTCTATGGCGGGTAAAATTTACGGCCTTGAGACGTTGGGGACGGATGTAAATGATAACGCAGATAATACGACCCGTTTTTTGATTATGGCGCGGGATCCGATTGATCCCGATCCCAAAGACGGTATGGTTGTGACGACATTCGTTTTTAAAGTGCGGTCCGTTCCGGCGGCCCTTTACAAAGCGTTGGGTGGCTTTGCGACCAATGGTGTGAACATTACAAAGCTGGAAAGTTATATCACGGACGGTAGTTTTTCTGTAGCGCAGTTCTATGCAGATGTGGAAGGACATCCTTCGGAACGTCTGGTTCGTCTCGCACTTGAAGAACTGAGTTTCTTCTCGAAAGAAGTTAAAATTCTGGGGGTTTATCCCGCCAATTCTTTCAGGACGCCATCCTGATTAGAAAGTCACAGGACTATTGATGATAAAAGAAAAGCTGGGTCTGCTGCCCAGCTTTTCTTGTTTAAATAGAGATTATTTTTCTTTTAGCCAGTCATCGACTAGAACGCGCGAAATTGAGTCTTTACGCGGAAGATTGAAGGTTTCGTCTTCGGGAGAAGTCAAGAGTTCGTCACGATGGAACCACTTGGCAGATTCAATTTCATTTGAATCCAGAACTAGGGGATCATGACGAGACCCTTCGGCGGTAAAACCAACCATTAAAGATGCTGGAAAAGGCCAAGGTTGGGAAGAATGATAACGGACATTTTTGACCGAGATCCCAACTTCCTCTTTTACTTCCCGGATAACAGTCTGTTCAAGGCTTTCTCCTATCTCAAGGAAGCCAGCCAAAACAGAGTGCCCGCCCGGGCGCCATCCTGCATTGCGGGCAAGCAGGCACCAGTCGCCATCGGTGACACGCATGATCACAGCAGGATCGGTACGCGGATAGTGTAGTTTACCGCAGTTACTCCCCGTGCATTCCAGAACGTGACCGCCTTCTGTAGACCGGGTTGGATTGCCGCAATATCCACAAAAACGATGGTGTTTATGCCAGTGATTAAGACCACGCGCATATGCCATGATTGCGGCGTCTTCTTTATTTAAAAGTGACCAATGGTCCCGCAAGTCAAGAAAGGTGCCCTGCGAAAATTCCGGGGGCGAAAGCTCTGGGGCTGTTTCAGTGTGAGGGAGCATTGCGGCTAAGATGGGTCTGTTGTGCCGAAGGCCAAGAAAAATTACCTCTTCTGCCAGATCAAGAATTTCTCCGGCATGACTGGCGGGAATGAAATAGGGTTCGATGTCATCGCGAGTACTGGTGCCTGCATTAGACGTAAAGAGCCCCATGTGGCGCCAGACGATTGTGACGAGACTATCGGGTGAGTTGCGATAGCTTTGAAGGGTGTCAGGATGGACGCGCAGGTGAGCAGCACGTTCAAGCTCTGACGAGGTATATATATGTAATTTTGTGGTCATGGTCAGAGGGTGTACCAGAGATGTCGATCTGTAAACATTTAGAACGTTCGAAAATTAATTTCCTGCAAAAAGGCTTGCGTTCGCGGCAGAGAAGTCCGATATAGGGGGCGAGAGGTTGGCTATGGGCGTAGCGCTCGCCAACCCGGTCAGATCCGGAAGGAAGCAGCCGTAACGAGTTAGCCGCGGGTCGTGGTTCAGCCTCTCACCTTCTATTTTTGTGATAACTACCTGTATTAACGAGCTTTTAGCTCGTTTTTTTGTGTCCGATCTTCTCTTTTTCAATAACTTTGCCGAGGATGATTGCCTTGATGCTTCAATGGGGTAAAGTGGGGTTATTCGACACAAATCAAGCAGTAGTATGAGCGATATTTCTACAGAACCCGCTGAACCGGATAACGAATCCAACGCGGCTTATCAGGTCTTGGCGCGAAAGTATCGCCCTGCCTCTTTCAGTGATCTCTATGGGCAGAACGCCCTTGTCCAAACGATCACAAATGCGATTGATACTGATCGTCTGGCCCATGCGTTTATTTTAACCGGTGTTCGTGGTGTGGGTAAGACAACATCAGCCCGTATTATTGCCAAAGCGCTGAACTGTGTTGGTGCTGATGGGCAAGGTGGTCCCACCGCTGATCCTTGTGGTGTCTGCGAAAGCTGTACATCTATTGCTCAAGATCGACATGTTGATGTGATGGAAATGGATGCGGCAAGCCGAACGGGTGTTGGCGATATCCGTGAGTTGATCGAATCTGTGCGCTATCGCCCGGTCTCTGCCCGCAAGAAAGTATACATCATCGATGAGGTTCACATGCTTTCTAACAGTGCCTTTAATGCGCTGTTGAAAACACTGGAAGAACCGCCTGAGCACGTTGTCTTTATCTTTGCGACGACAGAAATTCGCAAAGTACCGGTAACCGTTCTGTCCCGTTGTCAACGTTTTGATCTCAGACGTTTGGAGCACGAAGAGCTCATCAAACTTTTCACCATGATCCTTGGCAAAGAGAAAATTGGGTTTGAGGACGAAGCAATCGGACTTCTCGCGCGTGCGGCCGATGGGTCTGCGCGTGACGGATTATCGTTGCTTGATCAAGCCATTGCTTTAGGCGGTGGTGAAAAGATAGAGAGCGAACCTATCCGTCATATGCTTGGGATGGCGGACCGAACTCGGATTTTCGATCTTTATGACGCGCTGATGCAAGGGGATTGCCCTGAATCGCTGAATATTTTGTCCGATCTCTACAACGGAGGGGCTGAACCTCTTGTTGTGATGAAGGATCTTCTGGAGCTGAGCCATCTTTTGACGCGAGCTAAACTGGTTCCTCAAACGTTGGAAATGCCGGGTATACCCGAAGCCGAACGCGTTCGTGGTGGCGAGATGTGCACAAAGCTCTCAATGCCTCTACTTGCGCGAACCTGGCAAATGCTGCTGAAAGGATTGGGGGAAATTCAAATTGCGCCTCATCCTTTGCAAGCAACTGAAATGGTCATTATTCGTCTGGCCTATGCGAGTAATCTTCCTACGCCGGGGGATCTCATAAAAAAGCTCCAGGACGCTCCAGCGGGTAACGCCCCTGCTGGCGGCGTCCAAAATAGAGCTGGCGGCGAAGGCAATAGAATAACATCGAATTTACAGACATCCGCTCGTGGAATGGCAAATGGCGGGCAAGCCGTGGCCATGGACCCGAGTGTTGTTGCTTTATCTGGAGCAGCAACAAAACCAGAATTGGTGGTGGATAACACTTCTCCTGATATCGAGTTTGAAGAAGAGGTGTATGCAACCCCGAAAACCTTTCGGGATGTGATTAATCTTGCACGGGATAGGGGGGAGAGAATTCTGTCCGCTTATCTTGGAAACGATGTCCATCTGATTCGCTTTAGTCCGGGCGAAATAGAGTATAAGCCTGCCGAGAATGCGCCTCGTGATTTGTCTGCAAAAATCCAACGCCATCTGAGCGAGTGGACAGGAGCGAAGTGGAAAGTCATCGAGAGAGCAAAAGACGGTGTTGATACCATCCGGGCGCAGGAAAAGCAGATTAATAAGGCACTTGATGATAAAGCAATGCAGGATCCACTTGTTTTATCTGTCCTTAAATTATTCCCGGGTGCAAAATTAATCAGCCGAAAAGGCTTGATGCCTGATAACTATGTAGTAGAAAGCGTGGATGAAAAGTCCTTGATTGATCAAATCATGGACCCAGATATGGAAGACCCGGATCTTGATGATGCGGAGCTGCTACAACGCCTTAATAACGGAGATGAAATCTGATGAAAAATCTGGCCGGCTTAATGAAGCAAGCTCAGCAGATGCAGAGCAAAATGGCGGAAATGCAAGAAGCTTTGGCTGACTTGGAAATCGAAGGCGCTGCGGGCGCAGGCATGGTCAAAGTGGTTATGAGTGGTAAGTATAATCTGCGGTCTATCAAAATTGACCCGTCACTGATTAATGCTGATGATGTTGAAGTTCTTGAAGACTTGATCCTTGCCGCTGTGAACGACGCAAGCTCAAAAGTCGAAGTGACCACACAGGAAAAAATGCAAGATGTAACTGGTGGCCTCAATCTTCCAGCTGGCATGAAGTTACCGTTCTAGGCCGGCATGCATGGCTAAAACCGAGATTGACCGTCTGACACAACTTCTTTCGCGCTTACCAGGGCTCGGGCCAAGGTCGGCGCGAAGGGCTGTGCTTTTTTTAATGAAAAAGCGCGAAAGTCTGATGCTGCCGCTTGCGAAAGCAATGACTGACGCAGCTGCGAGCATTACAAATTGTCGGACATGTGGTAATCTTGATACAGAAAACCCCTGTACTATTTGTCAGAGTCCTAAAAGAGATCATAGTAAAATCTGTGTTGTTGAAGAGGTTGGTGATCTTTGGGCGTTGGAGCGAAGTGGCGCATTTAAAGGCCTGTACCACGTTTTGGGCGGCACGTTGTCTGCGCTTGATGGACGAGGGCCAGCTCAGTTGAATGTTAATCAGTTGTTGGATCGCGCAGGTGAAACACATGTGCAGGAAATTATTCTTGCTCTGAGTGCGACTGTAGATGGCCAGACAACAGGGCATTATCTCACTGAATGTCTGGCAGGATATGAGGTCGATGTTTCCAAACTGGCCCATGGTGTTCCCGTCGGGGGAAGTTTGGACTATCTGGATGATGGAACGCTTACCGCAGCTTTGAAAGCACGTCGATCAACGGGCTAAGTTATTGTCTGCAATTGATATAATTAAATTATTCTTCAATTTATGATTGCAAGAGGCTGTTGTTCTCATTACGAAATAGATGCCGAAATGTATCTATTCTATTTGTGGGGAAATATGTCTAAATTTACGGTTTTGTTTTCAACGGCTTCATTGCTTATTTTAAGTGCTTGTCAAACAACGAATAGTGGATGGACTGACTGGGAGGGAATTCCCAAAAATGAGGCTGTTCTTAACTGGAAGCAAACTAAAAATACATCTCTTTATGCACGAAAAGTAACCCATAGTGGTACCTATCAGGAAGAATGGGTGTGGGATGGTGGTAGTATGTTAATCACCAAGGCTGGGCATGCTCGCCATTACAGAATTAAGATAGATCAAAAAGAATTTGGCAAGTTAATGTCTGACTGGAATGACTTTGAGAAAAGTGCCCCAAAGCTCAATCCTGCTGACGTTAATATCCTGACTAATCAGTATGGTAAGTTTTACTATGCTGAACTTGAAAATGATAAAAGCGCAGAGTGTATCACTTTTATGCAGGCCGTAAGATCGGCGACACCTGCCGGCTATAATCACACTCCTCATCCGACAGGATTTTTTATGGGGTACGACTGTGGTGATGAACGTTTTACCGTTTCTGATATCGTTGATTTTGCCAATACTCTTAATTACAAAAAAGGTCATGTAAAGACCGTAAACTAGATCTTGTTTATGATAAATCGCTCGTGACCAGAGTTGTTTCTTGCATGCTAAGGCAAGGTTTATGTCTTATTGCTGTCATGCTTTTGTCGTAATGCAATAGCATCTTGGCAATCAATCGTAATAACGTCAAAGCTGAGGAGCTGACATAATGACCGCCTCAAGATTATTTTCTGCTAATTACTTAGCGGTTGCTTTGTTGGGTGCATTCTCTTTGAGTACCTTCGCAAGTGCTCAAGAGATCCCCATTGGAGCAAATGCCAATCAATCTACTGCGCTGGTGTTCTACAGTAATAATTTGGGGCAGGTTAGCCAGACACGTCGTAGTAAACTGTCAACAGGCGGAAGTACTTTGGCGCTGGAGGATGTCAGTCCTCATCTTTTGCTTGATAGTCTTTTCATTGCGGGAGAAGGGCTTCGTGTACGAGAGCAACGTCTTGATCAGCAAGTTCTCTCTCCGCAGCGATTGTTAGAAGCGTCCTTAGGTAAAACCGTAACCTTGATTCGGACTAATCCCGAAACTGGTGAAGAACGCGCGCTAAAAGCAGATGTTTTGGCTGTTCGTGAGGGGGTGGTTCTAAGGGTTGAAGATAAAATTGAGACCGGAATTTCGGGTCGTCTTGTTTATGATTCGATACCTGAAGGATTAAGAGCGGGTCCAACACTACTTGCTGTTGTGGAAAGCGCAAAAGCCGGCGACAAGGACCTTAAGCTGACCTACCTCACAGGTGGTTTGGACTGGCGCGTGACTTATGTCGCGGATCTAGATCCCAGTGGTGAAAAGTTATCATTGAAAGCAATGGCAACTTTGACCAACCAAACAGGTGTTGAGTTTGTTGATGCAGATGTTCGATTGGTGGCGGGTAATGTAAAGCGTGTTCAGCCTGCCCCGGCTCCACGAATGGCGATGATGGGTGCTGAAAGCGATGTGATGTTTTCTAAGGCAGAATCATCAATGCCGCAACGCCAATCTGTGGCTGATCGGGATGTCTATCGCCTGCCGGGCAAGATTGATATCGGTGGTGTCGAAACGAAACAGGTGACCTTGCTTGAAAATGATGCTGTTGACATTGAAAAACGCTATCGTTTTCAACAGTTGATCCAGCCCTATCCCGGTGCTGATGAAACGGGTCGCCAACAAGCTGACATTGTTTTAAAGGCTGAAAACACCGAAGACAAAGGTCTTGGTCAACCGCTTCCCGGGGGCACTATCCGTGTTTATCAGCAAGTTAAAGATGCTAATTCATCTATTTTTATGGGTGAAGAGCACATGCGGGCTGTTCCGAAAGGAGAAGAGTTTGAATTGGTGATCGGTTCTGCGAACCAAGTCACAGGGAACGGTAAACAGCTTTCCTATGAAAACCTCTCGCGAAACAGCTATCAACTGACCCAAGAAATTACCTTGCGAAATAGTGGCGACAAAGCTGTGTCTGTTGACGTTGTCGGAAATATGCCACGAAATTGGAAAATTCTGAACGAAAGCGTCAAGCACGAGAAAAAGTCGGCGAACAAGGTTATCTGGACTCTTGATATCCCTGCTGAAGGTAAAGTCTCTTTTGATTACAAACTCAGGGTTTCCAACGAATAAGCGATAACGGATTCATTTATGTATTAGATAGAAGAGGCGATTCTTTATTCTGAGGTTCATCTGATTCGTCATTATCCAAAAACTCTGTCAGGTTTCCTGGCAGAGTTTTACTGGCTTTTGCCCCCATTTTCTGTAGTTGGTCGACTTGCTTGACGATGTTGCCTCGGCCACTTGAGAGCTTTTTGAAAGCCTCATCGTGGCTGAGCTGTGCTTTGGTCAGAAAATCCCCAACCTTGTTCAAATCTTCTGCAAAGCCAACAAACTTGTCGTATAGTTTTCCAGCTCTTTCGGCAATTTTCTGGGCATTTTGATTTTGGTCTTCATAACGCCAGATGTTTTCGACCGTTCTTAGGGCGAGTAATAAGGTAGAGGGTGTCACTATAACAACATTCTTTTCCAAGGCTTGCCCAACAAGGTCCGGTTGGTGTTGGACTGCCGTGCTGAAGGCCCCTTCGATGGGCATAAACAACAGGACATAATCCAATGACCGAATAGTTTCTAGATCTTGGTAGGATTTCTGCGAGAGGTCTTTTACGTGATTTTGGATCGATGTGACATGTTCGGCAAGGGCGATATCTTTTTGATCGTCCTCTTCAGAAGAATGAAAGCGTTCGTAGGCCGTCAGGGACACCTTTGAA
Organism: Kiloniella sp.; assembly: GCF_048270245.1. Classification (GTDB taxonomy): domain Bacteria; phylum Pseudomonadota; class Alphaproteobacteria; order Kiloniellales; family Kiloniellaceae; genus Kiloniella. Next base: position 563,313 of record NZ_JBLWTH010000001.1, read on the forward strand.
TCAATTACGATGTCTTTGCCATTGGGTAGGTGAACAATGACATCCGGGCGATAGCGCTTGCCTTCTTCGGTATTCATTGACTGCTGGACGTCATATTCACGCCCTTTGCTCAAGCCTGATTTTTCCAGAACCATTTCCAGAATCATTTCACCCCAGGCACCCTGTGTTTGGCTTTGTCCTTTGAGGGCTTTGGTTAGGTTATTGGTATCTTCGCTGACTTGTTTGTTAAGGTCGGCCAGTCTTTGTACTTCCTTATGCAGAGAAAAACGTTCCTTTGATTCCTTGTCATAGGTTTCTTCAACGCGCTTTTGAAATCCCTGAATGTTTTCTTTCAAGGGATTTAAAAGCATTTCCAGGCCTTTTTTGTTCTGCTCGGTGAACTTTTGCGATTTTTCATCCAAAATGCGATTGGCAAGGTTTTCAAACTGCTCTGTAAGCTTTATCCGGGCCTCATCTAGAATTTGTAACTTCTCTGTTTGCGCTTCACGTTCCTTATTGAGCGTTGTTCGCATTTCTGCCTTTTCGCTATCCAAACGTGCCATGAGGTTCCGCAAATTAAGATTGTCCTTTTCAAGAGTTTTTGTTTGATCAATTAGCTCTGGAATGCGAGACGCTTTTTGTTCTTCTGTGGCGGCACGGGTGATGGCGTCAGTATAGGCTTCATGCAGCTCTTCGCGTTCTGTGCGTAACTTTATGTATTCTGCCTGTTGCTTTTCCAACTCTAGAGAGAGTTCTTGTTTCCTATCTGCAAGGCTTTGGTTTAACGCATTTAATTCAGAGTTTTGTCCTCTTGTTTTAAGGTTGATAAGCAGGCCAATGATAAGTGCGATACCGAAACCAGCGGTGGCGCCAGTCAGGAGAACAGTGAGATCCATAGGTTATCCAATTGGGTGTAAAAGGAACATTTTGCGATTCGAAACTAAGTCTAGCATGGGCTAGATGGCTTCGTCAGTAGAGGCTTTTGTATCAGGCTTTGCTTGACCTGACGGCTATGAGGCAATACCTAAGAGAAAAGAGCTGAATCTTATCAATTTTAAGACGTCAGTGTATCAAATTTAATATGTAAAAATAGCGAGTAATCATGGCTATTCTTGATATCGTCATCGCCCCGGACCCGGTCCTCAAAGTCGTTTGTGAACCCGTTAAAGAAGTGAACGATGAAATTCGTGAGCTGCTGACCAGTATGCTTGAAACGATGTATAAAGCGCCTGGGATTGGCCTTGCTGCTTGTCAGGTTGGTGTGACCAAGCGGGTTATTGTTGTCGATGTTAGTGATGATAAAGAAGAAAATCAGCCCTATTGTATGGTAAACCCGGAAATTACTTGGGAATCAGACGAGTATTCGGTTTATCAGGAAGGCTGTCTTTCTTTGCCAGAACAGTACGCTGATGTCGAACGCCCGGCTGCGATCAAAATGACTTATCTTGATGAGACAGGGAAGAAGATTGAGCTTGAGGCTGATGGTCTTTTGGCAACCTGTATCCAACATGAAATTGATCATCTTGATGGTGTGCTTTTTGTTGATCATATCTCAAAGCTAAAGCGCGGAATGATTATGAAGAAGCTGAAGAAAGTCGTCGCGGCAAAGGAAGCGGGATAATCGCTTGGTTTGCCTGCGGCTCTGAGAACGCGAAATTAAGCAAACAACATGATAAAGAACGAAACAAGGAACATGGGATGAAACCGTTACGTATCGTTTTTATGGGAACCCCGGATTTTTCCGTTCCTTGTTTGCAGTCCCTGGCGAAAAACGGGCACGAGATTGTCGCTGTCTATAGCCAGCCGCCGCGTCCGGCTGGGCGAGGACAGAAAGAAAAGCTGTCGCCTGTTCACGCCTATGCTGCCGATCAGGGCTGGCCTGTCTTTACACCGAAGACATTTAGAAACTCTGATGTTCAGGACACTTTCAGAAAGCATAACGCTGATGTGGCAGTGGTGGTTGCCTATGGGCTTATCTTGCCGACAGAAGCTCTTTATGCACCGAAAATGGGATGTGTGAATGTGCATGCTTCTCTGCTGCCTCGTTGGCGCGGAGCTGCCCCTATTCAGCGTGCGATCGAAGCGGGTGATGCTGAAAGCGGTGTTTGCATTATGCAGATGGTTGAAGAACTTGATGCGGGCGATGTCATTCTCGAAGGCAGGATCGATATTACATCAACAACAACGGCGTCTAAGTTGCATGATGCGCTTTCGGCACTTGGTGGTAAATTGATCGTTGAAGCTCTTGTCGGGCTTGAAAACCGCGACTTGGTTCCGACACCCCAACCCGAAGAAGGTGTGACTTACGCTAAAAAATTATCCCGGGATGAAAGTGAATTAGACTGGACGCAACCAGCCCAAAACCTTGAACGGAAAGTGCGGGCCTTGACCCCATGGCCGGGTGTACATTTCACTTACCAAGGGGATCGTTTTAAAGTTCAGGCAGTTTCTTTTGTTGAAAATCTTCACAATGCTGTACCGGGAACTTTACTTGATGATGAGCTGTTGGTCGCCTGTGGCGAGGATGCGCTGCGGATTGAGAAACTACAGCGTCCGGGAAAAGGCGTTATGGACCGCAAAGCATTCTTGAATGGATTCCCACTGAAAAAAGGGACAAATTTGATGCAGGCTCACGAAACTAAAGGCGTATAATGCCTCGTTATAAACTCACCATTGAATATGACGGGACAGATTTTTTTGGTTGGCAACGCCAAAAGGAGCAAATTTCTGTTCAGGAAGTATTGGAAGAAGCGATTTTCAAGTTCTGTGGCGAGCGGGTAAATGTTTTTGCCTCGGGACGGACAGATAGTGGCGTGCATGCCCTAGGGCAGGTTGCATCTGTCGATCTGGAAAAGGATTTTCCTGCGCACAAAGTAAGGGAAGCGATTAATTTTCATATCCGACCGGCGAAGGTTGCCGTATTGGACGCGGAAATTGTCGATGGTGATTTTCATGCCCGGTTTTCTGCGACAGAACGCAGTTACCTCTATCGTATCATTAACCGCCGGGCGCATCTTGTTCTTGATCATAACAAAGCGTGGTTTGTTCCGCAGAAACTGGACGTACACGCGATGCATGAAGCGGCACAGGTTCTGGTTGGTGTTCATGATTTTACTTCTTTTCGTGCCAAGGATTGTCAGGCGAAATCTCCGGTTAAATCCATTAACCAGATTTCAGTCACCCAACAGGCGGACGAAATTCGCATTGAATTATCTGCCCGCTCATTCCTCTATCATCAGGTGCGTAATATCACAGGATCTTTAAAAAAGGTCGGCATGGGCAAATGGACAAAAGAAGATTTGAAACGGGTTTTGGACGCAAAAGACCGTAGTCAGGCTGGTGAGATGGCACCAGCTTGGGGGCTTTATTTTGTCTCTGTTGGCTTTGATCCGTTATCAGAGGATGATGTTGCTCATGATCCGACTGTTGGCAAAGAACCAACGGCGTAATAATCATAGATTAAGTTCGTTACAAATACATCATGTCCTGATTAAGAGTGAGTATTGCTTGCCCTAGGATGATATAAAAAAGGACGAAGGCAGTAGCTGAAAACCAACCAGTTTCTAGTGTTGTTTTTGTCATATAAGCTTGTGCTATAAGCACGTACAATAGGATGATCAGGTATAAAAAGGCCCCTAAAGAATCTGGTAGGTAATTTGTTTGTAAAACAAAGAACAATAACGTGAAAGCGAGTAATTGCCACACTTGTAGCCAATTGAAATGGATTATAAATTGGCCAAACAAGTTTTCTTTTTTATGCAGAACTAACAGCAGATGCATCATTATTGGATAGGCAATCCAGCTTATGATATAAAAGAGCGAATCAATAAGGAATAGAGCAAAAAGATCGACAGTTGGCTCTGGTTCCAGCGGTTGGGCAATCGTTAAATAGATTGTGCCGGGGATACAAAGAACCGCTGCAAAAAATGATTTCCAAAAGGCCTCTGTATTCACAGTTGTTTGCGTTATCTGTGCGCCGTTAAACCGCATATATTGCAAAGCGTCGCCTAGGTTGGTTTTTATTTCTGCGAGAGTTGGGATCACGCTTTGAAATATCCCCTTAGCATTGTTTCATAGGTCTTGGATAAACTTTCGAGTTCTTGGACTGTACAGTGTTCATCGACTTTATGAGCAGTATCATTTAATAGGCCAAATTCAGCAACTGTCGCGTAATCTTTGATAAAACGCGCATCCGACGTTCCGCCGGATGTGCCCAGCTCCGTTTTAACACCTGTTACATCTTGAATAGACGTGCCGATCAGGTCGCTGAAAGGACCTGGGGGGCACAAAAACGATTCCCCAGAGACGCGAATTTTTAGATCATAGTCAAAATCAGCCCGGTGTAGGCGTTCGCGTACCCAGGCTTCAATGTGGTCTGAGGTATAGAGATCATTAAAACGAACATTGAAATTCGCCGTGATATCAGCAGGGATCACGTTTGTTGCCGGATTACCAACATCAACGGTTGTTAATTGAAGGCTTGAAGGCGGGAAGTGTTCTGTTCCGCTATCCAATGGTTCCTGCAACAGATTGTGCAGCATGTTGATGGCGGGATGTAGCGGGTTGCTAGCCAGCTGGGGATAGGCCGTATGTCCCTGCACACCACGGACGGTTAGGGCGAAGTTCATAGATCCACGACGACCAATTTTGACCATATCGCCAAGCACAGTATTGCTTGTTGGTTCCCCGACAAGACAGACGTCCATCTTCTCGCCTTTATCAGTCATCCAGTCGAGAACTTTGCGTGTTCCGTTTAGGCCAACGCCTTCCTCGTCCCCTGTAATAATCAGGTTTAGTGAACCATTTAGGTTTTGACCTTGAGGTGATTTCAAGAAACGGGTCAATGCAGCGACGTAAGCCCCGATAGAGCCTTTCATGTCGACGGTGCCGCGTCCAATTAGTTTGTCATCAACAACAGTGCCGCCAAAGGGATCAACGCTCCAGGCGTTAGCATCACCAACGGGAACGACATCGGTGTGTCCCCCGTATCCAAACACGGGGCCGTTATTGCCTAATCGGGCATAGAGGTTATCAACGTCATAGGTTTCTGCGCAACTAAATGGCAAACGTTGACATTCAAAACCCAAGGGCTTTAAAAGCGATTCCATGAGGTCGAGAGCCCCTCCTTCTGTAGGCGTGACAGAGGGGCATCTGATAAGTGCCTGACTGACTTCTAAGGCAGAGGCGGGGTTCTCGACGGTCATTTATTTTCGCTCCGGTCTTCGTTAGTCACGTAAAAGATCATTGATTGATGTTTTTGAACGCGTGCGCTCGTCAACACGTTTCACAATAACGGCACAATATAGGTTCGGCCCCGGTGTTCCATCGGCAAGTGGCTTGCCTGGAAGTGTACCAGAAACAACCACGGAATAGGCTGGAACCCGACCCATGAAAATTTCACCGGTTTCACGGTCAATAATTTTGGTGGATGCGCCGATATAAACGCCCATGGAAAGAACGGAACCTTCTTCAATAATAACGCCTTCGGCAACTTCGGCTCGGGCACCAATGAAGCAATTGTCTTCAATAATAACTGGACCAGCCTGTAGCGGTTCCAAAACGCCACCGATACCAGTGCCGCCGGATAGGTGAACGTTCTTGCCGATCTGCGCGCAAGAGCCAACAGTTGCCCAAGTATCAACCATGGTACCGCTATCAACATAAGCGCCTAGATTAACAAAGCTTGGCATCAGGACAGCACCGGGAGCAATATAAGCTGAACGGCGCACGATGCTGCCGGGAACAGCACGGAAACCTGCGGATGCAAATTGATCGCCGGACCAACCTTCAAATTTGGAGGGAACTTTATCCCACCAGTTTGTGGCTTCGCCGGGACCACCAGCGATGAGAGACATATCGTTGAGGCGGAATGACAAGAGGACAGCTTTTTTTAGCCATTGATTGACGATCCAACCGTCTGGACCTTTCTCGGCAACGCGACGCTGACCTGAATCCATAAGCATAAGAGCTTCGTCTACGGCTTCGCGAACTTCGCCTGTTGTTGCTGCGCTTACCTGGTCTCTGTTTTCCCAGGCACTTTCAATGCTATTCTGGATATCAGTATTCATAATGATATGTCCCATCGTCGACTGTTATCTGATTGAGCCCTCGCGGCTTTGGAGGGGACAATGCGGTAGAGGTTATTCTCTTGTCAAACGCTTACAGGCTCTGAAGCCGATGTTATACGATTTATGGCTTTTGGGGCGGGTTTATCCCTAATTTGAAACTGATTTCATAGATTATTCAGCCAACTCACGAGATCGTCTGTGTGGTGATGAATAAAATCAGCAATCTGCCCTTTATCATCGGTTGCCCCCACGGATGCCCAATCTATATCTGTTTTGACCCACACCGTTGTCATTCCCATTTCAGCCGCAGGTTTTAAATTTTTGGCAGAATCTTCGAAAAATACAGATCGGGTGGGGTCGATGCCATGTTTTTTGATGATGTCGTCATAAGGGAATTGTGATGGTTTGGGTATGTAATCTGCATCTGCAATGTCGTAAATTTCTTCGAAATGATGACTAACCCCTAAGCGATCCATTACATTTGATGCGTGAATGTTGGATGCATTGGTAAAGATCAGCTTCCGACCAGGCAGATTTGTAAGCGCTTTATTGAGTGCCTCGTTCTGTGAAATCACACCAAAATCGATATCGTGGACATAATTGAGATAGCGATCTGGTGCCAAATCATGATTGACCATGAGACCTTTCAGCGTCGTGCCATACTGATGGAAATAATCCTTTTGAACTTTTTTGGCTTCAATTGGGTCGAGATCAAGAAATTCTTGTATAAAACTTCCCATCCGCTGTTCAATCTGCCCGAACAAATTGGACGAAGCTGGGTAGAGTGTATTATCCAGATCAAATAACCAGACATCTCTGTCGTCTAAGCTCGCCATTTTTCACTTTCCAATCGTCGAACATTCACCTGCGTAATAAGAATCCCTAGTCAGATTTTTATGATTAGCCAAGCAAGAATCGCTTTTGCACTATTTAAATATGCAAAATCACAAGTTTAAGTTGGTGTTAACTGTGGTGATTTAAACTTGGCCCTGAACAGTATCTGTGAGGTGCCGAGAAGGCTCCGCCAGGAAAGATAAAAATGAATAAGAGTGTTGATTTGCCAAATAAAACCGACAAGGAACTATGGGATGTTACCATACCAGGCGGCCCCTTTGCTGATTTTCCTGGGGCAGTTCTTTTCGTTGAAAGAAACGGTCGTGTTTCCAGTGCAAATGAACAGGCTGATTTACTGTGTACCTTTATTAAACGCGGGGGATCAGAAGAGTACCGGGATGCGCTGCAATCGGCATTGAGTGGGCGAGCTGCACAGGTGAACCCTTTGCTCGTGCGAGAAGGGAAGGATGAGAATAGCCGTGTCCTTGGCGCTTTTGATCTTGCCTTGTTACCTTGGTCTGACGGGGCATCCGCGCTTTTGCTTGGACGTAATATTTCTCTTGAACGTAACTTGCGCGCTGCGCTGATTGAATCCAGGCAACGTTATCGTGATCTTCTTGAAGCCGCGTGCGATTTCGCGTGGGAGACTGATAAAAAAGGAAAAATCAGTTTTATTACCCCGGAAGGAGGTTTGGGATTTTCTTCTACTGAGTTGTCAGGTTCAGATGCAGAAACCCTGTTTGCTGATCCATCGTCAGTTGTTACTAACCCCTTTTCCTGTAAGATTCCTTGCGAGGAGGAAGAAATTTGGGTCAAAGACAACTTTGGTGACGAGCGGTGCTTGTTAGTAACGTCGATGCCTCTTTGGGGCGATCGTAGAATATGGCACGGGAATCGAGGGTTTTGTCGTGATATCACAGAATTACGTCACGATGAATTATTGCGGGCTAACGAGATTCATCGTGAACGTGTCTATAATAGAATCCTGGAAATTGCGCGTAGTGAAATGGTGCCGATGCGAATGTTGGTATCTGTCGCAAATTGTCTGATCCCCGCGTTACCCGTGGATGCTGTGATGATTAGCCATTTTGACGGCGATATATGGCAGGCTGTTGCAGAGGAAGGTGAAGCACTACAACTGGATGCGATTGCGCGGGTCCAAGCTGCAATGGAAATGGGCGAAACCGTTTATCAGGAAACCAGTTCTGATGGTATTCTTGTTGCTGTTTGTACTAAATTTCGGGGTCAGTTAAATGGATTTACTTGTCTGTGGCGTAAGGGGAATCGGGCTTCTTGGTCCCCTGGGGAAGGTGAACTTCTTGAGCGTGTACAAGTTCAAATTGGTATTTCGCTGCAACAATACGGCCATCATAAAGAGCTTCAAGCTCTATCCAGTACAGACCCGTTAACAGGGCTTTTGAACCGGCGACACTTTGAACACCTGCTAGATGGTTTTATCGAAGATAATCTTGGTGATGAAAAAACACATTTATTACTCTATCTCGATCTGGATAATTTCAAGTATGTAAACGATGCTTATGGGCATCAAGAAGGAGACAAGGTTCTCAAGGATTTTGCGGAAATCTTAAAAAGTAAAACAAGGCGGAATGATTGGATCTCGCGTTTGGGGGGGGATGAATTCGTATTGTTCTTACCGGCTGTTTCCGAGGGCGAGGCGCAAGTCAAAGCGCAAGATCTTTTGGACGCGCTTATTCCTGCGTTTTCCAGAAAAGATGACCCCAAGTGGTCTTTGAGTGCTTCTGTTGGTGGATATCTTTTTTCGGCACAGAAGGATACGAATCTATCCGATTTGTTATTACATGCAGATGAGGCCATGTACCGAGTGAAACGATCTGGCAAAAATGGCGTTTATGTCGTGAAAGAAAATAATGATGAGGTTGATTAATGAGTAAGTCAGCTGATTCTTCAAAGGGTGGTAAAAGAATGCAAGCAGCGTTGGCGTATGAAGACGCAAAAGAAATGGCTGAAAGCAAAGATAGTGACGTCAGGTTGTCATTGGCCAATCGCAAGGATATTCAACCGGAAATTCTTTATTATTTAGCTGATGATGATAATGCCAATGTACGTCAGGCAATTGCCTCTAACGCTTTAACGCCGAAACAAGCTGATCTGTTGCTTGCAAAGGATAATGACAGTCAGGTTCGTATGGAACTTGCCGAGAAAATTGGTAAGCTGGCACCTGAACTGGATCGAAAAACACAAAGAAAAGCGTATGATTTTGTTATAAAAACCCTCGAAATACTTGTTGAAGATCAGCAAGATAAAGTTAGAGAAGTTATTTCTGAGGCTGTCAAAGAGTTAGACACAATTCCTGTCGCTATCGTCCGTAGGCTTGCCTGTGATGAGGTCGATAGTGTGGCATCTCCGGTTCTTCAATCCTCGCCGATTTTAACCGACGAAGACTTGTTGAAAATAATCTGGGATGGTGTGAGAGGCTCACGGTTAAAAGCTATTTCCCGGCGGTCTAATCTCGGCGAAAACATTACAGATGCTATTGTTGAAACCAAAGATCACGACGCGATTGCTACGATGCTTGATAACCAATCAGCGCAAATTCGCGAGGAAACGTTGGATCTATTGGTTGAACAAGCCCCTGAGGTTCAGGCTTGGCACGAACCACTTGTGAAACGTCCTAAACTTTCACCTCTTTCTTTGAAACGCTTGGCTGGTTTTGTTGCTGAAACTTTGTTGGAGAACTTATTAGACAGGCCAGATATGGATCCAGAAGTCTCTACTGCTATTGGCTTGGAAGTCCGTAAACGGATGGAGGTAGATAATGTTCTCCAGGAAAACATTGATTCTGAAGATGAGAAAGCAATAGAGAGTGAAGTTGAAAAACTGTATAAATCGGGAAAGTTGACAGAAGACCTTATAACGACGCGGTTACATTGTGGTGACCGTGAATTTGCTATTCAGGCTCTTGCCAAAGTTGCTGATCTACCGCCTTTGGTCGCGCGCAGAATGGTTCTTTCGAGGGCTGCAAAAACAGTCGTGGCCTTGGTTTGGAAAGCTGGATTTTCTATGGAGTTGGCAAATATTGTTCAATTACGGTTAGCAGGGATTCCACCACAACAGTCGATTAAAGCTGATGAGAATGGCGAAGCTCCTATTTCTGATAAAGAGTTGGATTGGCAAGTTACCCTATATCTTGATGATGCCGAATAGCCAGTAACTCACCAATCTTGACTTTCTGTCCGAGATTTCTCTTGGTGGATTTTTTTGTCAGGGGGCTGATCTCCCCCCAAAAAAAAAGTATTTGAATAAGAAACCTTACCGATTTCTAGGCCTTTTTGATCATCGTGCCTATGCCGCAATCGGTGAATATTTCTAACAGCATGGAATGCGCAATTCGACCGTCAAGGATGACAGCCGCATCAACACCACCACGAACTGTTTCCAGGCAGGTTTCAAGCTTTGGAATCATGCCGCCACTGATTGTTCCGTCTTGCATAAGCTCTGCTGCTTTTGACATTGTGAGCTCAGAAATAAGTGTTCCTTGTTTATCCAAGACACCGGCAACGTCAGTCATTAGTAACAGGCGTGATGCACCAACGGCAGCAGCAATGGCCCCAGCTGCGGTATCGGCATTGATATTATAGGTTTCACCATTTGGTCCGTACCCAATAGGAGCGATCACAGGAATCATGCCTGATCTATCTAACTCGAGAAGGAAGTTCGGATTAATTTCTTCGGGTTCACCAACAAATCCGAGATCAAGAACCTTCTCGATATTTGAATCCTGATCTTTAATTGTTCGTTGCAGTTTTTTTGCTCTGATAAGGCTTCCATCTTTTCCCGAAACCCCAACCGCAGTTCCTCCAGCTTTGTTAATTGCCGCGGTGATGCTTTTGTTGATCTTGCCAGAGAGAACCATTTCAACGATTTCAACAGTCTCGGCATCGGTTACTCGCAACCCGTCAACAAATTCGCTGTTTACAGCAAGTCTTTTCAACATTTCACCGATTTGCGGTCCCCCACCATGAACGACAATGGGGCTTATACCAACTTGCTTTAACAGAACGATGTCGTGGGCAAATTTGTCTGCTAGATCTGCGTCACCCATTGCATGGCCGCCGTATTTTACGACAACTTTTCTGCCAGAATAACGTCGCATAAATGGCAAGGCCTCTGAAATTGTTTGGGCTGTTCTAAGCCACTTTCTGGGGTCCTTGGCATGTTTGGTTGTCATCTTGGCGACCTTTGAATTCGTTATGTTAAGTATGGAATAAGGTACTTGATAGGGATGTGGTTGTTAACGGGTAAAAGGTTATAGCGAAATATTACCCAGGTGAAAACACAGTCGTTTATCTACTTTGTTCTGTCAGTGCGGCAATGCTTGCGCGAAGCTCGGCAATACCAATAGATTTTGCCGATGATGTTTTCATAATTTGGGGGTGCGCGGCAGGGCGTTTGGCAAGTTCGGCTGCAAGTTTCTTTTCAACTTCGGCAAGGGGTGTCGGTTTGATCTTGTCTGTCTTTGTCATGACGACCTGATAGGAAACGGCACAGGTGTCGAGTTCATCCATTATTTGTCGGTCACTGTCTTTGGCACCGTGACGTGAATCGATCAAAAGTAAAATACGTTTCAGCTCTGCGCGTCCACGAAGGTAGTTGCGGGTCAGGTTTGTCCAATAGGCGATATCAGATTTAGAGGCCTGTGCATACCCATACCCCGGAAGATCAACCAGCATGAGCTTCTGTCCAAGGTCAAAGAAGTTTAATTGACGGGTTCGACCAGGCGTGTTCGATGTCCGCGCCAGTGTTTTTTGACCTGTCAATGCGTTTACCAAACTCGATTTTCCAACATTAGAACGCCCTGCAAACGCTATTTCTGGCAGCCCGTAATTACCGATGTGTTCATCTTTCGTAGCACCGAGAATAAAATCACAGGATTTCGCGAAAAGTAATCGACCAGCTTCCAGCATCGCGGGATCGTCTTCGGGATTATCAAAGCGAGTGCCGGAATTTTGAATATCGTCAGTCATTATCTTCTCCTCTGCCCCCTACATCTTAAACTGGGTAATCATATTATATTTGAGAGCGGGGTGATGAATAGTCTTTGTTCTTGCTTTCGGCAAGGAATAACGCAAAAGGCCCTGACTTAGTGTCAGGGCCTTTCAATATCGATTTTGCAAAAACGTGGATTAACTTTTTGTTTCTGCAGGCGTGCGTCCCAAAGGAACACCAGCCTTTTTCATAATCACAGCTTGCTGAATAATGGAAAGTAGGTTGTTCCATGTCCAGTAAATCACGAGCCCGGCCGGGAATGTTCCGAGAAGGAAAGTGAAGAACAATGGCATGAACAGGAAGACTTTCGCCTGTACAGGATCTGTTGGCTGTGGGTTCAACTGTTGCTGCAAGAACATGGAGATACCCATCAGCACAGGCCAGATGCCGATATTCAGGAAGGCAATCAGTGTGTCTGCTTCTGGAATTCCCCATGGGAACAGGCCAAAGCCGTTCACCAGTGAAGTCGGATCAGGAACAGATAGATCATGAATCCAGCCGTAGAATGGAGCTTGACGCATCTCTAGGGTTACAAAGAGAACTTTGTAGAGAGAGAAGAAAATCGGAATCTGGATAACGATGGGCAAACACCCAGCCATCGGGTTGACTTTCTCTTGCTTGTAGAGAGTCATCATTTCCTGATTAAGCTTTTGACGATCGTCACCAAATTTCTCGCGTAGGGTGACCAACTTAGGTTGTAGCTTACGCATTTTCGCCATGGAAACATAAGACTTGTTTGCCAAGGGGAAGAGGAAAAGTTTGATAATAACGGTCAGAGCCATAATAGAGAGGCCAACATTACCGACAATGCTCGTGAGCCAGTGAAGGGCGTAGAAGAAAGGTTTGGTAATGTAATAGAACCAACCGAAATCCACAGCAAGATCAAGATCTTGAATGCCGAGGTCATCAGTGTATTGATCAATCAAAGGAACTTCCTTGGCACCAGCAAAGAGGTTGCTGCTGAATTCAAGCGTTCCGCCTGCAGGGACAGCTTCTACATTGTAAAAATAGTCAGCCTGATACCTATCAGGACCGTTTTTGCCGCTGTAAATAAACCGTGTGCTTATTTCTTTGCTTTGATCAGGGATCAGGGCTGTAAGCCAGTATTTATCTGTGATACCAAGCCATCCGCCTGTGCTCGGCAAAGTAACGTTACCATCTTCTTTCAAATCCGAATAATCGACTTCTGTCAGGCTACCACCTAGAACACCGATTGGACCTTCGTGGAGAATATAATATCCCAGAGTTTCTGGCGTATTTGTTCGCGAAACAAGGCTGTAGGGAGCTAAATCAACAATGCCGTTTGATGTGTTCACGACACGTTGTTTGATGCTGATCATGTAGCCGTCGTCAATGGAAAGCTCTCGCTCAAACTTGAGGCCTGAACCGTTATTCCATGTCAGGGTGACAGGGCTTTGAGGTGTCAGGCTTGTGTTTGCTGTAGTCCAGATTGTCTTATTGTCTGGAACGGCAAGGTTTCTGTCGGAAGAAATCCACCCGAAATCCGCGTAATAAGGATTCTTTGTCTGTGCAGGAGAGAGAAGAACAACGTTCGGGCTGCCTTCTTCAATGCTTGTCTGATAATTCTTGAGAACCAAATCATCAATCCGACCACCTGTGAGGGAAATACTGCCCTCAACAGTTGGTGTGTCGATTGTGATTCGCTTTGCATCTGCCAAAGCTTCTTCTCTTGGACGGCCTTCGATGAGTTTCAGAAGGTTATTTGTTCCACCAGGTACTTCGGGGATCGAGCTATCAGAAGCGATGTTTGCTTGTGATTGTTGCTGCTGTTGTGCAGCTTCTCTGGCAGCAATTTGCTCAGGGCTTGGCGGGAAGAAGTATTCTTGTGCAAAAGTCCAGCCAAAAAGAATGACAGCGGACAAGACGACAGCAAGAAGAATATTACGTTGATCTTCGTTTTGCATCAGTGATCGGCTCAACGGTTGTTCGTGACATGACAATCATCGCAATGATCGTTGTCAGATGGTTCTGGTACAGGATCATAACCGTAACCACCCAAGGGATGGCAACGAGAAAGACGTTTCAGGGCTAACCAACCACCCCGTAATGCGCCATGCGTGACAATTGCCTCGCTTGCATATTCAGAGCATGTGGGATGGTAACGGCAGCTTGCGGGAGTATAGGGAGAGATTCCGTATTGGTACAGCTTTACGAACCCTAAAAGGAGTGCACGTAATATTTTCAATACTGTGTCCTCTCATTACTCGGGTATCAGCTCTGTGGCCTTTTGGGACCTGATGCTTTCTTTCGATCTGTTTTAACCCGTTGTAGGGATATCTTCAGATCGTTTTTAAGATCATCATATGGGCGAAACAATGTTGTTTTTCGTCCGATCAGAACGTAATCGTGATCAGCTTTCCCATATTCGGAAAGTATTTCTGCTGCAGCGGCACGTAAACGACGTTTCACCCGGTTTCTGATTACAGCATTACCAACTTTCTTGGTAACTGTGAAACCAATGCGAATAGCGCCAGACCTATAAAGCTCTTCTGAGTTAGAAGAGCTTTCAGGTTGACGCCGCATGGCTTGAAGAATCAAGCCGGGTGTGACCCATTTATTATGCGTCGCTGCTACCCGAAGAAATTCGGATCGCCTTTTGAGCTTTCCGACTTCGAGCATCATAGTCTTAAGCGGATAGACGCTTACGACCTCTTGAGCGACGGTTAGCTAGGACGCGGCGACCGCCGACGGTAGCTTTACGGGCGCGAAAGCCATGGCGGCGTTTACGAACCAATACGCTCGGCTGAAAAGTGCGCTTCACTGTAATTCTCCGTTATCCGGAAGGTTATTGAAAATAGTGGTCGGTGTATAAGCGGGCACTGAGCATCTGTCAACGCCTGTCAGTCAGATTCAATGGATTCCCTCAAAAAACAGAAACTTTTTCCTGAATTATGTCTGGGAAACGCTGTGAACGAAGACTGTTACTAACCACCGTTGAGCAGGTTCTATCAATGTTTTAAGGTAATTCACAGTACTTTTTATCGTTCTAAAGATAAAAATAGGAAGTTTCGTTATAAACTGTGCACTTAGCTCCTCTCGTTTGATCACATCCCTGTGTGAATGGCTTGATAGGCTTGTATTTTAAGTTATTACGTCAAAAATATACTTCTATGATAGATACCGATACTAGTATGACCGAAACAAACGACGATAACAAAAAGCGCGCCTCTTTGCTCAAACGCATGCTGCCACTTCTTATATTGGTTGCAGGGTTGATTGCCGTTTACGCATTGGGATGGCACCAATATCTCAGCTTTGACGCATTGAAGGAGAATAGAGAGGCATTGAACGGATTCGTTCAAGATCGTACTTTCTTTGCCATTGTTTCTTTTGTCGCTCTCTATGCCATAGCGATAGCATTTTCGATTCCCGGTGGTTCGTTTCTAACCATTGCGGGGGGATTCCTTTTTGGAACATGGTTTGGTGGTATCTATGCCGTCGTTGCCGCGACGATTGGGTCTACCTTGGTGTTCTTAGCCGCAAAGACAGCATTTCGGGATATCTTGCGGGAAAAAGCACAAGGCTATCTGAAAAAGATGGAACAAGGCTTTCACGAAAACGAACTGAGTTACCTTTTGATCCTCAGATTGGTTCCTTTGTTTCCATTTTGGCTGGTTAATCTTGTTCCTGCTTTTGTGGGCGTTTCTCTTAGAAACTATGTAATTGCAACATTTGTTGGCATCATTCCCGGAACCTTTGTTTATGCATCTGTTGGGAATGGTTTAGATGCTCTGTTCCGAAGTGGCGGCACACCTGATTTAGGTATTATCCTCAAGCCAGAGATACTTTTACCTATATTGGGTCTTGCACTTCTGTCCTTCATTCCTGTCCTCTACAAAAAATTTGGAAAGAAAAACCAGGCTTAATTATGGCCTGTATCCTCGGGGTGCTGAATAAGGCTCTCGGTTGATTCGGTGGCTTGTATGGTTTGGGAATCGTAAAGAACATTTAATTTAAGGACTTCTCCATGGAAAATAACACGATCAAAACAGATATTTGCGTTATTGGTGGTGGGTCAGCTGGTTTGTCTATTGCCGCTGGTGCGGTTCAAATGGGTGCAGACACCGTGCTTGTCGAAGCGGGTAAAATGGGGGGCGACTGCCTAAATTATGGCTGTGTTCCCTCCAAGGCGCTTCTTACGGCGGGCAAAGCTGCTCGTAGC
Organism: Kiloniella sp.; assembly: GCF_048270245.1. Classification (GTDB taxonomy): domain Bacteria; phylum Pseudomonadota; class Alphaproteobacteria; order Kiloniellales; family Kiloniellaceae; genus Kiloniella. The sequence continues at coordinate 579,405 of NZ_JBLWTH010000001.1, forward strand.
TGGAGAAAATCACCTGAATTTGGTGTAACTTACGAGGCGCCAGAAGTGGATTTTCAAAAAGTTCATGATCACGTGAAAGAAGTGATTGCTGATATAGAACCACATGATTCTGTCGAACGTTTTGAATCATTGGGGGTCAAGGTTATTCAGGCCCCGGGGACGTTTGTAGATGCCAAGACCTTAAAGGCTGGCGATGTCACCATTCAGGCGCGACGTTTTGTTATTGCGACGGGATCTCGTGGAATGGTTCCGCCAATCAAAGGCATTGAAGACGTCCCGTTTCTGACCAACGAATCTGTTTTTGATCTGACGGATTTACCAAAAAAAATCATTATTGTTGGTGGTGGCCCAATTGGGTGCGAGCTGGGGCAGGCTTTCCGCAATTTGGGAAGTGAGGTCTCTATTGTCGAGATGGCAAGTATAATGCCAAAGGACGATCCTGATCTGGTGTCTGTTATTCGTGATCGCTTAGCGGGTGATGGGATTTCTCTCTTGGAACAGACGAAAGTTCTCTCCGCAAGTAAAAGCCCAGATGGTGTAAGCCTTCGTGTTGAGGCTGATGGTGAAGAGCGCGAAATTAACGGTACACACCTTTTGTTGGCGGCGGGACGTATTCCCAATCTTGAAAAGCTTAACCTTGAATCTGCTGGCGTCAAATATGAACGACAGGGAATTCAGGTCGATAAAGGTCTAAGAACCTCTAACCGTAAGATTTATGCGGCTGGTGATGTGACAGGTGGCTATCAGTTTACGCACATGGCGGCCTATGATGCGGGCATTATTATTCGAAGTGCTTTGTTTCGATTACCCGCAAAAGTTTCGTACAACGCGGTGCCGTGGGTAACCTATACAGACCCTGAGTTGGCGCAAGTTGGTCTATCTGAGGCTGATGTAAAAAAGCAGGGCGTTCAGCACAAAATTCTTAACTGGTCTTTCGCGGATAATGATCGTGCTCGGGCGGAACGTCGAACCGAAGGAAAGATCAAGGTGATCACGAGCCAGAAAGGTAAAATTCTGGGGGCGTCTATTGTTGGAATTCAGGCCGGTGAATTGATACTGCCTTGGGGACTTGCCTTGTCCAAAGGTTTGAAAATCGGCGATATGGCAAATGTGATTGCCCCCTATCCAACGCTTTCTGAAGTCAGTAAACGTGTGGCGGGCAGCTACTATACAGAATCGTTGTTTAGTGATCGTGTGAAGAAGATTGTTCGTTTTCTTGCCAAGTTTGGATAAGCTTCACTTAATCTTTGAAAATGAAATAGTGAGCTCATGGCTGGAAAAATTCAACTGCCACCCTTTATCACCAGTTTGTCAGCGAAGCTATTGGTGCTGACGGCTATCTTTGTGTTGTTGGCAGAAATTTTGATCTTTGCACCTTCCATAGCACGGTTCCGGTTTGTCTATCTTCAAGAACATCTGGCGGATGCGCACCTAGCTATACTTGCTCTGGATGCAACCGATGACATGATGGTGAGTGAAGACCTTGAAAAAGAGCTTCTGAGCCACGTGAATGCTTTGGCGGTTGCCCTGCAAAGGCCCGGACAGGGAAAGCTGAAGCTCATGAGTAGTGCAGAGGTCGAAATTGATGAGACTTACGACTTGAGAGAGGAAAGTTTCTTTGGCCTGATAAAGGATGCTTTTGTTGCTCTTGGTCAAACACGGCATCGTATTCTTAGAATCGTCGGTCCTTCGCCAAAAAATGATGAGGTTCTCGTCGAGGTGGTAATGAGCGAAACACCTATGCGTTGGGATATGTATGAATATTCTTGGCGGATTTTGGCGCTTTCTTTGGGGATTGCGTTGATGACGGCGGCGCTTGTTTTTATCAGTCTGCATTGGTTAATGGTCCAGCCTTTACGACGGATCACACGCAGCATGATTAAATTCAGAGATGCCCCAGAAGATGCGACTCGTATCATCAGGCCATCCTCTCGAACTGATGAAGTCGGAATCGCTGAATCCGAACTGGCATCAATGCAGGTTTCGTTACAATCCTCTTTGGGGCAGAAAACCCGGCTGGCGGCGATAGGCACTGCTGCGGCCAAAATTAACCATGACCTGCGAAATGGGCTGGCTACGGCTCGGTTGATTTCTGACCGGTTAAACCGAAGCGAAGATCCCGAGGTTCGAGAGGTTGCCCCGGTTTTACTGGCGGCGATTGATCGAGCTGTTCATATCTGTGGACAGATGCTTAACTTTTCCAAAGAAGGTACGCCACAGCTCGATATTATGGATTTTGACCTTCACGAACTGGCTGGTGAGGTCGCGGATACGATTCAAATCGCCGAATCTGTTGATATCACTGTCCAGAATCATATACCGCCGGGCACGAATGTTTCAGGTGACTGGGAGCAGCTTTACAGGGTTTTTGAAAACCTTGCTCGAAATGCAGAACAAGCTGGTGCCAAGACCGCAGAGATTAGATTGCAAACCGAGCTGGATTGTTTGATCGTCTCAATCGCTGATGATGGGCCTGGAATCCCGCCCGAAATGAGGTCAAACCTTTTTAAACCGTTCAAAGGCTCTACACGTAAAAACGGGTCTGGCTTGGGACTCGCAATAACCCGGGATTTAATGCGGGCACACGGCGGGGATATTTGGCTAGATGTTTCCGAACTTGGCGGGGCCTGCTTCTGTTTAGAGCTCCCGATCAAGTCCAGTGTGTCGAGCTCTAAGCCACAGTTATTTGGTTGATTTACAGCTTTCAAAGCTCAATATTCATAAGAAATTTATTGTCGCCAAATTGCTCGATAACTTTCCATCCCATTGCGCGGTAAATTTCTGGAGTCAGGGTATAAAGAAATAATTGTTTTTCTTCTCGATCACGTGCGATCTGTCCAACAAGTGCGACTAACTTTCGAGCAACGCCTTTGCGTCGATGGGCAGGAGCAACATACAGAGCTGCCAACCATGGACGGCAATGTTTATAATCTTCGTGATCGTTTTCAATTAAGAGAGCTGTCCCGATAGGCTTGTTATCGGATAACGCGACAAAAGCTTGCTCTGTACTATCGTCCTCTGTCATTCGTTGATAACTTTTGAGAACGTTTTCCTTTGTCCAGCCGTAACTCTTTCCCCAAGTTATGTATTCCCAATCAGCGCAGATTTCGATGCAATCAGGATGATTACGAAGGAAATCTACGTTGATTATCATGAGGGCTAGTCCAGTGTGTAGAGTTGAAGCTTTAGGTACTCAGATTCGGGTAAGAACGGATGTACAGGATGATCTGGACCGGCCCCCCGGGTAAAGAGTAGGCGGGATTTCCTGGTCGCATCTAAAAGACCTTTACGAGTCTGATCTGCAAAATTGTCGATATCCATGTGATGAGAACATGATGCCACAACAAGGTAACCACCGGGCTTAACAAGCTTGGCGGCGAGTCTGGCGAGTTTTCTATAACCTTTTGAGCCTTGTTGAATATCTTTTTTGCTTTTTACAAAGGCTGGGGGATCAACAATAACGAGATCAAAGCTCTTGCCGTCATTTGCCAATTTGGCAAGATGATTAAAGACTTCAGCTTTTACAAAAGTACATTTATCTGCAACGCCGTTTTCTTCGGCAGCTTTGGCAGCCAAATCCAGCGCAGTTTGGCTGCGATCGACTGTTGTAACAGATTTGGCACCTGCGAGTGCGGATTGAACTGTGAAGCCACCAGCAAAGGAGTAACAATCGAGAACATCCGCGTCTTTGGCAAAACGAGCAGCGAGTGTTCTGTTGTCACGTTGATCAAAGAACCAACCGGTTTTTTGGCCTTCTTGAAGTTCAGCAAAGAATGTTGCATCGTGCTCAATGACCTTGATGGGGCCGTCCAGCACGCCTTTGGCAACCTTGTCATAGCATTCGAGGCCTTCAAGTAAACGCGAAGGTGTGTCATTTCGAAGAACAACGGTTTTGGGATCCAGTACTTGATCCAGAGCGGAAAGCAATGCGGGCAAAAGGTTTTCGATCCCTGCAGTATTAACTTGTAGGACCAAAGTATCACCATACCGATCAATAATCGTTCCCGGAATACCATCTGCTTCAGCGTGAATCAGACGGTAGTAAGGAACACTAAACAGGGTTTCACGTAGCGATAGAGCTTTTCGCAAAATTTCTGCAAAAAAATCTTCGTCAATAATTGTTTTGGCGCTAGAGCTAAGCAAGCGAGCAGAGATCAATGGCTGGCGGTTGTATATTGCTGTACCTAATGGTTGGCCATCATTGGCTTCGATCCTAACGACCGTTCCTGCCGGAATTTGTTTGGTTTCTGCGCTGACCTCAATTTCGTTGGAAAAGACCCAGGGATAACCATTCAACAGTCTCTTCTGTGCCTTTGGTCTCAGGCGAATGGTCGGGCGTTGTTTGAGATCGAGAGCAGCGCTCATAATAGTTCTTTCGTTAGGGATGAATTTGACGGCAGTCTAGTGAAATCTGCGGCCCCTGCAAGCTTAGGCTTGCAGGTTAGTATAACGAAGGAAAAGGGGGAGGGCGAATTGTTGCGATGCAATAAGTGCTTTGCTAGGATTTACAGTAAAGCTGTTTGTGTCGTGATTGACGTTTGTTTATAACGGCGCGCAAGTATTTTGTTTCAATATAATGCCCCTTATCGGGGTTTAATAGGAAGAGTAATGCGTATTGTAAAATCCAAACGGGATCTTCGCGCGCTTGTTTCTAGCTGGAAGGCCGATAAACAAGAAGTTGGCGTGGTGATGACCATGGGAGCACTGCACGAGGGGCATCTCTCGCTTGTTGGTGCCGCCAAGACGGATAATGATCGCGTTATTGCTACGATTTTTGTTAATCCCAAGCAGTTCGATAATAAGGCTGATCTGGATGCCTATCCGGTGGATACTGATGCGGATCTGAAAAAGCTTGAGGACGCAGGCGTAGATCTCGTTTATCTCCCCCAAGCAGAAGAGGTTTATCCAAAAGGATACAGTACTACTGTTGCCGTGGGGACGATGCAGGATTGCCTTTGCGGGGCAACACGCCCTGGGCATATGGACGGGGTTACAACAGTTGTTTCTAAACTGCTTATTCAAACGTCACCGGATCGAGCCTATTTTGGACAAAAAGATTTTCAGCAGTATTTATTGATCCAGCGGGTTGCCAGTGATCTTGACTTGGATGTTGATGTTATCGGGGTTCCGACAGTTCGCGAAGGTGATCATCTTGCTTTGTCTTCCCGAAATCGTCGGCTATCAGCAGACCAACGTGCCATTGCACCGACTTTGTATAAGGTGGAAAGCACCATTGCAGATTTGATTCGTCAAGGCGAAGCCGTTGACCACGTCTTGGAATGGGGACGAAAAGTTATTCTGGATAGTGGGTTTGATCGAATCGACTATCTTGAGGTTCGATCAGAAGAAGATCTTGAGCTTTTCAGTGATGTTGCTGATCGGGATAATTTGTTAAGTGGGCGTATTTTTGTTGCTGCTTGGCTTGGCAATACCCGGCTGATTGATAACTATCCAATCAGCCGGTAGAGCCGAATACTTTACGACGTTTAGTTAGTCGTATTTACCCTGAACCAATGGTGGGACAGTTTGTAGGGCAAGATCCCAAGGGAAGTAAATCCAGGTATCTTGGCTGACCTCTGTAATGAAGCTGTCAACGATATCACGGCCAGCTGGTTTGGCGTAGAGTGTTGCAAAGTGAGCATCTGGCATCATCTCACGCACGGCGCGTGCTGTTTTTCCTGTGTCGACCAAATCGTCAACAATCAGCCAGCCTTTACTTTCTTTTGGTGACTCTTTGAGAACTTTGAGCTCACCTTGTTTGTTCTCGCTGGAATAGCTAACGATACAAACGGTGTCGATAAGGCGGATATCCAGTTCGCGCGCGATAATAGCCGCAGGTACCAGGCCACCACGTGTAACAGCTAGAATACCTTCAAAAGGGCCTTCGTTCATCAGGCGCCATGACAAGGCCTTGGCATCACGATGTAATTGTTCCCATGATACGGGAAAAGTTTTTGGTTGTTCGGACACGGTTTTCGACTCCAATTTTAAATGATGCCGGAATAAAGCAGAACTGGCGAAAAATCTCAACCTTTAGAAGGGCAAACCTTGCTTGCCCTGATTGCAACGCTACAAATTTAGTGTAGCAGAGGTGCCGCGATGGATGAAAGAGAGCTTATGGCAAGAATCGAAAAGGCAATCGTCCGAAGCTTTTCAGGAGAAAACGCGTGGCCGAGTTTAACGCCTAAATGTGAGCCCAGTGCGATCAATGGAGAAAAAGCAAGGCCGTAAAGCATAGGTGAAAAGACGCTGTCGCCCAGAACAAAGTATAGTACAACTGCATTTATCGGCGCTGATGCAAGAAAGCTGGCAAAAAGAAAACTTCTTATCTGTCCGTTTGTCCATTTGTGGGCCATGACCCATAAAACAATTGGTGGGCCTCCAACAGCAATTAGTCCTGCTGTGTAGCCGCTGGCACCAAATGCAATGAATGTCCAGAAGGGATGAAGCTTCTCTTGGGGGGATGGCCTGACGATAAGCTGAAGAACCACAATTCCAAGAATGAGAAGGCCGACCAGTTGTTCAATTTGGTCTTTGTCTATGGTTGTGGTGATGTACCCAAGAGAAAGAATGCCCAAAGGCAATGTTATGTACCTGATCACAGATCCTTTTATCAAAGGCTCATACTGGATGTGATCGCGTAGCTTGTAGACCCCGACAAGAAGCTGAGCGAGGCCCGCGGTTAAAAGTAGTGGTACAATTGTGGTCAGTTCGACGCCGAGCAGGGTCAGGAAGGTTAGGGCAATTAGCCCAAAGGCAAAACCGACAGCCCCTTGAATCAAACTGGATATAAATAGAATAAAGGCGACGATGGGGATTAGGTCCGCTGACAAGGGAAGATCCAAGCTAAAAAATGAGTAAAGTGACTGAGCATGCTCTGAAGTATTTTTGCGAACGGGTCAATAGACTATAGGGGATAAGAGATGAGTGTTTATGGAGGGGCTTGTATTATTCTGTGGTGTTCTGGCTCGGGTGATATTTCGAGACACAAAAAAAAGCGGCACCAAAATGATACCGCTTTTTTATAATTACTTAGATCCTGTTACCGTAGGTAAACATGAACCTCTGGGACCTGAGCACCCGGATTACTGGTTGATGAAAGCGATACGTGAGAAGCTGGTAAACCAAGCTTCGTCAATGAGCGCATAACATCTTCACCGTATTTGCGGGATTTGCTCGTTGCTAATGCAATTTGAGCTGAATTTCCACGAGCCGGGGCAACCGTCACCAAGTCAAAAGCTGAGCTCGGGCGACGATCCAATGCGCGACTAACGGCAGTGAAAAGGGCTTGTTCGTAATTCACGTTAGGCTGATCAAAACGAATGATGGCCAAAGGTGGTTGACGACCAACAAGGCCAGCCGATCCGCCTGGTGGAGGAGGAACAGGAAGGCCAAACGTTCTGCTTCCTAGATTGCCACCAATGAACTCACCATTATCAACGGCAACCTGAAGTGCTGTCAGATTTGTGCGTTCAGCAGAGAAGTAATTCTGTGTACGCGCAATATCTTCGGTCAACTCATTCATCAGGCGATCAAGAATAACAACCGTCTGGTTGGCTTCGTCTTCCAGAACAGCAAGCTGTCTGTGATCTTCATCCAAGGCACCACGTAGTTCATACGTTGATTTCGCTGAATCCAGAACGAAGGCGGCAAGGGCAGAAGTTGATCCTGCTTCGTTGGAAAGGCTGTTTAAATTGGTGATACTCGCACCAACAGCTTCCAGTTCTTGCTGTGCTTTATTCCAGCCGTTCACCATCTGTGGGTTACCCGGCGTGGTCCCAACCTGAAGACGCGTATTCATCGCAGCAATAATGGAATGGTAAGTTCCGGCACTGCCGCGTGCGTTGTTACGCTGTGTCTGCAAGTTGTTATTATGATGTATCAAACGGGCTTGAAGCCTCGAAAGATCACCGCGTAGCTCTTCAACCTTTTTGCCAACATGCGTTCCTGTTGGTTGTCCCGGCGTTACCCCCGGAGATTCAAAAATGGTTGAGCCCAGCAAAGGCAAGCCAGAGATGTTATCGGTTACAACTGTATCAGGAACGACAGGTGCCTCTGCAGCAGTCGTCGTTGCATCTTCTACAGTTTCTTCCCCGACGATAGAAGGCCACAAGGCTTCTTCGGTAAAAGAACAACCATTTAATAACATCACCGCAGCCAAAGCTGTAACGGTATTACGCAAAACAGAGGATTTAATGGATCCCATTGACAAGTCCGCACTGTTGATTGTGATCAGCCAAATATATCATCTCTCAAATCTAGTATTATTACTATAATTGATACGGGAAAAACGCCCGAAAAGATACACGAGTTGACCAACCCCCCAAAATACTTAGGCCAGATACTACTTGAAGGGAGTCGCAGGGACAAGAGTTTTCCCACCAACTAATTGATAGTTAGGCATGAGATTAAAAAAAAATACGAATCTGCGATTTAGGGCTTGCATCCTCACAGAAGCAAGAGTAACTTCCGCCTCGTTTTCAGGGATCTACTCTGGAAACGCTTTGAAACGCACCCGTAGCTCAATTGGATAGAGCACTTGACTACGAATCAAGAGGTTTCAGGTTCGAGTCCTGACGGGTGCGCCATTCTGATAAAGCTCGGTCTAAAGCCGGGCTTTTTTCTTGTCTGATTTTTGTGCCTTGTTTCGGTCTTTGGTTTTTTGTGAATCCGCTGGTGCACTTGCCCTAAATAAAAATTATTGTTTGCTTATGCGCATCGCTGCTTTTTTTTATCGCTGGCTTCGGGCTATAAGTTTGTCATCTCACTGTACGGCGGATAATTCTGCTATTATTTTGTAAAAGACAGCTTTGGAATATTTGCGAGGGTATTTTGTCCGCCTACGATTTGTCAGGATTGAATGTGATGGTTGTCGATGATAGTGCGCATATGCTGCGTATTGTTAAGACAATCTTCACTGCAATGGGAATCTTTGATGTTCAATATATTCGCGATGTCGAAGCCGCTAGGGTAGAGCTGAAGTTTAAAAAGCCTGATATTATTATCACGGACTGGGAAATGGAGCCTGTGGATGGTTTGGAATTTACCCGGGACCTGAGAAAAGAAGGCGGTTTTTTTAGTCGTGTTCCGATAATTCTTTTAACGGGACATACTGAATACGACCGAGTGATGGAAGCTATCCAGTCTGGCGTTAGTGATGTTTTGGCAAAGCCTGTTTCAATTGAAATACTTCACCGTCGCCTGTGCCGTATTATTGATATTTCGTCCATGTCTGTCGCTGATGATTCTGAAGATGATGAGTATTTGGAAATCGGGTAACGTATAGAGCGCTTTTTCAGCGAGCGACTTCACTATCAGGTCTTTGTTCTTTTCATTAGTTAATACCGTCAAAGTTTAGGTGAGGCCTTTAATGAGTGCAGAACATTTTTGGAAAGATAAACGGGTTCTTGTAACTGGCGGCGCTGGTTTTATTGGTGCAGAGATTGTTCGACAGTTAAGCCGTTTAGGTGCCGACAAAATTGTTGTTTTGGATAAGCTTACCTATGCCGCTGATCTCAGGCGGTTAGATGGCTTTCAGAAATATTTTTCTATCAACAAAGCTGCACTTGAAGATAATGACGCGGTCAGAAATACTTTCAAAGATGCTCAGCCAGACATTGTGATCCACGCAGCAGCTGAAAGCCATGTTGATCGTTCAATTGATGGACCGGGTGATTTTATAAGCAGTAATATTATCGGAACTTTTAATTTACTACAGAACTCCCTAAGTTTCTGGAGGGAAAAGGGAGCCTCTTCGCAATTTCGATTCCTGCATATCTCTACTGATGAAGTTTACGGTTCCCTTGGGGCAAGTGGCTTTTTCAATGAAGGGAGTTCCTACGATCCCCGGTCACCCTATTCTGCATCGAAAGCGGCCTCAGATCATCTGGTAAAAGCTTGGTGGCATACTTATGGTCTGCCGGTAATGATTACGAACTGTGGTAATAATTATGGTCCATGGCAGTTTCCCGAAAAGCTTATTCCCTTAATGATTGCGAGCGCGATTGACGAGAAAGCTTTGCCGCTTTATGGCGATGGAAGCCAAGTTAGAGAGTGGATACATGTTTCAGATCATGTGGAAGCCCTGCTTCTAACCTTGCAAAAGGGAGATGTTGGTGAAACGTATCTCATTGGGTCTGGAGATGAGCACACAAACCGTTTGGTTGTCGAAGGGATCTGTAACCATCTGAACCAGTGCTATCCGAACAAAGAGAATTTTTCTGATTTGATTGAAAATGTTCAGGACCGCCCCGGTCACGATAAGCGGTATGCTCTGGATGCCTCGAAGTTCAAGGCTAAAACAGGCTGGTCGCCAAAAGTTAGCTTTGAGCAGGGGCTTGTTGATGCTGTTGATTGGTATCTTGAAAACCAATTTTGGTGGCGCGAGATCCAAACCGAAAAGTACAGTCAAGAAAGGTTAGGGGAGCTCTAGGAGTAGAGAACTTGTTAGTAGGCAGATGAAAATTCTAGGGATTAATAGTCTCTAGTTAATGTATCAGTGTCATTTCATTGTATTTGATGTTTTGGCTTTTTGTGGTTCAGGCTGTTTCAGGATCAGCCAGTGATTGCTCTGATAATACCCTGCAAAGCATGCTTAAAGCATCCTGATGTTTTTCATTTTTGATGTTGGTGAAGTTCCGGGCGAGATCCAAACACATCCGTTGGCGTTCGCTCACGGTACCTTGCGTGTCATGAAGGCCTTCGTAAAAGAAACTTATTTCTACTCCCAGAGCTTGTGAGATTTCGTACAAACGACCAGCAGAAACCCTGTTTATACCGCGTTCATACTTATGAGCTTGTTGGTAAGTTACCCCGATTAAATCGGCTAGCTGCTGCTGCGTCAGGCCCAGCATAGTTCTGCGTTCGCGTATTTTTTGACCTACGTGGTTCTCAATACGGTATGTGTCGAAAGGTTTGTTTTTTGCACGAGTCACGGAATTTACTCACTTAAAACGGATGCTTACATAGCAAGGTGTTTACATTGATTTTAGTGTGAAATAGACCGTTTGAAGGTGAGTTTCAATAGAAATTGTATAAAATGTTTTGAGAATTATGTTTTGTACTTGTGTGGGGTGTGTATTAACTTTCTGTTAACCAATATTGGGTGATTATTCTATGAACGGTATTGAAGGAAATGATTTTTGTATTTTTCGCTTATTGTGAAGCTAAATTTGGATATTTAGTTTGCTCTATGAATTTTGCTTAATATTTTGTTCTCAAAGCGAAAATAAGTTTCTTGCAACTGAATTGATAAAACCTTTATACAAAACTCATTATTTATTTTTTTGCGATTAATTATTAACTGGATTCAGTATTCGTTAATGACTTAATCGCTATTATTCATTTGAATTTAACGTGAATATCGGTGTCTTGTGCGGGTATTTATAGTTGTCCATCTTCAGGTAGGAGTAGACAGACCGTGCTCCGGTCCGCTCGTGATAATAATATAGATCTTTCTCTTCTGGACCAGATGACGACCGCATTGGAGTCATCTGGTGATGTCATGTACGAATGGGACTTGGCAACAGATAGCCTTATGTGGTTGGGCAGAGTTGCGTCTCTTTTTGGCTTGGATGATAATTTGATTCCAGCCACAGGTGAAACCTTTCACAATCGTATTAACCCCGAAGATCTTCCAGCAAGAATGCGTAATTTAACGGACCATTTTTCTGGTGAGGCCCTCTACGATTGCGAATATCGCATTCGGGATGGCGCGGGTAATTTTCAATGGGTCCACGATAGAGGGTCGGTTGATGTTTCGACCACAGGGGCACCAACACGGTTGACTGGTGTGCTACGCCCCGTAACTGTCAAAAAACAGGCAGAGGCAAGGCTTGAATATCTTGCCAGCTACGATGAGCTTTCTGGGCATTTTAATAAGTTGAGGTTAAGGGAATCTCTGGATTTCTCTCTTGAGCAGGCTATCCGATACAGTAATGTGGGCACTTTCTTGGCCGTTGGTGTCGATCATCTCGGTATGATTAACACCGCTTATGGCTTTGAAGCGGGTGATGCCGTTTTGGTCGAGGTTGGCGAACGCTTGGATAAAAGCATTCGGGGGGCTGATATTGTTGGTCGCCTTGGGGGCGATCGATTCGGTGTAATCATGAGTGTCGCTTCGCATGAGGAAGCAGACACCATTGCTGATCGCATTTTACAAACCGTTCGTGAAATACCGTTTGAGATAAACAACGAGCGTATTTACGTGACGGTTTCTGTTGGGTTTGTCGATTTTCCTGAACAGACAAAAACCAGTTTTGATGCTTTTGCAAAAGCTGAGAGCGCTTTGTTGGAGGCAAAGTCAAATGGCCGCGACTGTGTTAAACCTTACAAACTAACTGTAGAGCAGTGTGAAAACTATCGAACCAGTATGATTATTGGTGAGGAAGTCAAACTGGCCTTGAAAGAAGACAGGATTGCCTTGGCTTATCAGCCAATTGTCGATTCTGAAAGTCATGAGCTTGTTTTGGTCGAAGCTCTTTTACGCATGTTTGATCGCGATGGAAAGACTGTTCCGGCAGGGCGGTTCATACCTGTTGTCGAACAATTGGGCATGATGCGGGTTATTGATCGTAGAGTTTTGGAATTGGCCTTAGAGGATTTGGTCCGGTATCCGAACATCACGATGTCTTTGAATATATCTGGGCTGACAGCATCAGATCGGAGTTGGCTGAGAGCGTTGTCTTCGCGTGTGAAGTCGAGGCCAGATATTGCCAGTCGGTTGATTGTCGAAATCACAGAAACAGCGGCGCTTCATGACTTGGAAGAGTCAGCGCGTTTTGTCTCTGCTGTAAGGCAACTTGGTTGTAAGGTTGCTATTGATGATTTCGGAGCAGGCTATACAACGTTTAGACATCTTAAAACGCTTACAGTAGATATTATCAAGATAGATGGTTCATTTATTGCTGGTATTCTTGATAATGAGGAAAATCAGATTTTTGTTAGAAATCTTCTGGGTTTAGCCAAAGCGCTAAATCACACAACAATTGCTGAATTTGTTGAAACGGCTGAAGAAGCTGAGTTCCTCTCTCGTGAAGGGATTGACTTGCTTCAGGGTTTTTATTTTGGGAAGCCGGAAATTAAACCTGATTGGCTTATCGAAAATGTTGGGGTTAAAGACGCAATTGTTTTCCCAATATAAGTAACCAGTTCAAAATTTTGTCAATAATAGCTTATTCAAAAATGGCTCCCGATTTCTTGGGAGCCATTTTATTGTTGGGTTTTTCCTACCTAGTCTGTTGACGCGGCGGTTTTGTTGTCGTGCTGGGAGCTATTTTTTTTTGCTTAGGGCGTCGAGTTGTTTTTGCAACTGTTCAACCTGTGTTTTCAAGTCGTCGAACCCACCATTATCAGCCTTAGTTGCGGATCTTTTCACCTCTGGTTCCTCAGTATTTGGTGTTGAGGACGGTTGCGGGTTCTGAAAGGGGGACAGCATTTGCATGGCATTTTCAAAAAGAGCCATGTTTTGTTTGTTCATTTCATCCAGATTGCCAAAAGGAAAAATGCCGCCAAAGGTTTCTTGCATTGATTGGCGCATTTTATCCTGATTTTCCGAAAAACCTTCCATCATGTGTTCCAGATATTTGGGGACAACCCATTGCATGGAATCGCCATAAAGGCTGATCAATTGACGCAAGAAGGAAATAGGTAACAAGTTTTGCCCTTTTGCTTCTTCTTCGACAATGATTTGGGTTAGGACAGATCGTGTGATGTCATTTCCAGACTTCGCATCATAGACAACGAACTCGACGTCATCTTTTACCATCTGGCATAGATGATCCAATGTCACATAACTGCTTGTCGCTGTGTTGTACAAACGTCTGTTTGCATATTTTTTTATAACGATAGTATCGTCATTATTCCCTGATTTTGAGGTCGCCAAGATCCTCGCCTCCAATGCTTATTATGTTTACCAGTTTCTGTTGCTGGCTCATTGCTGTTTGTGCACTGCTTCTTAAATATTGCTGCGCTGCGATGCTCTCTGTCAATGAATTGGGTGTAAAAGCCTTAAAAAAAGAGAATTTTTTGTCTATTTTTCTCATTGCTTGTGCGAATATAGCCATTAGGCAACGCAATACGAATGCGTATACTATGGGAGAGAGGCCTTTTTGGACAGGGAAAAAGATATCGATCAGCTTGCTGATGAATATTTGGATCTATGGATCAGCCATCTTTCCAAACTGCAGCTGACCCCATGGCATTTGATGGCGGATATGTCCGCAGATCTCGATCCTGCGACAATTGATCTGTACAGAAAGTGGGAAGCTTTTTACCATAGCGCCTATCATCCTGATTCAACAGGAGAGGTAAATCCGCTTTTGTCCGTATTGAGAAAAGATATGGGGCATTCAGAAAGGGCTGGAACGGGTGGAAAGCAATCGCAAGAAAAGTCCAATTCCGCTACCAATGCACATGATGTCGGCGTTGATGACGTTGCAGAGCTCAAAGCTCGGCTTGGGGTTCTTGCAAGGCGAATTGCCGAACTCGAAGCTGACTCTGGAAATACCTGAGAGGATGAAGACAAGGATAGCATCTGAAGTATTAGGTGATGACCCTCTAAAATTTTCTACGGCAATTGATGGCGCTATAGCTCGACGTTTTTCTTTTTATCAAGAGGGAATCAAAAAATATCAAAATGCTGAGTTCGTTAACAAACGAAAGGCAATGCCGACAGTCTGGACGAAAGGTTCAGCCTCTCTTTTGAGTTATAGAAAAGAGGCCGATGATTATCCTCTTTTTGTTATCCCTTCGTTGGTTAACCGCTATTACATTCTTGATTTACTAAAGGAGAACAGTTTCCTCCGATGGCTGGCCAATGAAGGTTGGGGGCCTTACGTAATGGATTGGGGGCATCCTGGCCCGGCCGAGAGCAACTTTGGTCTTGAAGACTATATTGTCCAATATTTATTACCGGCTTTGAAAGAAGTGGAAAAAGGAAGCGGTAAAAAGCCGATCGTAATCGGCTATTGTATGGGGGGAACCTTAGCAACCGCTTTGTCCGTTTTGGCGCAACCGTTGGTCAAGTCCCTCGTACTTATCGCCAGTCCGTGGGATTTTCACGAAAAAGAAGATCAAAGAGCAATTCAACAGGGGCGTTGGCTTCAAAGTCTTTTACCGTGGATAAATACTGTGGGGCACTTTTCTGGCGAGGGGCTGCAAAGTTTGTTTGCGTCTTTGGATCCGACATTGTCGTTACGGAAATTTTTGAATTTTAGGCAACTTGATGTGGATACGGAGCAAGCAAAAGTCTTTATATCTTTGGAAGACTGGTTGAATGATGGGGTGTCTCTTACACAGAAAGTTGCCTGTGAGTGTCTTCAGGAATGGTATGGTGAAAACCTGACTGAAAAAGGTCATTGGGTCGTTTCGGGTGAGAAGATTACTTTAAATAAGGTGCGAGTGCCAACCTTGTCTGTTGTGTCTGATAATGACCGGATTGTGCCGAAGGTGTCATCTCTTGCGCTGTCTGCCGGTATTGATCGCAGTACGTTGGTCGAAACCCCATTGGGGCACATTGGTATTATGGTTAGTCGCAATGCACAATCAAAAGTCTGGAATCCAATTATGGATTGGATGGAACAATTTAGATCGTAAAAATGCAATATAATTTCAATATTTGGCGATAAAAGTAAATTTTTATGTCACAATAGTGCAATAATGTCTTGATTTATGATGGCTAGCCTCGTTATGGTTTATATAATAATTTTGCAGTGCAGCATTGTGCTGAGAGTGAACAGGATAAGGTAAACTGGTTGTTCAGGGGAATACGAGCTTCTGGTTTTATGGAATTATTTTTTGAGATACAGCTTTTCTGAAAGGTATCTGTAATGTCTGGTGTTGTTATTGTTGGGGCGGCGAGAACCCCGGTTGGCGCGTTTGGTGGGGGCCTCTCAACGGTTCCTGCCGCGGAACTTGGAACGATTGCTATTCGCGAAGCGCTTGCACGCGCAGGTGTTTCACCTGAAAGTGTCGACGAAGTCATCCTTGGTCAAATTTTGACGGCAGGGGATGGCCAGAATCCTGCTCGTCAAGCCGCGTTGGGCGCTGGTATTCCAAACGAAAAGACTGCCTATCTCATCAATCAGATTTGCGGATCAGGGTTGCGGACGGTGGCGTTAGGGTATCAATCCATTGCCTTGGGTGATGCCGATGTCGTCGTTGCTGGCGGTCAAGAGAACATGAGCCTGGCTCCGCATGTCTCGCACATGCGTACGGGAACCAAAATGGGTGATGTCAAACTTGTTGATACGATGATCAAGGACGGATTGTGGTGCGCAATGAATGATTACCACATGGGAAAAACAGCAGAAAATATCGCAACAAAATTTAATATATCCCGTGAAGATCAAGATGCTTTTGCTGCCGGGTCTCAGCAAAAAGCTGCGATTGCGCAGGAAGCTGGATACTTCAAGGATGAGATTGTTCCTGTCACAGTTAAAACCCGACGCAGTGAAGTTGTTGTCGCGACAGACGAACATCCAAAGCCTGATACAACGGCTGAAGGGCTTGCCAAGTTAAGAGCCGCATTTGATCGTGAAGGCACTGTAACGGCAGGAAATGCATCAGGCATTAATGATGGTGCGGCCGCGGTTGTGATGATGTCTGAAAGCAAGGCGCAAGCTGATGGCATTAAGCCGCTGGCGAAAATTGTATCTTGGGCAACGGCTGGTGTGGACCCCGCCATTATGGGGACTGGTCCTATTCCGGCCAGCCGTAAGGCACTAGAAAAAGCCGGGTGGACGATTGACGATGTCGAGTTGGTTGAAGCCAACGAAGCATTTGCTGCGCAAGCCATCGCTGTTAACCGGGAACTTGGCTGGAATGAGGATATTGTGAACGTAAACGGTGGTGCAATTGCTCTGGGACACCCAATTGGGGCTTCAGGTGCGCGTGTCCTTGTGACGCTGCTTCATGAAATGCAGCGACGTGATGTTAAAAAAGGATTAGCGACCCTTTGTATCGGCGGCGGACAGGGAATTGCTCTCTGTGTTGAGCGCGATTAAGAAAATCAGGGAGACTGTCGATGAAACAAAAAATAAAAATATCATCGACAGCAACTCTTTGTGGAAAGGCTGCCTTTGTTCTGGGCGGCCTTTTTTTGTAGATGCCTCGCGATTTTGTCCAAAAATCCTGGGTTAAATTACAGAAATTTAGGGTTCTGCCCTGAGACAGCAAATAACGAAGGGAAATAAAAATGTCTCGTGTTGCTCTTGTAACCGGAGGTACCAGAGGAATTGGTGCGGCCATTTCAATTGCCTTGAAAGAGGCTGGGTACAGTGTTGCAGCCAGTTATGCTGGAAATGACGAAGCTGCGCAAAAGTTCCGGGATGAAAATAAAATCGCAGTTTTTAAATGGGATGTTGGCGATTTCGATGCCTGCCAAGAAGGCATTGCCCACGTAGAAAAAGAGTTGGGTGCAATAGACGTTCTTGTGAACAATGCGGGTATTACAAGGGACACAACATTGCATAAAATGGATCAGTCCAAGTGGCAGGCCGTGATAGACACCAATCTCAACTCTCTGTTTAATATGACGCGCGGTGTGATTGATGGCATGCGAGAGCGCAAGTATGGGCGCATTATTAGTATTTCATCGATCAATGGCCAAAAGGGACAGTTTGGCCAAGCAAACTACGCTGCGGCGAAAGCGGGTGTCATTGGATTTACCAAGTCAGTGGCACAGGAAAATGCAAGTAAGGGCATCACAGCAAATGTTGTCGCGCCGGGGTATATCGGTACAGAAATGGTGCGGGCTGTTCCCGAGGAAATTCTTAATAGCAAAATTATCTCACAGATACCTGTTGGACGGTTGGGAGAGCCAGAAGAAGTGGCGGATTGTGTTGTCTTTCTAGCATCCGAAAAGTCTGGCTTTGTGACGGGTTCTACCTTGAGTGTGAATGGCGGCCAGTATATGGACTAAGCGTAATTGAGACGCGATTCCTTAAGAAAACCAAGAATGCTTGGTTCATGATTGAAACCCTGTTACCTCAGCCCTCTACTGAGATAACAGGGTTTTCTTTTATCTGTCTTGATTGTGCCATAAACCACAGGTAATTCTCTGGAATATTAGAACTTTATTGGAAGCGATAAGAGATCTATGACGATTTTTCCTGAACTTATTATTTTCGATTGTGATGGTGTCTTGGTTGATAGTGAAGCACTGGCGGCTCGAATTGTATCCCAGACACTTGCGAATTATAACATTATGTTGGGCCCACAAGATGTTGCCAATCAATTCGCAGGATATACCGATGACGCCATAAGGGATCATTTCAATAAAATCTCTGACGCGAAATTGCCGGAAGACTTCGCGCAGATTGTTGAGCGTGCAACGATTGATCAGATGGCAGATGAACTTGTAACACTTCCCTTCATAAAAGAAACACTTTCAACACTTGAATACCCCTTTTGCGTAGCCTCGAACAGTAGAACTGATCGGCTGAATAGTGCGCTCGATGAAACCGGATTGGGAAAGTTTTTCGCCAAAGAAAGGCGATTCAGTTCTTCTATGGTGAAGCATCCCAAACCTGCACCCGATTTACATCTGATGGCTTGTGAAATGATGAAGGTGAAGCCAGAGCAGGCTTTGATTATCGAAGATACGGTTACTGGTGTTACGGGGGCCACGAATGCGGAAATAGCTGTTCTTGGTTTTGTTGGTGCAGAGCATATTGTGGATAAAAAGGGGCAGGGGCAAAAGTTGATAGAAGCTGGCGCTTATGCTGTTTTTGACGATATGCGCCAGCTTTCAGTGATGTTAAAGGATTATGTAGCTGCGTAAAAGTATGCGCTTGGATTAGCTAGATCAGAGCTATTCCCCCGGTGTCCAATCGGGGGGAGCCAACTCAAACCCATCAAATTCAAAAGCTGGGGCGACGGTACAGCCCACAAGGACCCAACCCTGCTCTGCACTGGCTGCTTGCCAGTGGTTTTTAGGAATGATGTGTTGTGGTGTTTGTCCTGCAATAACATCGGGCCCTAAAGTAACGGTCGTTTCAGCTTTCTCGTCATGAGACTTCAGGGTAAGGGGGCTACCCGCGTACCAATGCCACATTTCGACAGCATCTACTTTGTGCCAATGAGAGCTTTGACCCTTTTCCAGTAAAAAGAAAATTGCAGTTTGGTCACCTCTGCCGCCATCAGAAGGCTGGTGGCGATAGGTTTCTTTGTACCACCCCCCTTCCGGGTGAGGTTGAAGATCAAGATGTTTGATTATCTCTTGTGCAGAGTAGCTCTTCATATCTTTATGAGCCTGTCGGTGGGGATGTTTTTACAAAAGAGGGGCGCTCTGAAGTTTGCTTGAACCAGCCAGAGAGATTTGGGTGGCTTGCACGCCAGTCTTCAGCTGCATATCTGAAATCAAGATAAGCTAGTGCACAGGCGAGACTTATTTCTGCGAGGCCAAAGTTTTCGCCAAGAGTTTTGTCTATAACGGCTTGCTCAAATACATCCAATGTGGTGTCGATTTTGAATTTTTGGGCTTCGTGCACAGAATCAAGTTGATGTTCGCTTGGGCGTTGACGACGCTCCATTGTTCTTAAGAGGCTGGCATCCATAATGCCATCTGCAAGGGCATGGAAATTCAAGGCTTTCCAGCGAGCTTCGCCGGATGCTGGAACAAGTGCAGGAGACTGGTTCAGGCTTTCCAGATATTCACAGATCAGCGGTGAATCGCATAGGATTGTTCCTTCACGTGTTTCAAGCGCGGGAACCTTCCCCAAGGGATTTTTTTGCCAGATTTCTGATTCTTTAGTGAAGGTTCCCATGGGGACGAGATTGATTTCACTATCCAATCCTTTTTCCATGGCGAGCATAAGCACTTTGCGGACATAGGGGGAGGTGGGGGAAAAACATAAATACATTGATGGCTCCGGTATTAAGAACGTTACGAATAAATGCCTAATGGCGTTTTATGAGGGAGGTTGAAAGTTGTCTTTGCGTTTACGAATTTCTTTAAATACATCTGCATCTGTCGCAGAGAGCATATTCAAGTTTTCTCTAATACGGATATCGTTCGGTCGTAGGAAAGGGTTGGTTTTTAACTCTTCGCTTAACAAGCTTGGTACGGTTGGCTGGTTATCATTCCGCAGGCTCTTGATCTTTTCGACTCTCTTTTTAAGGTCTGAGTTATCTGGATCAACTGTAAGCGAAAATTCTGCATTTGAAAGGGTGTATTCATGCGCCGAATAGATAAGTGTCTTCTCAGGAAGAAGGAGATATTGCTGGAGAGATTGCCACATCATTTCCGGCGTACCTTCGAATAATCGCCCGCACCCCAATGAAAACAGGCTGTCACCGGGAAACAGAATATCTTCATCCTCAAACCAATAAGCAATGTGTCCCAGAGTATGTCCGGGAACATAAAATACTTTTGCCGTTTTTGATCCAAACTGAATGTGATCGCCACCATCAACCATAAGATCCATGCCATCAATGCGGTGTCGATCCTTTTTAGGGCCTGTTACCTTTGCGTTGGTTTTTTTCTTTATGTCAGCCAAGCCATCAATGTGATCATCATGATGATGGGTCAGGATGATATCTGTGATCGTCCAGCCAAGTTCATCTGCTTTTTCAAGGATTACGTCTGAAACGCCAGGGTCTATGACGGCAACGGCGCCTGTGTCTGTATCTTTAATTAGGTAACTGTAGTTATCGCTCAGTATAGGGATTTGTCTGACATCAAGCATATTTATTTCCAATTGGAGGAGCTTAAAGATATAAAATGTAACAGCCTTTTTGGCTTTTCATTTGTTAAGGTGATCTTAGCAACCTATGTTTTAAAGATCGACGATCGATTTTTTTTTTGATTATGATTTTCGCTACTGGTTTATGGCGACACAAATATCTAGTGAGAAGCAGAGAAAAGAATGTGGACTGACGTTGTTGATCTTCAGGGATTCTACGGCACCCGTCTGGGGGGAACCGCCGCGCACGTCATCCGTGGGAGTATTCGCGAACACTGGAGAAATTTAAAGGGTAAATCTGTTTTAGGGCTTGGATATACCACGCCGTATCTCACACAATTCGAAGATGAAGCCGATCGTGTACTGGCTTTTATGCCTGCATCGCAAGGTGTTTGTCACTGGCCCCGCGGGGGACCGGGGAAAACATCTCTAGTCGATGAAACAAAGCTGCCTTTACCAGATTATTCTATTGATAGAGTCCTGTTGGTTCATGGTCTGGAAAGCAGTGAATATCTACGGGATATGTTGCGAGAAATATGGCGCGTCCTGACCAGTGACGGTCGATTGCTTATTGTTGCCCCGAACCGACGGGGTATCTGGGCACGGGTAGATAAAACCCCTTTTGGCTGGGGACGCCCTTTTAGTCGATCACAGATCTCGCAGCTTTTGAATGATGCATTGTTTGTGCCGATAACGACCAACAGATCTCTTTACGTCCCACCCAGCCAACGGTTGACCTTTTTGCAATCGGCACCTGCGTGGGAACGAATGGGGAAAAGATTTTTCCCAACGTTTGCAGGTGTTTTAACTGTTGAGGCTGGTAAGCAGTTATATGCCCCTGGAACCCCTAAAAAGGTTCAGAATATACGCCGTTCAAGCCTGGTGGGCGCCCCACAGGCCTATCAAAATACATCAAAAATCTATCGTATTTCGAAGCCATAATAGAATTCCTGATTATAATTTTGATCCGAATTAAGTCTAAAATTTGTCCCTTGGGCTGTTTTTAGACGACAGTTATCAAAGTGTGCGCGAGGTAAATCAAGTTATGTTAAAAACGAATTTATTGTTTGTTTGTTCTTATCCGGAATTGTTCCGCGAGATACGGTCATTTATCCACGGAACCCAACGTGCTGACGTACTTTGTGAGCTGTCAGGTATTTAAGGCTAATTAAGGCGTCTGTCTTGCTCTATACATGAATCTTTCCTTTTACTTTTCGCCCCCTCTATGTCTATCTCTTCTTTGGAATAGAGAATCACAGGCCTTTAAAAATTATGTCTGAAAAAGATAAACTTTCTTCTTTGCGAAGCCGGATTGATGAAATCGACAATCAAATCCATGACCTTTTGATGAAAAGGGCGGATGTTGTCCAATCAATCGTGAAAGAAAAAGGGCAATCTTCGACAAGTCTTGATGCTGGTCGAGAAGCAGAAGTGTTGCGCTGCCTTATTAAGCGGCATGACGGCATCTTGCCTAAATCAGCGATTGTTCGTCTGTGGAGAGAGATCTTTGCAAGTACACTGCAGCTGGAAAGCAGGTTTTCTGTATCTGTATGTGCCCCTGAAGGCGACAATACTTACTACGATCTGTCTCGGGAACATTTTGGCATGGAGACACCGATCTCGAACCGTCAGACAGTGATGAGTGTTTTACGCGAAGTCACGGATGGCGCAGCAACCGCGGGTGTTCTTCCTCTACCTCAGGCCGGAGAAGGTAATCCTTGGTGGCTTTCTCTTGCTCAGGGAGAAGCAGCAACAAACGCCAGAATTATCGCGCGCTTACCTTTTTATCAGATGTCCAACACTGATGGCCCCGAAGCGGTTATCGTTGGATTGGGTGCTCAGGAAAAAACAGGCCATGATCGCAGCTATATTGTGGTTGAATCTGCCGAGCCTTTGTCTCGTACAACTCTGACGAATTTGTTGAAAAAATCAGACTTGAAACCCGTTAATATTCAAATTCACACGCCTGATCCGGCTGTATGGTTACAGTTGATCGAAGTGGATGATTATGTAACACCAGGTGATGAGCGCCTGGCCAAACTAGCCGAATTGTCAGATCAAAGGATTACACATGCCTGGACAATCGGTGGTTATGCAGTTCCATTTACGGACGCATAATTTCATCGGCACGTTGCCGATAACTATTCAGTAAAATAAGAGAGTTTTTACAATGGCTTTAAAACCGCAACCCGGAATTATGGATGTATCCCCTTATGTTGGCGGAGAATCTAAAGTTGAAGGTGTCGATCGGATTTGCCGCTTGGCTTCGAATGAAAACCCATTAGGTGCTTCAGACGCGGCTAAAAAAGCTTATCTAGCAATCGCAGAGGACCTTCATCGATATCCGGACGGTGGCTCTTATTTACTGAGAACAGGTATAGCCGAAGCAGAAAATCTGGATGCAGATAGAATTGTGTGTGGGGCTGGTTCTGATGAACTGTTAGGCCTTCTGATTAACGCATACGTCGGCGTTGAAGATGAAGTTGTTTATAACGAGCACGGCTTTTTGATGTACCCGATTGGGACCAAGATTGCCGGTGGTGTTCCTGTGAAAGCCCGGGAAAAAGATCTGCGTATTGACGTCGATGCCATGTTGGCAGCCGTGACCGATAAAACGCGCATTATGTTCCTGGCGAACCCGAACAACCCAACCGGAAGTTATGTATCGGAAATAGAGCTGCGAAAATTGCGCACTGAGTTACGGGATGACGTACTTCTGGTTATTGATGCCGCCTATTGCGAATACGTTGATAATGCAGATTATATAAGTGGTGCGACCTTGGTCGAAGAAAATGACAATGTGGTTATGACACGGACATTTTCTAAGATACACGGTCTTGCGTCGCTTCGCTTGGGATGGGCCTATTGTTCAGCGGAGGTTGCTGACGTTCTTAACCGTGTTCGCGGTCCGTTTAATGTTAGCTTGGCTGCGCAGGCGGCGGGTGTTGCTGCAATCAAAGATAAAGAACACATTACCCGGTCAAAAGAACTTAATAGTCGTCTGCTTAACTGGTTCCGCCAACAGGTGTCTGAACTTGGTTTGGAAACGCATGATTCTGTCGGTAACTTTGTTCTGGTGAACTTTGATTCCGGTGAACGCGCAGCAGCAGCTCTGACATTCTTGAAAAACAAAGGTGTTTTGGTGCGTGGTATGTCTTCCTATGGATTGGCAGAACATATTCGTATTTCAATCGGAACCGAAGATGAGATGAGGGTGGTGGTCGATAGTCTCTCCGCATTTATCAATGACTGAAAAAAAAGATCCACTTTTTAATAAAATCGCTTTGGTTGGGATTGGTCTGATCGGCTCGTCTCTGGCTCTTGCAACGCGTAAAAATGGTTTGGCAAAAGAAATTGTTGCTTGTGCTCGCAGCCAGGGCACCCGCGATACAGCCATGAGATTGGGTTTGGTTGACGCAATCTATGAAACGCCTGCCGAAGCTGTGGTTGATGCTGATCTGGTGATCCTTTGTACGCCTGTTAGCACTTATGATGATTTGGCCAGTGCAATGGCGCCGTCATTGAAGGAAGGAGCTATTGTCACAGATGTCGGATCTGTCAAAGAATCGGTTATTCGGGATGTGGGGCCGCATCTGCCTGATGGCGTACACTTTGTTCCGGGGCACCCGATTGCAGGTACAGAACATTCAGGTCCAGAGGCAGGCTTTGCAGAATTGTTTGAAGGGCGTTGGTGTATTTTAACACCTGTCCCCGGTACCAATAGCAAGGCGCTTGATCTTATCACGGATTACTGGACTTCCTTGGGCAGTATGGTTGAAATCATGACGGCTCACCATCATGATAAAGTTTTGGCGATTACATCTCATTTGCCTCACTTGATTGCATATACAATCGTGGGGACAGCAACGGACCTGGAGGAGACTCAACAGGCCGATGTTGTGAAGTTCTCAGCGGGTGGTTTTCGTGATTTTACACGAATTGCAGCCTCTGACCCCATTATGTGGCGTGATGTGTTCTTGAACAATCGCGAAGCCGTTTTGGAAATGTTGCAAAGATTTTCCGAAGACTTGTCCGTGCTTCAAAGAGCGGTAAGGTGGGGCGAAGGCGATGTTCTGGAAGATCGCTTCCGGAAAACCCGAGATATTCGTCGCGGTATTGTTGATGCGCATCAGGCGGGTACGTTTGATGCTCGAGAACCAGATAGCGCTCAGGATTAATTGTAAAAAAGCTCACTTCTTCGGAAGTGAGCTTTTTTATTGATATAGTTACTTTGCGATGGGCGGTAGCTTAAGTAGCGTAACCGGGCCAATAGAGAGCCATCCGTCTTTCATAATAAGTGGGACTTCTATTTCATGGCGTCCGCGCTCGTTTGTCTTTCCCAAGGCAGCCAAGGATAACTTTATGCCAAAGCTTTGTCCTTTGTTTATGAGGCCGGTTTTTTCTAGCTTTTTAACAACGGCTCCAGCTCCTTCAATTCGGCTGTCAAGGTTACCCGAAGGCCGGAGCAAATTGTCCACGGCTATTTTGCCTCTGGCATCCAGGAGTAGAGGGCCCCAGCGTAAGCTCATATCGTGTAGGGATAGAAAACCACCTGTATCCCGCCAGATATGAAGGGCTTTCTTAAGCTTGGCTTTTGGGACTGTACCATATAACGTACCGTCCAGATTTAGCTGAGATATCGGACCCTTTAGAGGTGTCTTATCCAATTCAGGGTGATTTATATCCTGCGCTTTAATGAGAATATTGAACTCTTGAAGCGGGTTTTGGGCCGACGCTGATTTCAGAGGGCCAAGAGTTGTATCCAGTGTTGTTATTGTAAGGGGATGATGGCTCTCTCTGGTTACGACGAGTTTGTCGGCCTGAAGCCGAGCATTGAGTAACTCACCTTCAAGGGTTAGCTGTGCGGTGGACTTTGCCAAATTGCTTTCGATTGTTATCGGGGGATGGTTACTGGGAAGACCGCCAATAAAATGTACTGCACTTAGATCTACGACCATGCTGAGTGGCGACCAAGGTGTTGCTTCAGCGCTTAGGTGAGGTGTTTGCCAGTACCATCCTTCGGGGGATTTAATGCGAGGTTCTTTGAGGTCTGCCCGAACTAAAAAGGGGAACCCACTTATGGATAGCGGACCATGAGAAATTTCAAACCCTCGGGATCGTTGTTTTTCGCTCCACCTGTTCAGGCTTGTTTCCATTTGGCTTGCGGCCCAAAACCAAAAAGCAATAGAGAATGAGATGAAGAATATGCATAGTGTCAGGCCGGATATGATCAACTTCTTTGCAATGCCAGACGATTGATTGACGTTTTTGTCCGCATTTACAGACATTTTATATCGCCCCTTGGTTTCTATGGAACTAAATCATTTTAATTGAGGGCGTTGCTTTTCGTTTGGTAAAGCAATCGTTACACTCATCTTTCCTTAGCCATAGACGATTCGGAGAACCAGAGCAATGTCGACCCCTGAATTAAGGGCCTTTTATGATTCGAAATTATCGCTCGAAGAGGGCCAGGATTTTTGGGTATTTGGCTATGGTTCTTTAATGTGGAACCCTGGTTTCCCGCATGTTGAAGTCCAACCAGCGGTGTTGGATGGCTTTCATCGACATTTTTGTATCTATTCTTTCTTTTACCGAGGAACGCCTGAATGCCCGGGGCTTGTTCTTGGGTTGGACCAAGGTGGTTCCTGTGTTGGAATGGCTTATAAGGTTCCTGCAGCAGAACGCGTTGTGGTGATGGATTATCTTTTTGAGCGAGAAATGATTTCTGGCGTATACCATCCGGGTTGGTACGATATCTCGCTGAAGTCAGGTGAGAAAGTTATAGCTGCAACTTTTGTGGCAGATACGAAGCACAATCAATATGCAGGCCGCTTAAATAATCAGGAACTGATTTCACATATTCTTCAAGGGGTGGGTAGCAGCGGTCAATGCTTTGAATATCTCGACAACACTGTGTCACACCTCAAGGCGCTGAATATTGATGATCCGGGTCTGGAAGAACTTCTCGATAACGTAGTTGAGGCTCAAAAGCATCTTCCCTGATCTGAGTCCTTTTCGAGAGAAAGCCTTGATCCACAAGTCCAACCTTATACTCTGTTCTCGATAAATATATCTTTGGTATTCTCTGGAGTTATTTGCCTAATTTTATTTATCTGGGATGCTTTGTGTCATGTATTGAATCAAGGCATCAAAATCAGTCAAAAGCCAAAATAAGCTGAGAACGATAATTCCCCCTAGGGGCATTATGTACCAAGGATGATTGAAGGGAACATTCTCGCCACAGGAATAGCAGATATCTTCGTCGATGCCGATTTCTGTTGAACACTTTGGACATTTACGGGGCTTAGACATTTATGCCTCTTTTTTCTGCTCAGCTTCATTCATAAGACGATTACTGGCATTTTCTATGGTGTCTTGCATTGTTTTCATGAACACTTTTCTGTCGAGGCCGGCAGGGATAACAGGCAGATATTCAAGTATAATATTACCGGGTTTTTTAACGAAAGCATCTTTACCCCAGAACAGACCAGAATTAACAGCAGCTGGGCAAACGGGTACATTTAACCCGCTATAGAGCGCAACAATTCCTGTTTGATAGTTTGGTTCCTGATAGGGAGTAGCTCTTGTTCCCTCGGGAAAGATAATGACTGGACGACCGTTATCTAAGGGCTCTTTTGCCTCTTTGATCATTTGGCGGAGAGCCTTTAACCCTGCTTTCCTATCGATGGCGACAACACCACCTTTCCAAAGATACCAACCAAAAAAAGGTATCATCAGAAGCTCTTTTTTAAGAATAAAACAAGGGTTATCCGAAAAAGCCATCAGAGCGATGGTTTCCCAAGCTGATTGATGTTTGCTGACCAACAAAAAACCACCTTCTTTGGGAATATTTTCTTGCCCCCGAATTTCATAGGTGGTGCCACAAATGACCTTGAGAAGCCAAAATATTACCAGTGCCCAATAGTGCCCAGCTTGCAAAATAAAACGTTGTGGAAATATCATGAGTATAAGGCACGGGATGAAAAAAATACCACACCAAATCAAATAGAAAATATTGAAGGTCAGGGATCTTAGAAAAATCATCGAGTTTTTATCCAATCAATATCGCCTGCATGTCTTCGAGCCAGATCCTGACATGAGCCATTAGAAACTTAACATATTCTGATAAGATCAAGGTCATACTACCCGGCCAAAGCCACCAGTCTTTCTGTTTCACATGTTGTGGAAAGACAGGGTGAGGCCGAATTTGTATCTCTGGCATCGCATTTCTGAATTCCAGAAGACTTCTTGGCATATGGTAGGCCGCTGTGACAAGCCGTAATGAGCTATAGCCTTCTTCTTCTATCCAGTTTTGACTTTCAAGTGCGTTTCCACGTGTGTCGTCGGCCTGATATCCCAGCTTGACGCAACATTCCAGATTTTTAGGTGAGCGCTGTGATAATCTTAAAAGCTCTTGTACCTCAACGCCCTTGTATACGCCTGAAATAAAAAGTTTTTTTGCTATACCCTGTTCTAAAAGATCTAGCCCAGTGTTTATACGGTCACTCCCCCCGGTCAGGACGACAATAACATCGGCATCTTCTGTGTTGTTTGTCACTTCTTCTGGCAGGTTTGTTGCAAACCAAAAAAAACCAAGTACCCAGGATAATAACGCTGTGACCGTTAGGAAGGACGCAAGTTTTAAAAGAACGTATCTTCTGCGCATAGGTTTATGAAACAACGATCAACTCTTCTCTGTTGGTCATGACATCCCTTCCTTATGGCATCAGTGCCAAGCTTCTTAAAACGGTCAACCTTGCGGTCATCATCGCAATTAAAGAAGCAGATAATGGCATTAATAAGAGCAATCCCCATTCGCCAGCGCTAAAGGTAAGTGTCGGAAGAACGGCACTATTTGCCTGCCCCAATAAAGAGCTGAAGCTGGCGATTGTGATCCCGGCAAGAAGTAACCCTGACAGGCCGCCAACAATGCTGAGTTTCAAGGCATGAAACTGAAAACGAGAAGCAATATATGAATCGTGTGCGCCCATATGGTGAAATAACTCGACGACTTGCCGATGAATCGCGAGTCCCATTCGGGTGACAAGAATAACCATTAAAGCTGCGGCACCGCCTACGAGAACGACAACAAGCAATGCAATAATTTGAATGACTTTGGTCAGGCCCAATAAATTACCAAGCCAGCGTTGGTGGTCATCTACGCTGGCTTGGGGGATATCTTGGGCAAGAAGAGCTTTGATTTCATCAATTGTTTTGGCACTGGAATTATCTAGTTCGATGGAGATTAGATAAGGAATGGGCAAGTCATGAAGCAATATATCTTTGCCAAGCCAAGGTTCCATAAGCTTGTTTAGTTCTGTGTCGTTAAGCTGTTCAACTTTGGAGATATTATCCAGCTTTTCAATCTTTGATATGAAAAGCTTAAGCTGTTTTTCGATGGCAGATCGCTTTGAGTCTGATGATTCTGAAGGGATTTGTATCGTTAAGCTACTTGAAAGACCTTGATCCCATCGATTGGCCAGTTTGTTCATTGTGAGGGCGATGACAAGTGACATCGTCGCGAGATAAACCATCATCGCAATTAGCCATGGTAAAAACCTGCTGGATGCATCTCTGTCAAGAGGCACATCGTTTCTGTTGCCAAACATCACGCACCATCCGTTGTTATTGACGCGGTCGCGTTTTGTTCGTTGCGGATCAGTCTGACTTCGCCATTCACGATTTTAAAAACGGGATGGTTGAAACGGTTCACGAGGCCTTCGTTGTGGGAAGCGACAACGATGGTCGTGCCACGTTTATTAAGCTCTTCAAACAGAAAAAGTAAACGTTCTGCAATTTTATCGTCTAGGTTTCCTGTAGGCTCATCAGCTAACAATAAACTTGGGCGAGCAATGACGGCACGGGCAATCGCAACGCGTTGCTGTTGCCCACCAGAAAGTGTTGGCGGTTTTGCGTCAAGATAATCAGCCAGACCAACCCAGGACAATAGCTCACTTACATTCCGCCGGACCTTATCAAGGGATTGCCCGGTAATCGTAAGAGGAAGGGCGACGTTCTCCAAAGCGGTCAGATGATCAAGTAAGCGAAAGTCCTGAAAGATAATGCCAATGCGTCGTCTAAGCATCGTTAACTCTTTACGATCTTGCTGGGACACATCCCGTCCAAAAATACTCAGCCGACCCGAAGATGGACGATGAGCCAGGTACATAAGTCGCAAAAGGGATGATTTCCCTGCACCACTGGGACCAACCATAAAATGAAAGGATCCTGGGGCAAGCGTCAGGTTGACCTGATGAAGCACATCCGGGCCAGAACCATAACGCAAATGAACATCTTGAAAACGGACCAATAGTTTGAAATCCATAGTGGTGAGTGACGGAAAAACAATGACATATTTTGTCTGCTAGCGTAAAGCCTTGTGCCTTGATTAATCATCGAACGTAAAACAAAAATAGCTGCTGGGTAAGGCCTTACTTGCCATCGTATTTTCTGGACCGTATAAATTAAGGCCAATTTAGTTTCTTCGCTGGTGAAAAATCGAATGATTGTTTCTTGTCCTGAATGCAGTAGCAAATTCCGAATTGCCTCTGATGCTCTAGGTGATTCTGGGCGCAAGGTCCGTTGCAGTAGCTGTCGACATACTTGGTTTCAGGAACCTGATTTGGAGTTTACATCTGCTACCGCGGACATTCCTGAAGAAACAAACGATGCTCCAAAGATGGAAAGTGACGCGGCTCCTTCACAAGAAGTGCCTTCGCCAGTTCCACCAGAACCGACACCACTGGATGATGACTTTGTTGAGCCAGGAAATGTACGCACCAAGCGACCTAAAGGCTTTGCTCCAGACAAAAAGAAAGAAAAGAAAAAAGGAAAATGGGGACTTATTGCCTGGCTTCTCCTTTTGATTATGGTGGGGGGAGGTGCTTATGCCCTTGCTGACCGCCCCACGAGGGCAAAGATTGTCGATATTGTTCCTGAAGCTATGAAAGTTTACGACCTGTTGGGGTTACAGGTTTATTTAGTAGGGCACGGTCTTAAAATTGAAGATCAGGAAACTGAACGAGGATCTCGTGATGGTATCAAGGTTATTGTTTTAACAGGTAAAATTAAGAATACTCTGGACAAGAAGGTTGTCGTTCCAAAGCTCATAGGCTGGCTGTCAGATAATCGCGGTGCGGCGGTTTCTCGTAAAACCATTACATTGGATGTTCCTTATTTAGAACCGAAAGAAGAAATAGAGTTTTTTATTGAACTTCTAAGCAGCTCAAAAGCTGCGGGGGTTAATACAAGTTTTATTTCGGATGATGATGCTCTGAAAAACCCTGATTTTGATCCTGTCGATGAATAGCTCTGTAGCCTGATAGTTTTCGTCGGTTCTTTCAAACGTGGTATCATTCGCAACGACGTGATATTCTTCGTATTAACGAATTGTTAACTGTAAGTTTAGCGTGAGAGCGGTGACCCTGTATGGCGAAGATTTTGATAGCTGAAGATGATAAGGCTGTACGTAGTTTTGTTGCGCGGGCTTTGACGCATAAAAATCATGAAGTAAAAGCCGTTGGCGATGGGATGCAGGCACTAGAAGCCCTTGGCGAAGACAAATATGATCTCTTGATTACAGATATTGTCATGCCGGGGCTGGACGGTATCGGGCTGGCGCTTAAGGTGGCAAAAGATGCCCCAGAAATGCCCGTGCTACTCATGACGGGGTATTCAGCTGAAAAGCAACGAGCACATAACTTGGAAGAGCTGATTTTCAAGGTCGTGACAAAGCCATTTAGCTTGCAAGAAATTTGTGATGCAGCAGAAGAAGCTTTAGGCCTACAGGCAAGCTAAATAAAAATGACGCTCCCGCGCCAGAATGTTACCTGATTTAGGATTAATTAACCTGAAGGTATCGCGCCTCAAGCTTTTCAGTAAAGCCTTCTTTGTGGAGCTCTCGGATTACTTTGTTGATGTCGTCCAGAAGGTAGTAACAAGGGGAAGCTCTGCTCATCATTAAATGGACATTGTTTGAAGCCACGGGCCAGGGAAGGTCTTTGATGCGATTTGAATTTCCGGTTTCTTGAAGGTCCGCGATGCCATCGTATCGGCCTAATACGGCATAATTCGCCCGTCCGGTTAGTAATAAATCCAGTGTCCCATCCACTTTGACACCGTGTATATCCAGGTACTTTTTCGCATAGAGATCAAATTTTTCCCCATATGATCCCCCTAGAGGACGAAGGCCAACAAGCCCGACCAAGTCCTCAAGACCATCCAAGGGAAATTCTTCTCCTTTACGGACAAAAATCGCAACCTCGTCTTTGATGAGAGGTTCAGTGTAGCCATAAATCTGGGCGCGTTCGTTGGTCCAGTATGCACCGAGTAAAAGATCAAGCTCTCCCTTGTCCAATTGCCGCAGCATTCGTTTCCAAGGAAGAGCAGGTTCATCTATGATTGCAACATCAAGGCGCCGAAAGATTTCACGGGCAATATCGATTGCAATTCCATGATGTACCTCTGTTTCTTCAGTATACATTAACACAGGGTACCAATCAGATGCTCCATTAACCCGTATCGCATTACAGTTTTTTCCATCAGATAGAGCGACAGATTCCATCATCCATAGTGAGGTAGAAAAAACGTACAAAACCAAGATGATGTATTTTGATAAACGTTTTCCAGTCATTAAGAGTTCCACCATTGGCGAAAGACAACCATAGGTGATAGTATACTAAATTAAATTACACGTCTTTAATTTATAAATTATCTAGTTGTATTGGAAAATTTTCCCCAAGATCATCACTGTATTTTCTGGTTTTTATTTGTGTTACAAAAATCTTCCGAGGTTTGGAAATACTAAGTTTATTGCGGTTAATTATGTTGTAATTTCTCAACATGAGAGCAAGCCGTTATCAGATCAGAACTCATGTTGTTTAAAAGCGTTCCAGTAATTTTTGAATATAAGTTCTCTCTTCTATAGACCGCTTTCTATCATTCCTTCGGTTTCTCAATTCCTCAAGAATTGATCTACTTTTGATCACGTCGTTCTCGCTAGGTAATGGAACTCCTTGTTTGGCGATATTCCCACCCTTGCTCCCAATATTTCGTCCAAATGGATCACGTCCCGATCCATCTTTGCCTCTGACCCAGCCGCTGCCGCGTTCTGGGGCTTGGCTGAGCATTTTTAAATACTTTTCAGCGGCTTGTTCCGTACCGTTTTGTAGTTTTCTCAGGCTTCTGGTTTGGGCGCGTACAGCTTGTTCGTTCTCTTTTCCTTCGCCGTTTTGTCCTTGTAAAGCATCGCGTGCGATGCCCATAGATTGCTCGGCCTGATCAAAATCTTCTGGAAGATTACCAAGAAGCTCCTGAATATTCTCCATCATCTGTTTAAGCTCTTGCCTGATGCGCTCTTGGCTTTTTGCATCACGATATCGCTCTTGGCTCTGCTCTTGCCCTTGTTCTCCGGGGCGGCCATCGCCGGGCATTGTCTGAGGCGAGGATTTTGCCCCGTTCCCTTCGCGCTGATTTTGGGCTTCTTGTTGGCGTTTGTAGCTATTTTCCAGAAGTTCTTCCTGTCGCTTGGTCAGATCTTGGAGCTTTTCAAATGTTTCTCGCCCTACGTCATTGGCATTGTTGCCTGGTTGCTGGCCTTTTTGGAAAGCGAGGTTCTCTAACATATTTTGAAGCTGTGAAAGTAGCTCCATTGC
Organism: Kiloniella sp.; assembly: GCF_048270245.1. Lineage (GTDB taxonomy): Bacteria > Pseudomonadota > Alphaproteobacteria > Kiloniellales > Kiloniellaceae > Kiloniella. Next base: position 612,742 of record NZ_JBLWTH010000001.1, read on the forward strand.
TTCTTCCATAGAGCCATTCTCAGCAAGCATTCTTGCTTGTTCGATCATGCTTTGCAGATCTTTACTTTCAATTGTTTGAGCATTTTCGGATGGTTGGGCAGCGGTGTTTTTGTCTGGGTTGTCCAGAAAATCTTTCAACATATCTGATAAAAGCTGATCGACAGCTTGTTCTAACTGATCCATAAGGCGAGAGATTTCGTCTTGGTCAGCATTGGAACTCAATGCGTCACGTAGTTGTTGTTGAATGTTCCTTAGTTTTCTTTGCGCGGTGCTTATGCGACCATCTTCAAGATGAAGAGCCGTTTTCCAAAGAATATTCTGGCTTTCAGCTACACCGGGTTGTGTCGGTTCAAAAAAAAGATGCTTGCCGGCAATGCTCATAGCCAAAGCAACGAGACTATCATGGCCGTATGTATCAGGGTTTTTTACTAACATGCCAAGTGTCGCGATAACTTCAAGCTTGTTGGCTGGCGTATTAAGGTCCTTGCGAAGTTGCACGAGATGTTGTGCTAAAGGATGGGTGAAACTGCGTTCAGGTATAACGATTTTAATCGGTTCTATTTGCCCCAATTGCCCTATCCCATCCTGTACAGTCAATTTAAACCATACCTCTTCTCCGGCGAGAGTATTGTCGGTAAGGTCGAGGTATTGTTGACCTTTGTAAGTCGTAATCTTACTTGCGGGCAGGGGAATTTCGATCTTTGTACTTTCGGGATTTTGGGGCTCGTATTGTGTATTCTGGGGCCAAAATTCTATGGTCAGTAGGTTAGTACCATAGTCATCCTGTGCTTCGTAATTGAGCCAGAGTAATCCAAGGTCATTTGCTTGGGGATGTTCCGTTAACGATATTTGGGGTGGGTTATCCTCGATGAGGTTAATCGTGGTATTTACAACGGATGTAAATGACCCACCTACTCGCAGGATTCCTCCCTGCTCAATAAGGAACACACTTTGATGGTTTAATGAGCCTGTTTGTTCTGTTTCATATGTCCGATCACCAAGGAGGATATCGGGTGGTGTTTCTTCCCCGTTAAATTGAGCAATTACTTTACTGCCGCTTGGTAGGTTTATTTCAGGCGGTGGGCTAAAGCTCTGGTCATAAAAGAGGGGTGGCATCCCGGTGTAATCTGGAGGGGTTAACCACAAACTGAATGTCACGTCTTGTCGCTTGGCAAGTGACGATAGTTTGCTTAATTCAAAAGCAGAGGACAGGCGATCTGGCCATTGATGAAATGAAAATGATGCAATGAATAGCCCTATGACGATCAATGACCGTAATCCATAAGGGTCCAATTTAAATAACTGTGGTTTCGGTGCTGTTAGTTTGAGTGATTTGAATGAGTCAGCAAGACGCTTCTTGTTGTCGAGCCATAGAGCAAGGCTAGTTTTTGAGACTTTTAGAGGGCGATCATCAAGACTACTTAAAGGGCGATGAGAAAGTTGATTGTCTTGTTCAAGACGTCGTAAGGCTTGGTGGCGAGTTGGTATCCTTGTCGATAAAAGTGCCTTAATTCCTCCGTAGGTGATTAGACCGCAAGATAAAATAAGGAATGCGACATGCCCCCAAGCTGGGATTTGAGCTGGAAAATCAAGAAGGATCAGGGTAACAAAAGCGCAAAGTGTTCCCCAAAAAAAACAGGATGCTTGCCAGAGACTTTCCCAAAATAGGACCATTTTGGTCAGTGTGGTTTTAGCTTGAATTTTCCATGGTAACCCAAGCTCGGGCCTTGTTGCCTGTTTTTTTAACAGTGATCTTCGTCGGGCGGTACTATCCATCGGTCCATATGTTCCTTTGGTAGGCTCATTTGGACATACCGCCCCATAATATGACGAATAAAGCCGGTTATACTATTCTGACAACCACTCGGGCAGAATGTCCTGTTTTATCAGTGTATCATAATCAATACGCTTACGTACAATCGCATATTGATCTGCTTTGACTAAAACTTCAGGAGCATTCAGTCGGGTATTGTAGCTAGAGGCCATAACAGCGCCATAGGCACCGGCTGATTCCATGGCGAGGAGATCACCCGCTGCAATTTCGGGCAGGGGTCTTTGGGTCGCGAAGGTGTCGCCTGACTCACAGATCGGACCAACGATGTCACACGGTTTCAGCGGCGTCTCTTCATCAGGTTGTTTCAGGGGCGTGACATCATGCCAAGCATCGTAAAGGGATGGTCTAATTAAATCGTTCATGGCAGCATCGATGATGAGGAAACGACGATTTGTGCCATCTTTTACGTATATAGTTTCTGTCACCAAAACACCGGCATTCCCAACCAGAAAACGGCCGGGTTCAAAGATGCATTCCGCATCTAGTCCTTGCATGGCTTCGCTGACGGCCTGTGCATATTCGGTCAGATCAGGCGGTGTCTCATCATTGTATTGAATGCCTAGGCCGCCGCCAAAGTCGATCCGTTTCAGCGGTAAACCAGCACTCTGTAGTTCACGATAGAGGCTCGCCAATCGTGCAAATGCATCTTTGAACGGGTTTGCGTCTGTTAACTGTGATCCAATGTGAACGGCCAGGCTTTCAACAGCGATGTTTGGAAGAGCTTTGGCTTGTTCAACGAAATTTCGAACACTTGGAATATCAATACCGAATTTGTTTTCAGCTTTTCCTGTTGAAATCTTTGCATGGGTTTTTGCATCGACATCAGGGTTTATTCTAAAAGCAACAGGTGCAGTAACGCCCATTTTTTGAGCGACTGCAGAAAGGGCTTCTAATTCGGGCAAAGATTCAACGTTGAACTGCAGGATGCCAGCTTTTAGACCAACGGCCATCTCGGATGGTTTTTTACCAACGCCTGCAAAGACAATCTTCTTTGGGTCAACACCAGCTTGCAACGCGCGGCGCAGCTCTCCCTCCGAAACGACATCTGCTCCTGCACCTGCTTTGGCAAGGGTTTGGATCACAGATTGGTTAGAGTTTGCTTTGAGTGCGTAACAGATTGTGCCTTTGACGCCTGCTTTTGCGAGAGCATCAGAAAAAGAGTTGTATGCATTCACCATCGCTTGGGTGGAATAGCAAAAGAAGGGCGTCCCAACTTCTTGGGCAATTTCTGCCAGTGACAGATCTTCGACATGAAGCTGACCATGGCGGTATTCAAAGGCACTCATAATTTTTACTGTCCGTATATCTTTGTCTTGACCTTCGAATTTTTACGTATCTGCAAACTCTCGGGTATAGCGTTTTGTTGTTCAGCGGTCGGTATACCTGTTGAAGAGGAGTTGGGCGTTACAGCAGGGGGATATGGATACTGTTGTGGATAATCCCAATCTCCGCTGGGGCGTTCTAGCCCCCCAACCTTACCACAGGCGGCGAGTAGCAAACCTGCGCCAATAAGAGTTGCTGTTGCAAGAGATCTTTTCCCGTAAATGTGTTGTCCTAGTACAATCCAGATTTGTTTTATGGTTCCGGCTTGTTTCATGACAAAAATCTCTCTCTGGCAGCTTTCGCAGCGGCCTTAACATTTTCAGGTGCTGTACCGCCAAAACTTGTTCTGCTTTGGGCGGACTGTTCAACGGTGAGAACTCTGAATATATCCTGAGAAATGCGTGCTTCGACACTTTGCATTTCTTCTAAGCTCAAGTCACTTATATCACAGCCTTTGTCTTCGGCCAGCTTTACAATGGTACCCGTAACATGATGAGCATCCCGGAAGGGAAGGTTAAGTTCTTTGACCAGCCAGTCAGCAAGGTCGGTGGCCGTCAAGAACCCATGGGCTGTTGCAGCATGAAGTTTGTCACGGTTGGCAACCATGTCGCTGACCATTCCGTTCATGGCTGTAACACTAAGAATAAGGGTATCAGCAGCATCAAATACGGGCTCTTTGTCTTCTTGCATATCTTTGCCATAGGTGAGAGGGAGACCCTTCATCACGACAAAAAGAGTGTTCATTGAACCGATAACCCGACCAACTTTACCACGAATGAGCTCTGCTGCATCCGGGTTTTTCTTTTGTGGCATGATAGAACTACCAGTTGTGAAGGCGTCAGAAAGTGTGACAAAACCGAAGCCTTGAGAGCACCAAATCACAAGTTCTTCGGCAAAGCGAGAGAGGTGAGTCGCGAGGATTGCACCAGAGGACATGAACTCAAGCGCGTGATCTCTGTCAGAAACCGAGTCCAGCGAGTTTGCTGTTGGGCGATCAAAGCCAAGGGCTTCGGCTGTCATGTGCCGGTCGATTGAGAAAGATGTCCCTGCCAGTGCTGCAGCACCCAGAGGGCATTCGTTCAATCTTTTGCGACAATCCCGTAGTCGGCTTCTGTCGCGTCCAAACATTTCAACATAGGCAAGCATGTGGTGACCAAATGTCACAGGTTGGGCTGCTTGTAGGTGGGTATAGCCGGGCATAATAACGTCAAAATTATCTTCAGCTTGCTTGATCAAGGCTTCGATCAAAAGGCCAGTTTGCTTATCAAGTTCATCAATCGCACTGCGAACCCAAAGCTTGAAATCCGTTGCTACCTGGTCGTTTCGAGAACGCGCAGTATGTAATCTACCCGCTGCATCCCCGATGAGTTCGCGCAATCTGTTTTCGATATTCATGTGAATATCTTCCAGAGCAGCAGAGAAGGTGAAGGTTCCGTTTTCAATCTCTCGCGAAATTGTGTCTAGACCTTGGAGTATTGCATTGCCATCTTCTGTGCTGATAATACCTTGTTTAACCAACATACTGCAGTGAGCTTTTGATCCGGCAATATCCTGTGCGGACATGCGTTTGTCGAAATCGATGGAAGCGTTGATTTTTTCCATAACTTCGGAAGGTCCAACGCTAAAGCGTCCGCCCCACATTGCATTGGCAGATGTCTCACTGGGTGTTTTTGGTTCTGACACGGTATTCTCTTTCGCCTTATTCGGTCTTACGACTTTATGGACTTGTACAAATGATCCAAATTAAAGCCCTTCGCCTGTCCGGTCTTCTTCACATGCTCATTGCAGCATTTGTAACGCTTTTGATGAGCGTGTCATTTGCTGGCGCTGTGGATAAACCTCCACTCGAAGGGCGACTCGAAGGGAACTTTACTCTGTTCGATCCACCTATTCCAGTGCCGATCGAAACCTTTCAGGATGAAGAGGGAAAACTACGCTCGTTCGCGGAAATGGAGGGGCAGGTTGTTCTTTTGAATTTCTGGGCAACATGGTGCGCACCTTGCGTAAAGGAAATGCCCGATCTAGATAGATTACAGGCAGAATTGGGAAGTGATCTCTTTCGTGTTGTCACGCTCTCAGAAGACAGAGCTGGCCTTAAAAAAGTTCTTCCCTTTTTCGAAGATAAAGATCTGAAAAATTTACCGGCATATGTTGACCCCAAAGGCCGCGTTTCTCGTGCTTTTGGGTTACGGGGATTGCCATCAACCTATTTGATTAGCAAAGAAGGTATGATTGTCGGGGCTCTCATCGGTCCTTTTGAATGGGATGCGCCGGAAGTAAAGATACTGGTTGATTTTTATACGTCTAAATAAAAAGCGAAAATCAGTGCAGATTACAGGCTGAGGTTAAACTGGATCTGACTGAAATATTGCTAAAAACAAAAAGAGCCATCTGTGATAAACATGATGGCTCTTATATTGGATTTTAAATTCGTTTTAGCGCGTTGGCACAGGTGTGTCGCCACCGTAATCATAAAAGCCACGGCCAGATTTTTTGCCTACCCAGCCGGCCTCTACATACTTCACGAGCAAAGGACAGGGGCGATATTTAGTATCGGCGAGACCGTCATAAAGTACGGACATGATAGCGAGGCAGGTATCCAGCCCAATAAAGTCGGCAAGTTCCAGTGGTCCCATAGGGTGATTCGCGCCGAGCTTCATCGCGGTATCAATTGAATCAACCGTACCTACCCCTTCGTAAAGGGTGTAAACCGCTTCGTTGATCATCGGTAAAAGGATACGGTTCACGATAAAAGCCGGGAAGTCTTCGGATGAAGCAGATGTTTTGCCCAACTTGTGGGTCATATCCTTAATTGCTTGATAGGTGTCCGCTTCCGTCGCAATGCCACGAATTAATTCTACAAGCTGCATGATTGGGACTGGGTTCATGAAGTGCATGCCCATGAACTGCCCTGGACGATTTGTCACGGCCGCCAAGCGTGTGATGGAAATTGACGAAGTGTTAGAGCAGAGAATGGCTTCTGGCTTCATCAAAGGACAAACTTTGCGAAAGATATCCTTTTTTATTTCTTCGTTTTCTGTGGCGGCTTCAATAACCACATCGCAATCTGAAAGGCTTTTCAGTTCCTGTGAGTTTTTGATTCTTCCCAAGGCTGTGGCAATGTCTGATTCGGATATCTTTCCCTTGGATGCCTGACGCTGCATGTTCTTTTTGATGGTGGCGAGTGCTGAATCAAGCTGATCTTGATTGACATCGACCATGTGAACATCAAAGCCAGCAATTGAGCTAACGTGTGCAATGCCACTACCCATCTGCCCTGCGCCAATAATGCCAACGGATTTAATATCCTGAATAGTCATACTCTTCACGAGCCTTTCCGTTACACTGTAATTTAAAACAAGACGCTATCATATTTGATAGCGTCTTGTCGTAGGGTATCATTGCAGATCGGTCTTTGAAATATCAAGTCTCAATAAGTGAGAGAGATAAGCCAAAAGATTTATCCAAGCTTAGCTTCAAGCTCGGGAACTGCATCGAAGAGATCCGCAACCAGACCATAATCGGCAACCTGGAAGATTGGTGCTTCTTCGTCTTTATTGATAGCAACGATGACCTTTGAGTCTTTCATTCCGGCAAGGTGCTGAATAGCCCCGGAAATTCCTACAGCAATGTAGAGGTCTGGTGCCACAACTTTACCGGTCTGACCGACCTGGTAGTCATTTGGTACATAGCCAGCATCAACAGCAGCACGTGACGCACCAACAGCTGCGCCAAGTTTATCTGCAACCCGTTCCAGCATGGCGAAATTTTCGCCGTTTTGCATGCCGCGACCACCAGAAATAACAACGCCAGCGGTTGTCAGTTCAGGGCGCTCGGATTTAGTCAGCTCTTGGCCTTCGAAAGCGGAAAGACCGGCATCACCTGTTGCATCAACAGTCTCTACTGCAGCTGAACCGCCTTCTTCTGCTGCGGCATCAAAAGCTGTACCGCGAACGGTAATAAGTTTGATTGCATCTGAAGACTGAACCGTTGCCAAGGCATTACCAGCATAGATCGGACGGACAAACGTATCTGCAGATTCAATTGCCGTGATCTCTGAGATCTGCTGAACATCCAACAGTGCAGAAGCACGTGGAAGAATATTTTTGCCATAGGTTGTCGCTGGTGCCAGCACATGGCTATAACCAGAAGCAAGATTAACGATCAATGGTGCAATGTTTTCAGCAATGTCCTGAGCATACTCAGGGGCATCGGAAACAAGAACCTTGGAAACACCAGCAATCTTTGCAGCGGCTTCACCAGCTGCGGCACAGCCAGAACCAGCAACAAGGACGTGTACGTCATCACCCAGCTGTGTAGCTGCGGTAACAGTGTTTAGCGTAGCAGGCTTAATGCTTGCATTGTCGTGTTCGGCGATAACAAGAATAGACATCGTTAGATCACCTTTGCTTCGTTCTTGAGTTTGTCGACCAGTTCAGCAACGGAACCAACAATAACACCGGCATCACGTGCCGGAGGTTCTGTTACCTTCAGCGTGCTGACACGCGGTGCTGCATCAACGCCAAGATCAGCAGGGGATGTTGCGTTGATAGGCTTTTTCTTCGCTTTCATGATGTTTGGAAGCGACGCATAACGTGGCTCGTTCAAACGAAGATCAACTGTCAGAACAGCTGGCATTGCAAGGCTTGCGTTTTGGAGGCCGCCATCAACTTCACGTGTGATGTTTAGCTTGTCACCTGCTACTTCAACAGCAGAGATGAAAGTGCCTTGTGACCAACCAAGAAGAGCAGAAAGCATCTGTCCAGTTTGGTTATTGTCACCATCAATTGCCTGTTTCCCAAGGATAACGAGGCCTGGCTCTTCATTGGCGACAACAGCTTTTAACAGCTTGGCAATCGCCAATGGCTGTAAATCTTCGTCGCTCTGAATGTGAATGCCACGATCTGCGCCCATCGCAAGGCCAGTACGGAGAGTTTCTTGAGCCTGGGCTGGTCCAGCTGAAACAACAATGATTTCACTGACAATGCCAGCTTCTTTCATGCGTACAGCTTGCTCAACCGCAATCTCACAGAACGGGTTCATCGCCATTTTGACGTTTGTTAATTCAACGCCAGTCTGGTCAGATTTAACCCGAACCTGCACGTTCGCGTCTATAACGCGTTTGATTGGGACGAGTACTTTCATCTAGAAGTATCCTTAATATTCGCGCTTTACCTAAGCAAAATGACAAGAATCTATAAGTCCGTCATTTTACTCTCTAACAGCCAGTCGCCGGGAAGATTAGGCCCGCCGACATACACTGTCAATGATCGCCTGAAGACTTTCTCCCGAAGATCATCGGTTTGCCCCGGGTACCCAGAGCACGTCCTTTGCCCCCTTGTCATTGACATGGCGAGCAAGAACAAAAAACAAATCGGAAAGACGGTTGATATATTTCAATCCTTCTGGGTTGATGTCCTCTGTTTGACTCAGGGCTGATATAAAGCGTTCAGCTCTGCGTGAAACGGTTCTGGCCTGGTGCAGGTAGGCTGCAATTTCACTACCCCCGGGAAGAATAAATGACTTTAAAGGTGATAAATCAGCATTTAAATCATCTATTTCCTGTTCAAGCCTTTCTACCTGTTCGGCAGTGATCCTTAGGGGGGGGTATTCAGGATCTTTTTCTTCCGGGCAACAGAGGTCTGCGCCAAGATCGAAAAGATCGTTTTGAATACGTGCCAGAATGTTATCAACAAGATCTTTACTGTATAGTCGCGCAATACCAACGATGGCGTTTGTTTCGTCAACGGTGCCATAAGCTTCAACACGGAGGTCGTGTTTATGGACGCGTTTACCGGAACCAAGCGAGGTTTTACCTTTATCGCCGCCTCTTGTGTAAATACGTGTCAATTGTACCATTACAGCAAGCTCTCTTTCTAAAGGGTTGAGTTTGTCGTCGTTCCTTTTCCTATAACAGTTGGCCTTTTCCTTTAACAGATGGAAAGAGTACCTTGGAAGGACTTGAAGAATATATCACCGATGCGACTGACTTTTGACGAATAAAGCTGAAATTTTTCTTATCAAGGAGTGTTCAGCAGTTTTAATCTGTTCCTATTGGTTCTTGGCCCAAAATGCGATCAGGAAAATAATAAGTGCAATTCCTTGTGCTAAAACACGATACCGCATGAATTTGTTGGCGTGTTGTTTGTTGTATTCGCCGCCGCGGGCCATGCTGATAAGCCCGGCAAAAAGGATGACAACGACAGCAACAAGCGAAAGTACCATCAAGATATTTAAAAAACTGTCCATAATTATGTTTCCGAATTATTTTCTTGGAATTATTTCAGTGTCTAGTATTCGTTTGTCTGGTTTTACGATTTATTACGCTATGTCTTGGCGGTGCATGCCTTCGATCAAATCTGAATAGGTATCGTCATCAGGGGTGAGGTAACCTTCTCTGATCAAAAAGTGGATCAAAACAAGGCTGACGTTGTATTTGAAATCATCCGTATTTGTGATGCGGTCAATAACCTTTTCTATGGGCCATAGATAAAATTCCTCTACCTCTCCGTCCATGTTTTGCGGGATGAAGCTTTCATCCAAATATAGGTCATAGGTATAAAGGTGATCATTTTTCAAGCCGTCAGGGCGTTCGCAGCGATAGGTAACCATACCTGTTGCTTTGGCTGTTGCTGCTATAGCGCGTGGGATGTTGGCTTCTTCTTCAGCTTCTTTGATCAGGTTTTCCATTATGGTTAAACCATAAGGTTGTCCCCCAGCTACGATATGGTCCAATTCTCCGGGCGCGTTTGGCTTGGATAACGCACGCTTCCCAATCCAAACCTTCAAGCCGTCTTTTGTATGAACGAGGCCGTTGACATGAACACCGTAACTTCGAATACCAAAGTGACCAGAAGCCCCGCGATCCATTTTTAAAAGGGGCGGCAGGTGCCAGCTATTGGTCACGGCATATTCTTCATCTCGCCACCTGGGGATGATGCCATCTTTTACCAAAGTCTTAATAACGCTTTCAACTTCGCTGGTGCGGTTTTCAAATGTTGTGAGCTTGGTTGAAAGAGTGACGCTTTGCGACGATACATCAAAGACAGAAGTGAAATCTTTTAACCTTGTCGCTAAATCATGTGTGATGTGCCCATGAACTTCACTGTTGATAATGAAGGGGAGATAATTTTCCGGCTGCCAGAAATGGCAGGCTTTGACACGCTCTAACAGAGACAAGGAGGACTCCTGAATTATTTGCTGCGGGGAGGCATTATTTCAGGAGTATATTGCGATTTCCCAGATTTATTGGCAATGAGATTTATGTGTAATAATTAAAAACAAAGCACTCGGTTCGGATTAAAATCCGTTTTGAAAATCTATATTAGCCGTGTTGTATTGAAGTAGGCTTTTTTAATTCCATTATTTTTTGAGGAGATTCAAGAGAGCTTTTTGATTCAAGTATGGTTGCGGGTTGAACACTAGGGGCGTGAGACCGTCCAAGGAACATGACGCCAAAGACGAGAAGGGCGGCTGAAAAAGCGATGCGAAATATAAGGTTCATTTTGATCTCGTTGCTCATGATTTGAGCTAATAAAGTACTGACAAAACAAAAGTCTAAGTACGAAAAATTGAATTTGATGATCTATTTATGGATGGCACTAAACATTACAAGGGCCATGCTTAAACTTTCTTAAGATTAAATGGGAGCAGCTTTTGAAATTAAAACTCACTTTTTAGTGAGGGCTCTTAAACTCCCAAATTACCTCTTTTCTTTGAGAATTGCTTTTTCCGGGGTGTCGAGGGTGCAAAATACTACTTCGCGGCCCTTTTGTAGGGGGCTGATAATATGTTGGTTATATCGCTAAGGATGGAACCAAGGTCGAAGTCCTTTGGTGTGTAGACGGCAGAAACGCCTAACTTCAAAAGATGTTCCGCATCTTCTTTGGGAATGATGCCGCCGACGACAATAGGAATGTCTGAGATTCCAGCGGCCTGCATCTTTAATATGATCTCTTTGACCAAGGGGACGTGAGATCCGGAAAGGATAGAGAGGCCAATAATGTGGACACCTTCTTCCAAGGCAGCGTTTACAATTTGTGACGGTGTTAAGCGAATGCCTTCGTAGACGACCTCGTATCCTGCTTCTTTGGCGCGAACTGCGATTTGTTCTGCGCCGTTTGAATGACCATCAAGACCTGGCTTGCCAACAAGAATCTTAGGGCGGCGTCCTATCTTCGTTGTTAACTTATCAAGCTCAGCTCGTATTTTTACGAGGTGGTCCTGATCTCCTTCGTTCAAAGAACTCTGACCAACACCTGTCGGGGCGCGAAACTCTCCAAAAATTTCTCTGAGTGTTTGCGCCCATTCACCCGTTGTCACCCCGGCATGGGCGCAAGCGATAGAGCTTTCCATGATATTATCATTTGTTATGGCTGCGGTTTTAAGTTGGGAAAGGGCGTGTTCAACGTCATGGGCATTTCTGTTCTGACGCCAGAGTTTTAATTTCTCAATTTGCTGGGCTTCAGCGGCGTCATCCGTTTTTAAGAAGCCATTATCTTCGCCCGTTGTCAGGGGAGAGGGCTCTGTTTCTGTATGTTTGTTGACGCCGATGACTGTGAGATCTCCATTTTCGATATCCCTGAATCTTTGCGCCGCTGATTCAACCAATTTTCCTTTCATATAAGAACTCTCTACAGCCGCGATCGCGCCGCCCATTTCCTCAATGCGAGCAAGTTCTTCTTTTGCTTCGTTCATGAGCGCCTGAACTTTGTTTTCAATTTCTGTAGAGCCGTTAAAAATATCGCCATATTCAAGGAGATCGGTTTCAAAGGCGACTATCTGCTGCAATCTGAGAGACCACTGTTGATCCCAAGGGCGTGGTAGGCCCATGGCTTCGTTCCAGGCTGGAAGTTGGACGGCTCGGGCTCTGGCGTCTTTGGAGAGAACAACAGCCAGCATTTCAATCAGGATACGGTAGACGTTATTTTCAGGTTGTTGTTCAGTTAATCCAAGAGAGTTGACCTGAACACCATACCTGAACCGCCTGTATTTTTCTTCTGTTACACCGTAGCGTTCATGACAAATTTCATCCCAAAGTCGTGTGAAAGCCCGCATTTTACAAAGCTCGGTCACAAAGCGTACACCGGCGTTTACGAAAAACGAAATCCTGCCGACGACCTTTGAGAAATCGTGATCCGGTACTTGTCCGGAATCCTTTACAGCATCAAGGACTGATATGGCTGTCGCTAATGCGTAGGCAAGTTCTTGAACGGGTGTCGCCCCCGCTTCTTGAAGGTGGTAGGAGCAAACATTCATAGGGTTCCATTTGGGAACTTGATTGTAGGTAAACGAGATCACATCGGTGATGAGGCGCATAGATTGCTGTGGTGGAAATATATAAGTGCCGCGAGACAGGTATTCCTTGATCAGGTCGTTTTGGGTTGTGCCTGACAGTTTGCTACGGTCTAGGCCCTGTTTTTCGGCGCAGGCTATATAGAGCGCCAATAACCAAGGGGCCGTCGCATTTATCGTCATGGATGTATTCATCTGATCCAGAGGAATTTCGTGAAACAGTGTTTCCATATCCCCTAGATGAGAGATGGGAACGCCGACTTTCCCCACTTCACCCTGTGCAAGGGTATGATCCGAATCGTAGCCCGTCTGGGTTGGAAGGTCGAAGGCGACAGACAGACCTGTTTGGCCCTTTTTCAGATTCGTTTTGTAGAGTTCATTGGATGCCTTGGCATTTGAATGGCCAGCATAGGTTCTGAATAACCAAGGTTGATCAATTGTTTTTGTTGCATGTGCGTTGTTGCTTGTTTTTTTTGAACTCTCAGACATCCGAAATTTCCCTGAATTTTTCGTTATTGTCGTTATTTTGTTAAAATATAGACATAAAATTACTATATTATCCAGTGTTTAGTAAAAATATAATAATTGTGCATTGCAAAATAATTAGCTCGAGCTAAACTGATTTTCAACAGTGAGAAAGTTTTTGCCGCTCCGGGCGACATGTAAAGACCACCAAAAAAGTGGCATGAATGGGGATAAGGCTAAGATGAGTGAAACAGCAAAAATCGTGGATATTACAGCGCATCAGGAAAAGAAAGATTTGTATGAAGTTGGGGAAATCCCCCCGATGGGACATGTTCCAAAGCAGATGTATGCTTGGGCTATTCGCCGGGAACGCCAGGGCAATCCGGAACAGGCAATGCGGGTTGAAGTTGTCGATATACCAAAGTTAGAAAATAACGAGGTTCTTGTTCTCGTGATGGCGGCGGGTGTTAATTACAACGGGGTTTGGGCAGGCCTTGGTAAGCCGATTTCTGTCTTTGATGTTCATAAAGAACCCTATCACATTGCCGGATCTGATGCGTCTGGAATTGTTTGGGCTGTCGGGTCAAAAGTTACACGTTGGAAAGTTGGTGATGAAGTTATTGTACATTGTAATCAGGATGACGGGGATGATGAAGAGTGTAATGGTGGTGACCCCATGTTTTCTACCTCCCAGCGTATTTGGGGTTACGAGACACCTGATGGATCTTTCGCACAGTTCACGAGGGTCCAGTCCCAGCAACTTATGCATCGCCCCCGTCACCTGACTTGGGAAGAGTCCGCTTGTTACACACTGACTTTGGCAACGGCTTATCGCATGTTATTTGGTCATCGCCCTCATATCCTGAGACCGGGACATAACGTACTGGTCTGGGGAGCTTCCGGTGGTTTGGGCTCTATGGCTATTCAATTAATTGCCACGGCTGGAGCGAATGCGATCGGTGTTATTTCTGATGAAACCAAACGGGATTTCGTTATGTCCCTTGGTGCCAAGGGTGTTTTGAACCGTCGGGATTTCGATTGTTGGGGACGTCTGCCCGAAGTGAATGATGTCGACGGCTATAAAGAATATATGAAGGAAGTTCGTAAGTTTGGTAAGGCAATTTGGGACATTACGGGCAAGGGTAATGATGTTGATTTTGTCTTTGAACACCCGGGCGAACAAACCTTCCCTGTGAGCTGTAACATCGTTAAACGTGGCGGCATGGTTGTTTTTTGTGCCGGGACAACGGGCTTTAATTTGACCTTTGATGCGCGTTTTGTCTGGATGCGTCAAAAGCGCATACAGGGCAGCCACTTTGCCAATCTGAAACAGGCGTCGCAGGCAAATCAATTGGTTATAGAACAACGTCTTGACCCCTGTATGTCAGAAGTCTTTTCGTGGGAAGACATACCAAGGGCCCATACCAAGATGATGAATAATGAACACAAGCCTGGGAATATGGCTGTTCTCGTTCAATCAACGCGCCCGGGGTTACGTACCTTGGAAGATGTGATTGACGCTTAAGTTTCCTGCTGCCGATAAGCGCGATGGTTATGCTTATACGGGTGCATACCTCTGTCACGTCATGTCGTAGAGGGCTGTTGCGCTTATCGGTCTTTTTATTGTTCGATCTTATTTTGATAGGTTTTTCACCAAACGGTTACTCTTGTTTTGAAGTTGGTGCGCTAAAAAATCTATGACTGGGTAATTCCTTTGAGGTAAAAAATGTCAGAAAACCAAGAGCTTTTTTTTCGTTGCGAAAAAGCGATATCCTCATCCAAATCACTGCAGGAAAAAGCACGTGATTATTTGGTAAAGCAAACGACTGATGGTGATCGTATATCAGCAAGCTTAATCGAAGAGAACCAGTTTGCAGCCCATGGCTATGCATGGATGGCGACGTATGTTTCTGCTTTGGAAAACATGCTTTTTTGGGCACAAAGGCTGGATAGCGGAAATGAATTTCGCGAACTAGAACGGCTCATCCTCAAAATAGCCTTTGGCGAATATCTGTCCCAGCTATCTGGTGGAATTGCAATCAGCCAGGTTGAAATCCTGCGTCCTCAGGATTTGGGTGTAGAAGAAACTGATGTATTCAATTTTCATACGGACGGGGTTCGTGCGTTGATTGGTGATGGGAATACAAAAGAAAATAGAAAAGCTTTGGCTGATCTTTTGGTGAATAGCCTTGAAAGTAAAAATTTTGGGGCTTTAGGACTTGGTGATGAGACGCTGGAAATGGTCCGGGATCAGTTCGGGAAAGTTGCCGATGATTACAGTGATGCTGCTCATGAATGGCATTTGAAGGATGAACTCATCCCTATAGAGGTTGTTCAACAATTGGCGGAGTTAGGCATTTTCGGGCTAACGGTTCCTGAAGAATATGGCGGCCTTGGGATGGGGAAAACGGCCATGTGTGTCGTGACCGAAGAACTTTCCCGTGGTTACATCGGTTTGGGATCTTTGGGGACGCGCTCAGAAATCGCTGCGGAGCTCATTCGCTTGGGTGGGACGGAAGAGCAAAAGCAAAAATGGTTACCCCTGATTTCATCAGGTGAAATTTTACCGACAGCTGTCTTTACTGAACCCAACACGGGCTCTGATTTGGGATCTTTAAAAACACGGGCAGTGCTATCTCAGGATTGTTATAAAATCACGGGCAACAAGACCTGGATCACGCATGCCTCGCGAAGTGATATCATGACTTTGTTGGCAAGAACCAATCCGGATGAGCCTGGCTATAAAGGTCTTTCTATGTTTATCGCGGAAAAGCCCCGAGGAAATAATGATGAAGATTTTCCGGCTGAAGGCATGACCGGTGGGGAAATCAAGGTGCTTGGCTATCGCGGTATGAAAGAATACGAACTTGGTTTTGACGGTTTTGAAGTCAAAAAAGAGAACTTGCTTGGGGCGGAAGAGGGGCAAGGATTTAAACAGTTAATGGCGACCTTTGAATCGGCAAGGATTCAAACAGCCGCAAGAGCAGTCGGCGTGGCGCAGTGTGCGATGGAGCTCGGGATGCAATATGCACATGACCGTATCCAGTTTGGTAAATCGCTATACAATTTCCCCAGAGTTTACGGAAAATTGGTCTGGATGGTTGTTGAAACCATGATCGCTCGACAGCTAACCTACGCGTCGGCGCGGGAGAAAGATTCGGATCGACGCTGTGATATTGAAGCCGGCATGGCTAAGTTGTTAGGGGCGCGTGTTGCATGGTCAAATGCTGATAATGCTTTGCAAATTCACGGTGGCAATGGTTATGCGGAAGAATATAAAATAAGCCGTGTACTGTGTGATGCACGTATCTTGAATATTTTCGAAGGGGCAGCAGAGATACAAGCTCAGGTTATTGCACGCGGCCTTTTATCCGGGCGTAATTAAGTTGCTCTGCCGATCGCCTAGACTTTATCCTTGATCTAATAAGCCAACCATTTTTTTGATGTCGTCAGGATTTTTCCCCTGTTTTCTGAGTTCTCTGATGGCAAGGGCATTATGTCGCTTGGCCAGCCGATTACCTTCTTCATCGTGAAGCAGATCGTGGTGGTGCCAGGTTGGAACAGGCAATTTTAGTAACGCTTGCAAAAGCCTGTGAATATGAGTGGCTTGAAAGAGATCGGTGCCTCTGGTGATGCAGGAAATATTTTGAAGGGCATCATCAACGGTTACGGATAGGTGATAACTGGTATGAATGTCTTTTCTTGCAAGAACAACATCACCAAAAACTTCTGGTGTTGCTCTGACCTTTCCCTTTCTTTCATCATGCCAATATAGCTCTCCTGCTAAAGCGCACGCCTGCGCTGTGTTCAAGCGAAGAGCATAGCTGTCCCCTTGTGCGATGCGCGTTTCTCTTTCAGTCGTAGACAGGTTTCTGCAGGTGCCGGGGTATATTAAGCCATCTGGCCCGTGCGGGGCGCGCCCAGATTGTTGAACTTCGTTTTGAATTTCTTTGCGCGTGCAAAAACAAGGATAGAGAAGATCTTGGTCTTCTAGCTTTTTGAGTGCTCTCTGATAATCGTCCATGTGTTCAGACTGATTACGAGGGGGATCACGCCACTCCAAGCCGAGCCATGAAAGATCTTCGTATATGGCCTCCGTGAATTCCTTGCGGCATCGCGAAGTGTCTATATCTTCGATTCTCAGAATGAACTGGGCATGGTGTTTTTGCGCCTGTGTCCAGCTAAAGAGAGCGGAATAAGCGTGCCCAAGATGAAGATATCCGCTGGGCGAAGGCGCGAAACGAAAGATTTGTGTTGGCAATGTGGTCATTAAATGGGTTTTCATCAAATAGAATGTGTAATGGGAACAAGGGAAAAGTCCAGTCGTGAGTGATCGAAAAATACCGGATGAAGCTTTACGTGTCCCCTTAGGGGCACTTTCAAGTCAAGATCCTGATGTAGCCAAAGCGTATCTTGATTGTGGTTTGCCGCCAATCCGCACTCAGGATACCGGGTTTAATGGTTTGGTTGGGATGATTATTTCTCAACAGGTTTCTGTTCAGTCGGCAAAAGCAATCCTGGGTAGATTAATGGAACAAGTTGGGGAGATCACCCCGGAAAATATTTTAGCTTTGGATGACGACGGCATGAAGGCGGCAGGTTTGAGCCGCCCAAAACAACGTTACACACGTGGATTGGCCGAGGATGTTTTGTCCGGGCGCCTGCAGTTGGAACATCTACCGGATATGTCAGATGATGAGGTTATTGATCATCTGATCCAAGTAAAAGGTATAGGGCGTTGGACGTGTGAAGTATATCTTTTGTTTGCTTTGAAACGACCTGATGTCATGCCCGCTGCTGATCTGGCCTTGCAAGAGGCGATGAAGCATTTAAAGGGTTTGGAACATCGTCCAACACCGAAAGAAATGTATGAACTTTCCGAAAATTGGCGCCCCCATCGTAGTGCTGGCGCCCGTTTTTTATGGCACTATTATCGCCATGCTGGTATCGCCTGATTTTTCAAAATTTTGCCCCTTTTTATGGTGCTGTAGTTGAGAATTTGTTAACCATTTGGCTAAAATTGATGACCTGTGTTAAAAAGTCGTGTAAAAGTAGATAGTTATTCATGGGGGGCATGGAAATGTCAGAGGTAACATTAACTGGACCTCGTCACGAGCCGAGCTCGGGTGGGCCAGCAAAAGAACTCATAATCATGCTGCATGGTCTTGGTGCCGATGGGCAGGATCTGATTGGTCTCGCGCCTTTTTTTGCCAATGCTCTTCCGCATGCTGCTATCGTTTCTCCGGATGCGCATCAGCCTTGTGACATGGCCCCGATGGGGCGGCAATGGTTTAGCTTGATGAGCAGGGATCGAGATCTTATTCTCGATGGCATTCAAAAAGCAGCGCCTGTTGTGCAAACTTTTATTGATCAAGAAATGGCGCATTATAATTTGCCGCCCGAACGTGTTTTTCTGATGGGCTTTTCCCAAGGGGCTATGATGGCATACCATCTTGGTTTCCGCCAAAAGTCACCTTTTGCAGGCATGATGTGTTATTCCGGCATGCTGGTCGCGCCTGATTTGCTCAAGGATGAACTGTCTAGCAAGTGTACTGTGCTCGCGATTCATGGTGATAAAGATGAGGTTGTTCCCCCTGAGGCGCTTCCCGCGGCGGTACAGGCGATGACAGAGCATGATATAACTGTGTATCAGGAAATGATTTCCGAACTTGGGCACGGTATTGATGAAAACGGTATTCGCATGGGTGTTGGGTTTGTAACTGAATTGCTCGGTTATGCTGCTAAAGATGAATAGGCTAGGAAAAACGCGCTTATTGCGATGTTGAACAGGGGCTCTTTTTCGTGTGGAAAAGAGCCTTTTTTGCATCTAACGCTCGTGTCGTGAAATGAACTGAATTGTGACAGTTGAACCTGAGTTTTGTGTTTCTTTTGTTACTTTGGTACAAAATGTTGTATGTTTGTAAGAAGAGCATTACTTTTAAATAGATACTTCAGTATCGTTCAGTTTTGGTGCTTTGGTATCATTCGCCCTGGTGTTTTGAGATCCCACGGAGGAAAAACGTGGTTTCCTTTTCTGCTAATCCGGCGTTGGTCCTAAACGCGGACTTTCGTCCACTCAGTTATTTCCCTCTCTCTGTCTTGTCTTGGCAAGATGCAATTAAAGCTGTGTTTCTCGATCGCGTTCAAATTGTTTCTGAATATGAGAGCGAGGTTCATTCGCCGTCTTTCCAAATGCGTATACCAAGTGTTGTTGCCCTTCGAAGTTACGTTGAGATGGACCGACGCCCCGCATTTACCCGATTTAATGTATTTTTACGAGATACTTTTACCTGCCAATACTGTGGGGTTCGAGAAGCATCTGAATACCTGACCTTTGATCATGTCATTCCCCGATGCCAGGGGGGGGGCACGTCGTGGGAAAATATTATTACGGCCTGTCAGTCATGTAATTTATCTAAAGGGGGGCGGTCACCTTCAGAAGCGAGAATGGTGTTAAAGTCATGGCCGCGCTGTCCGACAGTTCATGAACTTAATCAGAACGGTCGTGGTTTCCCGCCAAATTACCTTCACGAAAGCTGGCATGATTTTCTTTATTGGGATGCTGAGCTTGAGCGAGACGGTGATGCTTAATTTTTTTGTACGAACGCAGGGATGAAAGATAAGACTCTTTAAGCCCAAGTATCATTGTGACAAAAAGATCGGGGGATGGTCAGGCTTGTCTAGAAACCTTAATTACCCATAAGCACGTTGAGGCAAGCGCTAGAGATATGATGATGTTATAGCCAGCCATTGAGATACCAAAAAGATCCCATGGTACGACATCGCACCGAACAATCGGCTGGTTCATCAATTGGCTGGTCAGGTCTGCTACCGAAGCCGAAAGGTCCAGTGCGCCTCCTTGGCATTCACTGGTTCCTTCCCACCAACGCTTTTCGACGCCAACATGAAATCCAGCGATAGTGGCACCTGCAAAAAATGACAAGCTGCTTGCGCCCAATGTTATTTTCGTCAGCGTAAGGTTTTTCCTTAGCATCCAGGCCAAAAACGCAAAGCCAGTTGCTACGACATAGGCCCAGCGTTGATATACACAGAGAACGCAGGGATATAAGCCACCAATATACTGAAAGGCTAAGGCTACTGCTAGAACAGTGGCACTGGACAGGATAGCGATTAACGCCATCCATCCAGACTTGATATCTGTTATCGTTTTAACAAGTGCAGCCATTTTCTCGCCTGTTTGTAACTTCTAGATCAAGTATTTAAGGGCTACAAAGCCCCCGATTAGGAGTATACAGAAGATTGTGGCAAGAATATTGAGGTACTTTTCAATAAATATTCTGATTGGCTGCCCAAAGTACCACAGTAGTCCCGCAACAAAAAAGAACCGAAGCCCGCGGGCACCCAAAGAAGAAATACTGAAGACGGTAAAGTTAAGTTCAAAAAAGCCAGAAGCAATGGTAATCACTTTATAGGGAAAAGGCGTTACCCCGGCGATAAAGACAATCCAGGCGCCCCAGTCATTATATTGGGTTCTGAAATCTTCCAGATATTCTGTTTTGCCGTAAAATTCTATGACGGGTTGGCCGATAGATTCGAATAAGAAGGCACCGATTCCATAGCCAAACATACCGCCCAAAACGGAAGCAATAGTTGCGATAAGGGCTATTTTCCATGCTTGGTCTCGTGCAGCCAACACCATTGGGATAATTAATATATCTGGCGGAATTGGGAAAACTGAACTCTCGATAAAGGCGATAAGGCCGAGAGCTAATAGCGCATGAGGATGTGCGGCTAGACTCATAGTCCAGTTATAAAGGCTACGAAACACGGTGAGCTTCCTTATGTTGATTAGGAAGCGAAGAAAACAGGACTCTTCCCTGTAGGTCAAGCAGAGATACAAGCACAAGGTTGTGCTTGTATCGTTCTACCCGATTGTTCCTCGTTTTGTGCTACCTTAGCTTTGGGTAGTTAGATTTCCTTTTAATCTAGGAGTTGGACAATTGTGGCCAAGGGCCCTTTGTCGCCGTCTTCTGTTTCCATTTTGATTCGCTGATTTTGGGCTATTCGGTATATTCCAGACCGTTCCAAAATACGGGCTGAGATAAAGATATCTCTGCTGCCGTCATCAGGAGAAACAAATCCGTAGCCCTTGTCAGCATTGAAAAATTTAACAATACCTTCGATGGTTGGCTCACCACTCTCGCTTCCAGGAGGTGGGGGCGGTTCCGGTATGGATTCTACACGATGAATATTTTTGACTTGTAGCCCTTTGTCTCCGTTTGTCAGGTCGCAAATTAGCTCTGCGCCTTCGGGCAGGGAACGATGACCTGCTCTTTCTAAAACGGATATATGAAGAAATGCATCGGGAAGTTTTTCCCCAGCCTGGACAAATCCAAACCCTTTGGTGGCATTGAACCACTTTACGCGTGCCTGTATATCAGGCATCTCATTTTCAGTTTGATCTATTATTACACTGGTATCTAACATGGCGCACGATTGCTCCAGACTAACCTGAATGTAGAACTTAAAATTGAACCCCTCCCGAGGGTACGATTTAAGTTTCTGAGGGGATTATTATGATTAATGAACGGCCATTTATTGTGAATCTCTTCCCCCCAAGAAAGAGGCCGTTTAAACTTAAAGTAACCTTGCTTTGGAATTAAGTTCTAGCGATAGTTTACTAGAAATATTAGGGAAAAGCAAAAACCCCGAACCTTTGTGTTATTTTTGTGCCTAATTTTAGATGAATTATAAATCTAAATTTAGATAAATTATAAAAATGAAATCGAGGCTTGCCAAAGGCGAAAGCATCAGTAATATGCGCATCCACAAGTGCCCCCGTGGCGGAATTGGTAGACGCGCGTGACTCAAAATCTCGTATCTTCGGATGTGCCTGTTCGACTCAGGCCGGGGGCACCATTTATTTTCCGCAAAACGCCGTTGAATAAGCGATTATATTCGTTAATTCGATAGAGACTTTTCCCCGTCAGTTATTAAGATGCTCCCCCGTGGTAATGGGAAAGTGTTCCCTTTGTTTCCGTGCATTGGGAGAAATAAAATGTCCAAGATTGATCGTGTGAAAGCACATGTTCTGACTGAGCTTGCAAAGGAGCAAGGGGAACAGCTCCGGTTTATGGCGAATCTGGATCTACGTCTTGTTTTTGGATATTTGACTGCACAATTTATTTTGGTCGGTTGGATAACGAATCAAACAGAAATTGCTGTTCAATTGGTGAGTGCGATTCTTTTGGTTAATGGGCTTCTGTTTGGTGTTATTGTAATGTTGCTGGTCCGCCATGGTCGACGCCGTCATCACGTGTCACAAACATCTCGAAATATCGATTCGGCACTTCAGCTTTACGAAACAGGAATCTATTTTGAGGGCCGCATCAAGAATCCGGACCGTCAGCGAGAAAAGAATCCATTATTTCTCTATTGGCACCCTATTTACATTTTTATCTGTGCTGTTGCTTTTACTGGTGTAAGTCTTTTAATTGTCAGCACCTATCTGGTTTGATGATGATTTATTGCTTTCCCGATATAAGAGATAATGGTTTCCTTCGCGGTTGACCTTTTTCGTACTAATATTGTTTTTCTATAATAGCGTGTATCGTCAAGTATGGTTTTGTGAAGGTCAATCCCTTCTGGCCAAGGCCCTTGCCAGTCTGGGATCAGGGATATGCCAAGGCCAGAGTTCACGAGTACGGTAATCGCTTCCAAGGCATCAAGCTCGCAAAATTCTTGCACCGTGATTTTGTTGTCGCGTAAAAATTTAGTAACAAGTTTTCCTCCCCAGGCATTGTGGTCATACCGAATAAAAGGTTTTTGCCGAAGTTGCTTAAGAAGATCGGATGAGAACTTTGTTGCCGTCTTATTTTCCGCTTTAAACAAATCCTCTGGCAAAAGGCCTTTTGTAACAATAAGGCAGAGTGGCTCCTGACTTACGACTTCAAATTTGAGCTCTTTTGGTAAAGAAAAAGGCGGTGCACTGATGATGGCTGCATCGAGATCATCTGAAAGCAGGCGGTTATATAGCTGTTGTGATGTTCCCGGATGTAGTTTTACTTCCAGGTCGTGTTTATCATTCTGAAGGAAGCTCAGGGTTTTGGGGATTATGCCCGTCATTGCCGTTGAGATGGCTCCTAGATCTAAACGTCCAGACATTCGCCCCTTGTTTAAGGTGCTTAACAGGTCGCGTTCAACTTCCAGCAATTTCTTTGCGTGGGGCAGAATACGTTGTCCAGCTTCAGTTAAATGAACCGTTTTCCCTGATCGTATAGTCAGAGAAGATCCAACCTGTTCTTCCAGCGCTTTTATGCGTTGGCTTACTGCTGTGGCAGTCAGCCCTTGTGATTGTGCTGCCCGCGCAATCGAGCCTTCTTTGGATAAAGCAATTAGGCTTTTGAGAAAATCACTATTCAAAACAAAGATATTCCTATGTTTAAAGTAACAATAACACAGTAATTGTTATTTTATTTTTGTGCTAGAGAGTTCTCAAGACCACAAATTCATAAGTTCTTATCAGGAGATTTTTCGATGAAAAGCCTTTTTCACCTAGCATACAATGTACGCAACTTGGCCGACGCACGTTCTTTTTATGGTGAGATACTTGGTTGTGAAGAGGGGCGATCATCTGACAGTTGGGTCGATTATAATTTTTTTGGGCATGAGATTTCTCTACACCTTGGTACGCCTTTTGATGTTCAATCTACGGGCAGGGTCGGGGGACATATGGTGCCAATGCCGCATTTAGGGGTAATTCTTGAATATGAGGATTGGATTGGTGTTGCAGAGAAACTCAAAGCGGCCAAAGTTGAGTTTGTGTTGGAGCCCATGGTGCGATTCGAAGGCGAGCCTGGCGAGCAATGGACAATGTTTTTCTTTGATCCATCTGGAAATCCGATAGAGATTAAAGGCTTTAAATCAATGGATAGGGTTTTTGCATCATGAGCATTCTTTTACTGACATCAGTTTCAACTGAAGAAGAAACGATGTGGTTAAACCAGCTCAGATCTGCATTGCCAGAAGAAGATGTTACGTTGTTGGCTGAACTCAATGACAGAGCCGATGTTGATATAGCGATTGTTGCTAATCCGCCACAAGAGGTGTTGCGTACTCTACCAAAGTTAAAAATGATTCAAAGTTTATGGGCTGGTGTTGATGCGTTGTTGGGGGATCCAACCTTACCTGAAAACGTGCCGCTTGTTCGGTTGATTGATCCAACCTTATCCGCGTCAATGGCTGAAGCAACCGCGACCCATGTTCTGGCCCTGCATCGTGATTTACCTCGTTATGCCAAACAACAACAACGTCAGGAATGGCAGCAGCATGAATTACTGCGGTCGTCTGATCGTACGATTGGTATTCTCGGCTTGGGGGAGATGGGGGTTGCTTCTGCTCAACAGCTACGGGCCTTGGGTTTTAACGTTCGAGGGTGGAGCAGGTCGCTGAAAAGTATCGAAGGTATTAAGTGTTTTGCGGGGCAAGAACGTCTCAAGGAGTTTCTTCAAGGGCTTGATATATTGGTAAATCTTTTACCCCTGACACCAGAGACAATGGGAATTTTGTCAAAGGATCTGTTCTTTCAGCTTCCCAAGGGAACTGGGTTGATCAACTTTGGTCGTGGCGGTCACCAGATAGAGGGAGACGTGGTCGCAGCGTTGGATGACGGGCAGTTATCCCATGCGGTGTTGGACGTCTTTTCACAAGAACCGCTTCCGGCTGATAATCCGTTGTGGCGTCATCCGAAGATCACGCTTTTGCCGCATGTCGCGGCGCCGACAAATCAAAAAACAGCCGTTGAAATTGTGGCTAGAAATATCAAAAACTACAGAAGAACGGGACTTTTGCCAAAGCAAGTTGAACGGTCAGTTGGCTATTAAAGTAAGGTCTATGCAGCCTGGCCCGCTGCGTGGCCTGATGCCCATGCCCATTGAAAATTAAAACCGCCCAGATGTCCGGTTACATCGACCACCTCACCGATGAAGAAAAGGCCCGATCGCGTCTTGCTTTCCATGGTATTGGATGAAAGATCCTTTGTGTTTACCCCGCCAAGCGTCACTTCGGCCTTTGCATAACCTTCATCCCCTGATGGTGTGATGACCCACTTGTGAATGGCCTCAGCAGCAGCATGAAGTTTCTTGCTCCCC
The DNA here is from genome assembly GCF_048270245.1 of Kiloniella sp. Lineage (GTDB taxonomy): Bacteria > Pseudomonadota > Alphaproteobacteria > Kiloniellales > Kiloniellaceae > Kiloniella. The sequence goes on from NZ_JBLWTH010000001.1 coordinate 637,768, forward strand.
ATATCTGCGGGCGTTCTGTTTTCGCTAAATCGATTAACCCATTCCTGTGCAAAGCGTTTGCTCATGAAAGGGGCAAGAACATTGGTCAGTGTCTTCTTTTTGTTTGCGTCTGCGGTGAGTTCTTCTTCAATGTTCTGGGCGGGCAACAAGTCAATGGAAAGTGATTTTCCCGGTTCCAGATAAGAGGAAATCTGTAGAATAGCTGGCCCACTTAGGCCGCGATGGGTGAACAGTAGGTTTTCGCGAAAGCCCTGCTTTTTAACTGAGGCGATACAGTCCTGTGAAACACCACTAAGGGTTTTGCAAAAGGCTTTGTCATCAGCGTTGAGGGTCAGAGGGACAAGTGCAGGCCGGATTGGTGTAAGGGGTATATCGAACTGTCGGGCAATTCTATGGCCGAAATCTGTAGCCCCGATCTTTGGTATGGAAAGCCCCCCCGTTGCAATGACCAACGATTGACATGTGACAGCACCTTTACTGGTTTCGAGAGAAAACCTAAGGCCACTGGGGCTTTCTGGTAAAGGGCGAATACCATTAACGGATACTGGATTGTGAATCTCGACGCCTGCGTCTCGGCATTCTGCGAGCAGCATATCAATGATATCCTGTGCAGAGTTGTCGCAAAAAAGCTGTCCAAGTGTTTTTTCATGATACTTGATTTCGTGTTTGGCCATCAAATCAAGAAAATCATAGGGGGTGTAGCGTGCCAATGCAGATTTGCAGAAGTGTTTGTTGCCGGAAATAAAGTCGTTAGCTGTGGTGTGTATATTGGTGAAATTACAACGCCCACCGCCTGAGATGCGAATTTTCTCGCAGAGTTTTTTTGCATGGTCGATGACCAGAACACGCCGCCCTCTTTTCCCAACCTCAATTGCACACATAAGGCCGGCAGCACCTGCGCCAACAATAATAACATCCCACTTTTCTGGTTCTTTATATGGAGAGGTATTTTGCATGGATCTCTCTTTTGTCCGTGTACTGGTTCATGTGCAACAACTTTGTCGGAACTTTAAACGGGGTAATACCTGAATTGAGAAAAAACGCCAAGCTGTAACAATATTTTGAAATAGCTTTGAATAAGATGTCAGGCATGACCAATCTATATAGAGCTTTAATTTGCAAAGCAGTGAGCGATGAGTGAACGATGCTCTAGGTGTTGCAATCATGATACTAGAGGAATAGGGCTTGAAGCAGGGCGCTGGATAAATGGGGATGAAATGGCGACTTATATAATTATTGGCGGGCTTGGCCTATTTTCTTTGTTGCATTTGGTAACAGCTACACGAAAAGTAAGATCGGCAATAGTCGCGCAGTTAGGGGAGTTGCAATATAAGGGGCTTTTTTCTTTCGCGTCTTTGGTGGCCTTCGGTACCGCTGTTTATGGCTATGTCCAAGGTTCTTATGTTGAATACTGGGTGGCAAGTAGTGCGGTTATCCTTTTGCAAAGTTTTCTGTTGATGCCCGTGGCAATCATTTTGATTGTTAGCTCGTATATTTCAAAAGGGACACAAAGATTGACCCGACACCCAATGCTGATGGGGGTAACAATTGCCTGTTTCAGCCATGTGCTTGTGAACGGGAATCTTGCCTTTATTCTCTTTTTTGGTGGATTAGGGGGGTATGGGGTTCTTGCAATGATTTGGTCTGATCATCAGCGCCGTATTTCCAGAGATCCAGAGGATCAGTTCTTTCTAGAGCAGACAGGGTACGTTCCTGTTTTTGGGCGGTTACATCAAAATAATGGCGATCTCTTGCCTAGATTAGGAACCTTGGGGCCTGTTATCGGCACGGCGTGCTATGGGCTTGCCATTACATATCATGGACAGCTTTTGGGCGTATCGCCCCTTTCTTCCATACTGACGCCGTAGGATGAGTAGTGGTTCGTGAACGGGAACTTAGTGGCTTTCATTTGAGTGGAGTTGATAATGCCTTTTATTCAGGAAAACCTTTCAAGTCTCCCTGAACTGCTTGTCGCTATCGGTTTCTTACTGACCTTTGTTGCTTTTGTCGTCAGCGATATTTTATGGCTTCGAATTTTTACCATTGTAGCTAAGCTCGCGATGGCTATTGCAGCTCTTCTGCCTGAGAATGGTCCGATGTGGCTATCTTTTTCTGGAAATATGATTCTTATTGCAGTGAACTTGTTTCACTCGACGCTTCTTATTTTGGAAAAACGCCGCTCTAACTTATCAGATCAAGAGCAATCTCTGAAAGATAAAGCATTTCCGACGATGGATAGAGTTCTTGTTAAACGACTTTTTCGGGCCGCATGTTGGTCTGAATTTGAGCAAGGTGAAACAATCCTTTTCGAAGGGGAGTGTCCGGATAGATTATTTCTTTTGTTTGAGGGAAAAGCTTTTGTATCTGTCGGTCATAAGCGTGTTGGTGAAATTGAGGCCGGACAATTTGCCGGCGAAATGTCTTTTTTGACAATGGAAAAAGCCGGTGCGACGGTAACAACGCGCGAAAGGACCAAGTGTCTGGTTTGGGAACGGTCTGATCTGGAAAAGCTCTATCATAAAGACAGAGATCTTCAGTCTGTTCTAGTGGCAGCGATAGGGGCAGATTTGGTGACAAAAATCCTTTCGCAAAATAGAAGAGCTACGAAATTCGCTTAGGTGCTATGTTTAGTAGAATTGACAACTTTGCTTGCATTTCGTGATCAGAAGGTTACCTAGGTGCCAGAATTTATTTAAGAACGGAAAGATTGATGATCAAACTCTACGGTATTAAGAACTGCGATACATGCAGAAAGGCACTCAAAACATTGTCTGCCGCAGGTCTTGATCATCAGTATCACGATTTCCGTGTGGACGGACTGTCTGCTGAAGATCTTGATAGATGGATCTCTGTGGCGGGATGGGAAAAGCTTCTTAATAAGCGGGGCACGACGTGGCGAAATTTATCAGATGATATCAAGGAGTCGGTGAATGAGGCTGTGGCCCGGAACTTGATGCTGGAAAATCCTACGCTCATTAAACGTCCGGTTTTTGATGCGCCACAAGGTGTCATCGTTGGGTTTACTAAAAACGAACAAACCCTTTTGGGGCTTTAGGAGCATATCGTGGCTGATCAATTTAATGATAAAAAATCTGCTGACGGTAAGTCTGGCGCTGGAAAACAACAGGTGCGCAAGGAAAGATTCCTCGCGCAGAAACACGGAAAAGATGCCGAGAAGACACGCAGCGTTGATCATCAAAATAGGCGCCAGCATGGTAGAACGCGCGATGACCGTGTGAACGATCGAAATTCCTCAGGTGAGGAAAATTTTTATACAAAGCGATCAGATGTCGAGCCTGTTAAAAGTGGGGCACGGCTGGCGCGTGGCGCAGAACGTGTTGACTTGCCTATGGGACGTTTGTTGTTTCATGTTCTGGCGGTTCTGGAAGAAGCAACGAATTCCGACAGCCCCATAGATCGGGCGTTAGCAGCCCACTTTTCAAACATAAAGGGGCGTTTGACCCCGCGTGATCATACACGTATTCGAGATATGGTGTGGGGCGTTGTCCGTCGTTATCGCCGTTTGTTATGGTGGCTGGAAATCAATGGTCAGACACCACAAGTACGTAAACTTCTTCTTGCGGATCTCGTTCTTACCCATGGCAAGAACGTTCAGGATATTACGCACTTTTGCAAAGGCGGCGGCGGTTATCTTAAGCGACTAACTGATTCAGAAGCGCGTGTGTTGAGCGCGATGGATGGAAAGCAACTTGCTGATGAAACCATGCCCGAGGCTGTGACGTTGGAATGCCCATCTTGGGCGGAAAAAGGGTTGCGCGAAGTCTTTGGAGATCGTTTTGCTGAAGAAGTTGATGCTTTGCGCGAAGCTGCACCGTTGGATATCCGGGTTAATCCGTTTAAAGGTAATCGTGACGACCTGATCCCAAGATTGGAAAAGGCGGGATGTAAGGTTGAAAAGCTAGATTGGCTTCCCTACGGTTTGCGGATTACGGATGCAGGTCGAAAAGCGCACTTACCCTTCTATGAACGTGGTGAGTTTGAAATTCAGGATGCCGGATCTCAGGTTCTGGCGGTCATGGTTGCCGTTGAGCCGGGACAACGGGTTATCGATTTTTGTGCAGGGGCTGGTGGTAAAACGCTAGCTCTGGCTGCTGATATGGATAATCGCGGGCAGCTTATTGCGGCGGATGTTCATAACAAACGTTTGAACCGTGCGGCACAGCGATTGAAACGGGCCGGTGTGTTTAATGCCGAACGAAAAGTCTTGGAAAGCGAACGTGATCCTTGGGTCAAAAAGAATAAAGGTAAGTTTGACCGTGTTCTTGTGGATGCCCCTTGTAGCGGCACAGGTTCTTGGCGTCGTGCCCCTGATTCGAAATGGCGCAGAGATGAAAAGGATTTAGAGGAGTTGGTCGCATTACAAGAAAGTATTCTGACATCTGCTGCCCGTTTGGTGAAGCCAGGTGGGCGTTTGGTTTATGCCACTTGTTCTCTGCTGCCTATTGAAAATGAAGATCAGGTGGCTAAATTGCTTCGTTCCCGTCCTGATTTCAAATTGGTGCCGGTAAAAGATGTTTGGGAAGAAAGAATGCCGTCGTCTATGCCAGAGACAATAGGCAACATGCTTCGTTTAAGCCCGGCAACAAATGATACGGATGGTTTTTTTGCAGCTGTTCTCGAAAGAGAAGCAGAATAGGATGCTGGCTTATTAATTTACCCAGGCCAGTTTTCTCAGGCCAGTTTTCTCAAACCAACTGACGAGGCCACATTCGTGGTGGCCTTTTTCTAACTGTCTTATTTGTAGAATAAACCTGTTCTGGGTTTCGGGGATTATGACAGATTGTCCTTTAACTTGGGTTTTGATCTGGGGGCAGAAGTTTTTGTCCTTGAATCTCTTTCAGTGCCTCGGGTTCGGGGACTTCTTTGATTGCGTGATAGCTGCGGATGACTGATGTGGTGCCGTAGGCTTTGAAATAGCGTGTTTCTCCGGGTTTTAAGAGTATCAAAACCGGGGTTTCAATGTCAGATGATATTTTGATTTCGTAGTTACCGGGCTGTGCATCGCGGTAATGAACCTGATTGAGTTTTGCTGTTCCGACGGACTTCCCGTTTACGAGAAAGTCAGGTTCAATGGCTGCGAGAAAAGGAACCTGAGAACGGTAAAAATATAAACGGGCACTTTCTGGTGAAATTGCGGGCAGGCTACCAGTTATTGGTTTTGCTTGCTTACTCGCTCCACAGGCTGTGAGGGGCAAGAGAATAGTGAAGATTACAACCGTCTTTGTGAATGAGAGCACCAGATCAACCTTTATATAGAACCAACTTGTATATTAAATCACTTTTCAAAAAATACCAAAGATGGTTTGTCTTGTATATCAGTGTATGCTGCGGTGCAAAATAACACTTGTTTGCAGGTGCGAAACAACGTAATTTTCGTGAAGTTATCCAAAGATTGATTTTTGAGAAAGAATAATACAAATCTCGGGATCATTTAAATAATAATAAACTGAAAAAATAGACCTGTGGCGGAGGGAAGAGCTTATGTTCGGGCAACAAGGGTATTATATCGAAGATCTGAATGAGGGAATGGAAGCATCATTCTCGAAGACAGTAACCGAAGCCGACATTGTTTTGTTTGCAGGTATTTCAGGTGACACCAATCCTGTACATATTGATGAAGAAGCTGCGAAAAAAAGTGTTTTCGAAGGGCGTATTGCCCATGGCATGCTAACAGCATCCTATCTGTCGACAGTTTTGGGGACGAGATTACCCGGGCCAGGGTGTATATATCTTTCGCAGTCACTAAGATTCAAGGGGCCTGTACGTATTGGTGATACTGTTACGGCGATTGTGCGGGTGAAGGAAGTTATGATGTCTAAAAAACGTGTGATTTTAGAGACACTTTGCCAAGTAAAGGGCAAGGATGTGTTGGATGGTGAGGCAATGGTTATGGTGTCTTCACGGGATCAATAAGTCTATTATCGTTAAATCTTTTGATAAAAAAGCCATAAGGCTGTTTTCAAGCAGCCTTTGACCTAGTATTCATAGGCCTTTGAGGGTTGTTTATGGTGCGTCTGCTAATATCGGAAGCGCATTAAATATTTTTACAGCCTGACGCGTAGAATATTTCAGGAGCTTACAGGCTATAAGCCTAGGTTTAATAAATGGCAGTTTTTCATAACTTTACCAATCTACCGGATGACGCACGGGGAGCTGTCGTTGCAATTGGCAACTTTGATGGTGTTCATCTGGGGCATCAGGCCGTGATTCGTCAGGCAAGAGAGATTGCGGAAAAATTAAACCGCCCTTTGGCCGTTTTAACCTTTGAGCCTCATCCCCGATCTTTGTTTAAACCAGATCAATCTTGTTTTCGTTTGACCCCAATGATCGCAAAAGCACATGCCTTGAAAAAGGTTGGTGTTGATCATGTTTATATTCAGGATTTCACTCTTGATTTTGCCAAACAGTCAGCAGAATCATTTGTCTTAGAGACTTTGGTACGTGATCTAGGTGCGAAACATTTGGTTATTGGTGGTGATTTTTGTTTTGGTAAGGATCGCCAAGGTAACGCAACGTTGCTTGAAACCATGGGAAAAGAACACGGTTTTGGTGTCACGGCCGCTACACTTGTTGAAGATAAAAACGATGTTGTTTTATCTTCATCGCGCATCCGGGAATACCTCAAGGCAGGTAAACCAGCTGATGCAGCAAGAATTTTGGGGCGTTACTGGGAAATTGACGGCACGGTAATGCATGGGTTTAAGCGCGGAAGAACGATTGGCTTTCCGACCGCGAATCTATCCATGGAAAATTATCTTATTCCCAGTCTGGGCGTCTATGCCGTACGTGTTGCCAAGGCTGGGGTTGAGGGTTTCGGGTTAACCCATTGGTACAACGGTGTAGCAAATATTGGTGTGCGCCCGACCATAGATGGTGAGGGTGTAAACCTTGAAGTTTTCATCTTTGATTTTGATGAAGATATTTATGATATGGACCTTCGGGTGCAAATCGTGGAATATCTGCGCCCTGAAAAGAAATTTGATGGCCTATCGGCCTTGACTGAACAGATCGAAAAAGACAGCGAACAGGCTAGAAAGCTTTTGTTGGCTTTACCTGATCATCCAATCGACCCCGTTGTTTCGGCAACAGGTGAACATCAAGCATAATTGTTAAAACGACATAATTGTTAAAATGGAAGAGTGGCTCCATGAGCACGGACTATAAAGATACTGTTTTTCTCCCCAAGACTGATTTCCCTATGCGCGCTGGCTTGCCCAAAAAAGAGCCTGAGATTTTGCAGCGTTGGGCAGATATTGGGTTGTTTGAGAAACTGCGTGCACAGAGCAAAGGCCGCGAAAAATTTACGCTTCACGATGGCCCTCCCTATGCTAACGGTCACCTTCATATGGGGCACGCACTCAATAAAGTGCTGAAAGATGTGATCAATCGTTCTCAACAGATGTTAGGTAAAGATGCACACTATGTGCCCGGTTGGGATTGTCACGGTCTGCCGATTGAATGGAAGGTCGAAGAAGGCTATCGCGAGCGCGGTCAGGATAAAGACGAAGTTCCTGTTGTGGAATTTCGCAAGGAATGTCGTGAGTTTGCCGATAAGTGGATCAAGATCCAGATTGAAGAATTCAAGCGTCTCGGTATCGAAGCTGATTGGGAACAACCTTATAAGACCATGAACTACCAATCAGAATCCCTGATTGTGAAGGAAATGGGTAAGTTCTTGATGAACAAAGGTCTCTACATGGGGACCAAAGCTGTTCTGTGGTCGGTTGTAGAGAAGACAGCCTTGGCCGATGCTGAAGTTGAATATCATGAACTGAAGTCACCAACGATATGGGTTCGTTTCCCGATTGCCAGCAGTAATGACAAGGTGCTCGACGGCGCATCGATCATCATCTGGACAACCACACCGTGGACCATTCCTGCTAACAGGGCGGTGGCTTGCGGTGAAGAGTTCGAATATGTGGTTTACGAAGTGACAGAGCTCGGTGAAAACAGCATTGCCAAAGTTGGTGAACGCCTTGTTCTAAACCGTGAATTGTCCGAACAGGTTAGAATAGATGCCAAGATCGAAGCATGGACCGAAGTTGGCGTGGTTTCTGATCTCTCTGACGTTAAAGTCAAACACCCCCTTAACGGGTTAGAGGGTGCTGATGGTGGCTATGATTACGAAGTGCCGTTACTGAACGCTGACTTTGTTACAAATGATGCTGGTACAGGGTTTGTTCATATCGCGCCAAGTCATGGTGCCGATGATAATGAACTCGGTCGTCAACAAGGGCTGGAAGTCCCGATGATGATTGATGAAGCTGGCGTTTATTACGATCATGTTCCGTTCTTTGCTGGTGCCTGTGTTTATACCCAGGAAGGTAAAGCAGGTGACGCCAATGGGCGTGTGATCAAGGCTCTGATTGAATCAGGCTCTTTGTTGGCCAAAGGATCCATGCGTCATAGTTACCCGCACTCTTGGCGTTCCAAAGCACCATTGGTGTTCCGTGCCACGCCTCAGTGGTTTATTTCTATGGAAACCAATGAACTAAGAGATAAAGCGCTTAAAGCTATCGATGAGACCCGCTTCATTCCCGAGAAGGGATCGACTCGCCTTTACAAGATGATTGAAGGGCGTCCGGATTGGTGTGTCTCTCGCCAACGAGTTTGGGGCGTTCCTCTGCCGATCTTTATGGAAAAGAAAACGGGTGAACCCCTTCGTGATCAGAAGGTTCTCGATCGTATTGTTGATGCTTTCGAACAAGAAGGCGGTGATGCCTGGTTTAACAGTCCGCCGGCCCGCTTCCTTGGTAACGAGTATAACCCGGATGATTACGAGCAAATTCAGGACGTCATCGAGGTCTGGTTCGATTCAGGGTCAACCCACAGCTTTGTATTGGAAGCACGCCCAGAATTGAAATGGCCGGCTGATCTTTACCTTGAAGGGTCGGACCAGCATCGTGGCTGGTTCCATACGTCACTACTGGAATCTGCCGGGACACGTGGTCGTGCACCATACGATGCCGTTCTGACCCATGGCTTTGTTCTTGATAACAAAGGCCGCAAGATGTCCAAATCTTTGGGTAACATCACGGCGCCTGCGGAAATCAATGCCAAATACGGTGCAGATATCCTGCGTCTTTGGGTTGTTGCTTCTGACTACTCGCAAGATTTGCGTGTTGGTGATGAAATTTTGAAGTATCAAGCCGATGCTTATCGTCGCTTAAGAAACACGCTGCGTTTCCTATTGGGGAGCCTTGATGGATTTAGCGACGCAGAGCGTTTGCCTGTAGGGGAAATGCCTGAGCTTGAGAAGTGGGTTCTGCATCGTTTGACTGAGCTGGATACGATCGTTCGCAAGTCCTGTGACGATTATGATTATCACGCAATGTTCCAGGCTCTGCATAATTTCTGTGCGCTTGATCTGTCTGCCTTCTATCTCGATATCCGCAAAGATACGCTGTATTGCGACGGTAAAGATACACTTGAACGCCGCGCTTGCCGGACTGTCATTGATACACTTTTTGATGCATTAACGGCATGGTTAGCACCGATTTTGTGCTTTACGACAGAAGAAGCATGGTTGGCACGTGGAAAAACAGACGAAGCTGAGTCTGTGCATCTGCGTACCTTCCCGGAAATTCCAGCGGACTGGGAAAATGATACTCTGGCTGAACGCTGGGACAATGTGCGTGAAGTTCGTCGCGTTGTTACTGGGGCAATTGAAGTTTTAAGAGCCGAGAAAAAAATTGGCTCTAGCCTTCAGGCGCGGCCGGCGGTGTATATCAACCGTCCCGAGCTGCTTTCTGCTATCGGTGATCTTAATATGGCTGATATCTGTATTACATCTCAGATTGAACTGGTCGAAGCTGATGCTCCACAAGAAGCTTATCGTTTGAATGATGTCGATGGCGTTGGTGTTGTGGTCGATGGTGCCGAAGGAAATAAGTGCGAGCGTTGCTGGAAAGTGCTTCCCGATGTGGGAAGTCATCCGCATGCGGGCACTTGTAGTCGTTGTGCCAGCGTTTTAGCTGCTAGTGTCTAAGGTGTCAGCTAGGATGCATCTCGAGAGTAAAGGTAATTTGATGGTACTCCGTGCTTTAATGCTGGCTTTATTGATTGCCGTAATTGATCAGGCCAGTAAGTGGTACGTATTGTTAGACATCATGAACCCACCAAAAATTATTGAGGTCACAAGTTTTTTCGATCTCGTTCTGGCTTATAATCCTGGGGTAAGCTTTGGTTTGTTTGGTAGCAATTCTGAATGGCGACCCTTCTTATTAGCTGGGGTTGCCATTACTATCGTGGTGGCTTTGTTTGTCTGGCTTTACAAAGAACCGGGTAAGCTGATCTCTGTGTCTGTCGGTCTGATAAGTGGCGGTGCGATCGGAAATGTAATTGATAGATTTGTTCACATTGGAGTGGTTGATTTCCTGAGTTTCAGTATCTCGTTCTTGCCCTGGCGGATCTTTAACCCTTGGCCTGCATTTAATCTCGCAGACAGCTTTATTTTTATCGGGGTAATGGTTTTGCTCTATGACGGCTTGTTCTTGACGCCATCTAAGGGTAATAAGTAAGAACCTTGAAAAAGGATGCGGATTGAAAGCATGAAGAAGATCAAATTTTTTGGGTTAATTGTTCTTGCCCTGGCTGTCACTGGTTGTAGTGATGGTTTGAAAGAACAAATTGGATTAGGAAAGCGTGCTCCCGACGAATTTAAAGTCGTGTCTAGAGCACCTCTTAGCCTTCCACCTGATTACAATCTTGCGCCTCCTCGTCCGGGGGCTTTACGTCCTCAAGAAGGATCGGCACAGGGGCAAGCCAAGCGTGCTGTGTTTAATCTAGACGGTACTGCAGGGCCAGAAAAAAGCTCGTCATTGGATCAAGCTGGGCGTAGCGATGGCGAAATGGCGCTCTTACAGTCGGCGGGCGCAAATGAGGCGCCTGATGATATCCGTCTTCTTATTGACCGGGAAACACGTCAGCTTAATTCTGAAAGTGAACAGGTTGTTGATGCGTTGATTTTCTGGAAAGATCAACCTAATCCCAATAGCTTGGTTGATCCGGTAAAAGAGGCGAAACGCATTCAGCAAAACGCTGCTCTTGGGACGCGTGGCCAAGGCGAAACCGAGATTATTGTGATCGAACGTGAAGCTCCACTTGAAGGGGTGTTTGACAATCTTTTCTAATTGTTGGTTCTAAATGATTTGAGAAAAGCTCCGATTTTGTCGGAGCTTTTTTTATTTTGTGTTGGCTGTATCTGAAAAATAGTTTGTTGCCCTAGTTTTGCCAGATTAATGCGCCATGAAGAACACGGATTGATCGTGTTCGCTTTGATTGCAGCGATTTTGCCCTATGAAATCTCTTAAACGACTTAGATTGCTTGAAAATGGTCTCTAAATTTAAATCCACGTTTTCTTTTTACATGATTGTTTGCAGTTTGATCGTGCCGTTTTCATCTGTTCAAAGTGCCGTTTTTAATCCAGATACTTTTACCCTTGATAACGGGCTTGAGGTTGTTGTTGTTCCCAATCACAGAGCACCGATCGTCACGCAAATGCTTTGGTATAAAGTCGGAGCTGCAGATGAAGATACTGGTGAGTCTGGGAATGCGCATTTCTTAGAACACTTGATGTTTAAGGGAACTGAACGTTTCGAGTCGGGCAAATTTTCAGCGTTGGTAGCTAAAAATGGGGGACAGGAAAATGCATTTACGTCTTGGGATTACACCGCCTATCACCAAACAGTAGCCAAAGACCGCCTTGAATTGGTGATGGAACTGGAAGCCGACAGAATGACAGGTCTTATCCTGGATGATGAAAAGGTTTTGCCCGAACGCGAAGTCGTGCGTGAAGAAAGGCGAAGCCGCGTTGGAAACCGCCCCGGCGCGCAATTGGGTGAAGTTATGCGGGCCAGCCAGTTTCTCAACCATCCTTATCGGATACCAATTATCGGTTGGGATCATGAAATAGAGGCATTGAATACAGAGACAGCTCTGTCTTTTTATCGAAAATGGTATGCGCCGAACAATGCTGTCCTTGTTATTTCAGGTGATGTTACCGTTGACGAAGTAAAGCCTCTTGCTGAGAAATACTATGGCATTATTCCCTACAAGGAAGTGCCCGAGCGAAAGAGGATTTCAGAACCCCCGCAAAATGCTGCACGAAGGGTTGTGAAGGAAAGTCATTTGATCACTAATCCATCTGTTACGATACGATATCTTGCCCCGAGTTATCGGACCGCCGGTAATAATGATCCTTACGCATTACAGGTGTTAGACGAGATTATCGGCTCAGGAGCGACCAGCAAGTTATATAAAAAGTTGGTTATTGAAGAAAAACTGGCGGCATCTGTTGGTACATCCTATAGCCCCAATGCTTATGACCTGAGTACCTTTACGCTCTACATTTCTCCTCGTCCTGGTGTGGGGATTGATGTGGTAGAAAAGCGGTTACGGGAAGAACTCTCTGATTTGATAGAGGGGGGGGTAACGCAGGCTGAAGTGGATAAAGCTATAACCCGGATGGTTGATGCGGCCATTTTTGCACGTGATTCTCTTGCCGCGGCACCTAATGTGATTGGGCGTGCGATAACTACAGGTGGGAGTGTCGAGGACGTAGAAGCTTGGCCAGACAGGATTTCTGCAGTTACATCAGACAAAATCAACGATCTGTTGAAAAAAACGTTTGTTGATAACCAGTCGGTTACAGGTGTTTTGTTGCCAGGAAAGAGAGCCGAATAATGAAGTCTTTTGTCAAGCTCGGACTTGCCACATACCTAACAACTCTGTTGAGCTTGTGTAATCTTTCTTCGGCGTTTGCTGTTGATATTGTTCAGGTTACAAGCCCCGGCGGAATACACGCCTGGCTTATCGAAGATCGTAGTAACCCCATTATTTCGATGAAATTTGCTTTCTCGGGAGGGTCATCTGTCGATCCGGATGGTAAAGAAGGTCTCGCCAACTTCGTTGCTGCGACAATTGATGAGGGGGCAGGGGACCTTGATTCGCAAGCTTTCCAGGCCAAGTTAAATGATTTGTCGATCTCTTTGGGCTTTGATGCTGGGCGTGAATTTTTTAGTGGTGAGCTTGTCACGTTAACAAAAAACAAGGCGATAGCTTTTGAGTTGCTTGAGCTATCTTTGACGGGACCAAGGTTTGACCGTGAGCCAATTGAACGAATTCGATCACAGATTTCTCTTGCTCTTAAACAGCGGGCGGATGATCCGGGATACAAAGCGCAAAGTACTTTGCGTACGCTTTATTATCCCAACCATGTTTATGGTCGTGCAAACGATGGAACGTTTGAAAGCTTGAAAAACATAACTATTTCTGATTTGAAAAGTTATATGGCAGAGAACATTGCCCAAAATAACCTGACCGTTGCAGTTGTTGGGGATGTGGATCGTGTTGAACTTGGGACATTGTTGGATCAGGCCTTTGGTGGTCTTACACAAAAATCAAAACCATTTCGGGTATCTGGTGCGTCACCTGCGATAAAAGGGGGAACGATCATTTTGGACGAGGATATTCCCCAGAGCGAAGTTATAATGGCCCATAGAGGCATTTCCCGGGATGATCCTGATTATTATGCCGCCTTTATTGTGAATCATATTCTAGGCGGAGGAAGCTTTTCTTCTCGGTTGTATCAGGAGGTTCGGGAAAAAAGAGGTTTGACTTATTCTGTAGGTAGTTACCTCTCTTTGTTGGATCAGGCACCGCTTGTGATGGCTTCGGTCGCGACACAAAATGAACGCGTTGCTGAAACAATCCGGATTATGAAAGAGCAATGGTCATTAATGGCTGAAGAAGGACCGAGCGAACAGGAATTGATCGATGCCAAAACCTATTTGACGGGGTCTTTCCCGTTAAGTTTTACCAGCACGGGGCGGGTTGCAAATATCTTGTTGGCGATGCAGTTGAATGATTTGGGGATCGATTACCTAGATCAGCGGAATAAGTACCTTGAGGCCGTGACGTTGGAAGACGCAAAACGGGTTGCCAAAGAATTATTTAAGCCAGATTCGTTGACGGTTGTTATTGCTGGGCGCCCGGTCGGGCTTGAGGAAGAAGTCCCTTTGCCGTTTGAGCCATAACAGTTCTATCTGCAAGAGAAGAAGCGATTCCAGCGGTTTTATGGGATGAAAGCTTTCGTCATCAGCGACAAATCGGTAATACTACAAGTATATTCTTAGATAGATAAAAGAGACAATGTCTTACACACACGATGCAGAGTTTTGCCTTGCCAGAACACTTGGCGAAGGTGGTTTGGAACAGAAAATATTTGAAGAACAGCTTCAAGGCTGTAAGTCCAGTCTTGCCCGTCTTAAAGATGATAAAGACAGTGGACGGTTGCCGTTTCTGATGATCCCGAGCGAGCGCGATGACCTCGTTTCTTGCCAAGCGCTAGTGTCTTCTTACCGGGAAAATTGTGACGATGTTATTGTTCTGGGGACAGGAGGGTCGTCGCTTGGTGGACGCACGCTGTATGGTCTAGCCACGAGTGCCTTTGGGCCAATTAACGGTGGACCGCATCTTCATTTTATCGACAATATTGACCCTCACAGTTTTGATGTTCTCTTAAAGCATCTTGATATTTCTCGTACTGGTTTAATCGTTGTCTCCAAATCAGGATCAACTGCGGAAACTGTTTCCCAGTTTATGGCTTTGTTACCAATCTTTCAGAAGGAATATGGCGCGGATAGATTATCAGAACGGGTTACTGTTATCACTGAACCCCGTCCTAATCCTCTACGAAAGTTAGCAAGAGATCTGGGACTTGAATGTCTTGATCAAAACCCGTTAATTGGGGGGCGATTTTGTATCCTTACCTTGGTCGGGTTGCTCCCGGCAATGATTGCTGGTTTGGATACGGCTGCTTTGAGAGACGGTGCTCAAAAAGTTGTCGATCAGGCTTTTTCTGGTGCCTCAATGGAGGATATCCCTGCGGCAGTTGGCGCAGCTATCGCAACGGGGTTGCAGCGCCAACGTGGTATCCGGCAAACAGTTATTATGCCTTATGAAGACCGACTTGCTGATCTTGGTCTCTGGTATAACCAGTTATGGGCAGAGAGCTTGGGCAAAGAGGGTAAGGGAACGACGCCAATCCGAGCTCTTGGAACCGTTGATCAGCATAGTCAGTTGCAGCTGTATCTGGATGGTCCCCAGGACAAGATGTTCACGATGATTTATCATGATGCCAAAGGTATGGGGTTGCCAGTTGATACCGTATTGCCAAAAGGTGAAGATTCGCTGAGTTATCTCCGGGGGCGTACTTTGGGGGATCTGCTCACCGTTTCTGCCGAGGCCACCATGCAGACTTTGGCCAAAAATGGTCGTCCGGTGAGAAAGTTCCTATTAGATAAAATTGATGAAGAAACGTTGGGTGCTTTGACCATGCACTTTATGCTGGAGACAGTCATTACGGCTGACCTGTTAGGGGTGAACCCTTATGATCAGCCCGCCGTTGAGCAAGGCAAGGTACTCGCCCGCCGTATGTTAAAAGATCTTTAATCAGGAGCCTTTTAAGTGCTAATTCGCCGTCTACCCAACACCCTTGTTAATCAAATCGCTGCTGGCGAAGTTATCGAACGCCCCGCTGCGGCAATTAAAGAGTTGGTGGAGAACGCACTGGACGCAGGATCGCGCAACATTGACGTTGTCATGCGTGATGGTGGACGCAGCTATATCTCTGTTACCGATGATGGCTGTGGGATGAGCCGTGAAGGACTTGGCATTTGTATCGAGCGCCATGCAACTTCAAAGCTCCCCAGTGATGATCTTGTTCATATTAAAACCCTCGGGTTCAGGGGCGAGGCGCTTCCGTCTATCGGGGCGGTGGCTCGTTTGCAGATTACAAGCCGTGAAGCAGGGGCTGAAGATGCTTGGACAATTAAGGTAGAAGGCGGTGTTGTAACTGATCCACAGCCTGCAGCATGTAACGCCGGGACGCGGGTTGAAATCAGGGACTTGTTTTTTGCGACACCAGCCCGATTAAAATTTTTGAAAGCAGCCCGAACTGAAGTCAGTCATGCAGAAGATGTTTTAAAACGTCTTGCTATGGCAAATCCGGAAGTAGGTTTTTCACTTTCAGACGAGAAAAGGACTATCCTTCGGTTGCCAGCGAGTAGTGGTGACTTATTTGAAGTGCGCTTGAAACGTCTTTCATCTGTTATGGCCCGAGAATTTGAAGAAAATGCGCTGCCTATTGAGGCCGAGCGTGAATATTTGAAACTTTCAGGCTATATTGGATTGCCAACTCTCAATCGTGGGAATGCGCAGCATCAATATCTTTTTGTAAACGGGCGTCCAGTTAAGGATCGGTTGTTGCAAGGTGCTGTTAGGGGCGCGTATCAGGATTTTCTTGCACGTGATCGACATCCTCTTCTTGCGTTGTTTTTGGACCTCCCACCCGAAATGGTTGATGTGAATGTGCATCCGGCAAAGACCGAAGTTCGGTTTCGGGATGCCGCCTTGGTACGCGGCCTAATTGTTGGTGCTTGTAAGCATGCATTGGCAGAGGCAGGGCATCGGGCCTCGACATCTGTAGGGAATGCAGCCTTGGGCATGCTGGAGGCCGCGCGAGCAAGAGGTGAGCAAAACGGTGGGTATACGACGCCACGTCCAAGCACCGATTATACGTGGCAATCAAAGTCCTCGGTTAATTATCCTTCCGGGCGTTTGTCTGACGCAGTGATGGATTATCATGCCCCCTTATCCGATGAGCAAATGGGATCTGCTCAATCTGGTTTACCCGGAGCAGAAAACTTCATTCCACATGCACGGCAAGAACATTTCTCGTCTGGACTTTCGGAAGGCGCGGTGGAATGGGGCGGGGAGTCTGCTGTTTCTCATAATCACCTCGCTGATGCTGATAATTTTGACCACGCATCTCATCCCTTGGGGGCTGCACGGGCACAGTTCCATGAGAACTATATTATTACACAGACCGCTGACGGCATTGTTGTCGTTGATCAACATGCTGCCCATGAAAGGCTGGTTCTTGAGAAGATGAAAGCGCAGATGGCTGAACAGGGGGTGAAAACCCAGATGCTGCTTTTACCTGAGGTTGTTGAACTTGACGAAGATGCGGCACACCGATTGGTGAAACGGGCGGATGAGTTATCAGAGCTGGGACTGGTTCTTGAAGGTTTTGGTGCCGGGGCCGTTGTTGTGCGCGAGGTTCCCGCAATCTTGGGTGAACGTGCAAATGCAGCCGCGTTGGTAACGGATCTTGCGGATGAACTTGCTGAGTTGGGTGAAACTCTTGCCCTGAAAGAGCAAATCGAACGCGTTCTGGGGACGATGGCCTGTCATGGATCGGTCCGGTCTGGACGCCGCCTCAATGGGGAGGAAATGAACGCCCTTTTACGTCAGATGGAAGTGACCCCGCATTCTGGGCAATGTAACCATGGACGCCCGACCTATATTGAATTGAAGCTAGCAGATATAGAAAAGCTCTTTTCCAGAAGGTAATCGTTCCTATCTATAAGTTGTGCTATTTTAAGACTTAATCGTTCGAGTGTTAATTACTGAGAAGTATTCAAAGGCTTTTCTGGAACGCATCACACGGGGAGAACTTCTTGAGTTTTGACTTTTTGAGCCTGAAGCCTGCGACACGATTCTTCCACGCCTTTAGTGATGAGTACTAT
The DNA here is from genome assembly GCF_048270245.1 of Kiloniella sp. Classification (GTDB taxonomy): domain Bacteria; phylum Pseudomonadota; class Alphaproteobacteria; order Kiloniellales; family Kiloniellaceae; genus Kiloniella. The sequence continues at coordinate 655,381 of NZ_JBLWTH010000001.1, forward strand.
CATGAAGCTCCCGATGACTGGTGGGTAATCGTCACGGATGTTGTCAGCTCTACCAAAGCTATAGAAGCCGGGCGCTATAAAGATATTAACATGTTGGGGGCAGCGTGTATTACTGCGGTTTTTAATACGGTTGGTGGCGCAAAAATCCCCTTTGTTTTTGGGGGCGATGGTGCATCCTTCCTGTGCTCGTCTAATGATCGTGAAGCGTTGATTGATGAATTACTTGCGGTCAAAATCTTTGGTCAGGACTTTTATGATCTTGAATTAAGAGTTGGGTGTGTGCCCGTTTCACACATCAAAGAGTGTGGTAAAAACATCCAAGTTGCTCGATTAGAGTTATCACCCGGCAATAGTCTCGCATTATTCAATGGTGGCGGATTGGCCTTGGCCGATTCTATTATAAAGGCAGATGAAACCGGAGAGTTTTGTAAGCTGCATGCTGTAACACGCTTACCTAATCTGGAAGGACTTTCCTGTCACTGGCAACCTTTAAAGTCTGTTAATGGGCAGATTATTACATTGTTAGTGCACGCGGTTAATGATCATGAATATCCGCGTATTGTTGATAATATAGAACAAATTCTGAACAGGGAAAATTCAGATCCAAATCCTGTGAAAATTCAGCATATGAAACTTAGAGGACTTTTTGAGAACTTTTTTTTGGAAAAATTTGCTGCAAGTAAAGGAAGAGGAACCAACATCTGGCCTACCTTGAAAACACTCTTTGAAAAAATCTATTTGCGGTTTGCTAATTTTGTAAATTTAAAATCAGGTCCTTATCAACCAGAAACCTATCTGACAGAGTTACGCAATAACTCTGATTTCAGAAAATTTGATGACATGGTTCGGATGGTTTTGGATTGTGATTTGGAAGTTATCCAGGAACTCCATATGTATTTGGAAAGAGAGCAAGCCGCAGGTAAAATAACTTATGGCACGCATGTTTCTAACGAAGCATTGATGACTTGCCTGTTGCTCGATTTACACTGTGCACAACATATTCACTTTATCGATGGTGCTGATGGTGGCTACGCAATGGCAGCAAAAAGCCTAAAAGCTCAGATGGCGCAATAATTATAAATTCTCTAGAAACTTTCGTGATGAATTGTAGCTAAAGCCCTTTTTTAAATATCCTTTTATGTGCCGCCGTCTAATTGATGAGCGGTAATTTTTTATGAAAGGATGAGTTGCTTGGTACAAGTAAAAGAAAGTGATCGAGAAAGACATGAGAGAATTCTCTATCCGCAAAAAAATGAACAGGAAGGGATGTTTGATCAAATCGGCCGTGGCCTGAAAACACATTTGAAAATTCTTTTTCCTATTTTTAGTGAAGACCCGACAGATGGTGAACAGCAAGAGTTTGAGACTGAACTGGATGCATCTTTGGGTCACTGGGGAATTAATCCAAATATCCCGGGAATAAAAGATACGGGTACAGGCCCTTTGGTTCTTATGTTCCTAAAGGAAATGGAAAAGTTTCCTCACATGGCTGATACGGAGAGAGACGAGTTTTTTGATAACTTAGATAAGTTTGAAAAGCTACCTGGCCAAGGGACAATTGCTCAAACAATTCGGCTGAAAAGCCAAAGAATTGAGCGCAAGGGTGACGAAGCTATTAAATTTCCACGAACCATGACGGACACAGAACTTCTGGACGAAATAAAAAATAATTATGATCGGATAGATCAAACAAAACAGCTCATGGATTTATTGGAATTTAAACCAAAGAAATCTAAATCCAAAGGAAGTAAGCCTAGAGCACTTAAATCTAAGAGTATATATGGGGTTGGTAAAGAAATAGCCGAGAAAATGGCTGTTGTTAATTTGAATAGAGAAAATAAAGCAAATGAGCGTCTTTTTGAAGAGTTAAACAGGAGGCCGTCGCTGAGTTTTGGTGATGAAGAGGCTCGAATCTTAAAGCAATCATCATTCCAATAATCAGATATACCAACTCAGTTATGTCTTTTCTACTCTCAAGAAAAAGAAAATTCTGGCTTTGCCGTATTTCCGGTTATCGACTTCTTCGAAACCGGATGGTGATATGATGGTTTCTTTGGCATCGCATTCGGCGACAATAAGCGCCGTTTCTGCAATCCAACCTGCGTTGTCCAGGGCTTTTATAGTCGGGTCGGTCAGGTTCTGATTATAGGGTGCATCCATAAGAACAAGAGAACAGGCTTCCCGAGCTTTCGGTGGAATTAAAGCGTCGCCTTGAATAACTTGGGTGGTCTGTTGCTCTTTCAAGCTTTTGATATTGTCCCGGAGCGCAGCGAGGCTGTCCGGAGCTTTTTCTATAAAGGTTACTTTTTGCGCGCCTCGTGAAAGGGCTTCAAGACCCAAGGCACCCGTTCCGGCAAAAACATCCAGAACATGTCGGCCGATGAGCAAGGATTTCGTCCCTGTTGGCAGCAGGCCTTTGCTGACATCGCCTTGCAAAAGAATGTTGAAGAGCGATTCGCGTGTTCTATCAAGCGTTGGGCGCGCGGTTTTCCCCGTTGGACAGGTTAAAGGTCGCCCTCTGTGTTTACCGCCGACAATCCTCATACGAACACCATTACCTAGAGATCATTTTAGGAGCGTTTTCCACGAGGACCTGATGTTGATTTTCCACGAGAAGGAACTGTCTTTTTGCCAGTTGACTTCGTCGATGGCTTATCCGTAGGTTTTCGGCCTGTTCTGCCTTCAAGACCGAATTGATCCTGGATAAGCTTTGCAGGTAGTTCGACAATATCACCGGGTTCAATTTCGCCAAGTTGGAAGGGGCCATAGGAAACTCTGATGAGCCGGTTAACGATCAGTCCCAAGTGTTCACAAACACGACGGATCTCACGGTTCTTTCCCTCTTTCAAAGACATCAACATCCATGCGTTTGTCTTGGCTTGATGGGAAATACTGGCTTCGATAGGGGCGTAGTGAACGCCATCAATGGTAATACCTTCGGCAAGGGTTTTGATGTGTCTTTCATCAACCTGACCATGAACCCTGACACGATAGCGTCGGGTCCAGCCTGTGGCTGGCAATTCCATTTTACGCTTCAGGCCACCATCGTTGGTAAAAAGCAGCAGACCTTCCGAATTATAATCCAGCCGTCCAACAGGCTGTAGACGTGGTAGATCTTTGGGAAGGTGATCAAAAACAGTTGCACGCCCCTCTGGGTCGCGTGCTGCTGTTATTTGTCCCTTTGGCTTGTGATATTTCCACAGGCGTGGACGTTCCGGTAAGGGAAGTGGTTCGCCGTTTACCTCTATAGCATTGTCTGGCCCAACAACAATTGCTGGTGTCTCCAGCACTTTGCCATCAAGTTTAACACGACCTTCTGCAATCCAGCGTTCTGCATCACGTCTGGAGCACAGCCCTGCACGTGCGATCACCTTTGCAATGCGCTCTTTCTTGTCGGAAAGTTCGATTGTTTCAACAGCAGGTTTTGTATCTTGCTGAGTGTTTTTCCCAGAAGGCTTCCCTTTGTAGGGGCGATTGACCCCCTTAGCCTTAAAGGCGTTGCCTTTTGTGCTTGGGCCTTTGGCACTCGAACCTTTGGTGTTCGAACTGGGTTTTTGGCGATTTGGTCGTGTCGATTTTGAGTTTGTCATGGCCGGAATGTATGCTCGACTTTGGCTTCTGTCTACTGTGAATAAAACAAACGTCCTATGCAGTGGCAATCTTTAGATGGTCTTTTGCTCTTCTACTTGACCAATTCATGTTTTCCAATGAGAGTCCCTAGCTATGGAAAAAAAACAGAAATCACAGGTTTGCAAAAAACCGGGCGAAGCTATGGCGCTTGCTTTGAAGGAAGCAAAACAAGCGGCTGAAGCAGGCGAAGTACCCGTTGGGGCTGTGATTGTGGATCGGGACAGCGGGCGAGTATTGGCACAGGCGCATAATCGCGTTGAACGGGATCGTGACCCGACGGCACATGCCGAAGTACTCGCAATAAGAGCTGTTGGAAAACTCCAGAACAGTGCTCGTCTGGAAAGCTGCGACCTCTACGTTACGCTAGAGCCATGCCCTATGTGTGCGACGGCAATCTCTTTCGCACGTATCCAACGGGTTTATTACGGTGCATATGATCCCAAGGGTGGCGGTGTGGATCATGGCCCCAGAGTTTACGAGCAGCCAACCTGTCATCATGCGCCCGAGGTATATGGTGGTATTCGGGAAGCGGAGTGTGCCGAAATTCTTAAAACCTTCTTTCAGGAGCGTCGATAAACTGTCTAGTCCAAGGACTTTACTGGTACGACCTTAATATTCCCTTGAGGCATTAATTAGGCGTTACGCGCCAATTCACGCCAACCGATATCACGACGGCAAAAGCCTCGGTCCCATGTAATTTTATCCACGGCCTGATAGGCTTTGTTCTGTGCTTCTTTGATATCAGATCCCAAAGCGGTTACACCTAGAACCCGTCCCCCGACAGCTTGTAAACTGTCGTCTTTACCTCTGACTGTGCCAGCATGAAAAATTGTGACCGCTGGGTCGGCGCCTGCGTTATCAACACCTTCTATGACAGTATTCTTTTCATAAGCTGCGGGATAACCTTTTGCAGCCATGACAACCAGTAATGCGGTTTCATCATGCCATTCGAGCTTGATATCCTCTATGCCGCCCTGTGCAGAAGCCAAAAGTGCAGGAAGGATATCAGACTTTAAGCGCAAGCAAAGCGCCTGACATTCCGGGTCGCCAAAACGGACATTGTATTCGATCAATCTTGGGCCAGTTTCGGTCAGCATAAGTCCGGCAAACAGAACACCTTTATAAATATGGCCCTCAGATTTCATGCCTTCGATTGTTGGTTTGATACATTGCTCAAGAACCTGTTGCTCTAACTCTGGCGTCAGGATCGTTGCCGGCGAGTAAACACCCATGCCACCAGTGTTCGGGCCAGTATCTCCTTCACCGACACACTTATGATCCTGTGCTGAGGCTAGCGGGAGGTAATTTTCGCCGTCGGTTAAAACAAAATAGCTGACCTCTTCACCTTGCATGAATTCTTCGATGACGACTTCTGCGCCTGCTGCCCCAAATGCACGACCAGAAAGCGCTTCTTCAACGGCGGTGTGGGCTTCTGCTAATGTCATGGCGACGGTAACGCCTTTACCTGCAGCTAGACCATCGGTCTTGATAACAATTGGTGCCCCTTGTTCGTCGAGGTATTTTTTTGCAGCGTTAAGGTCCGTGAAGCGCTGATAGCTGGCTGTTGGTACATTATACTTTGCACAGATATCTTTCATGAAGCCTTTTGAGCCTTCCAATTCGGCTGCGGCTGCTGAAGGGCCAAAGGCGGGGACGTTAATGGCGTTCATACGATCGACGAGACCGTCAACCAGCTGAGCTTCTGGGCCGACAACAACAAACCCGATGTCATTCTCCTGTACAAAGGAAACCAAGCCATCAAGATCTTCTGCTTTAAGGGGCAGGCACTCTGCAACATCGGAAATTCCGGCGTTCCCAGGGGCACAATAAAGTTTTTCGCACAAGGGAGATTTGGCAATAGACCAACACAGGGCGTGTTCACGGCCACCAGATCCAACGACGAGAATTTTCATTTTGTGCTCCCGAATATTAGGGTCAATTAATCTGGCAAGCTTATGCCCTATCCACTCTCAGAATACCAGAACTAGTGCAGAAAAGTTTTGTCAAAAATCTCGTATGTGTCATTGGTTTTATGGAGAAGATTTGTTTTTTGAATAGAAGTAAGAAAATAGCGCGTAAACAGCGATTGGTCTGTCGACTTTGCTGGGATGGATGTTTAGGATGACCGCATGAATGATTTGTTTTCTACACCCCGACCCAAAAAAACAGCGCCCAAATCAGCACCGTCTAAATCTGCTGATACGCGCGGTAATCCGGCAGAAGCACGTGGAAATAACGCGCCAGCACTGAGCGTTAGCGAGATTTCCAACTCTATCAAGCGGGAACTTGAAACTCGGTTTGACCGCGTTCGTGTGCGTGGCGAAATTTCTGGCCTTAAACGTGCTGCATCAGGGCATATTTATATGTCACTGAAAGATGAAAATGCAGTTTTGAGTGTGATCTGTTGGCGGGGGCAGGCAAGTAAACTCTCTGTTGATCCTCAAGATGGCCTTGAAGTCATTGTGACGGGCCGTATTACAAGCTATCCGGGGCGATCCAACTATCAAATTGTTATCGATAGTATGGAAATTGCCGGCGAAGGCGCTTTGCTCAAGCTTTTGGAAGAGCGTAAAAAGAAGCTTGCTTTAGAAGGATTGTTCTCTGACGAACGCAAACGGGCTATTCCCTTCCTGCCAGAGGTTATTGGCGTTGTAACGTCGCCTACCGGGGCGGTGATTCGTGATATCATGCATCGATTATCTGATCGATTTCCGCGTCACGTTCTTGTTTGGCCTGTACTGGTCCAAGGTGAAGGTGCAGCAGGTCAAATTGCAAGAGCTATTGATGGCTTTAATGGGCTTGATCCGAATGGGGATATTCCTCGCCCTGATACGCTGATCGTTGCGCGTGGGGGTGGTAGCCTTGAAGATCTATGGGCTTTTAACGAAGAAGTTGTGGTTCGCGCTGCGGCTAATTCTAAAATTCCATTGATTTCTGCGGTTGGTCATGAAACGGATACAACGTTGATTGACTTTGCCTCTGACAGACGCGCGCCAACACCAACGGCGGCAGCTGAGATGGCGGTGCCTGTGCGGGCAGAGCTGATTGGTGAAGTTCAGAATATAGGCCGACGGATTTATGCCGGTGCAAACCGTTTAATGGGGGAGCGTCGGATGCAGATAGAGGCTCTTGCAAGAGGCCTTCCAGATCCTAGACGTTTGATCGAAGAAAAAGCCCAACGACTTGATGATCGTGTAGAACGCATGCGTAATGCGATGAAGGGGTATTTGCGCCATCAAACATCGGAATTATCTGAACTTTCAGCTCGGCTACCGCATCCTAAGCAACAAATTTTGCTTGCTTCACATCACCTGTCGTCACTAAGTGATCGGTTTGAGGCAGTGGGGGAGCAGATTGTCCCAGTGCGTCAATTCGAGATGGATAAACTTGATTCTGGGCGTCGTATGGCATCAGCGACAGCGTTGCGATTGGAACGTGCAAAAAATGAGATTACTTCTTTGGACCGTGTTCTTGAGGGGGTTTCTTATAAAAACGTGTTGAAACGTGGTTTCTCTGTTGTCCGAGGGGCTGATGGCAATGTTCTTACGGCTGCGGATATAGGTGATGGTACGAAGCTAGATATCGAATTTGCGGATAATGCTTTTATTCAAGCTATTGCGAATGAGAATAAGGAGGGTGGAACGTCAGGGGCCACTCCACTGTCAGCTCCCAAAAAAATACAGAAAAAAACGCAAAAGAAAAAATCTGATACGACAGATACTGCTCAGGGAAGTTTATTATGATGAAGCCTTTATTAGTGTGTTTTATCGCGCTTTCGGCATTGGTTTCTTCAGCATTGGCAGATGATAATATTTCTGTGCGGGGAGAATTTATTCAGGGCGGGATCATCATCGGTAAAGCGCCAAGCGGAACAAAAGTTTTTCTTAATCAAGAGGTTATCAAACTTTCCGAGCAAGGCGATTTTGTTTTTGGGTTTGGACGTGATGCCGAAGGTGTTATCGAGCTTAGTATTCAAAAGCCGAACGGAGAAATTCAAACCCAGAATTATGAAATTAAGAAACGGGATTATGCAATTCAGCGTATAGAGGGGGTTGCGAAAAAATATGTATCTCCCCCCAAAGAAGTCTCGGATCGTATCAGTCGTGATGCAGCGGTAGTTGCCAAAGCAAGAACATCAAATTTTGATGAACCCATGTATGCGTCTGGTTTTATCTGGCCAGCTCAGGGCCGTATCTCTGGCGTATATGGTAGTCAGCGGGTCTTTAATGGGGTTCCTAAACGACCACACTACGGTGTGGATGTAGCGGCACCTGTGGGAACACCTATTCTTGCTCCGGCACCGGGCATCGTGACCTTAGCCGAGCCAGGCCTTTATTATTCCGGTGGGACTGTGATTCTTGATCATGGGCACGGCTTGTCATCGACATTCCTGCATATGGATAGCGTGACAGCTAAAGTTGGTGATTTTCTCACTCAAGGGGATCACCTGGGAACACTTGGCGCAACCGGGCGTGTGACCGGTCCGCATTTGGATTGGCGCATGAATTGGTTTAAAGAACGGGTCGATCCGGTAACCCTTGTTGGTCCAATGCCTAAATAAGGTGTTCAGGAGTTTTCTTTGAGGTTCCTATAAGCTTCTTTGGGCCAACGACGATGTAGCCAGAGCCAATCTCCTGGCTTTTCCCTGATCCAGCCCTCTATGATGCTGTTAAGCTCTGTCATACCCTCTAATCCCGCTTGGTCTCGGGGAACATTATTTGGGAAGTCAATTGCAGAATGACAAACGAGATGAAAGCTTGCTGGGCCTGTTCTTATACATTGGATAGGGAAGACAACAGCGTTTGGCTTACTCCCAAGTAATGCAGGGGCCGCTGGTGTCATAGAAGGAATGCCGAAAAAGGGTGCTTCAATGCCGTCGTTCATTTTTTGATCGGCAAGAATTCCGACAGCAGACTTGTTTTTGATTGCTTTCAGAGAAGCTCTGGCACCTTCGACGCCTTTGGCTGCGGAAATATTTCCGGTAGAGGTGCGGATATTATCAATGGCATTGGCAACAAGCGGGTTATTGGGTTGGCGCACAATAATTGTTTGCGGATAACCACGCAGTGCGGCAGTCATCGGAAGAACTTCCCAGTTACCGATATGGGCACCAACAAAAATTAACGCCTTGTCTTTTACTTCTGGCGCTTCGAACCTTTCAATACCTTCGACGGTAATATAACCACGGTCTGTTCGTACGATTTCTTGTAGGTGAGGGTATTCAAAAATAACACGACCCAAGTTATCCCACATATCATGAATAATCTGTTTGCGGCCTTTTTCTGATAGCTCGGGCATTGCAAGGCGCAGGTTGAGATCTGCTTTACGTGATATACCAAGTCGGGGGCCAATTGTTCGCCCTAAGAAGCCACCAAAGTTAGAGCAGGCTTTTACAGGAAATAGGCCAACCAGACATAGCAAAAATCGAAAGCCGATGGCCTCAACTTTATGTCGAAAAGAGACATCGCTTGTCATGTGTTTCCTATTAATTTGTGCAAAATAGAATTTATAAATTGTGGATTATCCCAAACGGCGTGAATGGGCAAGCAAGAGATTTTGTCTTTATATGTTTCAGGAATTTTTACGAAGTCTTTTTCTGTCGTAAAAATAGCATCCGCGTCAAATCTACGAGCAAGAGACATAATCTGTTTTAGATCAGATTCGGTATATTGATGGTGGTCTGGAAAATCCTTGGTTCCGCAGATTTGTGCAGAATAATCTTTCAGTGTGTTGTAAAATTTTTGCGGATACCCAATCCCGGCAAAAGCAAAAATATTCTTCTGTTTCAGTGCTGCTTGTATGGCTTTATCAGCAGGTGTTATTGTTATATTTGAAACGTCTTTCCCGTCGAAAATGTCAGCTAATTCTGGATTGATAGTCTCATTAGGCTGCTTGATAATAAAAATAGCGTCGGCACGCTTTAGGCCATCGGTTATGTTTTCTCGCAGAGGGCCAGAAGGGATCAGACGGTTGTTAGAAAAACCAATTTTGTTATCTACGACGATAATCGATAAATCTTTTTGAAGGGCAGGGTTCTGAAAGCCGTCATCGAGAAGAATGACGTTTGCGCCCTCTTTTATCGCTGCTCTTGCGCCATCGATCCTTTTTTTACTGACCCAAACCGGTGTTGTTTGTGAATTCGCAAGGGCCATCATCAAGGGTTCATCGCCCACTTCACGTGCAGAGTGCTGTGATGGTAATACGCGCAGCGGACCTTCTTGTGAGCCGCCATAGCCACTTGAAACGATGTGTGGGTTTTTCCCCATCTGTTGAAGTGTATTTGCTAATGAAAGAGTAATGGGGGTTTTCCCGCTACCACCTGCTGTTAGATTACCAATGCAAATGACCGGAACATCGACCTTCGTCGGAGAGGCAAGTTTTTGGCGTAGGATACTGCCCAAATAATAAAAGCCGGACAAGGGCAGCAGCAAAGTACTGATAAGGCCACGATGGTTCCAGAACTCAGGTGTTCGCATCTGAAGTCTCTGATGCAGGTAGCGGATCTGGTTGGATTAGATCTTGACTAAATGACTGGTCAGCCATGTGCGTTAGTTCGTTTAGCTGATTTTCTAGTTCCAAGCGCAATGCTTCCTGTTGTTCTTTAGAAGCATTTCTTTCAACATAAATTGGTGTGCCCCAAATAATAATACCCTTTGTAAAGGGGGCGGGTAAAACAAAACGATCCCAAGAATTAAAGACTTTACGATTTGCGACGGTTCCTGTGACAGGAAGTATCGGTCTTCCGGTCATCTGCGCAGCCTTGATGGCCCCGATTTTTGCACGCATCCTGGGGCCTTTGGGGCCGTCTGGGGTTATGCCTATTGCACAGCCTTTTTCTAGGGTACGCTTAAGGTTAACCAATGCAGTTGCGCCACCTCTTCGGCTGGAGCCTTCAACTGTATTAAAACCGAGGTTTTCAATGGATTTTGCGATAACACGGCCATCTCTATGAGCCGAGATAAGCATATGGAACTTGCTACGGTCACTGTCTTTCCAAGCATTGAACATCATGATCATACGTGCATGCCAGAAGCAGCCGATTATGTTTGAATCGCCATCCAGATATTTTCGGGTTTCGTCAGGAATGATTTCCTGCCAACGAACCGTATTGCGTACAAGGGATATGTAGCTAGAAATCAATCTGGCGATAAGGTTTTGGAAAAAGGTTGAACGGAGTATCCGTTTTGATAGCTTCATAATCTTCTTCGGACAGGTTCCTTTAGTCGCCTTTAAACTGGCTGTGAAGCTTCATTAATTTTTCCGGCTTCTTCGGCAAATTGTAACGCGTACAGCTTTGCATAGGTTCCAGATTTTTTCAGTAGCTGAGTGTGCGTACCTTCTTCGATAATTTTCCCTTTATCCATTACATAGATCATGTCTGCGTCAATCACGGTTGAAAGGCGGTGGGCAATGACAAAGGTGGTCCGACCTTTCATCAAGGTATTGAGTGCGGTTTGAACATGCCGTTCTGATTCCGTATCCAAAGCGGAAGTTGCTTCGTCCAATAGTAGCACAGGTGCGTCTTTCACCATTGCGCGGGCAATAGCAACACGTTGTCGTTGCCCGCCGGATAGTCTTGATCCCCGAGGACCAACTTGGGTGTCATAACCTTCCGGCAGGGAAAGAATAAAATCATGTGCATGCGCATTTTTGGCTGCTTCGATTATTTCTTCCTCGCTGGCATCTGTTTTCCCATAAGCGATGTTGGCTCGGACAGTATCATCAAATAACTGGATTTCCTGACTGACCAACGCTGTTGCCTGCCTGAGGCTGCTCAAGCTTACATCGCGGATATCTTGACCATCAAAGGTAATTTTACCTTTGGTAACATCATAAAATCTAGGGATGAGGTTGAGAATGGATGTTTTCCCCGCACCTGAAGCCCCAACAAGGGCAATGGTCTTATTGGCTTTTGCTGTCAGGTTTATGGCTTCGAGCGCTGATGTATTATCGTCGTAATTGAAATAAACATCTTCAAAGATCACATCGCCTTTTGTGATTTCAAGCTCTTTGGCGTCAGAGGGATCTTTGATGTTTGGCTCGCTATCAAGGATAGAATAGACCCGATGGGCGGCTGCCAAGCCAGTTTGCATGTTTGCATTGAGTTTGGACAGCTTCTTAATTGGTTCATAAGCGAGTAAAAGCGCTGTGATAAAAGCAAAGAAGGAGCCCGGATCTTTGGTGCCTTGGATGACTTCGTTACCGCCGTAAAGAATAACAATTGCAATGGCAATGCCGCCGAGTGTCTCCATGATGGGGGACAGGATAGAACTGGTTCTTGCTGCTTTGAGGTTCAGGCGTAATACGGTCAAGATTGTTTCGGAAACGCGCTTGGTTTCGTGATCTTCCATATTATAGGCTTTGACGTGACGAATACCTTGGAAGGCTTCGTCCAGTCGTGTCGTTAAAAGTCCCATTGATTCCTGAGTGTTTGTCGAAACCTTGCGTATTCTTTTACCTGTTTTTGCTATCGGCAGAATTGCGGTTGGAAAGGCTGCAAAGGCAATGGTTGCTAAAAACCAGTCCTGATAGAACATCATGCCGATGAGCCCGACAGCAGTTAAGGTATCTTTACCGATGGATGTCAGGGTATTCGACACAACGCCTTTAAGCATGTTGGCATCGTTCATAAATCTGGAAACCAGATTACCTGGGGATTCCTCGTGAAAATAGGCGAGGTCAGCACGCATCAGCTTTTTGAAAAGCTGTTCTTGAATAGTTGCAATGATTTCCAAGCCGACGTGTTGCATCAGCATGGATTGGGCGTAAGTCGCAGCGCCTTTTACAAAGAAAATACCTATAACACCCAGCGCGATTGGTAGTAATAAATCTTCCTGGCGCTTCAGAAAGATATCATTGATGATGGGTTCCATCTGTTTGGCAAGCATCACTGTTGAGCCGGCAACAAATGCCATCGCAATTAAAGAGAAGGCTATCTTGACGAGCTGTCCTGAGACATAGTCTTTAAAAAGGCGTTTAATTAGAAATTGTGTGGAGGCATCACCTAATTTCATTTTGTTCGATTTTGTGCTCGACATTTTCGCCTGTATCAATCTGAGAAGAATATTCTTATGGGGGGGGATTTGTTAGTTGCCTGCGACGGTCATGCCATCAATACGGATTGTCGGGGCATTACTACCGTAGCGGAAAACAAGATCGCTTGCAGGGGTAAGGTTCAAGAACATGTCTTTGAGATTACCTGCAATTGTTGCTTCCGATACGGGATAGGCAATTTCACCATTCTCAATCCAGTAACCGCCTGCGCCACGGCTATAATCGCCTGTGAGACCATTTACGCTTGATCCCATCATCTCGGTGACGAAGAAACCTTGTTTAATATCTTTGATTAACTCTACTGGGGACAGTTTGCCTGCTTCCATATAGAGATTGGTTGGAGAAGGAGACGGGTTTCCGGATGTACCTCTGGATGCATGTCCGGTGCTTTGTAATCCAAGCTGCCTAGCTGAAGAAAGGCTGAGGAGCCATGTGAGCAGAACGCCATCTTCAATGATATTTTGTTTTCTATTTCCAAGGCCTTCGCCATCAAAAGGTTTGGACCTTAGGCCACGGTGAAGGTGAGGATCGTCAACAATGTTAATGCCATCGGCAAAGATCTTCTTGTTTAGAGATTCTTTGAGAAAACTGGTACCGCGTGCGATTGCTGGGCCTGTGATTGCCCCCATCATATGCCCCATGATGCTGGATGAAACACGCGGATCATAGACAACACTGATATCATTTAGTGTGTCTGGCTTGCGAGGGTTTAGGCGTTTAATTGCTTTGTCTGCTGCATTTTTACCGATCTCTGTGGAGTTAGTCAGATCGCTACCATACACAGCGCTAGAAAAATCATAGTCTCTTTCCATGGTCTCTTTCTCACCTGCGAGAACAGAGACCGAAATAGAATGTCCTGATGAATTATAGGACCCGGAAAATCCATTGGACGCGGCAAGAGCGATTGAGGCTTCTCCCCATGAAGCTTCTGCACCACCGGAATTTGTAATGCCTTCAACACTAAGAGCGGCTTCTTCGCATTCTTTGGCGCGGTTGATGAGTTCATCCGCAGAGGGTTCTACTGAATCATAAATATCAAGTTCAGGAAAAGACTTGGTAATTTGTTCTGCATCTGCAATTCCGGCATAGGGATCTTCGGGGACAACGCGTGCCATAGAAATAACGCGCTCTACCAACTCATCAATAGCAGATGGTGACGAATCACTGGACGAAACGACAGCATTTCTTTTCCCAATAAAAACCCGCAAGCCGAGATCATTGCTTTCTTCACGCTCCAGTTTCTCCATCTTCCCAAGTCGTTGAGCATGGGAAACAGATACTGACCTGAACATCAGCGCATCAGCGGAGTCTGCTCCGGCCGCTTTTGCTTTTTTGATCAGATCTTCCAACAGGTTCTGTGAGTCACTGGACGAAGGCATAAATATTCCTAGCTTTGAAAAAGTTACGCTACATATATAGGCTACGAACAAGCAGTGATAAAGCCGCAGAGCTTGGATTATTTCGTTTTAATGCCATAAAAATGTTGTCGTATGCTTCGTGCGCAATAGAAGAAACTCCATTCATCAACAAATAATGGTGTAAAAATAAAAACAGCGCCAGAAAATCTGACGCTGTTTGATGGGGAAACAAACTCTACCAAAGAACTTAATTTTCCAATATTTGATTAGTTGCAGAAACAATGGCCTTGATTGACGCGACTGTTGTATTGGAATCAATTCCAACGCCCCATACCGTTTCATCTTCGGAAGTTTTTAGTTCCAGATAAGCGACAGCCTTGGCATCTGATCCATGGGTCAGAGAATGCTGGTGGTAATCTTCGACGCTTAGGCGTACGCCCAAGTTTTCTGCGATGGCATCTGTGAAGCCTGCAATAGGACCGTTTCCTTTTCCTGAAATTTCTTTGGCTTCACCAAAATGATTAATCTTTGCCGTTAGATGGCGGATCTCGGCGGCATGAGTATCAGGTACTGTTGTGTGGGAAATAAATTCGACAGGAGATGTCGAGCACAAATATGACTTTTCGAAGCTGTCCCAGATAATTTGAGGTGTGATTTCTTTGCCTGTTGTTTCTGCAATATTTTGGATTTTTTTCGAGAAATTCACTTGCAGATCACGTGGAAGATCCATGTGGTAATCATTCTGCATGATATAGGCGACACCGCCTTTACCCGATTGGCTGTTAATTCGGATAATAGCTTCGTAACTCCGACCAATATCCTGAGGATCAATTGGCAAGTAAGGAACTTCCCATTGATCCGAGTTATTTGCTTTTAGAGCCACCATCCCTTTTTTGATTGCGTCCTGATGAGACCCTGAGAAAGCTGTGTATACCAACTCACCAACCCAAGGATGTCGCTGGTGAACGGGAAGTTGATTACAGTATTCTGCGGTTTCTTTGATGTTGTTGATATCAGAAATATCCAGATTTGGATCAACGCCCTGGGTCATCATATTAACGGCAAGCGTGACCAGATCGACGTTACCCGTACGTTCTCCATTACCAAAAAGGGTACCTTCTACGCGATCTGCGCCAGCCAACAAGCCTAATTCAGTAGCCGCAATACCCGTTCCTCTATCATTGTGAGGGTGAAGGGAAATAATGACTGAATCACGTTTTTTGACGTTGTTGCAGAACCATTCAATCTGATCTGCATGGACGTTTGGCGTGGACATTTCCACGGTTGCTGGCAGGTTCAGGATAACTTTATTTTCTGGGCTGGCTTCCCATACGTCCATTACTGCTTCGCAAATATCCCGTGCGAAAGGCATTTCTGTGCCGGTAAAGCTTTCGGGGGAGTATTGGTGCGTAATTTTTGTTTCGGGAACTGTTGGGATAAGCTCTTTTATCAACTTGGCACCAGCTACCGCGATATCGATAATTCCCTGTTTGTCTTGCCTGAAGACAACGCGGCGCTGTAGTTCTGATGTGGAGTTATATAAATGTACAATGACATTTTTGGCACCGCGAATGCTTTCAAAGGTTCTGCGAATCAGATGTTCTCTTGATTGGGTCAAAACTTGAATGCTGACATCATCGGGGATCATGTCTTCTTCGATAAGGGTTCTTAAAAAATCATAATCGGTCTGGGATGCAGAGGGAAAACCAACTTCTATTTCCTTGAACCCCATATCCAAAAGCAGCTTGTACATCTTCAATTTGCGCGTGGTATCCATTGGCTCGATAAGAGCCTGGTTACCGTCACGTAAATCGACAGAGCACCATATTGGTGCTTTTTCAATTGTCTTTCCGGGCCAAGTACGATTGTCCAACTTGACAGTTTCAAAGGGTTGATAACGTTCAAATGGCATCTTGTTCATTGTTTTATTCTTTCTTTTTTTCGGGGCGCTCTCAATTTTGGGCGCAGCATCCGAGTAATTAAGCTCTATGATAATATCGTTATGTTTTTAGCGGCAATAAGTACGATCACCGAGGGCCGCTTAATGGCCGCGATGATCGTCAATAAGTCGTAGGTTGCCGAGGAGTGAGCTGCAGAAGTTGCGCTCTAACTGCTTTAGTCGAGACTGTTGTGTTGCAAAATTCACTTGGCCCATGGTTGGGCAGCTTGTTTTATTGTTTGATGAAGTAAACATATTGCGGTTCCAGTTAATTCCGAGCTGCGAATAGCATAAACCCCGGCACTCTCATTCAGGAGGCCGGGTTAATAAGTCGCTCTAGTAGGCTCAGAATTTTTCCGCTTTTTGTCATGGCTAATAAGATGCGTTGCATTTTATCCGGGGTCAAGTGAAGAATTGGAAATCAATTTGTCAATGTAACCTGCTGTGGTCTTTCAGAAAATCAACGCCAATGAAAAGCATATTTACGTTTTTACCATCAGCAGACAGCGGCAGAATAATATCTTCGATAAATTTAAACTCTTTATACTTCCCAAGGTAAGGTGGGTTAGCGATTACAGGGCGTTTGTTGGCGACAGCATCTTCAAGAAAGCTCCAGAGTTTGCTGGGCTTTTTCTGGTGTGGTATTTGCGACATCCATGTACCTGCAGGATTTTGGTTTATATGGCTCACAATTTCTGATCCAACTAATCTGTATCTGAAATCCAGAGGTTCGGCCTGGACTTCATGAATTAAGATGTTGGGTAACAGATGGCCCAGATCTGCGGGGTCCAGATCAACCCGCGCAGGCATTAACTTGTCGCCTTTTTGTTGGTTCCAGTACTGATAGATTTCAAAATTTTTAACAGATTTTAATTTCTGTGGATCAAACACTTAATTTTCTTTCAGTACGTTATTTTTTCCAGATGGCTTTGCCAGAACCGGGAAGGCCTAGATCGGCCCACATATCATCGACCTTATCGATAACATCTTGATCCATTCTGATTTCTTCGCCCCATTCGCGTTTTGTTTCAGGCTCCCATTTGTCTGTTGCATCCAGACCAATCTTGGATCCCAAACCGCTTTCAGGTGAGGCAAAGTCGAGATAATCGATTGGAGTTCCTTCGATAACCGTGATGTCCCGCGCGGGGTCCATTTTGGTTGATACCGCCCACATTACATCTTTCCAATCGCGGGCATTAATGTCGTCATCAACAACAATAACCCACTTTGTATACATGAATTGGCGTAGATACGACCAAACACCAAGCATGACGCGTTTGGCATGCCCGGGGTATGCCTTCTTCATGGAAACGACAGCAATCCGATAGCTACATCCTTCGGGCGGGAGCCAGAAATCACTAATCTCTGGAAACTGCTGTTGAATGAGAGGGATGAACACCTCGTTCAGGGCTTCACCTAAAACGGATGGCTCATCAGGTGGGCGTCCTGTAAAGGTCGAGAGATAAATTGGGTTTTTCCGCATGGTTATGGCGGTTACGGTGAATACTGGAAAGGGTTCTACAGAATTGTAGTACCCGGTGTGATCACCGTAAGGGCCTTCGTCACCATATTCATCTAGGCTGACAAAGCCTTCCAGAATGATTTCTGCATTCGCAGGAACCTTAAGAGGAACTGTTTTGCAATCAACCAGCTCAACTTTTTTCCCGCGCAACAGACCCGCGAATTGATATTCCGAGAGCGTATCTGGAACAGGCGTTACAGCCGCAATGATTGTACCGGGATCTGAACCAAGAACAACTGCGGCTGGCAAGGGATCGGGCTTCTGGTTTTTCCAACGAGCATAGTGTTGTGCGCCGCCCCGATGTTTGAGCCAGCGCATAAGTGTTTTGTCTTTGCCCAGAACCTGCATTCTATAGATGCCCAGATTATAGACGTCCGTTTTTTCGTCGCCGGGGCCTTTGGTAACGACAAGTGGCCAGGTAATAAGCGGAGCGGGTTCTCCGGGCCAACAGGTTTGAATTGGCAGCTTTGCTAGATCAATGTCATCGCCAGTCAAAACAACTTCCTGACATGGTGCGGATGAAACGCTTTTCGGCTTCATTGCCATCACTGTTTTGAGCAGAGGCAAATTGCTCCACGCTTCTTTCAAGCTTGCGGGCGGTTCTGGCTGACGGAGAAAAGCAAGGGTTTCACCGACTTCTCTTAATTGTTCGGGGGTTCGTTCCATGCCAAGGGCGACACGTTCGACTGTTCCAAAAAGATTGACCAGGACGGGCATACCATAAGGTGTTCCGTCCTGGTGCACGACGTTTTCAAAAAGGACTGCGGGTCCTTCTTCTGCCAATAACCTTGTTTGTATTTCGGTCATTTCCAGTTCTGGAGATACCGGATGTGAGACTCTGACTAAGCGACCTTGATTTTCAAGGTGAGAAATAAAATCCCGTAACGAGGCGTATGGCATTATATGAAATCATGCTTCTTCTGGTTCAACGATCAAGGCTGTGCCTTCAACGCTGGTTATACTCACCTTCGTACCCTCAGGTAAATCCCTACCTTTGATTTTCCAAAGGACACCATTGACTGTTTCCCGACCCATGCCGTTTTTCAAGCTGGTAGTAAGGGTGAAACTGTATCCAATAAGGTCTGAACCGCGTTTGTTAAGGTTTGGATTATCTGACGCAGGCGGATTTTTGCGTGCATAGATACGCCAAACGGCAACGGAAACAACGGAAAGAACCGCGAAGATAATAATCTGCTTTTCCCAAAGTAAATCGGGGAAAATGTAGAGTAATCCGCCGACAATCCCCGCCGAGATTCCCATCCACAGCGCAATAGCCCCGGGGGCAAAAACTTCAACGGCCAAAAGGAAAAGAGCAAAAATCCACCAGTACCAGAATTCTACGCCAGATAGATCGACCATCTGATTTACACTCCGTCTTTGCTGTCAGTGGACCAAGGCGATTTGGATGATGTTGAGCTGCCATCACCAAGAGCTGCTTTTGCCAGTTCAGCAACACCTGCGATCGAACCAAGAATGCCGGTAGCTTCCATCGGTAGGATCATGGTTTTCTGGTTTGGTGAATCCGCGAACTTGCCAAAGGCTTCGACATATTTTTGGGCGACAAAATAATTAATGGCCTGAATGTCTCCTTCGGCGATTGATTTGGATACTGATTCAGCCGCTTTTGCTTCCGCTTCAGCTTCACGCTCACGGGCTTCGGCATCACGGAAGGCGGATTCTTTACGCCCTTCAGCCTCCAGAATGGCGGATTGTTTAAGGCCTTCAGCTCGAAGAATTTGTGCTTGGCGTACACCTTCTGCTTCGAGAATATTAGCGCGTTTGTCGCGTTCGGCCTTCATCTGACGGGCCATGGATTCAATCAAATCAGCTGGCGGTGTAATATCTTTGATATCAATACGTGTAACCTTCACCCCCCAAGGTGCGGTTGCTTCGTCGACAACCGTAATCAGCTCGGCGTTGATTTTGTCGCGTTGTGATAAAAGCGCATCGAGGTCCATAGATCCCATAACGGTACGTATGTTTGTCATGGTCAGGTTTAGTATTGCACGCTCAAGATTCCTGACTTCATAGGCAGCCATTGCCGCATCGAGAATTTGATAAAAGACAACACCATCAACTTGAACAGAGGCGTTATCTTTGGTGATAACTTCCTGTGATGGAACATCCATAACGGTTTCCATCATGTTAAGCTCGGCACCGACACGGTCAACGATTGGAACAATCAAATTCAATCCGGGAGATAATGTTTTGGTGTATCTGCCAAATCTTTCAATTGTGTATTCAGTTCCCTGAGGTACGGATTTTACCCCCATAAGAACGAGTATGACCGCGAGCACGACGACTGCGATAGCAAAAATGGAAAAAGCCGAAAGCATGTTAACCCCTTAAATGAATTTTTAAAATTTATACAACCTGTGCGATGAGTATAGCGTAAAAAAACAGAAACTGAATTCTTAAATATTCGTATCGTTTATATCGATATTCTAACCTTAAAGCCTTGTTTCTCAAGGATTCTGCAATATGTGTGATTTGTCTTAAGATATTTTTATTCACTTTTTTAAGCATTTTTCTGAATTTTTTTCTATTACTCTTTTGTTAAGGGGCCTATAGTACCCAGAAGTGCGTATGTACCGAGACAATTTCGGCGATTAGTATAGAGTAACAGTAATGGCACAACAGTTTTTTGTGGTAGGCGGCGAATATGCAGATACTTCTTTCTGCGAAGCCGTTGGGGGGGACGAAGAGTGGATCGGCCCGTTTGCAGATTATGAATCCGCAAAAAAAGAGTGGTCACGTAGAGCGTGGTTGACGGTCGATGAGTGCACAACGCGTTTCCGGATTGAGAGAGTCGATAAAGACGCTCCACCGCCCTGTACTGACTAAATAACGTATCTTATGCCCTGGGAACTTCCTTGTGACCAGAGTGATAGGCTTCGCTTGGCAAAAGGGTATCCCTTTATTGCCCCGCAAACGTCATATCTATTTGTAGATGGGCGAAGTGAAGACTTCTCTAAAGTTACTGAGTACGGGATCAAACTTTCAGATCGAAAAGCTGTTATTGCACATGGCTCAAACCGTGCACCAGAACAGTTGTCGCGGAAGTTTGTTGGGCATCCTTCGGGGCAAGATCCGATTCCCTTAACGGCTATTTGGCTGCATGATCATGATGTGGTCTATTCCGCACACGTTGCGCGCTATGGGTCCGTTGCTGCCGAACTGGTATATTGTCCTGGAACGAGTGTTCAGGTTTTTCTGACATGGTTAACCGATGATCAGCTCGTCCGTATGCATGAAACCGAGTTGCCGGGTGGCAACTATTCCTATGGACATGTTCAATGCCAATGGGATTCGTCTGAAAATCATGATTTGCCGACTGATCCCAATCGTCTCGCCGTTTATCGTAGCTCGTTTGGGGCGTTCAATTTCCATGGCAACCCACTTGCCTTAAACGCAATACCAGCACGAAACCGCAGGTATGATGCTCTTGGGCAAGAGGAAGTCTTGAAATTGGTTCACGAGGGACATGGGGCTGACGAAGATCTTGATGATGCAATCTTGAAATCTATCGAAGCATCGCAATATAGAAGCAAGGTTGTGGAAGCTGTCAGAAAACAATCATTGGATGTTTTTCATCCTTTCTATAGTATATCCCGTTAATACGTGCATTCAGTGCAGGTGAGTTTTTTCCTTGCATTTGAAAACGAGGTTCTTTAAGACCGCGCAACATCGTGGCTTTACAGGGGTTTTTTGCATTCGGCATTAAATCGCGATTGAGCCAAAGTCATCTACTGGTTGGGGAGGACGCTAAGTGTCTACTGCACACGCCCTCTTCCAATTGGGGATGGACTTGAATCAAGGTTCAAGCACCACCCAAACGGAAGAAAACGGATCCGCTTGTCGGACTGGTATTGAAACTAAAAATGTCGAAGCTTCGAATGTAGTTGCCTTGGATGAAGAGCAAAAGGATTTCTTCATTGAACGCGACGGAGAGAGGTTTGCCGGCACCCATTTGATCATTGATCTTAAAGGGGCTCGTCGGTTAGATGATTTAAAGTTTGTCGAAAATACCCTTATCGAATGTGTTGAAAGGTCCAAAGCGACCTTACTGCACATACATTTACATCACTTTACCCCTAACGGCGGCGTTTCTGGTGTCGCGGTTTTGGCTGAATCACATATTTCCATTCATACATGGCCCGAAAAAGGCTATGCGGCATTGGATGTGTTTATGTGTGGTGATTCAGAGCCTCACAATTCAATTGATGTTCTGAAAGAAGCTTTTGGTCCAGATGAAGTTCTGGTTGAAGAAATACGCCGTGGAAAAGAAATCAGGACTCAAGAAACGGGTAGGACAGAAACAAAATGAAGGACTGGGTGACAGAAGAGCTGCACGCAGATATCCATTCGAGTTTTCGTGTCAAAGAAGTTCTTTTCGATAATAAAACAGAACATCAGAACCTCGTTATTTATGAAAACGAGATCTATGGTCGGGTTATGGCCTTGGATGGTGTAACCCAAATTACGGAACGGGACGAATTCATATACCATGAAATGCTTGCCCATCTTCCGATCTTCGCCCACGGAGCCGTTAAAAAGGTTCTGATTGTTGGTGGCGGTGATGGGGGCATGCTGGAAGAGGTGCTAAAACATCAAACTGTTGAGAAGGTAACGATGGTCGAGCTTGACCGAACTGTTATCGAACTTAGCAAAGAACATCTTCCTATGATTTGTGGAAATGCGTTTGAAGATCCGCGATTGGATCTTGTGATTAAGGATGGCTGTCTCTTTATGAAGCAGTGTTCGGAAAAATACGATCTTATCATTGTTGATTCGACAGATCCGATTGGTCCTGGGGAAGTTCTCTTTACAGATAATTTCTACACAGATTGTAAATCATGTCTCGAAGAGGGCGGCATTCTTGTCACCCAGAACGGGGTCCCGTTTTTGCAGGCTGATGAGCTGAAATCCACATTGACGTTCTTTAAACCGATCTTTGCGGAGGCCACATGCTATCTCGCTACTGTACCAACCTATGTTGGTGGCCCGATGGCTTTTGGCTGGGGAACGGATCAAAAGGGGTTGAAGGACATTTCATTGGATCAATTAGAAGCGCGCTATAGCTCGGCTGGGATTGAGACCAAGTATTATACGCCAGAGATCCACCGAGCAGCCTTTGCTCTTCCTGGATATGTTCAGAAACTGGTTGCATAATCTAACGGATTAGCCTGTTTCAAGGCGTTCGGTTTATATACGAAGGGAGCTTCTATGCTCCCTTTTCTATTTCCTGCGAAATGCACTGAGCGCGCATTAGATTACGAACCGAATTTCCAAAGAAAACGGTGTCTGCTACTGCCAGATCATCAAGCGATAGAACTTTTTCTGTGATGTCTTTGTAACCTGTTTTGAGCAGGTACGTTCTGAATGTACCATTTAAGACGCCACTGGAAATAGGTGGTGTGAACAGCTTGCCCTCAATTTCGATAAAGACATTTGTGCGTGCGCCTTCTGTGATTTCACCATGTTCGTTGGTGAATAAGACTTCTGTGCAACCTGTGAGCTGATTTTGTCTGGCAAGTTCGTCTTCGTAAAACTCTCGACGGGTTGTTTTATGGTAAAAGAATATATCACTGCTATCGACAGTCTTTTCTGAAACGACATAGCCTATAGGCTTTTGAGGGTCGGGTTGCTCTATTGATGTGGCTGTGACTGTTGTCGAGCCATCTTTATGCAGCAAAAGCCTGACGCGCTGTGTACCCTTGAGCTCTAGGCTTTGCAAAGCCGAACATACATTTTCTTTCTCAAAAGGATAAGCGAAGAAACCTGCAGAATTTTCAAGACGTTCAAGATGTTCTTCAAGAAGGAAATACCCCGTTCCTTCTTCCCATCGTAGTGTTTCTATCAGATCAAAAAGGGGTTTTGCGTATCCTGCCAAATTGCCTGACAGGAACTGTCCTTTGAGAAGGCATTCCTGATATTCAGCTTCAGAACTGGAATCGTACACAATGCCACTACCAATACCCATTTCACCTTTGCCGTTTTTGTCCACCATCAGGGTGCGAATGGCGACATTAAATTTGGTGTTCCCGTTGGGGGCGATATGTCCAATGCTTCCGGTATAGACGCCACGGGGTTGTTCTTCCAATTCGGAAATAATTTCCATTGTACGTACTTTGGGGGCACCGGTTATTGAGCCACAAGGGAAAAGCTGTCGGATCAGATCAACGGGGCTTACCTCGGGCCGAAGTTTCCCGATGATATTTGACGTCATTTGATGCAGAGATCGATAAGTTTCTATCGTAAATAGCTCGGTGACCTCTATGGAACCAACTTCACATACGCGTCCCATGTCGTTTCTCAAAAGATCAACAATCATCAGGTTTTCAGCGCGTGATTTCTCGTCTTTTGTGAGCCAGATTTTATTTTCGTTGTCTTCTTTTGGGCTTTTTCCGCGCTGGACAGTCCCCTTCATTGGCCGGGTCCGTGCTTTGGGCCCTTGCGTTGACAGGAATATTTCAGGGGATAGAGAGAGAATAGTATGGTGACCTGTTTCAATATAGGCACCATTGCTGACATTCTGTCGCTGCCTGAGTTCCTGAAATAAGGCTATTGGGTCGCCGGATATATCAAAACGATGTTTGAATGTGTAGTTAACCTGATAGGTGTCGCCGGCTGCGATATAATCCTGAACTTTGTGAATGGCGGTGCAATAGCTTTGCTCATCCATTGAAGGTTTCAGGTTTGTTAGGTTGTAATCACCGGACCGTTGTTTTGCGAGGAACTTATGTGCTTCTACCGGCTTAAGTGAGACTGCTTCTTCGAAGGATCCAAACCACAGTAAAGGAACATTACGGCTTGTGTCCGGTGGTAATAAACACGAAAGCTTGTCTTCGAGAAGGTAGCCTAACTCATAAGATAAAAAGCCAGCTAAGTGCTTTCCTGCTTTTCTTTCCCGATCCATCAAAGCGAAAGTTGCATTTAGTTCTTCGGGACTATCACAGCTAATGATATTACTTGGATTGATGAACAAAACCGAACCTTTGCCAGAGAGCGTGTCATCCAGCAGTACAAATGGTTTTTCTTGCTTTTGTAGATACTCGTTCATCAGGCCAACAGTTGGTTCAATTTAGCAAGAGAGCTTTAGCGCGCTCTTGCATTAAGGTCTAGTTTTAAGCGTACTTGTCAGAGGTTATCGTCAAAAAAGAAGATGTAATCTTATTCCAAACTCAGCAGCAGTCAGATAGCGCCTTGTTATAATGCGAAACCGTAGCCAGAAAAAGATTAATGCATTTTTATGATGATTTTTCATTCTTATAGAATTCCCAAACGCAGGCATTTCGTACATCGGTATCTTCCAAGGAAGAGGATGTTTGGACGCCATAAGCGATTAATTTTTTTAATCCTGATTTAGGCAGGTAGGTTCTTCCTGGATCCCCCATAAGAACAATTACGCCTGTTTTATAAAGTTGCCAAAGCCATGATGTTATCTCTTTGGCCATGGGTTCATCGTAACAAACATCACCTGCGAGGATCACGTCCCAACCTTGGTTGTCTTTTCCCACCAAATTCTCGGATGTTGTTGCGAGGCTTACTTTGTTCTGTTTAGCGTTCAATTGTGTGGCGGCGATTGCAAAGGAATCAATGTCAGCAGCAAGGACTGTCTTTGCCCCTGACATCTTTGCTGCTATGGCTTGTATGCCACATCCACAAGCAAAATCGAGAACGCGTTTGCCCCGGACAATGCTAGGGTTATCCAGAATGTATTGAGAGAGAGCTTGGCCACCAGCCCAAGCAAAAGCCCAGAAGGGTGTGGGAAGTTTTAGCCTATCTAGCTCTTCTTCGCCCAGTTGCCAAAGTGGTAGATCCTGACAGGCCAGATAAAGTTCTATTTTATCCCCAAGAAGTGGCGTCGCCGTTGGTCGAGTGTTTCGGACGATAAAATTTTTGGGGTCGGATATCTGCGTCATTTAATGTTGGGTTATTTGATTGTCGCGGCAAGATAGATCCCGGCGAGAAAAATCCACCCGATATTTCTATTGGATTTGAACTTGTTTAAGCAGTCGGCCGGATCATCAATCCGAACGGTAGCCGCTTGCCAGAAGAAATGGGAGGCCAAACCTGCAACTCCAAGCCAAAAAGGCCATTGTAACCCCATAATAAATCCTGCTGTGGCAAAGCAGAGCGTACAAATGCTGTAAAAGAGCACGAGCCAATACTTTGTTTTGTTTCCCAGTTTCAATGCGGTGGATTTCACGCCGACCAATGCATCGTCCTCTTTATCCTGATGTGCATAAATAGTGTCGTACCCAAGCGTCCAGGCAATCCCGCCGATATAAATGAGAAGAGGAGGGAGGCTGAGGTCGCCTCGTACAGCGGCCCAACCAACCAAGGCACCCCAGTTGAAGGTCAGGCCAAGCCATGCTTGGGGCCAATAGGTTATGCGCTTCATAAAGGGATAGCAGATCACCAGCAATATGGCTGATGAGGCCAAAATAATGGTGTAAGTGTTGAACTGAGATAACACCGCAAGACCGATGGCAAGTTGAAGGGCAAGGAAGGCCGTGGCTTGCTTCATGGAAAGCTCACCACTAGCCAAGGGGCGTGTGGCGGTACGTGCTACCTTCTTGTCATACTCTCGATCAGCCATATCGTTGATGGTGCAGCCCGCGCCCCTCATTGTAAGGGCGCCGATTGCAAAGAGTGCCATGAAATAGAGAGGGGCAAAGGGGCTGCCGATTTGATAACCGGGCGCACTGGTTGCGAGCAACATCGACCACCAGCAGGGGAAGAGTAATAACCAAGTTCCAATCGGCCTATCGAGTCTTGCCAGACGTAGATATGGTCGGGTCCATGCGGGAGATATTCTGATGATTAAACGATCATTCGCGATGTCACTAGCATTGTCGCTGGCATTATTGGTCATATCGGCGTTGTGTTATCTCTTTTGTGGGTGTTATCTACTTGTTTAATTATGAGTGATACACCTGAAGTACTGCTTTGTGAAGGTAGGTTCGAGAGATGGAACGTGTTGTAACCAGACTCTATGTGGAAGAAAGCTTGAGCCAAGGGGCGACTGTCGGCCTTGATGCTGCGGGTGCGCATTACCTGCGGTCTGTCTTACGACTTAACACGGGCGCACGAATCGGTCTTTTTAATGAGCGAGACGGCGAATGGCTTGGTGTGATCGAGGGATTGGGCAAGGGATGGTGTTCGTTACAGATACAAGAGCAACGTCGCAAACCTGCACCGGAACCTGATATTTGGCTGGTATTTGCGCCAATTAAGCGTTCGAGGATAGATTTTCTTGCTGAAAAAGCTGGGGAGCTTGGTTGTTCACGCATCTTGCCTGTTTTTACCCGTTACACGGATGTTAAGCGAATTAACCGTGATCGCCTTGCGGCGCACGCAAAGGAATCAGCGGAACAATGTGAACGCTTATCAGTCACAGAAGTTGATGATGCCATATCATTGGACAAGCTCATCGATAATTGGCCTGATGATAGGCGTTTAATGGTTTGTGCGGAATTTGGTGATGCAAAGCCTATTGCAGAAACTCTAACAGAAATACTGGTTAAAGAGCCAGATGCCGGTCAACGCCCTTGGGCGGTATTAATCGGTCCGGAAGGTGGTTTTGCTGAAGAAGAGCTTGAAGCTCTTCGTCGCCTTCCTTATGTGACACCAATAGGTCTTGGTCCAAGAGTACTTCGGGCTGATACCGCTGCTGTTGCAGCCCTGTCATGTTGGCAGGCAATATTAGGAGATGGGGGTATGCGCCCACCAAAAGGTACAACGCCGGTCACGGTTGCTTGAATTCAGGCAATTCTGAGTTTTTATTTTAAACGATGACCGAATAAATGGAATTTAAATATGTCCGACGCTTCTTCCTCATCAACCGTAATTACGGATAAAGCCCAACTGATTTCCTATCTGGAAAGTGGTAACAAACCTAAAGATCAATGGCGTATTGGGACAGAGCATGAAAAGTTCGCTTTTTGTGATGAGACTTTTAAATCACTGAAATATGATGGTGAAAAGTCAATCAAGATGATCCTCGAAGGTCTTGCCAATCGATTTGGCTGGACCCCGGGCTATGAAGGCGACAATATCATTGCGCTAACAGATAGCGGAGCTTCGGTCACATTGGAACCTGGTGGGCAACTTGAGCTTTCTGGTGCTCCTTTGGAGACAGTGCACGATACCTGCCGTGAAGTGCACTCTCACCTGCATCAGGTTAAGGAAATTACCGAACCGCTTGGTATTCATATGCTTGGAATGGGATTCAATCCGAAATGGGGGCAGGAAGGCGTCAATTGGATGCCAAAGGGCCGATACAAGATTATGCGCGAATATATGCCAAAACGCGGTAATCTCGGTTTGGATATGATGACGTTAAGCTGCACTGTTCAGGTTAATCTGGATTTTTCCAGCGAACAGGACATGATCCACAAATTTCGTACCAGCTTGGCATTACAGCCTATTGCGACGGCCCTTTTTGCGAACTCTCCTTTTAGCTATGGCAAACCCAACGGGTTCTTGAGCTATCGTAGTCATTTGTGGACCGATACCGATCCTGATCGCTGTGGTATGCTTTCCTTTGTGTTCGAAGATGGTATGAGTTTTGAACGCTATGTCGATTACGTTCTCGATGTGCCAATGTATTTTGTATATCGCGATGGTAAATATTTGGATGCCAGCGGTGAATCGTTCCGTGATTTTATGCAGGGAAAATTGAAAATACTCCCCGGTGAACTACCAACGTTAAAAGATTGGGATGACCATATTACGACGGCTTTTCCCGAAGTGCGGATGAAAAAATTCCTTGAAATGCGCGGTGCTGACGGTGGCCCGTGGAAATCTCTGTGTGCTTTACCTGCTTTGTGGGTTGGCCTGCTTTATGATCAATCAGCGCTGGATGCCGCATGGGATCTGGTGAAAGACTGGACCGATGAAGAGCGCCAATTGTTGAGAGCGGAAGTCCCGGCCAAGGGCTTGTCTGCGGTCGTCCGTGGCCAGAAACTTCAAGGTTTGGCAGAGGAAGTCGTAAAAATAGCAGCCAGCGGTCTTGAGAACAGAGGACGTATTGATGGCCAAGGGCGTGATGAAGTTCACTTCCTTAATACGTTGATGGAGACAGCTGAAAGCGGTGTTACCCCAGCGGAAGAAAAGCTCAAAGCTTATTATGAACGCTGGAATGAATCCGTTGACCCTGCATTTATTGAGTATGCTTATTAAGTAAGCTCTCACGGTTAAGTGAGATACTCGACGCAGTTAAGTGACTTAACTTAAAAGCTGATTACTCTTTATGTGAGTGATCAGCTTTTTTGAAAAGATCGCAAAAAAAAAGCCCCGGAATTAACCGGGGCATTAAGATATCGATACAAGGGTCGATAGGAGGTTGCATCTAAAATACTACTTAGAATTGAGTTAAGAAAGGATTAATTTACAATTCAAGTGTTCTTTGGTTTAAGCCGTGCCGCCAACAGTAATGCCATTGATCAAAAGAGTGGGCTGTCCAACACCAACGGGAACGCCTTGGCCGTTTTTGCCGCAAGTACCAACGCCATCATCCATTTCCATATCGTTACCAACCATGGAAATTTTTTGCATGGCATCAGGACCGTTTCCAATTAAAGTGGCACCTTTTACAGCTTCCCCGACAATACCGTCTTTGACTTTATAAGCTTCCGTGCAGGCAAAAACGAATTTACCTGACGTGATGTCGACCTGACCGCCGCCAAAATTCACTGCGTAAATGCCATCCTTCACAGATTTAAGCATTTCCTTGGGGTCGTGTTCGCCGTTCAGCATCACTGTGTTTGTCATCCGTGGCATTGGAATGTGGGCATAGCTTTGTCGACGACCGTTGCCTGTAGAATTTTCGCCCATCAATCGGGCGTTTTGACGATCCTGCATGTAGCCAACAAGAATACCGTCTTCAATCAGGGTTGTACATTGAGACGGCGTGCCTTCGTCATCAACCGAGATTGATCCGCGACGATCTGCTATGGTGCCGTCATCGACAATAGTAACACCTTTAGAGGCAACGCGTTCTCCAATGCGGTCACTAAAGGTTGATGTTTTTTTACGGTTGAAATCACCTTCCAGACCATGACCAACAGCTTCGTGCAGTAGAATTCCAGGCCACCCAGGACCAAGAATGACCTGCATTTCACCAGCGGGTGCGGGAACAGCATCCAAATTAACAAGTGCTCGTCGAATGGCCTCGTCAGTTCCTTTTTGCCAATAAGCTGGATCAAGCAGGCTGTCATAAACAAAGCGGCCACCGCCACCATAGGATCCACTTTCCATCTTGTCACCTTGGGCAACAGTGACTGAAATGTTTAGACGTACCAGCGGGCGGATATCAGCAACTTTGTGTGCGTCAGCGCGAATAATCTGTACGGCTTGCCATTCGCCGGAAATAGATGCGCTAACCTGAACTACTCGAGAATCCTTTGCGCGGGCATAGGCATCAATATCATTGAGCACTTTGATTTTGGTTTCAAAAGCACAGGCAGATAGAGGGTTGTCTTCGGTGTAAAGCGCTGAGTTTGTTCCTTGTGGCGAACCTGCCATAGTGCCGGAATGTCCGCTGTGAACGGCTTGAACTGTATTCACCGCGCGTTTTATGGCCTCTTCACTCAGGTCGCTTGCATGGGCATAGCCAGCACTGTCACCAGCAATTGCACGAAGTCCAAATCCTTGAGATGTGTCAAAGCTGGCGTTTTTCAGTCGTCCATCGTCGAAAACCATACCTTCGGATTGGCGGTATTCAAGATAGAGCTCGCCATCGTCGGCACCTGTTAGGGCATTGTTGACAATGTTTTCCAGCCGCTTTTGATCAAGATCGGTGCGGTTGAAAAAAAGATCGTCGGTTGTGGCAATGTAGCTCATAAATGGATTCCTTTAATATACCTTTGCAGACAATATAGGTGCTCAATGTGAGAAGGCCAATGATCTTGACTTCCAAATTAAAGAGAATCTTGTCAAACTTCATTTTGTCAAAAGGCAAAAAACGCTTCTACGGAAGAAAGCGGACTAAAAGAGCTCTGTTAAAAGGCAGAAATAAGGTCGATATAAGGAACAAAAATGTTGCGCGATCACCCCTTGCGGGTTGAGCTTTGTAATGAATTACATGCAAGGCCATTTACCCAGCTGACTGGTCCAGAAACTATCACTCACATAGGAATGTTATCAGGAGAAAACAAAGCCGAAGAAGAAAGAGCCCATGTGGGGTTGTTATGCCAACGTTTTAACGTGGCAGCACCAGCCCCGGGAACGAAACATTTTATGGCTGACCTAGGTCACTTTTATGTGGTTTGGGAGCGTCATACAGAATTTTCCACTTACACTTTTTTTCGCAACAGAAAAGACCCGGATCGAAAGCAGTACGATACGGCACCAAGTGTTCAAAAGCCAAAACAGGCATATCATAAACCTTTCTCAAAGACGGCAATCGAGCTGGTACCTGAGGATTGGCTTAATGCTGTACCGGGTCAAAGACTGGTCGGTGTACATCTTGAACTCGAAGGTCACGATGCACCGGAGCGCACGATGCAGGAGCAAGTTTCTTTCTTTCCTACGGGGCATCTATCTGCTTGTACACTACGTGGCGGACTTGCCGGTGTTTGGATGGATTTTAGCATTAACGAGGACGGGTATGGCCGCATCCTTATTAAAGATTACGGTTTGAAACCAAGGCAAATAGGACGTGCCGTTCAGCGGTTGCTCGAAATTGATACCTATCGAATGATGGCCCTTCTGTCTCTTCCTTTGGCACAGCAATATGGGGATCGTCTGGCAAAAGCAGGGCGCGCGCTAAAGGATATAACGACGCGTATGACCGACCGCCGGGATGTGGATAACGAAAAGCAGTTGCTAAGCGAGCTGACTGAGTTGTCTGCTGAAATTGAACAGGCCGCAGCTGCTACCAACTATCGATTTTCTGCTTCAAAGGCGTACCACGAGTTGGTTAAGCAACGTATTTTGAAGTTGAAAGAAGGAAACATGGATGGCTTTCAACGGATGGAAAGCTTTTTGGATCGACGTCTGACCCCGGCCATGCGAACCTGTGAGGCAATGGCATTGCGCTTGGATACATTGTCCAAAAGGGTTGCCCGGGCGGGGCAGTTATTGAGAACGCGTGTTGATATCCAGTTGGAAGAACAGAACTCTGCACTTCTGAAGTCTATGGATAAAAGAGCAAGTATTCAGCTGAGATTACAGGAGACAGTAGAAGGTCTTTCTGTGGCGGCGATCAGTTACTATGTCGTTAGCTTGATTTACTATTTGGCAAAGGGGGTTAAGACCGCTGGAGTCGATATGAACGCGTCTATTGTTGCGGCTGTGTCTATCCCGTTTGTTGTTACTGCGTTATGGTTAGGTGTACGCCGTGTCCGTAAAATAGTTGAGCAGGAAAGTCGGAATTCACACTAAGAATTAAATGTAAAACGCGCAGATTTATGAGGTAAATGGGGTTCTGCGTCATAAGGTCGCAACCAGGGGACGGGCTTCTCGGGAAGGGCTATAGTTCACTTAATGTTTATCTTTTGGTAGCTTAAAGCATCTACTATGCGTAATTCTTGTGTATCTGGGGCTTGTCCTCTCGGGTTTCAATAGGGTAGGTTGCGCCAGAATAACTTTGGAGTCCAGCTAGTGTCAGAATCATCCATTCTGTATATTAGTCTTGGAATCGGGAAAGATACTTTGATCCTGATCAATTCAGGAACAAAAGTTGATATAAAAAAACAGGATGTTGAGTACATGACGTTTCTGAAACGGATTGCCTATCTAATTAGTGCTGTTGCACTGTTCGGCGGTTTGACTGCTACTGGTCACGCCTCTCAGCCAGTCGAATGGGGTCTTGGTCTCCAAGATGCCGCTTCTCCGACTGCTGTTGCATTGGGAGAATTTCACGAGCTACTGCTTTATATTATTGTTGCGGTTTGTGTCGTTGTTCTGGTTCTGATGCTTTATGTGATGTTCCGTTTCTCTGAGAAACGGAACCCTGTCCCATCAAAAACAAGCCATAACACGCTGCTTGAAATTATCTGGACTGCTGTTCCGGTAATCATTTTGGTGATTATTGCGATACCTTCGTTCAAAATTCTTTATGCGGCGGACAGTAATCCTGATACCGAGATGACGATCAAAGCGATCGGAAAGCAGTGGTATTGGTCTTATGAATATCCTGACCAAGGCGATTTCACATTTGACGCTTATATGAAGTCAGAAGATGAACTGGAAGCTGGTGAGCCACGTTTGTTGACGACGGATAACGCGATTGTGGTCCCTGTTAACACGAAAGTTCGTCTCTTGGTGACCGGTGATGACGTTATTCACTCTTTTGCAATGCCTTCTATGGGCTTGAAGCTTGATGGCGTACCTGGGCGTATCAATGAGACTTGGTTCGAAGTGAACGCAGAAGGTACATACTACGGTCAGTGTTCAGAGATTTGTGGTACTGGCCATTCCTATATGCCGATCATGATCAAAGCCGTTTCCAAAGAAGAG
Organism: Kiloniella sp.; assembly: GCF_048270245.1. GTDB lineage: Bacteria > Pseudomonadota > Alphaproteobacteria > Kiloniellales > Kiloniellaceae > Kiloniella. The sequence goes on from NZ_JBLWTH010000001.1 coordinate 688,355, forward strand.
TTCGACAAATGGGTTGAGTTCGCCAAGGAAGAATTTGCTGCGATTGAAGATGATCGTTCCGTACAGGTTGCTCAGCTTAACTGAGAAACTTCGATAGATTTCGCCGTTCAATCGGTTATAGCGCCAAGAGAAGCGCTTAAAGAAACGAAATGAGGATTTGAGATATGGGTACTGCTGCTGAAGCCCATCACGACCATGATCACATGCCGGGGTTCTTTACCCGTTGGTTCTGTTCGACCAACCATAAAGACATCGGAATTTTGTATCTGGTCTTTTCAGTAATCGCTGCTTTGATTGGTGGCGCATTTTCTGTTTACATGCGTTTGGAACTTCAAGAGCCAGGCGTACAATACTTTTTGACTGATGGCGAGCCAAATGGCCAGTGGTGGAATGTTGTCGTAACGGCACATGGTTTCATCATGGTGTTTTTTGTGGTTATGCCTGCAATGATCGGTGGTTTTGGGAACTACTTTGTTCCTTTGATGATCGGTGCACCGGATATGGCCTTCCCGCGTATGAACAACATTTCCTTCTGGTTAATTGTTCCTGCGTTCCTTCTGCTGCTGGGCTCTGCGCTGGTTGGTGAGGGTGCTGGTACCGGGTGGACGGTTTATCCCCCGCTCTCATCTTTTGGGCAATCGGGACCATCGGTTGATATGGCGATTTTTGCCCTCCATCTGGCGGGTGCATCATCCATACTTGGTGCGGTGAATTTTATCACAACAATCTTTAACATGCGTGCGCCAGGCATGACCCTGCACAAAATGCCTCTTTTTGTGTGGTCCATGCTTGTGACGGCTTTCTTGTTGCTTTTGGCGGTTCCTGTTCTTGGTGGTGCGATCACTATGCTGCTTACAGATCGTAACTTCGGAACATCTTTCTTCGATCCGGCCAAAGGTGGTGATCCGATCCTGTATCAGCATCTGTTCTGGTTCTTTGGCCACCCCGAAGTGTACATTATGATCCTGCCTGGATTTGGTATCATTTCTCACATCATTTCGACCTTTAGCCGTAAACCTGTGTTTGGTTATCTCGGCATGGCCTATGCGATGTGTGCGATTGGCTTCGTAGGCTTCGTTGTTTGGGCGCACCACATGTACACCGTTGGTTTGGACGTAAATACACGTGCTTACTTTACAACGGCTACGCTGGTTATTGCTGTACCTACGGGGATTAAGATTTTCTCTTGGATTGCTACAATGTGGGGTGGTTCACTCCGTTTCTCTGTACCTATGGTCTGGGCGCTTGGTTTCATCTTCCTCTTTACTGTTGGTGGTGTGACCGGGGTTGTTCTTGCGAACTCTGGTATGGATCTGGCAATGCATGACACCTACTATGTTGTGGCGCACTTCCACTACGTTCTCAGCCTTGGTGCTGTCTTTGGAATTATCGCTGGTATGTATTACTGGATGGGTAAAATGTCTGGGCGTGATTACCCAGCTTGGGCAGGTTATCTGCACTTCGTCCTGACGTTTGTTGGGGTGAACATGATTTTCTTCCCTCAGCACTTCCTTGGTCTGCAAGGGATGCCACGTCGTTATGTTGACTACCCAGATGCCTATGCTGGTTTCAACGCGATCTCTTCTTATGGTGCCTATATTACCTTTGCCGCGACAATCTTCTTTGTTGTCATGACTATATGGACAATGAAATTTGGTCGTCGTGTAGAAGCTAATCCATGGGGCGAAAGTGCAACGACGTTAGAGTGGACAGTATCTTCTCCTCCACCGTTCCACTGCTTTAACGAGCTGCCAAAAATCAAATAACGGTAGTTAAGTATAGATCCGGCCATTTCATCGCATTATTGGATGTTAATGGCCGGATTTAATCAGGAGTAAATTGTGACCGATACATCTATGGAAAATACAACAACAACCGATACCGCTTCTTTAAGCGGTGTTGCACAGGTAGCTGACTTCTGGGCTTTGATGAAGCCAGGTGTCATGTATCTGGTTGTGTTCACTGGATTCTCCGGTTTAATGGTTGCTCCGGGAACGATACATCCATTCCTTGGAATTATTGCCCTGTTCTGCATTGCGATTGCATCTGGTGGCGCAGGAGCAATTAACATGTGGTATGATCGTGACATTGACGCGATTATGACACGAACGAAAAAACGTCCTATACCGGCTGGCCGTATGGCACCGGACGTTGCCTTGAGCTTTGGAGTTATCCTAAGTCTGTTTTCTGTGATGATTATGGGCTTAGCGGTTAATTGGACCGCTGCAGCACTTCTGGCTTTAGCCAACGGTTTTTATGTTTTTGTATACACAATGTTCCTGAAACGCCGCACGCCACAAAATATTGTCATTGGTGGGGCTGCGGGTGCGTTTCCTCCGATGATTGGCTGGGCGGCTGTAACAGGAACAGTGTCTATTGAATCTATTGTTCTGTTCTTGGTTATCTTTATGTGGACGCCCCCACATTTTTGGGCTTTGGCGCTTTATAAAGATGGCGATTACGCCGCTGCTAAAGTGCCGATGTTGCCAGTTGTTTCTGGTCGTGAGAATACTAAGTGGCAAATGCTGGTTTATACCATTGCCCTTTTCCCAGTTGTTTTGGCGCCAGTATATTTCAACGTTGCTGGTCTGTTGTATGGGGCTGTTGCGCTGATCGCGAGTTCGTATTTTCTATGGCTGAACATCAAGGTGCTGCGTTCCGAAGAGGATCGTCATGCCCGTAAGATGTTCTTCTATTCTATTTTATATCTCTTTGTTCTCTTTGCCGTTCTTATTATTGATCGAACGCCAGGTATTTTGAGTTTGATTGGTGGTTAATATGTCTGAAGACAAAACAAAAAAATATGAAACTGTGGAAAATTCGGCAGAAATCCATAAACAGAGGAAACGCCGCAACTGGGCTATTTTGGGCGTTTTACTTGGTTTCATTGCACTTGTGTATGCGGTCACTATCGTAAAGATGGGAATGAAGTAGCATGTCTGTCGCTGGCGATAAAAATGCGCGCGTTGCAATTATTCTAGGCGGTGTTGTCTGCGGAATGGTGGCGTTGGCTTTTGCATCCGTGCCACTGTATAAGCTGTTTTGTCAGGTCACAGGATATGGTGGCACAACACAGGTTTCTGAAGCTGGAGCAACGGACGATCTGGTTGTTAGTGATCGTGATGTGACTATTCGATTTGATTCCTCTGTGAACGGAGATTTACCTTGGCATTTTAAGCCTGCGCAGCGTGCGGTTGATCTTAAGGTCGGGGAAGAAGGAATTGCGTTTTATCGCGCAAAAAATACGTCTGATGATAAGGTCAAAGGTGTTGCCACATTCAATGTGACACCGCTAAAGGCTGGTCAGTATTTCGTAAAAGTAGATTGTTTCTGTTTTTCAGAGCAGACTTTGTTGCCGGGACAAGAAGTTGACATGCCTGTCACTTTCTACGTCGATCCGGAAATAGAGAATGATCCGAATCTCAGTGACGTAAAAACAATCACTCTATCATACACTTTCTTCCGGGATACTGAAGAAGAAGATAGTGTGGATGTGGGTGATTTGGGTAATGACACCGGAAATAAACCGGTTGTAGAGGTCAATTAACAATACGCAATAGCGTCTGGTTAAGAGGGATATCATGAGTGCAGGGCACGACGAAGTAAAACATCCGTATCATTTGGTTGATCCAAGCCCTTGGCCTTTGCTGACAGCTTTTGCTGCTGGCTTAATGGCGACAGGTCTTGTTTTGATGATGCATGACTATACAAATATAGTTCTTTTTGCGGGTATCGCATCGGTTCTTATTTGTACGTATGGCTGGTGGCGTGACGTGGTGAACGAAGCTTATGTTCGTCACCTTCATACCCCTGTGGTTCGTATTGGTCTGCGGTACGGGATGGTACTATTCATCGCTTCTGAAGTAATGTTCTTTGTTGCATTCTTCTGGGCATATTTCACGGCGGCGTTCTATCCGAGTGAAGTTATCGGGGGCGTTTGGCCGCCAGCTGATGTTGTAACGTTCGATGCATTTGATCTGCCGTTCTTGAACACGCTGATCCTACTGCTGTCCGGTTGTTCCGTGACTTGGGCGCATCATGCGATCTTGAACAGTCAACAGAAGCAAGCGGTACATGCTTTGATGATTACTGTCGGTCTTGGCGTGATTTTTACGGCACTTCAGGCTTTCGAATACAGCCACGCTGCATTCGGTTTCACAGATAATATTTATTCTTCTACCTTCTACATGGCGACCGGTTTCCATGGTTTCCACGTCATCGTTGGTACCATTTTCCTTTTTGTATGTTTGATCCGTACGAAAAAAGGTCACTTCACACCTGAAGCCCATGTTGGCTTTGAGGCAGCTGCTTGGTACTGGCATTTCGTGGACGTTGTCTGGTTGTTCCTATTTGTTGCTGTATACTGGTGGGGTGGCTAAGTCCAGCCTATCAGGGCAACCTGAAACAGTTTCGGTTTGAAAAGAAGGCCGTGCCTGAAACGCAAGTGAAATACACATTTCACCCGTTAAGGCACGGCCTTCTTCTTTCTATGTTTCCAAGTTTGCCCTAGGGGGTGTCACTGGGGATGTCTTCGACCTTTTCATTTGCCCTATATTTAAGAGATTTTCTTGTCAGAGGGCCTCAATCGCTTTGCTCTGTTCTTGCAAAGGCCTTATGGTGGCGCTCGAATATTATTAAAAGCAAGCGACACAGGATTTGTCGATTATGACCAAAGGCACTATACGCCGTTTCCAACCAACTTTTTGGCCTACGATGTTTACTATTCCCGTCGTTTTGATTGCGATTGCTCTGGGCACTTGGCAGTTATCACGCATGGAATGGAAAAAAGATCAAATTGCGTTACGAACGGATCGCGCTTCTGCTGTGGCAATTTCTTTTTCAGAAACATATCCCGGCGAAGTTGCTGACCCGCAGGCTGATGAGTTTATCAATGTCTGGGTAGAGGGTGAGTTCCTGCATGATAAAGAGCTTATCATGGGGGCACGTTCACTGGATCGGCAATTAGGCATCCAGATTATTACCCCTTTTGTGATGACGGATGGGCGACAAATTCTGATCAACCGTGGTTTTGTTCCTTCTGAGTTTAAAGCGCCTGCCTCTCGGCCTGAAGGTCAGGTTGATGGACCCGTTAAAATAGAAGGTCTTCTTCGCGTTGGTGGATGGAAGGGGTATGAATTTGTGCGCCCAGTTAATGATCCCGAAGATAACTTCTGGTTTTATACGGATATCAAAGAAATGAGCCAGAAAACAGATCTGTCTAACCCGGTGATGAGTGTCTATCTTGATGCAGGCCCTGCGGCTAATCCGGGGGGATATCCTCTTGGCGGGCAAACGCGTATAGCTTTGGTGAATAATCATCTGGAATACGTTATTACTTGGTATGCTATGGCTTTGATCCTTGCTGTGATTTATTTCATCTATCATTATCGCCCTGTTGAAAAACGGGAAGACGACTAAATTACAATCGCTCGTCTTGTGAATGGTTTGTTGCCTGATTGGGAATGTAAAATGTCAGCTTATCTTGCTCTTGAAAAAAAATTCCGCCGGATGAACGCTATTGGTGAAGCCAGCGGTGTATTAGGTTGGGATATGTCGACAGTCATGCCTGCCGGCGGTGCTGAAGCCAGAATGGAACAGCTTGCTGCTCTTAGTGGTGTTCAGCATGAAATCTTGACCAGCAGTGAAGTGGAAGACTTGTTTGCGCAAGCTCTGGAAAGCAAAGGGGATCTTGGTAGCTGGCAGTTGGCTAATCTGCGTGAGATGCAGCGAATCTGGCGTCATGCAACGGCACTCGATGGCGATTTTGTCGAAGCACAAACCAAAGCTGGCAAACGCTGTGAGATGATCTGGCGTGAAGCCCGACCGAATAATGACTTTGCTTCGATCCTGCCTGCGATGAAAGAAGTGCTTAACCTCACGCAGCAAGAAGCCAAGATCAAAGCCGAGCTTTTTCAGTGCGATACCTACGATGCCCTGCTGGATCATTTCGAGCCTGGCGGAAAATCAATGCGCATTGATGAGATTTTTGATGATTTAGCGACATTCCTACCAGATTTCACACAGGCAGTGCTGGAAAAACAGGCATCAGAAACCGCAGCTGTGATGCCTGATGGGCCGTTTTCTGTAAAAGCGCAAGAAGCTCTGGGGCGAGAAATGATCAAGGCTGTGGGCTTTGATTTCAATAATGGCCGTCTTGATGTGAGCCTGCATCCTTTCTGTGGCGGTGTACCTGATGATATCCGGATAACAACACGATATGACGAAACGGATTTCATGACGTCACTGATGGGTGTTCTTCATGAAACCGGGCACGCGATGTATGAGCGCAACCTTCCAAAGGATTGGCGTCTACAGCCTGTTGGGGCTGCGCGTGGTATGACGATGCATGAAAGCCAATCGCTTATTATTGAAATGCAAGCGAGCCGAAGCGAAGAATTTGTTTCATTTGTTGCCGAAAAAGCAAAAGCAGCTTTTGCTGGTCAAGGGGCTGCTTGGGCGCCTGAGAACATGCAGCGCATCTATAACAAAGTTAAACCTGACTTTATTCGAGTTGATGCCGATGAAGTTACCTATCCATCGCACGTTATTCTGCGCTACCGTCTGGAAAAAGAACTCATTAAGGGATCCATGGGTCTTGAAGATTTACCACAGGCGTGGAATGACGGGTTAGAGAAGTTACTGGGTATTCGCCCGCCCAACGATACGCTTGGTTGTCTTCAGGATATTCACTGGTATGACGGTGCTTGGGGATATTTCCCGACCTATACTTTGGGTGCCATGGCTGCGGCCCAGTTGTTTGCAGCGGCAAAGGCAGCGGTTCCTGAAATTCCACCCGCGTTAGCCCAAGGAAACTTTAAGCCGCTTATGGGCTGGCTGAATGAGAATGTTCACGCTTGGGGATCTTTCCTTTCCACAGATGAATTACTGACAACAGTTACAGGGCATCCACTTGATCCACAGGTATTCAAAGCGCATTTGAAGGCCCGTTATCTTGACGTTTAATCTTGATGCTTGATCTTGGTACAAGAAAACCATAGTAAAATTGATCTTACTTGCTGCTACGATAAAGGCGCAGTAAGGTTTTTGGCTTTAGCCCAGTGGGCTTGTTTCGTTGCAAAAGTGACGGTCTAGGAAATCATGAAATACATCAGCACTCGTGGGCAGGCAGAAGCCCTTAACTTCGACGACGTACTCCTTGCTGGATTGGCCCGGGACGGTGGACTTTATCTTCCTGAAAGCTGGCCCCAGTTTTCTGCAGAAGAAATCCGCGACATGGCTGGTCAGCCCTATACGGAAATTGTCTTTCGTGTTGTGAAGCCATTCGTTGCCGGTGTTATTCCTGATCAAGACCTAAAGGCGATCGTTGAAGACAGCTACGCTGACTTCAGACATTCCGCTGTTGCTCCTTTAAAACAGATAAATGGGCGCATTTGGGTCATGGAACTTTTCCACGGGCCGACGCTTGCGTTTAAAGATTTTGCCCTGCAGATGCTTGGGCGTCTTTTTGATTACGTCCTTGCGAAACGTGGCGAGCGAATCACAATTGTTGGGGCGACTTCGGGTGATACGGGTTCTGCGGCGATTGAAGCATGTCGGGATCGGGATCAAATTGATATTTATATTCTGCATCCTCATGGTCGCGTTTCTGAAGTGCAGCGACGCCAGATGACAACTGTCACCTCGCACAACGTAATCAATATCGCCCTTGAGGGAACATTTGATGATTGCCAAGACCATGTGAAGGCAATGTTCAATGATCAGGATTTTCGGGATTCGGTAAATCTATCTGCGGTAAATTCCATTAACTGGGCACGGATTATGTCCCAGATTGCCTATTATTTTGCCGCTGGGGTTGCCCTTGGCGCACCGGACCGTCCTGTGGGCTTTTCTGTCCCCACAGGTAATTTTGGTAATGTTTTCGCGGCCTATGCTGCTGGACGAATGGGTCTCCCGGTATCCCAGTTAATTGTTGGCTCTAACCGCAATGATATTCTCACCCGGTTCTTTGAAACAGGGTCAATGACAATGAATCCTGTTGAACCAAGTCTATCCCCATCAATGGATATTCAGATTTCGAGTAACTTTGAGCGTCTGTTGTTTGATTTACTGGATCAGGATGGTTCATCTGTCGAAGCTGCGCTGACATCGTTCCGTGAAAATGGAAACTTTGATTTGGAACCTGCACGTCATCAACGGGCTCTCAGGCTGTTTGATGCTTATCGTCTTGATGACGAGCAAACGCTTGCTGAAATTAAAAAATATTATGAACAGACGGGTGAATTGTTTGACCCACATTCTGTGATTGCTGTGGCTGCTGCGGTAGCCAAGGTGCGCGAAGATGTCCCCGCGATGGTTTGTATGGCAACGGCTCATCCTGCTAAATTCCCTGATGCCGTTCATAAAGCTTCTGGTGTTACACCTGAGTTGCCGGAACATATGGCCGATCTTTTTGATCGGGACGAACAGTATAAAGTAATGGAAAACGATTTGGGTAAATTAAAAGACATGGTGCTGTCTCGTCGGAGAAACAGTTAAATAATGACAATTGAAATTTCGACACTGTCAAATGGACTGCGCGTTGCCACAGATCAACAGAACGCAGTAGAATCCGTCTCTTTAGGGGCTTGGATTGGTGTTGGTGCCCGACATGAAGGCGCTAATGTAAATGGTGTCGCACACTTGCTTGAGCACATGGTGTTCAAGGGGACAGAAAAACGAACGTCATTTGATATTGCAGAAGAGATCGAAGCCGTAGGTGGGCAATTGAATGCCTATACATCGCGGGAAAATACGGCCTTCTATGCAAAAGTGCTTAAAGATGACGTTCCTCTCGCACTGGATACGGTTGCTGATATTTTGCAGAAGCCTCTGTTTGATGAAAGTGAACTCAAAAAAGAGCGTCATGTCGTCTTGCAGGAAATTGGCCAAGCAAATGATACACCAGATGATATCGTCTTTGACCATTTTCAGGAAACGGCCTTTGCTGCACAAGCACTTGGACGCCCGGTTCTTGGACGAGGAGAGATTGTCAGTCGGTTAAGTGCTGAGGATCTTCGTAGCTACCTATCTCGTAACTACGGTAGTGATACTATGGTGGTTTGTGCATCTGGTAATGTGGATCATCAGGCCTTTGTTAAGCTTGCCGAAGAGCACTTCTGTAGCCTGGACAAAGTTAATCTGGCTCCCTTACCGCAGTCTGAATATACCGGGGGGGAATTCAGGGAGGACAGAGATCTGGAACAAGTTCACCTGCTCCTTGGGTTTAAAGGTGCTGAGTTTGCGAGCGAAGATTATTACGCTGCTAACGTTCTCTCTACCTTATTTGGCGGGGGGATGTCGTCACGACTATTTCAGGAAATTCGCGAAAAGCGGGGGCTTGTTTATACGATCTATTCTTTTGCATCCAGCTTTATGGATAATGGTCTTTTTGGCATCTATGCTGGGACCGGCGAGAAAGAGATAGATGAACTTGTGCCTGTTGTTTCGGATATGCTGATGGATCTTTCCTCAACCGTTACCGAGGAAGAAATTGTCAGAGCAAGAACGCAGTTAAAAGCTTCTATTCTGATGGGGCGGGAAAGCACTGGAGTCCGCTGTGAACAACTTGCTCAGCAACTTTTGATTTTTGATCGGGTTATCTCTGTTGAGGAAACGGTTGCGAAGATTGATGCCGTTGATGTGGAAATGGTTCAGGGTTTTGCGAAACAGCTTTTGAAAAGCCCTATGACGCTTACTGCGATGGGACCTCTTGGTAATCTGGAAAGCAAAGAACAGCTGCAAAAGAGGTTTGTTGCTTAATGTTTTTAAGTGGGATGAGCCATTGGGATATGCGGAAATTACGCTTGATGAACGAGCGAATTTACCTGCGTGCCCCCCAGTCTGGGGATTGGAAAGAATGGTCCAACCTACGCCGGGAAAGCCGCGATTTTTTGTCCCCATGGGAACCTGCTTGGGGTAGTGATAACCTGACGCGATCGTCGTTTCGTGACAAGCTTAGGGCATATAAATTCGATTGGCGTAATGATGCTGGTTATACTTTTTATGCCTTTTCTCGGGATAACCACACAATGCTTGGCGGGATCACCTTGGGGAATATACGCCGCGGTGCGGCTTATATGGGGACGATCGGCTATTGGATGGGCGAAGTACATGCAGGTAAGGGCTATATGACAGAGATCTTATCTGCCCTGATCGATTATGCATTTGATGAATTGGGCTTGCACCGTTTGGAAGCGGCCTGTCTGGAACATAACGGTCCCAGCCAGTCAGTACTAAAAAAGGTAGGTTTTCAGGAAGAGGGGAAAGCCCGGGGGTATTTGAAGATCAATGCGATGTGGCAGGATCATATAACCTTTGCTCTCTTACAAAATGACCCGCGCCTTTCTCGCCGTGGGTGGATTAATCTGCCCCCTGTTGCCGAGGTCAAAGCTTAATCAGTAGACGATTAATTTAGGCGTGTCCGGCTTCACCAGACAGTAAGGCGGGATCTATTCCAATTTTGGACATGGCAAGATTCCATTTATCCATCAAATTTGATCCGAAGAGTATTTCATCATCCTGATCTGCGACCAACCAGCCATTTTGGTGCAATTCTTCATTTAGTTGACCAGGACCCCATCCGGCATACCCCAGAGCAAGCAGGCTTTTTTCTGGGCCTCTGTCGTTGGCGAGGTCGCTTAGAATATCAACCGTTGCTGTCATAGAGACTGTTTCTGCAACCAGCATTGTTCCGTCCTGTTTGTAATCATTACTATGCAGAACAAAACCGCGGCCAGATTCTACAGGGCCGCCAAAATGTACCTTGATCTGGGATGATACTTCTGTTGGTGGTATTTCCAATTGTTCCAATAGATCGATAAAAGAGAAGCTTTCGATGATTTGGTTCAACACAAGTCCCATGGCGCCATCTTCATTATGAGCACAAATATAAATGACCGATTTTACAAAGCGTGAATCTGTCATCTGTGGCATGGCTATCAGTAACTTTCCGGTCAAATAACCGTTACTCTGAAAGCTTGTCATTGATATTTCATCCCTCCTGAGCAGATATTGAGATGTTGATCATTGCGTTGCTTCAAGGTCTTATGGTGATTATAAGCCGAGGCATTCCGTCACATCGTCACAATTCGTTTATACTATATAGGTTTACATCTTAATATTTAGAAAAGAGTAAGTCTAAAGCAAAAATTACAGCATCGCTTTGGTGGTGCTGGCTAAGGTCAGAAACTAGGAATATATGCGTTTTTTACAGCAAAAGATAAACTGCAATCTGTATCGTGCCCTGCAGGGAATGGTTCTTGTTTTCTTTGGATTGTTTTCTTTGCCTTATACGGCCCTTGGTTCTTCATCCCCTTGGGTTGATGAAGAGTTCTCGCGAGTTCGTCTGGTGACGGGACAAGAAACCCTCGGCGATGCTGGCAAGATGATGCTTGGGCTTCAGTTTGAACTAAAAGAAGGCTGGAAGACCTATTGGCGTTCACCTGGTGATGCTGGCTTTCCTGTTTCTCTTGATTTGGCCGCAAGCGATAATTTGAAGTCTTGGCAGTTTTACTGGCCGGTTCCCCATCGTTTTACGCTCTTTGGTTTACAGACATTTGGCTATAGCAAAGAGGTTGTCTTTCCGTTTGAAGTTCAGGCGGAAGATCCGACGCGGGATGTAGCCTTGCGAGGGACAGCGAGTTATTTGCTTTGTAAGGAAATTTGTATTCCCTTTGATGCCGAAGTGGCTATCCGTATTCCGGCGGGAGACGCGTTTCCTTCTTTGGAAGCTGGTATCATCGATACTTATATTCAACAAGTTCCGGGACTTGGAACTGAAACTAATTTTGGCATTACGGACAGTTTTCTCGAAGGCGAAAATGAAGACCTTATTCTCAAGGTCTATGCGACTGCGAAGAACCACGAATTTCGAAACCCTGATGTAATTGTCGAGGGACCTCCCGGTTTTTCGTTCTCTGCACCTGACGTTGTTATCTTTGATGGTGGCCGCAAAGCTGAATTCATCATTCCGGTTTCGATTGGGAAGGAAACCAAGGGCGTTTTAGAAGGTAAACAAATCACCTTGTCTCTTGTTGAGGGGACTAAGGGCGCAGAACTTAAAACCGTTTCCAGATATAAAGAAATTCCAGCAGGGACAAGTATTGGGATTATGGAATTTTTGCCATTTCTTGGGATAGCGTTATTGGGTGGGTTCATTCTCAACTTAATGCCCTGTGTCCTGCCAGTGCTTTCTTTAAAGTTGATGTCAGTGATCAAGCATGAAAAGACTGATCAACAGGGCATTCGCAAGAGCTTTGTTGCAACAAGTTTGGGTATTCTGACCTCCTTCTGGATATTGGCTGCGGCGGCATCATTGTTGAAGGTTACGGGTTTTTCAGTGGGATGGGGGATACAGTTTCAACAACCCTTATTTCTCATTGCGATGAGCGGGATTGTTTCCTTGTTTGCAGCAAATCTTTTTGGCTGGTTTGAGTTCCTGGCTCCGGGTGGGGTGATGAACCGTGCTGTGAGTGTAAGTGAAAAGCAGGGGGCTAGTGGCGATTTTCTAAAAGGAATGTTCGCCACGCTTCTGGCTACACCTTGTTCCGCACCATTCCTTGGGACTGCAGTTGGTTTTGCTTTGGCACGGGGAACCTGGGAAATCTTTGCGATTTTTACCTTCCTCGGAATTGGTATGTCATTGCCTTATTTGATCGTTGCTGCAAAACCAAGGCTTGCCACTTTTCTACCTAAGCCGGGAACTTGGATGATTTGGTTGAAAGGTGTCCTTGGAATACTTTTGCTGGGAACAGTTGCGTGGCTTCTATCCGTTCTCTTTGTTCAGGTTGGTTGGCTGGCAACAGTCCTTGTTACAGGATTTTTAGTTCTTGGCATGGCTGTTTTAGCGGTTAAGTCGCTCGCAATTGGAAAGCGTTTTTTTGCTGTTTCTTTGTTTGCTATTCTTGCCTTGGCAGTTCCCTACAAATTTTCTGTCTCTGCCGATAAGGTATCTGTTTCGGATTACTGGATACCCTTTGCTCAGGAACAGATAGCTTCAGAAGTCGGTAACGGTAAGGTGGTCTTTGTTGATGTCACAGCTGACTGGTGTATTACCTGTCAGGTAAACAAGAAGCTTGTTTTGGAACAGGATGAAATCCAGTCCTTATTATTAAAGGAAAATGTTATGGCAATGCAAGCTGACTGGACTCTGCCAAATGATGTGATTACCGCATATTTAGAAAGCTATAACCGCTATGGTATTCCATTTAATATTATTTATGGTCCCGGTGCACCAGAAGGGATAGTGTTATCCGAGTTGTTGACCATAGATGAAGTTTTAGGTGCTTTTGAACAAGCATCGAATAAATAAATTTAACATATTGATTGGAAATAAGATGACGATTTCAGTTGGAGACAAAGTTCCCTCTGCTTCCGTTTGGAATAAGAATGCCGAGGGTATTGATAAAATTGATTTTGCTGAATTTTGCGCGGGTAAAACGGTTGCTTTTTTCGCGGTTCCGGGGGCGTTTACACCGACTTGTCAGGAACAACATTTTCCAAGCTATAAAGAAAACGCACAAAAATTACGTGATAAAGGTGTCGATATTATCGCCTGTATGTCAGTGAATGATCCTTTTGTGATGAAGGCTTGGGGGGATTTGCTTGATCCAGAGGGAGATATCATGATGTTGGCTGATGGATTGGGCGAACTAGCCGAGGGTGTTGGGTTGACTATCGATGCGTCAGGGGTTGGTCTTGGCCAACGCGCAGCCAGATTTTCTATGCTGATCAAGGATGGTGTCGTGGCATCGCTCCATGTTGAAGATGCCGGCGCTTATGAAGCATCAGCGGCAGAAGTTCTGCTTGAAGATCTCTAAAAAGTATTCTGAACAATGGGCAGGGGAGCTATTTCCCGGACAAGTTTCTTTTGAATGGCATATTCATAGGCCTCGTAAGAATTGGCTTTTATAACAAAGCTTCCCTGTCCACCGATCACAGCATTTCGAAAGTAGTGATGTAGGGTCGGCGTTTCATTGATGATGGCAAGGCCATTAACGGTTACTCCTTTTTTGATGGCAACATCGCGCAGAAAATGGGCGGGCACACCATCGTTATTCCGTCCATCGCCAGATATATCCAGCACCTTTCTGTGGGATCTATAACGGGTGTTGTTGAACATATGAAGTGACTTGGCAATTACCGCTGAGATCGATGTTGGCCCAAGGGAAACGTGTCTGGGGAGTTTACTCACCCGCAGGGCTAGATTGTCTACAGAAATGGGGGAGCCTATAACCGTCCAGGGAATTGAAACAATCTGATTATTTGTGCCTGACCATTGAATTAACGCAATAGATATTCTTTTGTAATGTCCAGATTGTATGGCCGTATTCACTGCGGATGAACGAAGGGCACGTGCCAGAGCCCGTTCATCTGTAATAGATACTCCGCTTGGCTGACACTGTAAGAACAATCGACAGCCAATATGAGTTCCATATCTACGGCTAATCCTTCAGCTTGGCTGGGATTTGATGTTCTCGTTGTTACAACAATGACCATTAGTAGCAGTGATATTAACGGGAGGGATTTTTTTTGAATTATATTCAAAGGTATATCGACTCTGTTAAAAGTGTATTTGGCATCATACCTCAAAATGTATTTTAATGCTTCTTTTTGTGATTTTTTCAACTTTGCGCTGATATATGACGCGTGCCGACTCTGAGGATTTATGCGAATAAGGAAAAAAATAGATGGAGAGCTTTGGTTGTTGTGATCAAGCAAGTTGCTGAAAAATTGGATTTTTTACAGGGAGCATAAAAACTGTCTAAAATTTTATCGAAATATAAGGTGCTTTGGATACGTAAGTTATTGATTTTTTTCCTTATCAGGCTCAAAATAAGACCACTAGTAATGGTGCACTGCGCAGGTATGCGCGTAACACTCTCTAAGTATTGGAGACGGTCAAATGCCTACCGTTAATGGCGCGTCGATTAATGCGACGTCACTGCAAAATTCACGTTTGCAGCAAAATAGTATCAATAAATTAGCAAGTGGTTCTAATATTCCGAGGGCTTCCGATGCGGCAGCTTCTTTGGCTATTTCAACTGTTTTGCAATCAGACACGGTTGTTCTCAATCAAAATGCAGCCACTGCTGCGCAAGGCGCAAGTATCGGGCAAATTGCAGATGGAGGACTTGCCAGAATTTCTGATGGCTTGATGCGAATGAAAGAACTTGCAGCACAAGCTTTGGGTGGGACACAAGATCCTGCCAGTCTTCAGGCGATAAATGCAGAGTTTGTTCAGATTAGAGACGAAGTCTCTGGAATAGCAAATCAGACCACTTTTAATGGTCGAGGGCTTCTCGATAACACAGATAGTTCTGATTTTCTTGTTGGAACAGATGTCGGGGATACAATTTCTCTTGATGGTGTCGATGTTACGGGGGCAGCCCTAGGTATATCGAGCTTAACTGTAGATAGCGCAGCGAATGCGACGACAGCAATTGGGGCAATTGATAGTGCGATCAATCAAGTAAGCACTGCCCGAGCAGAAATTGGAGCAACAGTCTCACGTTTTGAAGTTGCTGGCGAAAATATAGCCAGCCAAATTGAGAACGTATCTGCTGCTAATTCTGCGATTGCTGATGCAGATGTTGCTGCACAAGCAACCAGTTTGGTTACGTCCAAAGTGCTTAATGAAGCCGAATTAGCGATGCAAGCCCAAGCCAACAAAAATCCGCAAGCTTTGCTAAAGCTTCTAGAGAACTAGATTAAGTTTTCTTTCCTCGCGTTAAATAAAGGCATGGCCCTATTTGAATTCGGCCATGCCTTTACGTGCGAGTTCATCCGCACGCTCATTTTCAGGGTGTCCAGCATGACCTTTCACCCAACGCCACTCAACGTCGTGAGGTTTTAGCGCTTCAACTAAGTTTTGCCATAGTTCTGCGTTTTTGACCGGCTTTTTATTTGCCGTTTTCCAGCCGTTCTTTTGCCAGTTAAAAATCCACTTTGTAATGCCGTCTTTTACGTACACGCTGTCAGTTGTCAAAACAATATAGGATGGTTTTTTAAGGGCGTTCAGCGCTGATATCGCACCTTGAAGCTCCATACGGTTATTCGTGGTTTCTGCGTCACCACCACACAGTTCTTTTTCTGTGTCTTTATACCTTAACAAGGCGCCCCAACCACCTGGACCCGGATTACCTGAACAAGCCCCATCAGTGAATATTTCTACAGGTGTTCTTTGGCTCATAGGGTTATTCCATAATCAGAAATGCTTTTAACGGATTGGTGAAATTTCAACTTGTTTAAATATTCAATAGGGTCTTTTGGTTTCACAAAAGCGCCTTCGGGATGATTGACCCAGTCATAGAGCCGTGTCAGTAAAAATCGAAGGGATGCGCCACGGGCAAGTAAGGGCAGGGCATTCAGTTCATCATCCTCTAGAGTGCGAACTTCTTGGTAGGCTCTTAGCATGAGCTGTGCTTTTGTAATGTTAAAGGAATTATCCTGTTCAAAACACCAAGCATTGAGGCAGATCGCGAGTTCATAGGCCAAGATGTCATTGCAGGCGAAGTAGAAGTCAATAACTCCTGAAAGTCTTTCATGAATAAAGAAGACATTATCTTGAAACATGTCTGCGTGAATAACCCCTTTGGGCAGGTTTGTTGGCCAATGTCTTTCTAAAAATTCGTATTCTTTGTTTAGGATGCCTGTCAGGCTTGCTTTAACCTGGTCACTTTTGCCCTCACAAGCGTCCAGTACTTCTTTCCAACCTTTGACTGATAGAGCATTTGGCCTTTGGATAGCGAAATCCTGTCCTGCGAGATGCATCTCTGCCATGGTTTTACCCAATGCTCGGCAATGAAAGGGCTGGATACGCCTTGGCCACATACCGTCAAGGAAAGTGGTTATAGCTGCTGGGCGTCCGCAGAGTTCTCTCAGATTGTTCCCATCTTTACCTGCGACGGGTACGGGGCATGAAATGCCATTGTTCGCCAAGTGTTGCATATATCCCAGAAAAAAGGGGAGGTCAGCTTTTTCTACCCGTTTTTCATAAAGCGTCAGAATATAATGGCCCGTGGTCGTGTGAAGAATGTAGTTTGAGTTCTCTACGCCTTCCGCAATTCCTTTGAGGGACAGGACATCACCGATGTCATATTCGGTGAGGAAGCTTTCAACTTCGTCATTTGGAACTTCTGTGTAAACGGCCATTCTTGTCTCAATGAAAATTGGTGTCTTGGAAAAATAATATCTAGATTAGATCAAGCTATTGATGTTCAACGAATATCTTTTGTCGCTGGTGTATCTAGCAGGGTTTTGGGCACTTTAAAAATAACGTTTTCGTCCCGGATATTGATCTCTTCGATTGATACATTGTAATGGTCTTTGAATGCATCAATTACTTCTTCTACCAGAATTTCAGGGGCGGATGCCCCGGCTGTTATGCCCAGTGTTTTTACTCCATCAAGGGCATCCCATTTGATGTCTGTCGCCCGTTGTACCAATGCTGCTTTTTCACAGCCTTGTTTGTAAGCAACTTCCACTAAGCGTTTTGAATTTGATGAATTGGGGGCACCGATGACCAGAAGAGCATCGCATCTTGTCGCGATTGCTTTAACGGCTTCTTGCCTATTGGTTGTGGCATAACAGATATCTTCTTTTTTGGGTTCCAGCATATTCGGAAACCGACGCATCAATATTCTGACAATGGAGGCTGTATCATCCACGGATAAAGTTGTCTGAGTGACAAATGCAAGATTATCTGGATCTTCGACAGTTAAATTCTCAGCATCTTCTTCTGTTTCAACAAGAACAATAGACCCATCGCTTAGCTGTCCCATTGTTCCAATCACTTCTGGATGTCCAGCGTGTCCAATGAGAATAACCTGACGGCCGTCTTTTTCGTGACGTTCAGCTTCTCTATGGACTTTGCTTACCAAAGGGCAGGTGGCGTCAAAATATAACAGCTCACGAGCTTGAGCTGCGGCGGGTACAGATTTAGGTACGCCGTGGGCCGAGAAAATAACAGGAAGTCCTTCGGGAACTTGATCCAGTTCTTGAACAAAAACCGCACCTTTTTGTTCAAGAGATTCTACAACGTATCTGTTGTGAACAATTTCATGCCGAACATAAACGGGTGCGCCGTGCTTGACGAGGGCGCGTTCCACAATCTCAATGGCACGATCAACACCGGCGCAAAAGCCCCGCGGGCTGGCAAGTAGTATCGTGAGATCGTTTTTGTTCATATCATCCGTCCGTAAAGCTTTTGATGAGAATAGCTCATCTATATAATAACCGCGAAACTAATACAGTGCGGATGCCGAGAAAAGGGCTAATCAATGCGATCTTAAACATCGGGTGCTTGCTTCTGCCTTGGTATCTTTGTATTTAGGAATAATCGTATGAAAGATATTCATCTGTGGCTGAACTATGATATCGTGGGTTGGCTAACTTAAGTTATTTTAATCCTTGTCAGATTAAGGGATAGAACATTTTATGGGTCGCCTGTTCTCTAAAGTATTATCGCGCATTTCTTTTCGGTCAGGCGCAGTTGTTTTTCCATCCCCTGTTCTTTCTGGCCTTATTCTTTCTGGCCTTGTTCTTTCCGGGTGCGGTTTGATTGAGCCGGAAAAAGCCCCCCCTGCATGTCCTGAAATTATTGTGCTTAAAGAAGCCGAAGAAATGACGCGCTTCCAAGGGCAGGGACGTGATTTAACTGACGTGACATTTGAAGCTTCGATCAATAATTTTGCGAATGTCTGTGTTATTGATGAAGAAACGAATAACTTGAGTAATCAGGTCGTTGTTCGGTTTGAATTGACACAGGGACCAGCTAGTGATGGCGCGGCAAAATTCAATTATTTTGTCGCCGTCGCGACACATGATCGCAAAATTTTGAGCCGTGAATCTTTTGATCTTGTTGCCCCATTTGAAGGCAACAGAACGTCAGTTGCTTTGGTGGACAATATTTTCCCGACGATACCATTACGTAATGGTAAAACAGGTGATGATTATATTATTTTCATCGGTTTCGAGCTTACACGTAGTGAGCTTTATTATAACCGTACAAAAATATAATCGGCTCTACAAAAAGTTCTCGGACTAATCGCGATATAGAGCTTTCTTCATAACGCCGGGTAATTGTTACCCAGGTCATTAATACGACGGCAACTGAGGGCTGTCACCCTTGTGCCTGATTATGGGAATCTGTTGGTGGAAAAATTTCCTTTAGGAAATAAGTGGTTGTATTTGTTCGATATTTGTCGTGTTCACTGGAATTTGTGTCGTCTGCGGTTGACTTTTTTTCAGAAGAGGGTAAATCTCTAGCTAAGTTAGGTTGTTGTGAGACAATCCGACTATTGCTGAAATACCTCTCGCGGGAGAGATTGTCGTAGAGTTTCTTAAGCGAAACAATACGGACAGCGCCGAAGGAGCAACCGCCCCGGAAACTCTCAGGCACATGGACCGCAAGAGGCAGGCAACTCTGGAAAGTTTTGCGTACCGCGAAACACCGACGGAGTAAGCAAAAAATGCGAAACATTTTTTGTGAATCTCTCAGGTTCTAAGACAGAGGGGGATGCAACGGCTGTTAGCTGTTGTGTTTTACCTTTTGTGCTCTGGAGCTTGGTTATGTCGGAAGACCTTAAAAAAACACCTCTTTATGATCTGCATGTAGAACTTGGTGCCAAAATGGTTCCTTTCGCAGGGTATTCCATGCCTGTTCAGTATCCGGCGGGGATTATGACAGAGCATAAACATACACGTGCGTCTGCAGCGATTTTCGATGTATCCCATATGGGTATTGTGCGCCTCATGGGTGAGAATGCAATTCCTGCGCTTGAAAGCCTTCTTCCTGCTGATCTGGAAAATTTGTCCGAAAATTCTATCCGGTATAGCTTTTTCACCAACGATGAAGGCGGTATTCTTGACGACTTGATGATAACAAAGGTTCCTGGTGGACTGAGCTTGGTTATCAATGCAGCTTGTAAAGATGCTGATATCGCACACATTAAATCCAAAATTGGCGATCAAGTTACGGTCGAAGTTGAGTATGACAACGCGCTGATTGCCTTGCAGGGGCCGAAATCCGTTGATGTACTGGCGCGTTTTGATGCCCGTTGTGCTGATATGAAGTTCATGACCTTCATGACGTTGGAAATCGATGGTGTTAGCTGCCAAGTTAGCCGTTCAGGTTATACGGGTGAAGATGGTTATGAAATTGCTATTCCGGCGGATAAGGCCGTGGCAATCGTTCGTCGCCTTCTAGATGAACCCGAAGTCGAAGTTTCTGGATTGGGTGCGCGCGATTCTTTGCGTATGGAAGCAGGTCTTTGCCTGTATGGAAATGATATCGATACAACAACAACGCCAATCGAAGCTGGCCTGTTGTGGGCTATTCAAAAACGCCGCCGCGCTGAAGGTGGCTTTCCGGGTGATGACATCATTCTGAAACAGATTGCTGATGGTGCCCCAAGACGCTTGGTTGGAATCCTCCCCGAAGGACGTGCACCTTTGCGTCCCGGCGTTGAAATCGCCAATACTGAAGGTGACGTCGTTGGTAAGGTAACCAGCGGTGGTTTTGGTCCGTCTGTTGGGGGGCCTATAGCGATTGCTTATGTGGCATCTGATTACAAAACACCAGAAACAGCATTGAACGCACTGGTACGTGGCAAGGAAATGCCGTGTAAAGTTGTGAAAATGCCGTTTGAACAAAAGAGTTATTTCCGAGGATAGTTTCGAAAAATCGAAACGTTCGGGAAATAAAAATAGTGGATAACATCCGCGAGAATGCAGAGTAACGTCCCAATTTCGACGCTCTGAAATAAAAACAATTTATTAGAGGATCAGGATTATGAGCGAACTTAAATTCAGTGAAGACCACGAATGGATTCTAATCGACGGTGATGTCGGCACTGTTGGAATCACAGAATTTGCTCAAGAACAGCTTGGTGATGTTGTGTTCGTTGAAGTTCCAGACGAAGGCAAAGACCTAGAAAAAGGTGATGAAGCAGCTGTTGTAGAATCTGTGAAAGCTGCCAGTGAAGTTTACGCTATCTGTGATGGCGAAGTTATTGCTGGTAACGAAGCTTTGGCTGATGAGCCAAGCCTAGTGAACTCTGACCCAATGGGTGAGGGCTGGTTCTATAAAGCCAAAATTACAGATGCATCACAGCTTGAAGAGTTGATGGACGAAGCCGGATACAAAACCTTTATCGAAGGTCAGGGTTAATCCTCGCTCAAGTACCTGTAAATTCTGAGTCTTTGTAATCTCAGTTAAGTACGTTTGATTGATGCCAGCTTCTGACAAAGAAGCTGTGCATTGGTTTACCAATTAAGGAATTCGCCATGTCTGATACAAATGTGTCTCTAAAAGACCTAGAACAAAAAACAGATTTTGTTCGCCGTCATATTGGGCCAAATGATGCTGAGCAAACTGAAATGCTTACGCTCTTGGGTCTTGGTTCTTTGGAAGAGCTTTCTGATAAAACTGTACCAGAGGCCATTCGTGAGACCACGCCGCTTTCTATGGCTGAGAGCCAGACAGAAGTTGATGTGCTAGCACATGCTAAATCACTCGCGTCAAAGAATAAGGTTTTTAAATCATTCATTGGTATGGGGTACTACGGCACTCACGTTCCCAAAGTGATTCTCAGGAACGTGCTGGAAAATCCGGGTTGGTATACATCTTATACGCCGTATCAGGCTGAAATTTCTCAGGGTCGCTTGGAAGCTATCCTGAATTATCAGACAATGATCAGCGACCTTACTGGCATGGAATTGGCGAATTCCTCTATGCTTGACGAAGGGACAGCGGCTGCTGAAGCGATGACCTTCTGTCGTCGTGTTGCCAAAAGCAAAGCAGAAGCTTTCTTTGTTGATCAGGATCTTTTACCGCAAAGCATCGCCGTTATTAAAACGCGTGCAGAAGCTTTGGGTTATGACGTTGTGATCGGTGATCCACGTAAGGATTTAGATCCTGCGGCTGTTTATGGTGCCCTTTTCCAGTATCCCGGTACTTCCGGTCGTATCGAAGATTACAGTGACTTGATTGCGGCTGTTCAAGAGAACAAAGGTCTTGCAGGTGTTGCTGCGGATATTCTTGCTCTGACACTCATCAAAAGCCCGGGTGAGCTTGGCGCTGATTTTGCGATTGGTTCTGCACAGCGTTTCGGCGTTCCAATGGGTTTTGGTGGACCACACGCTGGTTACTTTGCCACACACGATAAATTTAAACGTTCTATTCCTGCACGCCTTGTTGGTATGTCTGTTGATTCGCATGGCGAGCCTGCTCTGCGTATGGCACTTCAAACTCGGGAACAGCACATCCGTCGTGAAAAAGCGACGAGTAATATCTGTACTGCGCAGGCCCTCTTGGCAAACATGGCTGGCTTCTACGCGACCTATCACGGTCCAGAAGGTCTGAAGACAATTGCACGCAGAGTATCGCGCCTTGCTTCAATTCTGGCAGCCGGTCTGAAAGCTGGTGGTATCGAAGTTGCACACAATGCTTTCTTTGATACCTTGACCCTCAATGTGAAGGGGAAAGCAGAAGCGATTGCTGCGAAAGCACGTGAGCATAAAATGAACCTTCGGGTTGTTGATGCTGACACGTTGGGTATTTCTATTGATGAAACCACGACACGTGATGATATTGCAACTCTTTGGACTGCTTTTGGTGTTGCTGATCAAAATGTAGATAGTCTTGATCAATCTACACCGAGTAACCTTCCGGAAGTTCTTGCTCGACGCACTGACTTCCTGACTCATCCGACTTTCAATAGCTATCATTCTGAAACAGAAATGATGCGCTATCTACGTAAGCTTTGTGACAAGGATATCGGTTTGGATCGTGCAATGATCCCATTGGGTTCTTGCACCATGAAGCTAAATGCTGCGACGGAAATGATTCCCGTTACATGGCCTGAGTTTGGTGAGATTCATCCCTTTGTTCCTCTGGATCAAGCCGAAGGGTATCTTGAGCTGATTAAAGATTTGGAAGATATGCTTGTTGAAGTGACCGGATACGATGCGGTTTCTCTACAGCCTAACTCTGGATCTCAGGGGGAGTATGCGGGTCTTCTAGCTATTCGTAAGTATCATGAAAGTCGTGGTGATACACAGCGTGATATCTGTTTGATTCCGGCATCTGCACATGGAACCAACCCTGCTTCTGCGGCTTTGGCTGGTATGAAGGTTGTTGTGGTTAACTGTGATGATGAAGGTTACATCGATAACGATGATCTGTATGCCAAAGCAGAAAAGCATCAGGAAAACCTTGCTGCGATTATGATTACTTATCCTTCAACACACGGCGTGTTTGAAGAAGAAGTTCGTAAAACCTGTGGTATTGTTCACGACTTTGGTGGGCAGGTTTACGTTGATGGCGCCAATATGAATGCGATGGTTGGTCTGGCTAAGCCGGGCAAGTTCGGTGGCGATGTATCACACCTTAATCTTCATAAAACATTCTGTATCCCACACGGTGGTGGGGGACCAGGTGTTGGGCCGATCGGCGTTGGTAAGCATCTTGCGCCTTTCTTGCCAAACCACTCTCTCGTTGCCGAGGCTGGACCAGAAACAGGGCAGGGTGCTGTGACATCTGCACCTTGGGGATCGGCAAGCATTCTTCCGATTACCTGGACCTATCTCAAGTTGATGGGAGCCTCAGGCCTGAAGAAAGCAACACAGATGGCCATCTTGAATGCAAACTATCTGGCGAAGCGTCTTTCTGATCATTATCCGGTTCTTTACACTTCAAAGAACGGTATGGTTGCGCACGAATGTATTATTGATGTTCGTCCGCTTAAGGATGACATCGGAATCACGGTTGATGATATCGCCAAGCGTTTGATCGACTATGGCTTCCATGCGCCGACAATGTCATTCCCTGTGCCGGGAACCTTGATGATTGAGCCGACCGAATCTGAATCCAAATATGAAATTGATCGTCTTGCTGACGCTATGATTTCTATCCGGAAAGAAATCGGTCGTGTTGCATCTGGCGAATTACCTTTGGAAGATAACATGCTGTGCAATGCCCCACATACGGCAGCATCACTGTTATCTGAAAATTGGGATCATCCTTATACCCGTGAAGAAGCAGCTTACCCTGTTGAAGGACTTCGTGACGGTAAATATTGGGCGCCAGTTGGACGGGTTGATAACGTATATGGTGATCGTAACCTAATTTGTTCTTGCCCTTCGGTAGAGAGCTATCGGGATGCGGCTGAATAGGCCGCTAAAGCGGAGAGACCAGATGGGACCATTGCTGGGTGTCTCATTATATCTGATCTCTCCGCCCTCATAGGGCGTGTATGTTAGGCAAGGGACGGCCTGACATACTTGGGATAGGGCCGCACCCTGTTCCCGTCCATTGCTGGGACTGGAGTTCGTGTGCAAACACGAACTCCTTTTTTTATTTTATTATAAGCAAGATGTCTATTGCTGATGTATTGATTGTGAGTAACATAAGGTACTTCTTTTCATATATTGCCCGTACTCTTTTGGAGGGCATAAGAAATTTTTTCACAGTCCTTTTTAATTTGGAGCAATTTAATGTGCCGCTGGCTGGCCTATTCCGGACAAGAAATCTTCTTGGAAGAGTTACTTTTTAAACCACAGCATTCGCTTGTTGAGCAATCTCAGCATGCGACGGAAGCCAAGGTTGCAACGAACGGAGACGGTTTCGGTGTTGGTTGGTATGGGCAAAGGCATGAACCTGGCCTGTATAGGGAAACGATGCCTGCTTGGAATGACTGCAACTTGCAGCACCTTGCATCTCAAATAAGATCATCACATTTTTTTGCTCATGTAAGAGCGTCTACAGGGACAGCAACATCCAGAGCTAACTGCCATCCTTTTTCTTATAAAAACTGGATGGGGATGCATAATGGTCAGGTTGGGGGCTATGAACAATTCAGACGCGCTCTGGAAACTTACATAACCGATGAGCATTATATAAAACGTATGGGGACGACAGACAGTGAAGCGCTGTTTTATATGTTGTTTAATTTTGGATTGGAATCTGACCCGGTAAATGCAATTCGAAAAATGGTATCGACAGTCGAAACATTACAGGCAGAAAGAAATATTACAGAGCCATTCCGCTGTACAATGGCAATAACGGACGGTGACGATCTTTATTGCCTCAGGCATTCGAATGATCGTTTCGCACCATCATTGTACTGGCGTCATAAAGATGGCGATCTGGTGGTCGTTTCCGAGCCATTAACGGAAGATCACGAAGGGTGGAACAAGGTTCCTGCATCACATGTCCTTGTTGCAAGTAAATCCGAAGTTAAAGAGATTGTTGCCCTAAAGATTTAGTGAGTGTTTCTGATGTGAAACATAGATACAAAAAAACCGGCTCATCTGAGCCGGTTTTTTGTGCATGATCTAAGAAAGATCAATGAAATTTTTCACCAAGCGAACTGATGGAATCATCCATCAATGTTTTGGCTTTCGCCTTGGTCATGCTGCCAGCCAGAATGTTTCTGGTCGCAGTGATTGCAACATCAACGGCCTGATCACGAACTTCGTTCAGTGCGGCGGTTTCTGCCTGAGCAATCTTGTCCATGGCTTGCTGTTCACGACGCTTAAGTGACTCTTCTAAATCAGTAGCAGCATCTTCTTGAACGCGTTTAGCTTCTTGCTTTGCGTGTTCAATGATTGCTTCTGCTTCTTTCAGAGCATCACGTTGTTTGCGTTTGTATTCAGCCAGTGTTTTCTGCGCTTCTTCCCGAAGATTTTGAGCTTCTTCGAGTGTTTTGCGAATGGCTTCACCGCGTGCGTCTAGCCCGGCTACAATACCTTTACCGCCCTTAGTGACGACAAGAAGTACAAATATAGCAAAAGCTACACCAACCCAAAATGTAGGATTTTGAAGTAATTCCATGATTAGTTCTGCTCCCCTAGTGCTTCGTCAACAGCTTTGCTGAGTTTAGCGTCGGTTACATCAGTACCAAGCAATTTACTTGTCGCGGCAGCGGCAACGTCTTTGGCAACATCCTTAATGTGACCCATAGCTTCGCTACGAGCAGCATTAATTTTGTCTTCGGCAATCTGAACCTTTTCCGAAAGCTGGGTGTCAAACTCAGCCTGGCGCTTGGCGCTAGTGGCTGCGATTTCATCCGCAGATTCTTTCAGAGCGGCAACAGCAGAAGCGCGCGCATCAGCAATAGCTTTCTGATAATCCGAAAGGACCTCTTCTGCTTCTTGCTTCAAGCGTTCTGCTTTTTCCAGATCACCAGAAACTCTATTTTCGCGCTCTTCCAAAATCGAGGCCAGACGTGGCAAAGCAACCTTGGCCATCAGGAAGTAGAGCACACCGAAGGTAACGACAAGCCAAAAGATTTGGCCTACGAACGTATCGATTTGTTCAAATTGTGGCATCGTGCTACACGCCTTGTTCAGTTATCAAAATCGGATCAGATAAAAGTCTGATAGGCCGATATACCATCAAATATCCATAAGATATTTGAGAACATCGGCCTAACAATCTGTTCCAATTAAGCTACGAACAGAAGGATCAGAGCAACTAGTAGAGAGAACAGTGCGATCGCTTCAGTAACAGCAAAGCCAATCCAGATGTTCGCACCAATTTCGTCTTTAGACGCTGGGTTGCGAGCGATGGACTGGAAGTAGCTAGCCCATACGTTACCAACACCAACACCTGCACCAATCATACCTAGAGTAGCTAGACCAGCACCAATCAGTTTTGCAGCTTCTGCTTCCATAATTCTCGAGCTCCTTGTAACGCTTGTGCGTTAGATAGATAAAAAAGTTACGATTTCTGAAAAGATCTTAGTGCAGATGGATCGCATCATGCAGGTAGATACAAGTCAGAATGGTGAAGACATACGCTTGTAACGCCGCCACCAGGAATTCCAAAGCTGTAATACCAACAAGCACGCCGAGTGGGATAAACCCAAACACACCGAGCATGATGACAAAGCCAGCGATGACCTTCAAAAGAACGTGGCCAACAACCATGTTCGCAAACAAACGAACAGAAAGGCTGATGGGTCGTGAAAGGTAAGAAACCAGTTCGATCGGAATAAGGATCACAGCCGTCCACAATGGCGCACCATGTGGGAAGAAGAGGCGAAGGAAGCCTGCTCCGTGGCGAGCGAACCCGATTACTGTTACTGCCAAGAAAATAATAATTGCCATCGCAAAGGTAACGACAATGTGGCTAGTAAAAGTAAAGGTACCCGGTACGAGACCGATCACGTTTCCAAAGAGGATGAACATGAACAGAGTGAAGACAAACGGGAAGTACTGACGTCCGGCTGAGCCGACGTTATCCCGGAGAAGGTTCGCAACCATCTCATAGCTCATCTCTGCCATGCTTTGCCAACGACCGGGAACGAGTGCACGTCCACGAGTTGATCCCACAAGGAAGATTGTTACGAGTAGAACGCTCAGCGACATAAACAGCGCTGAGTTGGTAAAGGAGATATCGTAATTACCTAGTTGGATTGGTAAAAGAGTTGTTACCTCAAACTGGTGCATTGGGTCGATTGAACCACCTGATGCCACGAGCCTTCCCCTCTAATTTTACTCTGCGCGATCTTCGCGATTATCGCGAAAACGCTTTTTGTTTTCTAACTGTTTAGCAACCCTAACCACATTGGCAAAGGCTGCCCCGATACCAAGGAAGAAGAATATAATCATCAACCAAGGTTTAGTCCCTAATAAGTGATCGAGATAGTATCCTATCCCAAACCCCATTATCAGGGCTGCAACTATTTCCACGGATATGCGGAAACCTACCGCCATACCGCTTGCTGCATCAGCTCGGTTACTGGATTCAGGTTTAGTTACCTGATTTTGACGCTCGCGAGCCGCGCGCAGTCTTTTATCCAGGTCCGTCAAAGACGAACGATCTTCAGGTTCCGGCATTTAATTAAGCCTTCCTGATGGCTACCATTTGAGCTGAAGTAGCACCTGTTAAACGCGGGCGCAACATACGTGGAGCATCATAGTTATGTCAAGAAAGAATCAGCCATGATTTTGACCTAATTCCAATGCGTCCCCGTTCTTATCCTCTCAGAGCTAAATGGATCAAGGTTTTTGTTCCCGATTGTACAGGGGTAATATTTTGAAAGAGAAGTGCTTTATTGTGCGGACGCGAAAGAAGAGAGCATAAGAAAGAGGCTTTAACTTTAAGGTTTCTTTTCGATTAGGTCATCTGCAGCTTCCAGATTAACCGATACGAGTTGACTGACGCCCCGTTCGCTCATGGTAACACCAAACAGGCGTCGAACCCGCGCCATGGTCATACGGTGGTGCGAGATTATGAGAAAGCGGGTTGATGTACTGTGAACCAGTTCCTCGACCAATTTGCAAAAACGATCCACGTTGGCGTCATCGAGCGGAGCATCAACCTCATCCAAAACACAAATGGGAGCCGGATTGGTTAGGAATACTGCGAAAAGCAAAGACAAAGCTGTAAGTGCTTGTTCGCCACCAGACAAAAGTGACATGACCTGTAGTCGCTTTCCTGGGGGGCTTGCCATAATTTCTAGACCAGCCTGCAAAGGGTCTTCTGCTTCTGTAAGCGTCAGATGTGCGCGGCCACCACCAAAGAGTCTGACGAAAAGATCGGAGAAATGAGCGTTTACGAGATCAAAAGCTTTCAGTAGGCGTTCTCGGCCCTCTTTATTTAGGTTGGCAATACCTTGCCTTAGTTTCCCGATTGCGAGCAAAAGGTCTTCTTTGTCGTTCAACATACCTTTTATTCGTTCGTCCAGTTCTTCTGCTTCTTGTTCTGCACGAAGGTTAACTGGGCCCATATTGTTTCGTTCGTTTGTTAGGCGGTCGTGTTTTCGGGTGACATCATCACGGGGGGGCAAATCTTCGCCGATTTGAATATCTGCGATAGAAAGTGCTTTTTCCAAAGAGCATCCCAAACGTTCCCTTACACGATCGATTAAAATCGCCATGGCTTGTTTATTTTGTTCAACAGTAGATTCTGCTCGGATCATGGCTTCTCTTGCTTGGGCGAGAAGTTGTTCTGATTCTCTCAGTTGTCTGTCTGCTTCGGCTTGTTCCAGTTCAGCAGAACGCAGTTTTTCCGAGGCTTGATTTTTCGACGCTTCAGATAGGGTGATAACCGTGGTTAGAGCTTCTTTCTGTTTTTTGATCTCTTCAGGCTTGGTTTTCCATACTTCTATTTCTCCTTCTGTACGTTTTATCCTGATATCAATTTCGCCTAGATACTGTTTGGCTTCTTTCGTTCGACGTGACCAGGAATTCAATTCATTCTCGATGCTGGCAAGGCGCTCGCGTCGGGTTGTGACATCCCGTTTGATCTGTTCAAGCTTGCCGCGCTGCGAGCCAAGGAGGTTTCTTTCTTTAGACAGCTTTTCCTTTAAATCGGCTAGCTGCTCTTTTTCCTGTTTTTGATCCGGCAGAGCTTCTATTTCGGCTACAGTTGCTTTTTGCTGTTCGTTGGTTTCAAGGTTCTCGCGAATTAACCGTTGTAAATTTTCTTCGGCGGCTGACAGCTGTGATGCGAGCTTTGCGTGTTTTTGGGCTAAAGCTGTATGATGATTTTTGGCTGCGGAAACGTCGTTGTGGGCATTGTTTAGGGTTTGCCGGGCAAGTTTTTCGTCTTCGAGGCTTTTATCAAGTGCCTTCTTTGCTGCGATGAAATACTCTTTTGCTTTTATACTATGTGATTCAATTTTTGCTTTTTCTTTCTCAAGCCCTTTCAGACGGTTTTTATATTCCAGCTTCACGGCTGCTGTTGAGGGTGCATCGTCTCTGACGGTCAGACCATCCCACCGCCACAAGGTACCTTCTTTTGATACCAGTCTTTGACCCGGAGCCAGTTGGGTATAGAGTTCTTCGCTAATGGTGCGGGTCTCTACAATGCCGATCTGCGACAGTCTGGCATGAAGGCGGTCGGGCGATTGCACAAAATTGAGAAGAGGGTCTATTCCTTCGGGGAGTGCGGGGAGGTCTGTGCGCATGGGGATATTGTGCCAATGAGCAACCGCTTCTTCTTGGGATCCCGCGTTTAGGTCTTCACCCAAGGCAGCACCTAATGCTTTTTCATAACCTGCTTTAACAGAGAGTTCATCAAGGATCGGGTCCGACACAGAGGATGACGCTCCTTTTAAAAGTTCATTCAGGGCGCGGCTTTCTGCATTGATTTGGTTGAGTTCACTTTGCGCATCTTGATTAGCGTCACGCGTCTGTTCCTCTGTCAGGCGCTTAGCCTGAACATCCTTTTCTAAGGTATTCGAGGTTTCTTTTGCGTTAAGAAGTGCTTTCTCAGCGGTTTCCAATTCTCGTTCTGCTTCGATAAGGCTTGCGCGGCTTTCTTGTTGTGAAACAAGGTGTTTGTGCTGAGCTTCTTGTTGGCGCAGTTGCGATGATTGTCGGGTGATCAGGTCTTTTAATTCGTTTTGACGTCTTCTCAGGGCAGTTGATTGCGCTTCGTTTGCAGCAATTTGACTGTTGATGTTTGTGATAGAGCGATCAATTTCAGATATGGTTTGTGCGTGCTTTTTGCAGGCGATTTCCAGATCCTGTTGATCGGCGTGAACAGACTTGTTTTTTTCTTTAATCTGCTCGCGTTCTTGTTTAAGTCGTTCTTCAGCCTCTAGGGCATCAGCATTGATGTTAGTTGCGCGATCTCGGTCTTTCTTGAGCTGGGATAACAGGTCTGTTGATTTGTTAAGCGCGTCAATCGCCTGTTCTTCTTCTCTTTGCAGTGTTTCTTGATTAATCAATAATCTTTGATGTTTTGATGACTGCGATGTTTCCGCTTCTCGAAGAGTGGGTAAACTGGCCGCAACCTCGACCTGGGTACGGGATTTTTGTGCCGTGATAGCTGTTTTTTCAGAAACGTCTTTCTGTGAGGCTTTTAAAACATCAAGTGCATCGCTTTGGGCTTTTTTTGCATCCACTGATTCGTAATGCAGCAGGATTGCTTCGTGTTGTCGAATAAGTTGGGCAAGATTTCGGTAACGATTCGCCTGCCTTGCCTGCTTTTTTAAACCCTGAAGCTGTGTGTCGAGCGTTGTGATGACATCTTCAAGACGTTCAAGGTTTGTTTCGGCGGCCCTTAGTCGTAACTCTGCTTCGTGTCGGCGTGAATGTAAGCCGGTTATCCCCGCGGCTTCTTCTAGTAGACCACGTCTACTCGTGGGTTTTGCATTGATAATCTCGCCAATCCGCCCTTGACTGACCAGTGCGGTGGATTGTGATCCGCTTGCAGCATCGGCAAATAAAAGCTGAACGTCACGTGCACGTACATCCTTGCCATTTACTTTGTAGTTTGAGCCGCTTCCACGGGATATTCGGCGAACAACTTCGATATCATCGTATTCATTAAAAGCGGCAGGGGCCGTTCTGTCGCGATTATCGAGCACTAAAGAGACTTCGGCGATATTTCTGGCGGGACGAGTGGCTGATCCGGCGAAGATGACATCATCCATTTCACTGCCACGCATCCGTTTGGCTGATGTTTCACCCATAACCCAGCGCAGGGCTTCGACCAGATTGGATTTTCCACACCCGTTTGGGCCGACAATTCCGGTCATGCCTGAAGAGATCAGGAGTTCGGTCTGATCAACAAAAGATTTAAATCCGCTGAGGCGTAGCTTATTAAACTGAACCAATGCCCACGAATCCCTGATTTTGTTTGTAGTCCCCCTGCAAGATCAGGTCTGTCGTGGAAATAAATGTCCTGAATCTTTGAGTAAGCACCGTTTTTTCGGATGTCATAGGGAAAACTGTAACTCTATGAATGATCTTCTGCAACAATATCGGGGCAGCGGTAAAACAAAAGGCCTCATGAAGATCATGAGGCCTTTGAGCTTGTAAGTTACTTCTCGCTGATTACAAGGCGTCTTCTAGAAGGTCATTCATCGCGTCGTAGTCGCGGCCACCAGCAAATACCTCGCCATTAATGACAAAGCTTGGTGTCGAGCTAATACCAAAAGAGGTTTTGCCTTCTTGAGCCTGGGTCACAATACGGCGCAGAGTTGCTTCATCATTAAAGCATTCTTCGAAACGCTCATTATTCATGCCTGCAAGAAGAGCCATTTTCTGAAGACCCTCTTTTGCAGCGCCGCCAAAGGCCCATGTTTGTTGTTGCTGAAAAAGTAAACCAAGGAAAGAGAAGTATCGATCGCCTTCCAGGCATTCTGCTACAGCCGCGCCGCGCAGGGCAACACCATCCAGTGGCATATGACGATAGACCAAGCGGGCTTTGCCGGTATCAATCCAGTTCTTCTTAACGTCAGGCAAGGTTCCTGTGTGGAAATCTGCGCAATGCGGACAGGTGAGGGACGCGTATTCTATAATGGTGATCGGTGCATTTTGATCACCGAGAATACGATCATTTTCTGTTACTTCGCCAGCGGCTTGAGCTGAAGAAATGTTTGTAAGTGAGGCCGCGAGCGGAAAACTGAATGCAAAAGCCGCTGCGTTGCGGATAAAAAGCCGTCTGTTCATTGTCTGTAATATTCCTGAACTGCGAAGTCTGTGTCGAAATCTATATAAATTTGTCCTTACCCTAGTCTAGAGATAACTATGGCGGCAATAGGGCAAAAGGGTTTGTTCACTATTTCTTGATCTTGTTTTTGGCGCGTGTTGTTGCCGCTAATCTTTCAAGAGATGTTCTTAGCGCTTCATTTCCAACATTGGAGAACTCTTTCTTTATGTCCTGTTGTTCTTGGAGGGATAGTTTGGGAATTTCTGGCGCCTGTTTTTTATCTGGTTTGTATAAGGGGCCTTGCTGAAGGGATATACGGGAAATCGCGCGATAGCCAAAGTGGCTGTTCACACGTTCGATTATCTGTGGCGTTTGTTGTTGAATTGCCAGCGCAAAAGCGGGGTCCGCTTTAATGAGCAAGGTGCCGTCATTCCTGATACCTTGGCTTGGGTAGCGTAGTTTTACTGGCAAGCACTGGTTGGCCAGTTCTTTGCCCACAATTATACCCCAGTCTTCAATAAGCCCAGCTTCGGCAAAACCTCGTTTCCCCGTAATGCGTTTTGTCAGCATGGGCAAGGTGGCTGCTATCGGTTGCATAGATTTGCGTCGACGGCTTGGTATCTCCGGAATTTTGGTGTCTTTAGGCGTTGATTTTTTGTTCTGAGCGCCTTTTGTTTTTCGAGACTTGGTGGTTTTTGCCATGGCTCATCAGGGTGCTTTGATCTCGGGGTTGTTAGGCTTTCTTGCGGTGTGCGTTCTTCTTTAGTTGATCTGACTGTATATGGGAAGGAGTATAGCGGCGCGGTCGGTGAAAACAGAACCGATTCGTAAAATTAAAGTTTAAGATCGGTGCTCGGGACATCGTTGACCGAGCCGGAAATGTGTAAAATACAGGTTGCTGTTTTGGTTCAAATGATCGCAGAAGAATTATTGCCATGGTATGATAGGCATGCTCGTGAGTTGCCATGGCGCCTATCTCCTTGGCAAAAACGTAATAATCCTGATTTGCTTTTCGCTGACCCTTACCGTGTATGGTTGAGTGAAATCATGCTTCAGCAGACAACCGTGGCGACGGTTAAAGGCTATTACGAAAAGTTTTTGATGGCCTGGCCATCAGTACATGATCTGGCCTCAGAAGAGCTGGACAATATTCTGAGTGCGTGGGCGGGGTTGGGGTATTACGCTCGAGCACGAAATCTACACAAATGTGCCAAGGTTGTTGCCGAGCAGCTGGGCGGAATTTTTCCTGATACAGAAGAGGGCTTGCTCAAGCTCCCTGGTGTTGGCCCGTATACTGCCGCTGCGATTGCGGCGATTTCCTTTGATCGTCCGACGACCGTTGTCGATGGTAATGTTGAGCGTGTGATTGCTCGGTACTATGCACTCGAAGATCCATTGCCGGGCGTAAAACCTCAAATGAAAGAGTGCGCCCAAAAGCAAACGCCGAATGAACGAGCA
The DNA here is from genome assembly GCF_048270245.1 of Kiloniella sp. Lineage (GTDB taxonomy): Bacteria > Pseudomonadota > Alphaproteobacteria > Kiloniellales > Kiloniellaceae > Kiloniella. The sequence continues at coordinate 722,205 of NZ_JBLWTH010000001.1, forward strand.
GGTGACTATGCACAAGCGATGATGGATCTGGGGGCAACCATATGTACGCCACGATCACCAGGGTGTGTAATCTGTCCTATTAATGGGGCTTGTCTGGCCCGAAAGTCTGGCATTGCTGAAGTCTTACCCAAGAAAGCCCCCAAGAAAGAAAAACCAACCCGCCGTGCTTATGCCTATCTCTTTTTGTCAGAAGAGAGAGGGGTACTTTTGAGACGGCGACCGGAAAAGGGGTTGCTGGGGGGGATGACAGAAGTACCAACAGGGAATTGGATCGTGCAGGGAAACGCAGAGCGAGATCCCGGGCTAGACCAGTTGTCACAATGGACCGAGTTAGATGGCATAGTGAAGCATACCTTCACGCACTTTCATTTCGAGATCACGGTTTTGACCACAAAGGTATCTCGGAATCATGACGAGGTGGCAAAGGCGGTGCAGGGAAAGTGGGCGCATAAATCAGATTTTGCAGCGCTGGCCCTGCCAACGGTCATGAAAAAAATCCTCCATCATGCTGATTATATCTAGCTCTATCTTGCCCTGATCAATGATATTATAGATGGCTTTGGAATTTTATTGTTCTGAAGCAAAGTATTCACTTCAAAAATAAGAAAAGCCCGCAGAAGCAGGCTTTTCTTATTGAGGTAAAATATTTTTTAGTTCGTCATTTCAGCGCGGACTTGTTGGCGGAGGACGTCGATACAGACTTCCCGGCCTTCGGCGTCCATGTGCCAATAGGTCCAGCCGTTACAGGCTGATGCGCCTTGCACCATGGCACCTACTTTGTGGATCGAACCTTGGAATTCATTTGATATCAGGCTGCCGTCGGCGCGTACCTTTGCCGAGTATTTCTTTTTCGGGCCGTAAAGTGTTGTACCTGGCTCAAGCAGGCCGCGTTCAATAAGTGTTCCGAAAGGAATACGAGGTTGTTCGCGTTTTTGTTCGATGGAGACAAGGTTGATGTCATCCAACTGCTTAACCTGAGAAATACGTTTTTTCGCAATTTTGACGTATTCCTGATCTTGCTCAATGCCAATGAATTGTCTGCCGAGTTTTTTTGCTACAGCACCTGTCGTACCTGTGCCAAAGAAGGGGTCGAGAATAACATCACCGGGCTTTGTCGAAGAAAGAATAACGCGATGTAGGAGAGATTCTGGCTTCTGAGTAGGATGCGCTTTGTCGCCTTCGCTATTTTTCAAGCGTTCGCCGCCATTACAAATTGGTAACAACCAATCACTGCGCATTTGAATGTCGTCGTTCAGGGCCTTCATGGATTCATAATTGAAAGTGTATTTTGAACTCTTGTTCTTGGCGACCCAGATCATTGTCTCGTGCGCGTTGGTAAAACGTCTGCCACGGAAATTCGGCATCGGGTTCGATTTGCGCCAAATCACGTCGTTCAGCATCCAGTAATCGAGATTTTGGAGGAGCGCACCAACGCGGTATATGTTGTGGTAACTGCCAATAACCCAAAGTGTTCCGTTTTCCTTTAGAACACGACGTGCAGCTTTCAGCCAATTCCACGTGAATTCGTCATAAGCACGAAAGCTATCGAACTTGTCCCAGTCATTATTGACGGCATCAACTTTGGAGTTGTCCGGACGTGTTAGCTCACCCGCTAATTGCAGGTTATACGGGGGATCCGCAAAGATCACATCAACAGACTTTTCGGGTAGACTGTTCATGATCTCGACGCACTCACCGAGATGGACAACATTCTTCTTCACTAAAGCAGACTCCTCTTGACTCGAGTCCCCTATCTTGAGTCACTGTGGAGTCGCGGTCAAGTATTTTTTGTCGGAAGAGTCAAGTAAAGAGTCATTGGAGTCAGTCGTTTAGCTCGAGTCGCTCTCTTATTGGACGAAATGTGCGGCGGTGTGCAGGGGTAACCCCAAGATCTAGTAGTGCGGCCCTGTGTTGAGCCGTTCCATAGCCCTGATTTTTTTCCCATCCGTAACCTGGGTACTGAATCGATAATTCGAACATCTGATGATCCCGATTCACTTTAGCAATGATAGATGCGGCAGCAATGGACAGGCTAATACTGTCTCCTTTGATCACCGCTTTTGCAGGGCAGGGGAGTTCTGGAATTTTGTTGCCATCGACCAAAATGGCCTGTGGTGTAATCGTGAGGTTTGCGACAGCTCGTTGCATTGCCAGCATGGATGCCTGAAGGATATTCAGTTTGTCAATTTCTTCACAGGTGGCTTCGCCTAGGGCGAGATTGATGATGCCTTGTTGATGTAAATCATAAAGCTGGTCATTTATGTCTTCTCGTTTTTTGACGGAAAGCTTTTTGGAATCGTCGAGCTTTGAAATCAAATCATCCGATACTTTTTGGCGGTCCAACCATGCGGCCCCGGCAACGACTGGTCCAGCCCATGGGCCACGCCCTACTTCATCAACACCAACGATTATGGCGTTGTTAGTGCCGAACTCTTGATCAAATTCTTGTTCTCTCGAAAAGTCAGGCATGAACGCTTACTTTTTGTTGGTTTGCTTGTTATTGCCTGTTTCGGGCTCGTCTTTTGACGAATCAGATATGGTTTCAGGTTCTGGTGCCGGAATGCTGTCCTGACTTGGAGTGGAACTTGAAATTTGGCCATCATCACTGGGCTTTGGACGGAGTAAGCGTTCTTGAAGCTTAGGAAACCATTTCATCAAAACGCTCTGCCCTGTGCGCAGTAGTATTTTCTCTGCAAGGCTTGATGTCCGAATGATGGCACCAACTTCTGGGCCATATGTTAGGCGCATGGTTTCGGCACCAGAGGTGATTCCAAGCTGGGTGATTCGGTGTAGCCTTCGGGCTGTAAAGAGCCAGAAGGGACTGGTAAAAAGAGAGATCACGGTAACGGAGACAACCAGTCGATAGTTTTCATCATCCAGAACACCAGCGCCGACCCCAAGAGCCGCGAGGATAAATGAGAACTCACCCAATTGTGCAAGGATAGAGCCGGATAGGAAGGCGCGTGGCCAGGTTTCGCCAAGGAACCTGATCAAGGTAATGTTGAGGGCGGTTTTAAAGAGCGCAACAAACAGCACGAGGAAGAACACAAGTCCGAGATTATCCCATATGTATTGGGCGTCCAAAAGCATGCCGATGGACAGGAAAAAGACCATCAACAGGATGCTTTGAATCGGTGCGACTTGTCGGGACATGACTTTTTGGCTCGCCGAATTTCCAAGAATAAGCCCTGCTAAAAATGCCCCATAGGCAGCGGATAACCCAATCAGGCCTGAAAAGGCAGAGGCGCCAAAACAAAAGGCCATTCCCGCAAGGGGGGTGAGGTCTTCATTATCGCCAATTGAACGGGCAAAGGGGATTTGTAATCCTCGTTTTTTACTCAAGAAGATAAACAGGAGAATGAGGATCCCTATAGATACGCCCACCTTTACAAAGGCAGAGGTCCCGATACCACCTTCTGAACCGAAGGAGCTGACAAAAAGCATCATGGGAACCACGGCAAGATCCTGTGCAATCAGAATACCGATGGTTACCTGTCCAATTCGGGTGCCGTATTCATTGATTTCTTGTAGCATTTTGACAGCAACGGCTGTGCTTGAAAGGGCAAAAACAAATCCAAAGAAAAGGATCAATTCAAAGCTCCAGCCCATAAATTGGCCCAACAGCCACATGCCGCCGACACCAACACCAATTTGTGCCGCGGTGGTTATAACCGCGACTTGCCAGACTTCTTTTATGCCGCGTAAAGACAGGTTCATGCCGATAACAAAAAGCAGCATTAAAACGCCAAGCTCTGCCAGGGTAGAGATATTATCCCTGTCTTCTACAAGCGCCAACCCTGAGGGGCCTAAAAAGACACCAGCCAGAATATAACCGAGCACAGGCGGCTGTTTGAATTTCCGCATGGCAATGCCACACGCAAGTGCCGCAACAACAACTATCGCCAGACCTGTTAAACTACCGCTGTGATGTTCCATGATACTCTTTTATTCTTATGTACACTTCTGTGTCGGGGATAAACACAGCTTAACATAGGATGTCAGCTTTACTTGATTTGATGTTCTGCCGTTGGACGAAATCAATTCTTAGGGAGCAGGTGTTCTTGTAACCGTGGCATCAATTCAACCAGATTACAGGGACGATGACGGTTGTCCAGTTGGGAACGTAGAATTTCTCCCCAGCCGTCTTTACAGGCTGAAGGTGATCCGGGAAGGGCAAAAAGGTACGTACCTTTTGCGACACCGCCAATGGCTCTGCTTTGCATGGTTGATGTGCCGATTTTGCTATAGCTGATCCATCGGAAAAGTTCGCCAAATCCTTCGATTTCTTTTTCCATAACGGCTTTGAACGCTTCTGGGGTCGTGTCACGCCCTGTTACACCTGTTCCGCCCGTCGTGATGATGACATCTATTTCCGGGTTGGTAATATGATGTTGAAGTTGTGTCGTAATAGCGTCGATATCGTCTTTGATGATAGACCGTGCAGAAACCTTGTGGCCGTCTTCTTTAATCATCTTTTCCAGAATGTCGCCGGAACGATCATCTTCTTTCGTACGGGAATCCGAAATGGTCATAACCGCAATATTAACGGGCAAAAAGGGGCGGGTTTCATCTAGCTTTGGCATTCTCTGCTACGTCCGATTCAGAGGTTTTGTTGTAAGGGTCTTGAGCTTCATATCTGGGCCATTGGCCGGCGGCAAGGGTATCCAATGATGGTGAGTATTGGTCAAGTCTGGCTCGGTAGATCCAGAGGTTGGTCAGGACTCGTTCGATAAACAGTCGGGTTTCCCGTGACGGAAGGCTTTCTATAAAGAGAAGAGGATCATCATTATAGGTGATTTTTCTCTCCCATTTGCCCAGGTTTCCAGGTCCGCCGTTATAGGCCGTTGCTAGCTTAAACAGGTCACCTTCAACATAATTGTGGTTGAGTAGATAACTCAAATACTTCTGCCCCAAAGCCAGATTAAGAGAGGGGTCGAACAATTGATTCCGTGTTTTACCGCGAAAGCTTTGCTTTTTGGATATGTAGCTTGCGGTTTGAGGCATTAATTGCAAGAGGCCGCGGGCACCATCAGGACTTTTTGCATTTGGGTTGAATGAGGATTCTTGTCGCATAAAAGCAAAGACTAATGCACGATCGATTTCAAAGCCACCTTCCGGCTCCCATTTGGGGATAGGGTAAAGAGCGGCATCTATGACGCCTCTGTTTTCAGCGGGGTTTTGCTTTTCCTGTTTTTCTTCTGCTGCCAATCTAGCACCAAGGCGAAAGGCGAGTTCAGGCATGCCGGAATGTTCAGCGAGCTGTAGGAATGCGGGTATTTCATTGCCTTCGATGCTGCCTATCAAACGGCTTAATTCTGACTTTGCTTCTTTCGTCTGTCCCAGTTGTAATAAAGCCAGAGCCCTTTTGCTTGGTGCATGGCTTTGTAATGTTTTGGCTGTGATCTCATTTAATTGGTGTGATTGGTAATCGAAAGCTAGCTCGAGACCAAGGGCTCTGCGCGCTAGAATACCGTAGAACGTTCTTGGATATTCTGCGGCTTGATAAAGGTATTTGCTGACATCTTGAGGCTGTTTTAGTTTCAAATTAGCGCGGGCAGCCCAGTAGGCGCCTGATGATCGCATCCAGCTATTACTACGCGAGGCCTTGGCAAGATATGTGAAATGGTCGCGGGCTTCTTTGGTTTTGTTCAAACGCCACGCGGCGAGACCCGCAATCCAGTCAGCAGAGGGAACATATTTTCTGGATTGGGTTGCCTTTTTTGCCAGTTGATAAGCTTTTTTATCTTCTCCATAGTAATACCAAGCTGCAGCTAATTGTGCATAAGTTTCATTTATTTCTATAGGATCAAGAAGCCGTTGTGCCTTTGCAGATTTCAGAACATCCTCGGTAATAGAGAGGCGTGTGTTCAGAACATTCCGGCGGAGCTGTCTTTTTAAGCGGTTGGCTTTGGTCTTGTCTGCTTTAGACAGCTTTTTGTTAGAGCGATAATTGTAGTTTTTTCCATAAGCGCGATAGGGGGCACTTTTGAAACGGACAGGTTTTTGTGGATAGTTGTAGTTTTTGGGGCGTCTTTGCAGGGCCAGTTTGTAGATAATATCGGCTTGAGGGTGATCAGCATAGGTCGCAAGCCATGCTTTGAGCTCTTTGTATTTTGATCTGTAAGCTGTTGGGTGCAAATATCTCTGCGCCTGAACGTGGCCGAGTAGAATTTTATTGTCGAGTTTCGCAATTAGTTTGTCAGCACCTTGCCAACGACCTTGTTCCTGTCGGGAAAAAATTCTGGCGTAGAGCTTGATGTCTTTGTCACTAAGAATTTCGGGAGCTACGAAATTTGGGTCTGCCTGGATATTGGATTTGGAAAATTGCTCATCAACCTTCGTTGATGCCGCCGCTGCATAGGAAAAGAGCAATAATAGACAGCTGAGTTTCGCTGCTTTTATCCCCGTGTTGATCGTCCAATGTAGTGCGCGCGTGAATATCGTCATAACGAAGTGAATTTCCCCCACTAGCCCCTTACCTCTGTCGAGAAATAGGCTTGGCTTTGCTTAGTCGATGTCCCCATTAACCATAATACAAGTTAGTTAATTGTGGCAGTGGGGGCAATAGCTCTCAAATGCGTCAAAAATTTGTCTAGAATCTTATCTACACCTGTTCTTCTTTCGAAAGGATGAAGAAATATCGCTTAATTTGTTGTTTTATAAAAGAAGTCGGTGGTGATTAGGCAAGCTTTGCTTTTATGGCACGTAAATCTTGCCAAGCGAGAGCTTTTTGTCGGGGAGTGTTGAGAAGCATATGCGGCGCAAAAGTCGCTATTGTTGGGACTGCTTTACCATTTGGCGGTGTGTATTCAATCCATTTTCCTCTTTGTCGTAGCAAGCTCGCGTCAGGATCAATGAAACCTCGCAACGTACTTTCCCCCATCAGAACGAGTGCTTTTGGGGAGATGAGTTCTATTTGACGATCAATAAAGGGTTTGCAACAGGCAAGGTCATTAACGGTTGGTTTTTTATCTCCTGGTGGGCGCCAGAAAACACAGGAACTAAGGTATACATCATCTATATTCAGGTCGATGGACTTGAGCATGTTAATTAGAAGCTTGCGGTTTGAGCCTGCAACAGTTTTCCCTTCCCGATCTTCATCGGCCCGGGGCGCCCCCGTGATGATCATTAAATCTGCTTGAGAAGGGGCCGAATCAAAAACGGTATTGATAGCTGTTTTTTTCAATGAACAACCATCAAAAGAAGCAAGTGCAGTTGCCAAGTCTTCGATATTTTCTGCGTTACTTGCGAGGTTCTGTGCTTCGCTCAGTGTTTTTTGGAATGATTGAAGAACACGTTTTGCTGCAGCGGCTTTGGGGGGTGTTGGGGGAGCAGCCTGGGCGCCAGGTTTTGCCGTTTGGGCTGAGGTCTTTGATGTGGATGTTTTCGGGGCGGTCTGAATTTGTTCCTGACTGAGTTGGTAGCTATCAACGGCAATGTCGCTAATCGCCTCATCAGCTCCAGCGTCTAGTTGCCAGGTCAGAGCAGCCAACAATTCGTCACGCGTCCAGTCTTCGGCGGTCATGATTTTAATTAAATATCCCAATATCTTTTGCTCAATGCCTCGCAGGCATCACATACAAACTGACTTTTATTTAAAGCAAAGTTCGGTGTTGATCCATGGATGTTTATAAAATAGGACACTTTTCTTCTTAGTGAGTCCACATGTTCAATCTATGACGGTGAAGGTTTCAGTTAGGCGGCTGTTGAGCACGTCTATGGATTTTTGCAAATCCTTTTCGTGGTTTTTGATTGTTCTGTGTCGTTATTGTTAAATTGCTGCAGCGCGGAAATATCTATAAATTGGTGTTGAAAACGATGTGTGAATGGTAATGTCACAACTAACAAATAAAAATATGTGGTCATTTGTGGATTTTTGTTGAATCATGTGGCCTGTTGTAATTTGAGGGGAAGCGGCTAGATAAGCCGCAAAGCTCACGGCTCGAATTGGAGAGAGGGCTATGGAACGCGAATTTATGGAATATGACGTTGTTATTGTCGGGGCAGGACCCGCAGGGTTGTCCGCCGCAATTAAGCTTCGTCAATTATCTGCTGAACAAGGGAAAGAAGTCTCAGTCTGTGTTTTGGAAAAAGGCTCAGAAGTTGGAGCGCACATTTTCTCTGGTGCTGTGTTTGAGCCCAGAGCATTGGATGAACTTATTCCAGACTGGAAAGAAAAAGGCGCTCCGCTTAATGCCCCTGTTTCTGATGAGAAGTTTATGCTTCTTAGTGAAAAGGGATCTGTAAACCTTCCTGTCGCTCTGCTTCCAAGCCAAATGCATAATGATGGTAATTATGTCATTTCTTTGGGCAATCTATGTCGTTGGCTTGGTGAACGTGCAGAAGAACTTGGTGTGGAAATCTATCCCGGTTTTGCGGCTGCAGAAGTTGTTTATCATGACGATGGTCGTGTGAAAGGCGTTGCAACAGGTGATATGGGCATCAGCAAGACTGGTGAACAAAAAGATTCCTATATGCCGGGCATGGAACTCCACGGTAAGTACACCTTTTTTGCCGAGGGGTGTCGTGGTTCGCTCAGCAAAGGTCTGATGGAAAAGTTTGATCTGAGAGAAAACTGTGATCCGCAGACTTACGGCATTGGTATGAAAGAGCTATGGGAGCTGGACCCGGCCAAGCATAAGCCTGGAACGGTTGTTCACACCGCCGGGTGGCCGATGAAAAGCGACACTTGGGGTGGGTCGTTCATTTATCATCTTGAGAATGGCCAAGCTTATGTCGGGTATGTTGTGGGGCTGGATTATGAAAATCCACATCTGTTCCCGTTTGGTGAGTTTCAGCGTTTCAAAATGCATCCGGCAATCGCAGAAATGTTAGAAGGTGGTAAGCGAATCTCATACGGTGCCCGCGCTTTGAATGAGGGTGGTCTGCAATCTGTACCAGATCTTGCTTTCCCTGGTGGTGCTTTAATTGGTTGTTCTGCTGGTTTCCTGAATGTTGCAAAAATTAAAGGAAGCCATAATGCGATGAAGACCGGCATGCTTGCTGCTGAAGCTGCTTTTGATGCGGTAACAGCCGGCGAAGAAACAGCGCCTGTTCTTTCCGCTTATCCCGAAGCATACAAAAAGTCTTGGGTGTATGAAGAGTTATATCAATCCCGAAACTTCAGACCCGCTTTCACTAAATTTGGGTTGTGGGGATCTATGCTTTATTCGGGTATTGATCTCAAAGTCTTTGGCGGTAAGTTACCATGGACATTCAGCCATAAACATTATGACCATGAATGCCTGAAGCCTGCGGCTGATATGCCTAAAATTGATTATCCGAAACCGGATGGAAAACTTTCCTTTGATCGGCTTTCTTCTGTCTTTGTTTCAGGTACAAACCACGAAGAAGATCAACCTGTTCACCTGACGTTAAAAGATGCTTCAGTGCCGATCGCACACAATCTTGCGATCTATGATGCACCGGAACAGCGCTTTTGTCCGGCAGGGGTCTACGAAATTGTTCGTGATGACGATGGCAATAATCCTCAGTTGCAAATCAATGCACAAAACTGCGTGCATTGTAAAACCTGTGACATTAAGGATCCGACCCAGAATATTAACTGGGTAACGCCAGAAGGTGCTGGTGGCCCGAACTATCCAAACATGTAAGGGTAATATGCCAACACCTAGCGGATTCTTTCTGGGTGGATGATGAATTAACGAACAAAAAACTGACCGCTTTTATAGATGAGGCGGTCAGTTTTTTATGTGGTCACTTTATATTGTGCAGCAGATACTTGGCGTTAAGCATTTAGAGAGTTAGACTGCTGGCATTTCTTGTCTGGTGAAGAGGAGGATGATTTGCCTCGCCACGGCTCTATGTTCGTAAAACAATATTTACAACGCTTTATTTTTTCTGCGGGAACAGCGCTCATTCTAGGCGCGTGTACAGCAGCTCAAAGTGATTCTGATGGTAAGCAAAGTTCAGCTGATCTCGGTACTGAATCCCCTTTTGTCCGGACAAGTAATTCTGCGTCGGGGTCTTATCTTGCCGGGTTGGTTGCCGGGCATAATCGTGATTATGAGATTGCAACCGAACTGATGCTTCATGCTTTAGAAGCTTCGCCGGAAGACCCTCGGCTTCTTGCGCGTTCTTTTTTGCTAACGGCGAGTACCGGGCGAGATGATGAGGCGCTGGCATTGGCAAAGCGTCTGCTTGATATTTCTCCGGAACAGTCTATTGCGCACCTTGTTCTTGTCATTGATGCCGTTGAACGAAAAGATTGGGACGAGGTTCGCGAAAGAATCGAAGCAACGCCCGATGTCGGTGTTAACACAATTCTAGAGCCAATGTTCTCTGCCTGGACTGATCTTGCTCAGAACGATCTGGATAAAGCATTGGAAAATCTGGAACCTCTTTCAAAGAAAGAAGGATTTGAGTCGCTTTATGGAATTCAGATCGCACTTTTAAAAGATTTGGGTGGGCGCCCGGAAGATGCGCGTAAAGATTACATGTCTTTGCTTGGTGCTTCGGAACAGCCGACACTTAGGCAAGTTAATATTGTCGCTGACTTCTTAAGTCGCCAAGGTGATAAAGAAGCTGCTCGTGGGTTAATTACAACGTATCTGGAGCAGGACCCAGAAAATGCGATTGCCAATCATGCATTGTCGCGTTTAGATTCTGACAAAGGTTTACAACGGGTTATTTCTAAGCCTGGAGATGCCTTTGCAGAAATTCTTTTTGGATTTGCCAGCTTGCATGCACAGGAAAAGGCTTATGATACCGGGCTGGTTTATGCCAATCAGGCTTTGAAGCTACGCCCTGATTATGAAGAAGCAAAAATCCTTGTGGGCGAGATTATGCAAACTCAGGGGCGTAGTCGTGCCGCGATCGAGCTTTATAAAACGATACCGCTGGATTCTCCCTATGCATGGACGATTGGCCTCAGAATTGCGGATGAACTTGACGCTCAGGGCCTCGAAAACGAAATGTTGGAGACTTTGGCTCAACTAGAAGAGCTGCGGCCTGAACGCTTTGAGACCCATTTGCGCAAAGGGGATATGTTGCGTGGTTCGGAACGTTTTGACGAAGCCGCTGATGCCTATGGTGAAGCGATCAAACGGATCGATGAAAACAACAGCCGTTACTGGGCTTTGTTTTATTATCGCGGGATCGCCTTTGAACGCCAGAAAAAATGGCCAAAAGCAGAGGCCGATTTCTTGAAAGCTTTGGAATTGTCTCCTGATCAACCTCATGTGTTGAATTATCTTGCCTATTCTTGGGTTGAGCTGGAAAAAAACCTAGAACAGGCCGAAAAAATGCTGATCAAGGCGGTAGAACTTCGCCCTGATGACGGATATGTGGTCGATAGTCTGGGGTGGGTTTATTATCGCCTTGGTAAGTTTGAAGAGGCCGTAAAATACCTTGAAAGAGCGATTGAGCTTAAAGCTGAAGATCCTGTGATAAATGACCATCTAGGGGATGCGTATTGGCAGGTTGGACGCAAACATGAGGCACGGTTCCAATGGCGGCGTGCTCTTAGTTTTGAGCCAGAAGAAGAACAGGTCGAATTGATTCGAACCAAGATTGATAAAGGCATCGTTGCTGATAGATCTGAAAGTTAATTGGATAGATCAGTTTCAATGGAGCATATTACCGAATTCGCCCCTGCAAAGATAAACCTGTCTTTGCAGGTAATAGGGCAACGAAATGATGGGTATCATCTTCTAAAAAGTTTGGTGGTATTCGCCAGTGTTGGTGATCGGCTGCTTTTCGAACCCGCGTCTGATTTTTCTCTTAAGGTCACAGGGCCTTTTGGTGATTACTTGGTTGGGGGTGCTGATAATCCGGAAGATAATCTTGTGCTCAAAACAGGTCGAAAGCTGCAGAAGCTTTTGGGTGTTGATAAGGCTGCAACCGTTACGCTTGAGAAAAATCTTCCTGTTGCATCCGGTATCGGCGGGGGCTCTGCAGATGCAGCGGCGACACTTAGAGGGCTTATGCGCTTATGGAGAATAGAGCCTGATCATATTACTGGTTTGCATGATTTTGCTTTGCAAGTGGGAGCTGATGTTCCTGTTTGTCTTCAGGGAACGTGCTCTTGGATGGAAGGCGTTGGTGAACTTGTAAAGCCAGGACCTCAGCTACCTGATCTTTACTGTGTTCTTATAAACCCAGGATGCCCGGTATCTACCCCACGCATTTTCCGGACACTGAACGGTCAGTTCTCTCAAGCTTTACCTGGGCCGGGACCAGAATGCAGCATGTCAGATTTGCTTGGGTACCTGAATGATAGTGGCAATGATTTGGCCAAACCTGCCATGCAACTGGAGCCCGTAATTATAGAGAGCATCAGGGCGTTAAAAAATCGAACAGGCTGTTTATTTGCGAGTATGTCCGGCAGTGGTGCAACGTGTTATGGACTTTATGACAATCGGGATACTGCCGAAAATGCAGCTATTGAAATCGGACGAACCCACAAGGAATGGTGGGTTCAGTCCGTAATTCTGTGCTAAGGGCGCCGATTATAAGAAAGCGGCGCTCGTTGTTGGAAGAGAGCCACCGCTATTACGCTTAACGATTAGCCTTAATTATTACTTAGCATTTTGTCGACAGCTTTGAGTTCGGCTAAGAGCTCCTGTGTTGGCTTTCCATCTACTTGTAACCCGGAAATTTCTTGAAACAGGCTGATTGCGGCGACTGCCTCGTGATCAATATTGCCGTCGATCCTGCCGGGATCAAAATTCAAGCTTGCGAGTAGTCCTTCAATTTCTTTTAGCTGTTCGACCCGCATCCCATAGGGCGAGCTGGCATTTGGATTAGGTTCATCCGTGGCCTGAGTCGCTGTCGCCTGAGAGCTGGTATCCGCGACAGGCATAATCGAGTCATTGCCAATCAGAAAAACAGCAAGTACCCCGAGAAAGAGCACCGCGGCGACGGTAATCATTTTGGCCAAAGAGTACCCTTTTTTGGGGCGTGCAATCGCATCTTTGGATTCCGCAGAGAGTGATTTAGTTTTGCCTTTTACTTCCGCAGAGTCTTTCTTTGGCTTTGCCGCCTCGACATTTTTGTCTGTACTCTTCCCCTGAGGCTTTTCAGATGGATTGGGTGTCGTACCCAGTGTCTTTGGAGCGGGCTTATTACCACCTTCGCCTACCGGTTCAGACTTGTTTTTGTCCGTGACTCTTTTTGATGTTGCTGTAATTGCTTTTGCAACTGGCCTTGTCTTTTGGGGACTGCTTTCGGTTTTCTCTGATGATGATATATCAGAGGAAACGCTGCTTTTACTCATAGCTTTTTTGGTTGTTGTTTTTTTCGCAACAGTCTTTTTAGATGTCGTTGAAGTACTCTTTTCTTCAGGTTTTGCCTTGGCAGAAGACTTTTTTGCAGCAGTTTTGCGCGTCGTCGGCTGGCGGGATTTGCGGCTGGTTGGCTTTTCGTCTTCAGACTTGAGCTTATCGTCGCTCATCAATTCCAGTTCCCTGTGTTTCTATATTCGGTGTTTTAGAGCAAGAATTGCCCCGGGTGGATGCCTTAATTGGCGGATTTCTTTTGATTACCACTCATTATTTACACAAGGATAATCAATATCTGGGTTAGGGGTAAAGCATTCAGGTTTAAAAGAGGTAAATATCCTTGAAGAATATTAAAAAAATAATTAAAAAAATGTGATAAAAATTGCTTTTAAGCCATTGACTTCCTCGGAAGTAACGCTATTTTCTCTCCCACATCTGATGGGACGTCGCCAAGTGGTAAGGCACCGCTTTTTGGTAGCGGCATTCGCAGGTTCGAATCCTGCCGTCCCAGCCAATGAAAAAGGCCCCGAGATTATATCTTGGGGCCTTTTTCGTTTTATCCTGTAAATTAAGAATGGCATGACTTCATTGGAATTTATGTTGAGTCTGTCTCTTTTCCCTAACTGTGTTAGCCTTTTCTAAAATTATATTTCCAAAGAAACGCTCTAAAACACTTCTTAGAAAATAGTGCTAATCGGAATCGTTTTTAGTTTTTAAAAAATAAGAACAGGGATAGTTGGTCTTGTCAGCAGAATTTCGAGTCGTACCTTTTGAAGGGTTGCCTGATTACACAGAGGATGAAAGACGCCGACGTTCACATGATTTCCATTGTTTGATGCAGAAGCGCCGAACAATTCGCGACTTTTCTGCGGCACCAGTTGATCGGGCTATTATAGAAAATGCCGTACGCACGGCAGGGCTGGCACCTTCTGGAGCAAATAGGCAGCCATGGCATTTTGATTACAGCATTGCATAATGCTGGTCTTGCAACACTGACCCATACGCTAAGCTCAATGAGGTTCTTAAGAGATTTGTTAGGGCGTCCCAAGCGTGAAAAAACCGTCATGGTTATCGTTGCAGGCCATCCATCAAATTCAGCTTCCGTTCCTGAAGAGGCTTTAAACAAAAAAGCCCTGAATGTTATCTCTACCTGGTTTGAATGCTTCCCCGGTCGATCAGGCAGTCAGTTCGTGCCTTATTTTCTGGGTGAAATCTGACAGGCTTGTTATCTGGCTTCCGTCAGAGGTGAAGTTGCCTTCATTGAGCCAGCGGGAAAACGCCAGTTCCATGACAGGCCATTCAGTATCAAGGATTGAGAACCAAGCCGTATCTCTGTTCCTTCCCTTTACGATACCAGCTTGTCTAAAGGTCCCTTCGTAAGAAAAGCCCAGGCGTTTTGCGGCCGATTTTGAACCTTCGTTTAATGCATTGCATTTCCATTCGTATCGTCGATAACCAAGGTCGACAAAAACATGGCGCATCATCAAATACATGGCTTCTGTTGCCATAACAGTTCTTTGTAAGGCTGGTGAAAAGTTTATATGGCCGACTTCTATTGAGCCTGCTGCTGGTGTGATACGTAGATAGCTTGCAACACCTAGTGCCTTTTGTGTTTTTTTGTCGATGACAGCATAAAAAAGAGGATCAGTCTTTTCAGACATTTCTTCGACCCATTCTTGATAACTCTCAATCTGGGCAAAAGGTCCATAGGGAAGGTATGTCCATATCTCTCCTCCTTTGCTTCGTGAATTCGCGACGAAAAGATTTTTAGCGTGGTCTTGCGCGTTTAATTTTTCCAATTTGCAATATTGGCCATCGAGCGTTTTAACGTCTGGATGGCGAGGCTCTGCCCAATTGGGTACGATTGGGCCAATTGGCTGGCCAAGAGAATTCTTACACATTTTTATCTATCCGTATCGTGAGTTCACGGGTAGTTAGTCATAAAATGGGTCTGATTCGTAGGGCCATTTGCCTTATAATGATGGGGCCGCTTTGGTTGAGTTCTTTTCTACATGGTTCGTGAAAATTAATAGATTTCTACGCGTGTCTACTTTTTGATATCTTTCTGGGGAGGGATGGACTCTATGATTGTACGGCACGGCATGCTTTACTATACATCGCTGATACATTTTTATGAATAGGACAGATCATTGGCAGATAAAATTGATTTCAGTACCTGGTGGCATGAAGACCCGGGCGCAATTGGCTTTACACATGCCATGAAAATGGAGCTTCTGCACAGTGAGCAGAGCCAGTTCCAAAAGATTGAAATTTACGACCACAAGGATTTTGGTCGAATTCTTGTTTTGGATGATCTGATTCAAGCATCGGAAGCAGATGAATTTATCTATCATGAAATGGCTGTTCATGTTCCTGTCCTTGGCCGCAAGCGAGAGAACTTGCGTGCGTTGATCGTAGGCGGCGGTGATGGCGGCCTTCTCAGAGAGCTTTTGGTTCATAACAACATTGAAAAGGTTGTTATGGCAGAGATTGATCGACGTGTTATTGAGCTTAGCAATGAATATCTCGCGATAAACGGAGACTATGATGATCCACGGGTTGAGCTGATTTGCGATGATGCGGCGCGTTACGTCATCGAAGCATTAGATAGAAAAGAACAGTTTGACCTTATCTTTATGGATATCACTGAACCAGTGGGACCATCGGCTAGTTTATTTACCGAAGAATTTTTAGATAATCTGGTCGCTATTCTAAAAGACGATGGTGTCTGCATTGATTCGGATAGTATTTTTATTGGTAAAGACCGGATCAGGTTCTTGCAGGAAGCTTCCAGTGAAGAAGATCACAGTCTGTTAGAGATTATGCGTAGTGGTCGTTTTTTCCCTCATCTGGATGTCTATCGTTCAATTGTTCCTATGTATCCGGGCGCAGAGTTCGGCTTTTTCCTTTATACCAAGGATGGCTTTGATTATTCTGATCCTTATATAAAACATGATGGCAAACACTATAATGCAGCTGTTCACAAGGCTGCCTTTGCTTTACCGAACTGGTGGAAAAATGAACTTGGATTCGGCAAAAAGAAATGATGACTAAGAGAGCTGATCAAGTGGACACCTGCAAAACTGTTTATATGTGTTGATCATTGATCTCGGGGCATTGATCAGGGTGAACATTTATAATGGAAGTTCAGAATGGAAATTTATGTAGATGGGGATGCTTGTCCGGTAAAGGATGAGGTCGTGAAAGTTGCGGAACGGCATAACCTAAAGGTTCATATGGTTAGTAATACCTGGCTCAGATATGGTCGGCATCCTTTGGTTACGTCTGTGGTCGTTCCCGAAGAGCCTGATGCGGCAGATATCTGGATTGCCGAGAATATAAAGCAGGGAGATATCGCCATCACTGCTGATATTCCGCTGGCGTCTCGCTGTGTGGCCGAAGGGGCGAAAGTTTTGGATCACAAAGGTAAGATTTTCACCGAAGATGCGATGGGTATGACCTTGGCGGTCAGGGATTTAATGACCAATTTACGTGAAAGTGGAGAAGTGAAAAGCTATTCGCCTGCCTTCACGAAGCAAGATCGATCTCGATTTTTGTCTTCCTTGGATCAGCTTATACATAAAAAATAATGATAAGACGGTGGTGTCGGATCTGTTGAGCGATATTCCTTATAAAAGTGATGTCTTCGATGCCTAGAATCTCATGGAAAACCTTTTTTCTTTGGCTAAGTGGGCTGGGAGTAGGCATTGCCGTTGTGTACGGAGCTGGGTACTGGGTTGGAGTTCTCACCGCACGAGATTTATCGTTGGTTGGGCAAGAGAGGTTGTCTTTGTATCAAGGCACATTGCGGTCTGCCTTGGAAAAACATCGTTATCTCCCTTTTGTTCTTTCCAGAGATGAAGGAATTAAGAACTTACTGAGTGAAGATGATGGCAAAGAAGGCGTCGCAACTTCGGTCAATCGCTCGTTGAGAGCCACAAATCAAAAAGCAGAGTCAGATGTTCTTTATGTTTTGAATAGTGAGGGGACCACTCTTGCTGCTTCTAACTGGTTGGAAGAGCGTTCTTTCGTGGGGCATAATTATGCTTTTCGACCGTATTATAAGGATGCCATAGAAGGTCGTGAGTCAGGTTTTTTCGCTGTTGGTGCGACGACAGGCGTTCCCGGTTACTTTATGTCCCACGCAGTTCAGGATAAAGCAGGGATTAAAGGAGTGATCGTTGCCAAAGTCGATATGAGGCCGCTGCAAGAGCAATGGCACAATGGCGGGGAGCATGTTTTTGTCACTGATAATAATGGTGTCATCTTTTTGTCCAGTCGAGATGAGTGGCGTTATCGGACTGTTCTACCAATTGATGAAGCGGCTATGGCACGAATCAGGAGTAATCGTCAGTTTGGTGGTGCGGATTTGATGCCGCTTAATCTGCAACTTCACACTCTTTTTAGTCGAAATGTTTTTGAAATTGACGGGCAACGATACCTTTCTTTGGAAAGGGGTTCTGTGAAGCCCGGCTGGGTAATGCATTTTTTAATCCCACTGAAGCTTGTTCAAGAGAAACAACAGACAGCTTGGGTTATCGGTTCTGTTTTGTTGATGTCGTTTTTTCTTGGGGGGCTTTTCCTGCGCGAACGGCGTCAAAAACTACGTTCAGCACAGCGGGCGCGGCAGGCGGGAAGGTTCCAGGAAATTAACAAAAAATTACAGCTGGAAATTGACGAGCGAAAACGCACAGAAATGCAGCTGCTGAAAACACAGGAAGATCTGGTTCAGACGGGCAAGCTTGCAGCTTTGGGACAAATGTCCACAGCGATAGCGCATGAAATCAATCAGCCAATGGCGGCAATAAGGACTTTTGTTGCCAGTGCTCGTTTGTTGCTTGCCAAGGGAAAAAAGGACAGCGTGAAAGAGTCTTTGACTGAAATATCATCACTTACGGATCGTATGAGTAATATCACGGGGGAGCTGAATAGCTTTGCGCAAAAAGCCCCTGTTGAGTACGACGTTGTAGATCTAAGAGAGGCCCTGAAAAATGCAATAAATCTGATGGAAACAGTATGGAAACCGGATGAAATTGAACTCCATTTTCAAGATTTGGGCGCGCCAGTTTTCGTGAAGGGTGACCTTATTCGTCTGGAGCAAATTTTTGTGAACCTGTTTCGTAATGCCGCGGATGCCATGGGCGGACAAAAGGAGAAGAAAATTTTCGTTTGTCTTCGCCGGATAGATCAGTTCGCAATCGTTGTTGTTGAAGATAGTGGATCGGGAATTGATCCTAAGAATCTGGATCAAATTTTTGATCCTTTTTTTACGACAAAAGAGGTTGGCGAAGGTGTCGGACTGGGGTTGTCGATCAGTTATGGAATTATCAAAGATTTTAGCGGAAACATTCGCGTTGAAAACACGACAAAGTCCGGGGCCAGATTTGTGATTGAATTCACGGCTATTTTGAACCGGGATGTTTAGGTTCTTATGCGCGGAAAGTTGCCTATTCTGAATTTATATGTCGGCGAAAACTTGCTTCCATATCTTTGTTTACCTTTTAATGTTGTTATTTTTCATGCTGTTAATGGGGAGCTTTGATGGCATGATTTTTGCCTTATGTAGTCTGATATGTTTTGTCTCTACGATGCTTGTTTTAAAAACCCCCGAATGGAGGCTGGCCTTGTTCCTGTGAAATGAGTAACGTGGAGCCAAATATGCTTAAACACGTAATCTATAGAAAATAATAAATGTCTTAGGGAGGCTCTTATGAAAATGATGAAAGCAATTAAAGGTGTTGCTGCTGCTGCGACTATTTGCAGTGCACTGTCAGCTGGTGCTGTTGCTCAAGCCGCGGAAGCTCGCGATTATCTTATGGCAACGGCCAGTACTGGCGGGACTTACTATCCTGTAGGTGTTGCGATTTCTACTCTTGTTAAAGTTAAATTACAGCCAAAACAGAAAATTGGTCTCTCAGCAATTAACTCTGCTGGCTCAGGCGAGAATGTAAAACTACTCCGTGAAGACGAAGCGCAGTTTGCTATTCTTCAAGGGCTATACGGGTATTATGCCTGGAACGGTAAAGGTCCTGTAGAGAAAGACGGTCCACAAACGAAAATGCGTTCTGTCTCAATGCTATGGCAGAATGTGGAGCAGTTCACTGTTCTTACAGAACACGCGAAGACAGGTACGGTTGCTGATCTCTCTGCTATGAAGGGCCAGAGCATGGCCTTGGGTAAAAAGAACTCAGGTACCATTGGGTCAAATACTGTTTTGCTGAAAAACTTGGGCATTGATGCAAATGCAGATTACAACCTTGTACATGTTGGATATGGCCCATCTGCTGATGCCCTGCAAAACGGACAGGTTGCAGGTATGGGAACACCATCAGGTACGCCGACTGGTGCGGTAACCAAAGCGATGGCCGCAATGGGTGATAAAATCACACTATTGAACTTCACTGCCGAACAAGCAAAACAAGCTGATGGTGGTTTCGGTCTTTGGACACCATTCACTATTGCTGCTGGTACTTATCCTGGACAGACAAAAGATATTACAACCATTGCTCAGCCAAACTTCCTGGCTGTGCGTGATGACGTAGATGAAGATGCTGTTTATCAGATCACAAAAACGATCTATGAAAATCTTCCTTTCCTTAACGCAATTCACAAAGCAACCAAAGCAATGAGCACAGATGCAGCTCTGGCTGGTTTGCCTGTGCCATTGCACCCGGGTGCGGCTAAGTATTACAAAGAAATTGGCATTGATATTCCGGCAAACCTAATTGCAAAATAATCAGCTGAAATTGTAATATTTCAAAGCTTTATCGGGCGCTCGAGATTTCGAGCGCCCGTCTTATTACTACGCTTTTCTTTCGGGGAAATCATGTCACAAGAAACAAACGCACCAGAAGTTGAATTGGGCGAACACGAAGCGATTGTCCGTGGTGATGAGGGATGGATCGGAAAGGTCGTTTTTGGCCTTGGGGTGATCATTTCTCTGATGCATATCTACTTCAACGTCTTTGCCGTGATACCGGGACTTTGGCAGAACTCATTGCACTTTGCCGGTTTCGTTCTTATGGGTGCCTTAATCTACCCTATGATCGGGAATGGCAAAAACAGAGGGCTTCTTGTTTTTGATGTGGCCTTGGGTCTTTTTGGGGCTTTTGCTGCGCTTTACATGATCTCTATGGAAGACGCCATCTATGAGCGTGGGGTTCGTCTCGAAACGCCAGAGTGGGTATTTGGAACATTATTAATCATTATCGCAATTGAATTCACCCGTCGGACGACAGGATGGATTATTCCAATTCTTATTGTACTAGCCCTGACTTATATCGGGTGGTGGGGCGCGCTAATTGATGGAGTGTTTAAATTTAAAGGTCTAAGTAACGAGACAATCCTTTTCAGGAGTGTTTATGGTGATGATGGGCTGTTTGGAAATATTGCTCGCATATCGTCCACCTTTGTCTTTATGTTTATTCTCTTCGGGGCTTTTCTTGTGCGTTCTGGTGCTGGAGATTTTATTATTGATCTCGCACGTGTCGTTGCAGGAAAAACAGTTGGTGGTCCTGGCTTAGTTGCTGTGTTTGCGTCTGGTCTTACAGGTACTATTTCTGGTTCAGCTGTGGCGAATACCGCGTCGACGGGTGTGATAACCATTCCCTTGATGAAAAAGGCAGGATTTCCAGCTCGTTTTGCAGGCGGAGTTGAAGCTGCTGCGTCAACAGGCGGACAATTGATGCCGCCTATTATGGGGGCAGGTGCCTTTGTGATGGCGAGCTATACGCAGATTCCCTACACGACGATTATCGCCGTATCTTTTCTGCCGGCTATTCTCTATTTCGCAACGGTAGCTTTTTTTGTGCGTATGGAAGCAAAACGCAGCAATGTGCACGTTGTTGAAGTGGAAACGGAAAGTGCCTTTGAAGTTCTCAAAAGGGGTGGATTACCATTTCTTGTGCCAATAACAGTCCTGATTGGTTTGTTGATCTATGGCTTTACCCCGACCTATGCAGCTGGCTTTTCAATTATCGGGGTTGTTGTCGCTTCGTGGTTGACGCCGAATAAAATGGGTCTACGTGCCATTCTCGATGCTCTGGCACTCGGCGCACGGAATATGGTCATGACAGGGATCTTACTCTGTACGGTCGGTTTGATTGTTAATGTTATTGCGACGGCCGGAATTGGGAATACATTTTCTTTGATGATTACCAATTGGGCGGGGGATAGCCTGATCATTGCGATGGTGCTTATCGGGCTAGCTTCGCTTGTTTTGGGAATGGGCTTGCCTGTTACAGCATCATATATTGTGTTGGGAACGCTTTCTGCCCCGGCTCTCTATTCACTTATTGCAGATGGTTTACTGGTCGAGGCTATTGCTGCGGGTAATCTGGCTGATGATGCCAAAGCCATCTTTATGCTGGCGGCTCCTGAACGTCTTGCCGAAATTGGTTTACCGATGTCCACAGAGGCCGCAAAAGGAATTCTGGCGTTGGTTCCCCCGGATATGTCAGATACCTTGCGACAAATGGTGTTGGATAAAGACACTCAAATCTATGCGCTGTTATCAGCTCACATGATTATTTTCTGGTTGTCACAGGATAGTAATGTAACGCCCCCTGTTTGCTTGACCGCCTTTACGGCGGCGGCAATCGCCAAGACGCCGCCTATGGCAACGGGGTTACAGTCTTGGAAAGTGGCCAAAGGTCTTTATATTGTTCCACTCCTTTTTGCCTACACGCCGTTTTTGGGTGGAGAGTGGCACGAAGTCCTTATGATTTTTGGGTTCTCTTTAGTGGGATTGTATGCCTTGACAGGGGCGTTACAGGGATATCTAGAAGAGAAACTGAATTGGCTAGAGCGAGGTGTCGTTTTAGCTCTTGGCGCCGGGTTGTTATGGCCGCTGGGATGGGAAATCCATCTCGCTGTTTTAGCTGTTTTTGTTGTTTTTTTCTTCTGGAACAAAAAAAGCGTTGCTACTGTCCAAATATAGGGGCAATACCGCTTTTAGGATATGAAAGGCCGGTATCGGATACCGGCCTTTTATTGTGTTTGGGCTTTGGTTTTTTTATTGTGTTGTACTGTTCTTAATGATTTCCATATGTTCGGTGGCAATTTTCAATCCACCTTCGTGATGATACCAAACAATACGGCCGTCTTTATCCAGATCCTCCCCCGCAAAGAGTGCGTGGGTTAGCTGCTTGAGCTTTTGTACCTTAGGGGCGGCGGTTTCGATGGTTTTGCTCAAAAGGATTTGCTTTGAAAGCTCAAAAGCTACTTTAGCGCGGCGCGTTGTATTGCGGCCAACGGATGCGACCATAATTCCGGACACACGAATGATATCATTGGCATCTTCTGAATCCGAAGCAAGTTCAGCGTGTACTGCAAACGCTTCTGATGCTTTTATCAGGCCGTACCCAAGTCCGGGTCCTTTTTCTTCCTGCGCGGGGTCTAAAGCGTGCAAAACATGGCGGGTATGTAGGTGCATGGAACTGAGACTGGTTAGATCCGATGCCGCTAAATCAGCGTGAGTTCTGGCGACTTTGGCTTCCGCAATGGCGACGGGAAGTAATCCCTGTTCTTGAGGCGTGTCCGCCCAATGGGCCATGACGTGGTCGACATGTTTTAAGGCTTCGTTTGCCGTCGCTGAAAAGCTTATTACTGCGGCAAGAATAAAGGCTGTCATGTAAAGGGATGAGCATCTTCGTTGAGATTTAAGCATCATTTCGTTTCGGCGTATCCAAAGGTTTCCATATCATTATATGACCCTATAGGAATGCTTTGAAATGACGAGCTAACAGTACTCAAATTGTTGTGAACGTGCACTGTAAATACCTACTGACACTATGCTGTCAGTAGGGGGGATGTAAAAGAAGATGCCAAGCAACCCATGAAAGTAAACAGGATTATTATGGAGCCCTTTAAAGAAGTTTTTAATCTGAAGTCAATATCCAAGATGGCTGAGCATCTTAAGGCACAACAAAGTGATTTTGATCGGGAAGGGTTTATTGCGTTTGCGACGAAAGATCTGGGTAAGCTTGAATTAAAGCAACGATCTGGCAGGATCACTGAGGCACTTTATAAATATCTGCCCGAAGATTTTTCCAGTGCTGCAAACATTTTACTGGGGATTTTGAACCCCGATGAAAATATATCGATAAGTGATCAGGGAACTTCAGATAAAGGTGTGTCCGGCTGGTTGGTTATGCCGATGTGTGATTATGTTGCGTTCTACGGCAAAGAGCATTTTCATCTATCCATGGAATTACTCAAGGAAATGACCAAGCGTTCGAGTTCTGAGTTTGCTATTCGACACTTTTTACTTTCTGCCCCCGTGGTGACATTGGCAGAAATCATGAACTGGGCAGATGACGAAAATTATCATGTGCGTCGATTGGCTTCGGAAGGTTCTCGTCCTCGATTGCCTTGGGCAATGCAATTACCTGATTTTATCAAAAATCCTGCCCCTTTACTTCCTCTTCTGAAAAAGCTTCGGGATGACCCAGAAGAGTATGTGCGTCGCTCTGTTGCCAATAACTTGAATGATATAGCAAAGGATCATCCTGACCTAGTCGCTGAAATCGCAAGGAAGTGGATGAAGGGGGCGTCAAAAGAACGTCAGAAACTTATACGTCACGCCTGTCGAACACTTATAAAATCAGGACATAAAAAATGTCTAGAGGCCTTGGGCTATAAAGATGCGCAGGTTGAATTGATTGATTTTAATGTGCTGACCCCATCCGTAATCTATGGGGAGGGGGTAGAGTTTGAGATGACAATGACTTCAGAAAGTAATGAGGATCAGGCGCTAATTCTTGATTTTGTCGTTCACCACCGGAAAGCCAATGGAGGAACATCACCCAAGGTTTTTAAGTGGAAAACATTTAATCTTGCTGCTGGGGGAAAACACAAAGCCCGGAAACGTCACAATATTAAACCGATAACCACCCGCAGGTATTATCCGGGACTTCATCAGGTCGAGATCATCGCAAATGGTAAATCACTTGGGCGTAAAGACTTTGAATTGGTTATGGAAGAAACCAGTGCATAGAAGGTAAACTGTAAGCAAAGAAAAAGCCGAGCTTTTGGTAAGCTCGGCTTTTTATGATTTAAACCCGATTTTAGGTTAATGATCTTTTTAATGGTTGCTGTGATCTTTGTCCTCGCCGTCCATTTTCATCGCGCCACCTTTTTCAATGTGCACCATAATATCGACGCTACCTGCTTTTTCGAAAGTTAGCGTTAACGGGAACATTTCGCCTTCTTTCAATGGTGCCTCGAGGCCCATTAGCATGATGTGAAAGCTACCCGGTTTTAGCTCAACCATTGATCCCGCAGCAACAGGAATACCACCTTCAACCTGGCGCATTTTCATGACGCCATCGACCATGGTGTGAGAATGCAGTTCAATACGCTTAGCGGCGGAACCCGCGGCTGCGACTAGTTTGTCATCTTCGGCACCCATATTATGTAGTGTCAGGAATGAAGCGCCGTTCTTCATTTGGCCAAGCGTAGCGCGCGCCCAAGGTTGTTTAACCATGATGTCGCCGGCTTTAAAATCCTTTGCAGAGGCTAAGCCAGAAAGTGTTAGGGCAAGAAGGGCTGTTAGAGTGACGAGAAATTTTTTCATGATAACCTCATGTTGTTTTCTAGGCCTCAATGGCCAAAAAATAAAGAAAGTATAGATGGTGTTTGTTTTACTTGGGGGCTTTATTATGCGCGCGGAGGCGCCCTTGATGAATGACGCTGATCATCAAGGGGGAGTTTGGCTTGATTTGAGCCTATGACCCGCCACGATAAGGTACTTTGCACCAACAGGGATGCTGTTCGCTTATCAGTATTACGCTGAAGCGTATAAAAAGCACACGTCAAACAATGATCACAATGATCCGTCAGAGTTGCTGAGCCTGAATTATTTTGTTGGTTTTGATCTATGCCGCTCGGGGTGCAAATAAAACTCAGAGATTTTTCCAGAGTGATTTGAACGCCGTTTGACTTGTTAAGGGGTGAAGCCGTTGCTTGAATGGTAAGAAAGAGGCTTGCAAATATTGGCAGGAATAGCTTGAAACAGAGCGCAAATATGGAAAGCATAGCAATGCTTTGTTTGTCCTGTTTCGCTATCTGTCTATCTTGCCGGGGCATGTTATGCTCAAGTATTTTAAAGCTAGCCCTTAGAGCAGGGCATTATCATACTTGATCCTTACCTTCTTGGGAAACTCTTGGCAAGTTGTTCACCTTCAAGAACCTCTATCGAAGTCATTTTCGCGCTTATTTGTCGCAGAGATTGAGTGCTATAGGTGTTTCCCTGAAGGGATGACGTTTTGTACCAAGCATAGGCTTTGATAAGATCGACCTGAAAGCCACGCCCCTTTTCGTAGAAACGTCCCAGGTTTCGTTGGGCAATAGGATGCCCTTGCATTGCTGCTTTGGTATACCAATAGGCTGCTTTATCATAATCAACGACGCGTCCAAGGCCATTTTTAAAGATTGCTGCCAAGCTATTCTGGGCTGCGGGGTCACCTGCGTTTGCTGCTTTTTCTAGCCAATGAACAGCCAAGTCAAAGTCCTGCCTGACACCAATACCGTCTGTGTAGTATAGCCCGATAAAGCTTTGGGCTTGGACGTGCCCCTGTTTTGCAGCTTTTAGATACCAGAAAGCTGATTGTTTATAATCCAAGCTCCCCTTAATCCCTTCGCGATAGATGTGTCCTATATAGAGCTGCGCTGTTGTATCTCCGTTTGTTGCTGGTTCTCTAAGTTCGGATAGGGCTGCTTCCAAGTCACCGCGATTATAAGCTTCTAACCCGCGCGATGTCTCAGCAAAGGATTGAGATGTAATAAAGAGGAACAAAGCTGAAATAAAAAAGCGTAGCATTGGATCACTATCGATTTTTAAAGAGGTGAAAGTGGCTGAATATAATCACAGGGCGTAACGATACTTTAGCTTACAGGAAAAAAATAAATTCCGGAATGCTTTAAAGGCTGTTGCGTTCAAATGTAAGGTAGAGTGTTTTATACGTCCGGCGCGATGATCAAGATATGATCATTGTCGTGATACAAAGTCATTCCATTTGCAAACTGACTATAGGTCAGCCCGCCAACATCTGTACCAGAGGCTGTGATATGTGAATCTTCAACAACACCTGTTTCGATCAAGGGTGTGTTTGATTCAATTTTGAGCGGTTCATCGCGTGCAAACAGAACCACTTCCCCTGCGTCATCAGGAAGAAGGTCGCCTAGTTGCAAGACGAGTTCGTCGTCATTTTCAAAAAAATCGCTCATGCTTTAGTTTTATTCCTTTATGAATGTTGATGCAACGATTTTTTCTAGTGATTCCAGTGGCTTTTCTGTGACGATACCAAAATTAACCATATTGAACGGTGAATTGTAGATTATTATTCAAAAGGCTTTTTCTTTTGATGTGTGAAAATCTATCTAATTAGTTGAAAAAAATAGAATATATTTAATTTGATTATGAACTGATAGAAGAATTCTCTTTGCTAGCTTTGTAACTTTCTCTTATAAGCACAGAAAATTATAAAGTGGTCATATAAAAAGTCCCAGCACGACAGACCCGAAAAATCGGGAACTAAACATAAAAAAATGACCATGAATTCGAAGGCATGAATGACCATCTACGTCTGATGTGCCCCAAGTAGTGTCGTGAATGGGAAGGTCAAAATTAATGGCAAAATCTAAAGCCTCTAAAGGGCTCGCTTTGGACGTATTGTTTTCTCAGGTTAAAGGTGAGAAGCGTTTTACAGAAGCTTGTACATTGCGCGATGAGCTGGAATCTCGCTTGATTACCATGCGTCAACAGGCAACCAGTCATCCACTGGGAAATCCGGTTCTGGAGCTTGCACACGATCTTTCCGAACGTTTGGCGGCAGGCAACCTTTCTGTGGATCTACTTTCCCAGTTAGTACAATATTTATCTGTCGAAGCCTTTGGAGATAGAGCAAAGCGCGTTTCAGATTATGTTGGTGTCGAGAGTATCACCGATAATAAATCCAGACTGTCAGAGCTTTTTAAGGCCTTGGCTTTTGATGATACGAATACGCAACTTTCGTTCGAGGCTTTTAAAGACAAGCTCGAACGCGAGGCATTCGGGATTGTTATCACTGCGCACCCGACCTTTGGTTTGTCTAAAGAGCTTTATCAGGCGCTGGCCCAGTTTACAGCTAACGAAAGTTCTGATGGACAGGCGCTTGATACTCAGGCGGTTGATGCGCTTAATCAGCTTGTCATTGGTAACTCTCATGAACCTGATCAGGCCATTGATTTATTGGCTGAGCATGGACAGGCGATGGAGGCAATCGCTTCGATACAGCAAGCCTTAAGAGAAGTATACGACGTTGCTTTGGCCGTTGCAGAAGAACTGTATCCTGAAAAATGGACCGAACTTTCTCCGCGCGTTTTATCAGTGGCAAGTTGGGTTGGGTATGATCTTGATGGTAGGACCGATATTACATGGGCGAATACGCTCCACACCAGAATGAAGGTTCAGGTTGTTCAACTTGGCTATTATATTTCCAAACTGAACGAGATAACTACAGAACATCAAGGTGAAAAGGATGAACTGGAAACCACGCTTGCTTTGATCAAGAGTCGGGTTACTCTTGCTTTGCACGTGGCTGAAAAAGAAACTGAATTTTTCAGTGATAACAGTGCATCTGAAGAAGCCTTAAAAGAAGTATCCCGTTCAATTGTTGCCGACGATGGCGCACGTTTGGTGCATACTGCGGAATTGATTGAAGCAATTAACCGCGCCCTCAACTTAACTGATAATACTGAACTGAAACGCTCTCTGATTATTTTGAGGTCTGAAATTGCAAACTATGGGCTGGCAACATCTCATATGCATGTCAGGCTCAATTCTGCACAACTCCATAACGCCATTCGCAAGAATATTGCTATGGAAGGTGAGCCGGATGATCCCGGACGTCGCAGAGGGAATTTCCGCGCGCTTTCCGGCTTGTTGGATGAGGTGCAGCCAATTCGCATAAATTTTGGCTCGTTATCTGCCGAACATACCACCGCAAAACGAATGTTCATGCTGATTGCGCAGATGATCAAGTATGTTGATGCATCGCGCCCAATCCGCTTTTTGATAGCTGAGTGCGACACACCTTTTACCATTTTGACAGCCCTTTATTACGCAAAGCTGTTCGGTGTTGATGATCTGCTGGATATCTCTCCGCTCTTTGAAACAGGAACTGCGTTGGAACGTGGCAGCGAGGTTATTGCTGAGCTTTTGGAGAACGAACATTACCGTGCCTATGTGGAAAAGCGCGGACGTTTGTGCATTCAAACCGGTTTCTCTGATGCCGGGCGTTATTTAGGACAGGTTTCAGCGTCGCTTGCGATTGAACGTCTGCACATGAAACTGGCACGGTTACTTGCGGACTATAACGTCAAAGGTGTCGAGGTCGTTATCTTTGATACCCATGGCGAATCAATGGGCCGTGGAGCACATCCGTTGAGTTTCAATGATCGTCTTAAATACGTTTCTTCTCCGATGACACGTTCATTGTTTGCAGCGAATAATATTCCTTTGAAACAGGAAGTCAGCTTTCAGGGTGGCGATGGGTATCTCTATTTCGGAACACCTAAGCTTGCGCTGACCACGGTAACCCGCTTGCTTGAACACGCGTTGGGTAAACCGACTGTGGATGACAAGGATGCGTTTTATACCAACACAGACTATTCACTGGATTTCTTTTTAACCCTGAAAGATTTTCATGAGAATACGCTGGAGAACAAAGACTATGCCGCACTTCTGGGGTCTTTCAGCACAAATCTGTTGTATCAGACCGGATCCAGAAAGAGTAAACGCCAGCACGATAAACACCACGGGATTGACCGGGGACATCCGTCACAGATCCGGGCGATCCCGCATAATGCGATCCTCCAGCAACTGGGGTATCTGGCTAACACGGCGGGTGGTTTCGGTACGGCGATATCCAGAGATCTGGATGCCTTTGTGAAATTGCATGGAGAATCAGATCGGGTTCGACGCTTTATGGATATGGTGTCCTATGCAAAAGGTCTGAGTAGCTTGAATACACCCGAAGCTTATGCAGCTCTTTTCAACCCCAGATATTGGCTGGCTAAGGCCTACGCTGTAAAACATACGGAACGTGCCCGTGATCAGCTTCGCCTTTCTAATCTTGTTGGCGATACGCAGCGTTATGATGGCATGAACAGGATGCTCCAGGTTTTCCGTCAAGATGCGATTCACCTCCACAGTGGGTTGGATGCGCTGGCTGCTGATGGACAAGAGAAGGTTTTCCCTTTCGATACCCGTCGGCGAATCAATCTGATCATTTTACATGTCGTTCGTTTGTGTCTCATTCAGGAAATTTTCTTGTTGGCGATGCGCATTCCTGCCTTTGCCAACCGCGATGATTTAACGCTAGAAGATTTGATCCAAGATATTATCGCGATGGAAATTCCATCAGCACTCGAAGAACTGAAAGCGACTTTCCCTGTGCATGAAGGGAAAACGGTTTTTACCGAGAAAGAGTACGGCGAGCCCAGTGATTATAGCGATGATGAAACCCGCGATTATTCCGATGAGCATGCTAATATCTTCGCACCAATTGAAGAGCTGTATGATCTTTGTCGTCGGATCTCTGTCGGTATTTCAAATAGTATTGGTGCGCACGGGTAAAGCATTGGTATAAAAAAGCTCAGAACCTGTAGGTCGTCTGTATTTCGTCGTGATTTCTACAGGTTCTGAGCTTTACTAAGTAATGCTGATTTCTGAGGGGGGATGCACCGTGATAGATGATGTTCTGGATTTTTGGTTAGCTGAGGGTATGGATCGGAAGTGGTTCTTTAAAGATCCGGAATTTGATCGTGAAGTTGCCGAGAAACTCGGCTCTCTCTATCAGCAGGCAAGTGCAGGTGAGCTTGATCATTGGGCAGATACAGCCAAGGGCTGTTTGGCTCTTTGTATCCTGCTCGATCAAGCACCGCGTAATTTGTTCAGGAATGACGCCAAGACCTTTGCGACGGATAAAAAGGCATTGGAGATTGCTAAAAAGGTCGTGAATAAAGGGTGGCACACAGAGCTCCCGCAAAGAGAGCGGAATTTTATTCTTTTACCCTTTGAGCATAGCGAAGATCTTGCCATGCAGGAAAAGTCTTTAGAGCTTTATCAGGATATGGATGAAAATCCTGACTGGCTGACATATGCGCAAAAGCACGAAGTCATTATTCGTCGATTTGGCCGCTTTCCACATCGTAACGAAGTTCTTGGACGAGAAAGCACATCAGAGGAAATCGAGTTCTTGAAACAACCAGGATCGTCTTTTTAGTTCAGAGTGCTAAAAGGTTTCAATCGGACGTGTATACCGGCTCTGGATTGAGCCGATATACACTGGTGTTTGTTTTAAGCTATCTATTATGAGGCTGGTTAAAGTCGATATCAGGTCCTACAGGTATGACGCCTGTTGGGTTGATTGTCCCGTGACTGCCGTAATAATGGGCTTTGATGTGGGGGATGTTGACGGTTTCTGCGACGCCTTCGTATTGGTAAAGCTCGCGTGTTAGAGCCCATAGATTTGGGTAGTCAACAAGACGCTTTTTGTTGCATTTGAAATGTCCGTAATAGACGGGGTCAAAACGTAATAAGGTGGTGAAAAGACGCCAGTCAGCTTCCGTCAAGCGGTCTCCGGCCAGATATTTCTGTGAATTCAGTCTTTCTTCTAGATCGTCCATCACTTTGAAAAGCTCGTAGTAAGCTTCTTCATAGGCTTTTTGAGTTGTTGCAAAGCCGCTTTTGTAAACGCCATTGTTAATGCTGTGATAGACGAGCTCGTTCACACTATCGATGGCTTCACGCATATCTTCAGGATAAAAATCAGGAACATCATTTGTCGCAAAGGCATCAAAGGAGCTATTGAACATCCTGATGATTTCAGAAGACTCATTTGAGATAATTGTCTGCTCTTTTTTGTCCCACAACACAGGAACGGTAACCCGGCCCGTATAGTTCGGATCAGCTTTTGTGTAGATTTGATAGAGATACTCAGACCCATAAAGATGATCTTCGGTAGAGCCAAGATCTCCGGGTTTGAATTCCCAGCCGTTTTCTTTCATTTCCCAGTGAACGATAGAGACTGTGATAGCCCCTTCCAGACCTTTAAGACTTCTGAAAATCAGGGCTCGGTGTGCCCAAGGGCAAGCTAAATTTACATAGAGATGATAACGCCCGCTTTCGACAGGATAGCCTTGTTCTCCGTTGGGGCCTTTGGATCCGTCCGCCGTCACCCAGTTTCTGAACTGGGCATCTTTGCGTTGAAATTTACCATTGCTGCTTTTGGTGTCATACCAGACATCATGCCATAGGCCATCTACGAGTTTTCCCATTTATCTCTTCCTTTTCTTTTGGCTACTGTCTTATTGAGCCGTATCTGGCAGGTCCGCAAAAATTAACTCTGCGTTCCCGAGGGCTTTGATGTTTAAGTTTTCTTCGTTCGCGATCATTGCGCCGTCTCGCTCATTTAGTCGCTGATCATTGAGTTTGATCGAACCTTTTGAAACCACAAGGTATCCTAGCCGGTCTTTCTTTATGGGTTGGTTTATCTCTTCATTTTCTTTCAGGTGCGTCCCGTAAAGAGTAGCGTTTTGATTTATAGGTAACGCATTGGGATATTTTTTCTCTCCGGACGCCAGCGGTAGAAAACCACTCGCGTAATCAGCTTGGGAAAAGGTTTTTTGATCCCAATGAGGCTTAAGGTAGGTTTCTGAAGGTTGAATCCAGATTTGATAAAGTCCGGTTATTTCAGCTTCATTGTTATATTCGCTGTGAATGATGCCTTTGCCAGCCGTCATTACCTGAATATCGCCTGCGGGTGTTTGCCCTTTGTTTGACAGGTGATCTTCATGAGAAATAGCACCATATCGTACATAGGTGATGATTTCCATGTTCCGGTGTCCATGCATTGGAAAACCGCCACCGGGTTGGATTTCATCATCATTCCAAACCAATAGGGGGCCAATGCCTGTTCTCTCGGGATGCATGTAGTTTGCAAAGCTGAAATGATAATGGGCGTTTAACCATTCATTCTGAAATCGGCCCAAACTATCAAATGGTCTGATGTCAATCATCGGGGTCTCCAATACACTTAAAAATGACTATTAAGCTATAGATAGTTATATCACTTTTGTTTTATAATGGCTGAATTAAGAACAACATTGTTTCTTTTTGGAAACAGTTTCTGGTAAGGGCAAGAGATGAATTTGAATGAAATGGCGGTTTTTGCTTCGGTTGTTCAACATGAAAGCTTTACAGCTGCAGCCCAGGCATTGGGCATTAGTAAGTCTGCAGTATCTAAACAGGTGAGCCGCCTTGAAGATCGCTTGGGAATCCGATTATTAAACCGTACAACAAGGCGTCTCTCTCTGACAGAAGCTGGCAGGTTGTTTTTTGAAAAGTGTCAAGCCGTTATGGATGTCGCCGAACAGGCAGAGTATGCAGTTTCTCGATTATCTGCGACACCCAGAGGATTATTGAAAATCAATGCCCCGATGTCTTTTGGGATCAAGTGTATGGCCCCCATGCTTGCTGACTTTAGAAAGAACTACCCCGAGATAGAGATAGATCTGGTTCTTAATGATCAAATGGTTGATCTGGTCGAAGATGGTTTTGATGTTGGCATTCGTATCGGGCGGATGATGGACTCAAGGCTGGTTGCCAAGAAAATATCTGATTGTGGAATGAGTATTATTGCTGCCCCATCCTATTTTGAAAAAGGATACAGGTCAGTAATCCCTTCAGAATTGACCGGATATAACTTTCTGCATTATTCAAATCTGAATAGAATTACAGACTTAAAACTTACAGGAGAACAGGGAACTGTTAGGATATCGTTGAAGAGTAATCTGTCGGCGAACAATGGAGATTTTATTCTTTCTGCTGTCGAAGAAGGCATTGGTTTTGCCTGTATGCCAGATTTCATTTCTCGTGAAGCGATAAATCAAAAACGAGTGGTGAAGCTATTTCCAGATTGGGAAGTGGATACAGATAACGCAATATATGTTGTCTATCCGATCAATCGCAATCTCTCGCCTAAAGCCCGGGTGTTTATAGACTTTATTGCAAATTTTTATGGGAATAAGTCAAATCTGAATCGTTGATTTTTTATTGGCGATTGTTATGAAAAAAGCATCTGTGATATTTTCTTGCTTTGACACGGTAAAAAATCGTGATATCGAAGATATACAAATCGTATTTACTTTTTTAAGGCTTGGTCATTTAGATGCCCAACTGTTGTGAACACCTCCGACGACGACGCACCTGCCCTCGAACTTCTGTTCGCTGGGCTGTTAGTCTGTGTGTCGAGATGGACCGTTCAGCGACCTGAGTATCAGGTCAACCTGCACTACCAAAGACAGCAGCTAGCAAAAAAGATGTCTTTGATAAATAAAAGTACAGGCTCTTAGAGCTGGCACTAATGCAGGATGTACCATGTGTGACTATACGATTACCCTTCAAAATGCTACGGATGAAGCACAGATTGATAAACTACTGGATTTGACGTTTGGAGTTGAACGAAAATCCCGTCCTTCTTACTCTTTTCGGACTGATGTTTCTGCTGCTCCTGATTTAAGCTTTTCGGTACGGTCGCCTTCTTCTGGAAAATTGCTGGGAACACTCCGTTTTTGGCCTGTACTTGTTGGTGATGAAACAGCTCTCCTTTTGGGACCTTTGGCGGTGCAGCCAGATTTACAGGGCAAGGGTATCGGAAAAGCTCTCGTTAAACATGGACTGAATAAAGCGCGCAAAATGGGGTACCGTTTGTGTTTCGTTGTCGGGGAGCACCTTTATTATGCGCCTTACGGTTTTGAACTTGCTAAACCTCTTGGGTTTGAGATGCCTGTCCCTGTCAGTGCTGATAAATTTCAGGTCCTGTCACTTCAAAATATCCCCTTTGGCATCCTTCCCAAAGGGGAATTAGTACCTTGGGAAAATACCTACGAAGAACGGGTTATTCAAAAAGTCTAACGGCCTTCGCGATACCAGGCCCCGAATGCTGTTAAGAGTAGTAGGGATAAGAAAATCCACGGGGGAAGAAGCGGGTGTCGTGTTGATCCAATTAGCTTCTCGGCTTTTTGTGCCTGCAGCCCGGCCCATTCTTTTCCGGTGAGAGTACCATTCCCTCTTACGAGGCGTAAATTTGGGGTAATATTTTTAAGATGATATATGCCGCCTTTGCTTGTTCCTATGACTGAGGCAAGCGGTGCAGGATCTGCGCGTACTTTTTCATGCTCGGGTCCGCTGAGTGCTTGTTGGGCAACGACCGTATGGATATCATCATTAATTGTGTAAAGGCCAGGTTCAGTCGCCTCTATCCTTGTTGAGGCGTAGCCATGCGTATCGGCTTTGAGTGTGGTCTCAGTTACTTTTCCTGATGGGCTGGTTATAGAAAGTGTGGCTTCTTTCTCTGACATACTCTGGCGGGTGATCGTAAGCTGTTGATCCTTTAATCGGGCCTTTAATATTTCTTCTTCCAATTCAGGTTCTTTCATGAGCCAGTGTACCAAACGTCGAATTAGTTCTGTTTGTGGCCCCCCACCTTCGATATTTCGTCCCCATAACCAGATGTGGTCACTGGTTATCTGTGCGACACGTCCTGCTTCGTAATGATCCAGAATAAGCAAAGGGAGTTGGTTGTTTCCAGTCATAAGGGTTGATCCACCAATCGTATCTGTTTCAACCTGTCTGAACCAACGTCCCCACTGTGGTTTTTCATCGTGTGAAAGATTGGCCTTAGGCAGACGTGCTGTTACAGGGTGGCGTAGCCCCATTTGTGTGATCAGTGGCTGAAAAGCTTGTTCAGATACTTTGCCCAGTGGTTCAGCAGGAAGAATGCTGCCCAAAGCTGTGTTGTAGAGCGACGCTGGTGAGGCATAGCCAGGGCCGCCAACTTCCAAAAGAGCCCCCCCTTGTTTAACGTATCTTACGATATTGGTCAGGTAATGACTGGGCAGGAAGCCTTGGCGCTGGTATTGATCAAAAATGATCAGGTCGAAGTCTGCCAGCTTCACCTCGAATAGTTCGTGTATCGGAAAGGCAATCAGGGAAAGCTCTCTGATGGGGGTACCATCTTGTTTGCTGGGGTGTCGTAGAATCGTAAAGTGGATGAGATCGACAGAAGGGTCTTCTTTGAGAATATTCCGCCATGCGCGCTCGCCGGGGTGGGGCTCTCCTGAAATCAAAAGAACTTTTAGTCTGTCTCGAACACCATTTGCTGTAAAAACAGCCTGATTATTGATCGGGGTGATTTCTTCATCCAAGGTTTTTGCCGTGATATCGAAAGTTGCTTCGCCCCGATTTTCCAGTGTCAGCTCATGCGTAATTGTCTGGTTAATCGGGGTTTCAAATTCTGCAACAACCTCACCATTTTTTCGTAACGTAATTGTTGCCGGGGCACCTGTTTTAT
This sequence comes from Kiloniella sp., assembly GCF_048270245.1. Classification (GTDB taxonomy): domain Bacteria; phylum Pseudomonadota; class Alphaproteobacteria; order Kiloniellales; family Kiloniellaceae; genus Kiloniella. The sequence goes on from NZ_JBLWTH010000001.1 coordinate 757,843, forward strand.
TAATATTTTCGTCGATGACTTTAAATGAAAGCTCGGTTTTTTGATCTATAATCCCAAAGGCAGGGGCCTGTTCAATAACAATACGGCGATCCCCTTTGTCGGGATCACCTGTTAAAAACAAATGAAGGGGAATATCTTGTGGAAACTGTGTTCCTTCCAGTGTTTTGGGAATGTCGTGAATCTGCCCGTCTGAGATAATAACAATACCGGCCAGACGCTCTTTATCTTCAGCAGTTAGATATATTTCTTCGAATAATTTAGTACCGTTTTCAGCGTCGCCGTTAATTTGTATTGTTTTAAGGATAAGATCTGACCGTTGATTAACTTGTTCATGCAGCGAGGTTAGCGCATTAGCAGCTTGGCTTTTTCGCTTGCCGTAGCTCATTGATTGACTGTTGTCTATAATGGCGAGAACGAGTTCTGGCAAAGCCTCACTGACTTCTTTGTGCAGGTTGGGATTGGCTAAAAAAACAGCAATAATCGCCAAGAAGACAGCTCTGAATTCCCCGCCCTTATTTTTGAGGAAAAAGAGCGAAAGTATTGAAATCAGCGCAAAGCCGATGATCACATAGATCATCCAAAGGGGAACGAGAGGCTGCCATTCTATTCCGTAACTAGAGATCATTGACCTAATCTCTCTAGAATATGGGGAATGTGAACCTGATCCTCTTTGTAGTTACCCGTTAATGCGTACATAACCAGATTGATACCAAACCGATAGGCGAGTTCTCGTTGGCGTTCTCCGCCTCGTACCATGGCATAGAGAGGGTGCCCCTGCCCATTTATGGCCCAGGCGCGGGACCAGTCATTTGATCCGATCAAAATTCTCGCAACACCGTCATTCCGATAGGGGTCCGTACTTTCCGTCCAAAAATCACGGTTATTATTGCGACCGGGGAAGCTTTCCAGAAGGTAAAAAGACCGTGTGATCACATGACCAGCAGGAACAGGTTCCATCTGTGGGATATTTATCTCATCCGTCAGCATCTGCAGGTATTGCGCATTCCCCTGTGACCCCAATGCAGAGTTCAGGGTGTTTGAAGCTTCGCGCAGGTCAAACAAAATTAAACCGCCATTGCTGATGTACTCATTCAGTTGTCGTTTGCCCCGCGCAGTCAACGGTTCTTGAAGCGCAGTTATTGGCCAATAGAGGAAGGGATAAGGCGAGATTTGGTCTCGGTCTAAATCCACGCCTGTAACTCTGACATTTTCTACGGCTGTACGTCTGTGCAATTGGAGTGAGAGACCGGCTAACCCTGAATGACTGTCAGCATCGACCTTGTTATCCCCAGTAATAATATAGGCAAGGTAGGTGTTCAGTGTTGCTTCGATACCTTGGCTGTCTAATGGTTCTTTGACGTCTTGTGCTGTCGCGTTATGAGTAGGCGTCAGGGTCATGGGAAGCAAAAGAAGCAGAATAACAGCGACAGGTCTGCCGATAACTGCACTTGACAGCAATCCTCTGAGCCATAGGGTCAGCGCTTGATCTAAAAGGAATAAGGTAAGAGCTATGAAAAGCAAAGGAACTTGGAGCGGACTTTCTTTCCTGGATTCATAAATTTGCCGATCGTCGGCTTGAAAGTCATTTTTTTGAATGTTTGGCAAATTGCCTGCCAAGTTTACAGCTTTTTGCCTTTTGTCTTTGCCATAGTATCCAGGGGGGATTTTCGGACCAATGTTCTGAGCGGTGATCTTTTTGTTTGGGGCTGTATCCAGTGTTATGGAAGAATTTTCTATGGGAATAAGGTTGCCATAGGCATCAAGTATATCATGTACAGGAAGTTTACTGTCTGATGCATTGGTTGCGCCAACACCCTGACCAAACTGTAATATGCGTCTAAGAATATCAATAAATGAGCCCGACAAAGCCAGATTAGACCAGCGCGTGTTTGATGAGGTGTGTACCAATACCATCATGCCATCCCCATGACTGTCTGCAGTGACAAGAGGAGTGCCGTCTTGAAGCCTAGCCCACGTGTGGCTATCGAGTTCCGGCGTAGGTTGAGCTAGCAACTGGCCGGATACCGTTATTTCTGTGTTGTGAGGGAGGCCAAAAAACGGGCTGCTCTTGTCAAATTTTTCAAGGGTAAGGGGCTGTTCCCATGTTAAGTTCCCTTCCAGATTTCTATAGCCACTGCGAAGAGGAACAGGAATAAACTTGTCCCTTTTCTCTGCCAGATTGGGACCGGAAAACCTTAAAAGAAGGCCGCCTTGGTTGATCCACTGATTGAGTGTTTCTTCGTCATCAGAAGGGATGCTTTCTTTATCAGTTAAAACAATTGTTGAAAGTTCTCGAGACAACAGTTCTTTCACAGATCCGTATCTGACGTCTGTAAACAGGCTTAAAGCCCGTTGAAGATAATAGTGCTCACCAAGAAGGGATTTGTTATCCTTTTGGCCTGCCGCTGTAAGAATTCCGACGGGGAAACGATAATTACTCTGATCAAGTAAGAAGGTTGTTGCTGCGGTATTCTTTCCCACAATCATTACCTTTTGTGCTTTGTTATAAAGCTCATTGGGCATGTTAATGGTTACTGAAACAGCTTTCTCACCCTTAGCAAAAGTAATGTTTTCTGAGGCCAGTATTTCATTCTTGCCTGAAAGAGCAGCTACTCGTTCTTCTGTTTCTGGGCCCTCGAAGCCACGTTCTACGGTTATCTTCAATCCACTTCTGTCGGGGGTTATGTTCGTAATCCATAGTGGAAGATTCTCATTGAGCGGGAGATAAATCTCTGATGTGGCAAAAGGTATGTATCGTTCTAATGTTTCGTTTGTTTGTGATGTAGAGAGCAACCCGTTAGAAAGCCATAAAACTTTGAGAGGATGATAACGTTCAAGTTCTTCTTCGACTTGTTTTAGGGCGCCTTGCAGGTCAGATTGCCAGCTTTGGATTGACGAGAGCTGTTCTAAATTGGTCAAAAGATTTTCGGGATTTTTGAAGCCGGAAAAATGATACTGTCCAGTCGTGTCTTTTGCGGTAGTCAAAACAGCTACTTGTTTATTGCTACCTTTATTTTGTTCAAGAACAGAGCGCAACGTTGCAAGCTGTTTGGTCCAGCTGTTTGTTGAGGCCCAGTCATTATCCAACAAAACAAGTGTGTTGTAGTTGTTATCGGTTCGCTTTACAGGGGCATATATGGGTTCAGATAAAGCTAGAATAAGAATAACTAAAATCAATATTCTAAGGAGAATAAGCCACCAAGCTGTCTTTTGAGGTTTGGAGGTTGATCCTTGTAAACCCAAGAGAAGTCGCAATGCTGGAAAGGTAACTTTTTTTGGCGCAGGTGGCGTTATACGTAGAATCAGCCAAACAACAGGGAGCGTGATGAGGCCAAGTAAGAGCCACGGATTTAAAAATCCTATGATCCCTAAGTCAAGCATACCCTGACCCCACATTTTCCCTGCTTGTTTTTGCCTCACTTACGGTGTCGTTTGGGTTTTCTCCTCTGGTTTGTGTGAAAGCATTCTGACGTTCAGAGATGCTTCGGTAGAGGGTCAAAAGTGTTGATTCCGGTGATTTATCTGTTGTGTGGAGGATGTGGTTCCACCCCCATTTTTTGACGAGGCGGGACAGGTCTTTGTTATGTGCCCTGATACGATCGATATAGAGATCACGGATAGATTCAACATCAGAATGTAAGAGCTCGCCGTCCCCATCCGGTTGTTGAAACTTCACTCGTCCTGTGTAGGGCAGGTTCATTTCTGCAGGATCGAGAACCTGCACCAGCCAAACACGAAGGTTTTTGTGCGCAAGATTTGCAAAGACTTTCTTCTGTTCAGATAAGGGGGTGAGAAAATCGGAGAAGCATACAAGAGCAGCGTTTTGAGCAAAACGATGACCTTGAGAGAGTTCATATTCGGGATGCTTATCTTCTTTGTTTTTATTATCTGAATTTTGATTTTCCAGCTGTTGCGCGATGGTATAAAGATTTTTTCTGGAATTTGAAGGAGGGATGTCCGCGCCGGCCAGTCCGACTTTTTCTCCACCTCGAATGAGAAGCTGTGCAAGTGCTAAGCTAAGAACTGAAGCTCGATGTTTTTTTGTTACCAGTTTTTTGTCAGAAGCCCAATCCATTCCAGGGGCAGTATTATTCCAGAGCCATAAGCTTTGGGCAGATTCCCACTCTTTTTGACGGATAAAGATTCCTGCATTTTCAGAATTAGGGTCAGACTTGGCGGAACGACGCCAATCAATTTTACGCGGGGAATCCCCAGGACTATAGTGCCTGTATTGCCAGAACTCGTCACCTTGTCCGACATGGCGTCTTCCATGGGCCCCTTGGAAAACTGTTGCGGCAACACGCTCTGCTTCAATCAGAAGAGGGGGAAGTGCTGCTGAAAGCTTCTCTGCAGAAGCTTCTATTGATGGAGCCCGTTTGTACATATTAACCCTCTAGTTCAGGGGGGCGATAAGGCGCTTAATAATCTTTGATACGGTTATGCCTTCAGCTCTGGCTGTGAAGTCCAGATGAATTCTGTGCCTTAAAACCGGTGCAGCCAAGGCTATCACATCATCTAGTGATGGGCTTAATCTCCCCTGTAACAGGCATCGCGCTTTACTGGCCATCATCAAGGCTTGACTGGCGCGTGGTCCGGGCCCCCAAGCGACGAACTGTTTTACAAAATCATCTTCGGTTTCTTCAGGGCGGCCATTTCTAACCAGCGATAAAATTCCCTCTAAAACATCTTCGCCGACAGGAATTTCCCTGACTAGCTTTTGTGCCGCAAGAAGCTCACGTGCTGTTAAAATGCCTTCTGCTTCGGGTTCGCTTGTTCCGGTCGTGGCAAGAAGCATCTGTTTTTCAGCTTCTCTGTCAGGATAGCCGACATATATCTCTAAAAGAAATCTATCAAGCTGTGCCTCCGGGAGAGGATAGGTTCCTTCCTGCTCTAAGGGGTTCTGGGTTGCAAGAACATGAAAAGGAGAGGGTAATTTGTGGCTTTGCCCGGCGACGGTGACAGTATGTTCCTGCATTGCCTGCAACAGGGCTGACTGAGTTCTGGGGCTGGCTCGGTTGATTTCATCGGCCATTAGAAGTTGTGAGAAAACAGGTCCTTGAATAAAGCGGAAAGATCTTCGACCATCGTCGTCTTCTTCAAGGACCTCTGAACCAATGATATCTGAAGGCATCAGGTCGGGTGTACATTGAATACGTTTTTCCTGTAAGCCAAAGACGATACCAAGATTTTCGACCAACCTGGTTTTCGCTAGTCCCGGTGCCCCGACGAGCAGGCCGTGTCCCCCGGCTAATAAGGTGATTAAGACTTGCTCAATGACACCTTCTTGCCCGAAGACAACTTTTCCTAGATTTTTATTGAGTTGTGCAAGGCGAGTGCAGAGCTGATCTGCCTGTAAGGTTAGGTCTTCGGATAATGTTGTACTCGGATTTCTATCCGTAGTGTCCATTTTATTTCCTCTTTTGACTTAACTTCAAATATATCGCTGCCTAAGTGTTTGGACTAAGCCGGTATCTGTGTTGTTGACTACATATCCAAGGCCATTGCCCAGATGTATCCTATGGTAGTATACATTTGTTCTTTGACGCATTCATTAACACCTTGGTTATAATGAACTTAAAACAAGCGTTTGCATAGTGATATCCGATCAATCAACAGTGATCTCTTGCTTATAGGGCCACAAAAAGATGACAGATTGTAGTGACACGTCAGATAAAAGTGATTTAGCCGAAGCCGTCCGTAAGTTACCGATAACCAGTGATGTTGATATGCGTATAGACCGTAATGGCATTTGGTTTCATGAAGGACGGGAAATTGAGCGAAAAGCCCTCGCGCGATTATTTTCGACAGTTCTTAAACGTGATGAGAACGGCGAATATTGGTTAGTGACGCCAGTAGAAAAAGCCCAGATTGTTGTCGAAGACGTTCCCTTTACGATTGTTGAACTTAAAAACGACGGACAAGGGAAGGAGCAAGTCCTATCATTTCGCAACAATATGGATCAGTGGTTTGATCTGGATAAGGATCATCCGATTCGAATTGATTATAAAGATGAAAGTGGCGAGCCCTCACCCTATATATTGGTAAGACAAAACTTAGAGGCCCGTATCTTACGTGCCGTTTACTATCAGTTGATGGATTTAGCTGAAATAAAGGGCAGTGAAGTCGGCGTATGGAGCTCAGGGGTATTTCATCTGCTGGGTAAGGTTGAATAACCGTACCCAATATCAGTCTATTATTATAGAAAAGGACGGTACAAAGCGTGGGTTTGAATTGGACATCTCAGAGGCTGACACAGATTTTTGCACAGCAAAAAGCCGTGCCATCAGAGCAAGATAGCACGCGAGGTGATCATGACTTAAACCCGGGATTTTTTGATCCGACGCGGAATAAAACAGCCGCCGCCGTGGTTGTACCTCTTGTTGAGAGAGAAGAGGGGTTTACAGTACTTCTTACAAAACGAACAGATCATCTTCATGATCATGCGGGGCAGGTCAGTTTCCCGGGGGGGCGTGTTGACCCAACAGACAAAGACCATTGTGATACCGCCTTGCGAGAACTGGAAGAAGAGGTCGGTCTTCCCCGTAAACATGTCAGTATTATTGGGGAGCTGGATACTTATGTGACCCGTACAGGATTTGTGATCACACCTGTCGTTGGTCTTATTAAACCACCTTTTCCTGTTGAGCCGGACAGTTTTGAAGTTGCTGAAGTGTTTGAAGTTCCTTTGAATTTCTTTTTAGCCCCTGAAAGCCGCCAACGCCATTTTCGCGAATTTGAAGGCTATCGTCGATATTATTATGCTTTTCCCTTTAATGACTATTTTATTTGGGGGGCGACGGCGGGCATGTTGGTAAACTTGTGCGAGGTTCTAAGCCTTAATCAGAACAATAATTTTTCTAATAATCATATAACTTGTAATGGGGAATAACAGCGAATGCTGACCAGACTACTTCTAATCCTTTTGCCAATTCTGTTGCCGTTTGCTCTTTATCTTGCCTATTACCTTGTAACAAGAAGAGCCCGCTCTGAATCAGAAGGGGCAATGCGCGAAGAAGATTTGCCATGGATAGAGCGTGGTCCTTGGGCCTGGCTATTTTTAAGCGGTGTTGTTCTCGCAGGTATTGCGATGGGAATTTTCTCTTCTAATTCCGGCCCAGCCCCGGGCGACAGCCTTGTGCCGCCGAGTTACCAGCCAAAAGTTCTGGATAATACCGATATTGATTGATGACAGTGACGTACAAGTTAGAGAATCAGCGATGGATGCTGACAGAAGAAACCCAACAGGTGATGCAAGCCTTATCTGCTAAGGGGCAAGACGTTCGTTTCGTTGGCGGTTGTGTGCGCGATGCCATGCTGGGACGTGAAATCAAGGACATTGATATTGCAACACCTGATCACCCGAAAACGGTGATCAAGCTATTAGAGGCCGCAAAGATCAAAGCGATCCCGACGGGGCTTGATCATGGTACGATTACGGCCGTCTGCAATCATCAGGCTTTTGAAATTACAACACTACGGGTCGATGTCGAAACAGATGGCCGTCATGCAACTGTGGCCTACACAGATAATTGGGAAGAAGATGCCTCCCGCCGCGATTTGACGATGAATGCCTTGTCTTGCCGCCTGGATGGAACGGTGTTTGATCCTTTTGGCGGGATTGAGGATCTCAAAGAAAGTCGCGTTCGATTTGTTGGTGAGGCGGAAACTCGCATCGAAGAAGATGCCCTTCGATTACTAAGGTTTTTCCGATTTCAAGCGTGGTACGGTACGGATGTTTTTGATGAGGAAGGTGTAACGGCAGCCACGTCAAAAAAACATATGCTCAAAAATTTGTCTGCGGAACGTATTCATAGCGAGATAATGAGGCTTCTGTCGGCACCAAACCCGATGCCCGTTATAAATGTTATGTTGGAAAATCAGATTTTTTCTCCCTTTCTGCCCGAAATTCTTTCCGGTGGTTGTTTGGCACGGTTTATACCGCTGGAAGGTCGTAGAGACCCTCTTGTTCGGTTGGTTGCTTTACTAGAAGGGGGAGAGGCCAAAGATAAAGTTACCATCCCCGACCGCTTACGGTTTTCAACAGCAGAAAAACAGCATTTTCTCTCTTTGATAAAGCCTGAGTACGAAATTGATTCTGGTACGGATGAAATGCTGTTTAAAGAAGCTCTCTATCGTATTGGTGCTGGGCTGGTCTCGGACCTGCTCCGTTTACAAGTGGCAAGAGATGGCGATGATTTCAAAAATAAAAATATTCAATATCGTGCAAAAATTGTCGAGGAATGGCGTCCGGTTTTCTTCCCGCTACACGGACGCGATCTTATTCAGGCAGGGGTCGAGCCGGGACCAAAAATGGGGCGGCTGCTAAAGGCGACGGAAGATTGGTGGATTGAACAATCGTTTCAACCTGATCAAGACCAGTGCCTGGCTTATGCTTTGAAGGTTTAGCCTAGATTATCTAGTTGTTTTTCTTGATATATAGTATTTGGTTTCCGGCAGGTCTTCAGACACCGTGATCATTTTTTCAAATACCAGACCAATTTTTTCAAGCACTTTGGCTGACCCAGTATTATCGGGGTTCACGATGCCGACGATTTTATCTATTCCTAACTGAGTATGTCCGTATTCTAGAACAGCGTTAGCTGCTTCGACAGCGTACCCTTTTGAGCAATATTCTGGAAGAAGGGCATAGCCAATATCGGGGTCATCGAGCCCATCGCGTTTGACCAGCCCGCACATGCCGATTGAGGCTTTGCCCTCTTTCAAGACTAATACGAAGAGGCCAAAGCCGTTTTCTCTATAACTGGTGACGGGGCCTGAATTAATGTAATCGCAGGCTTGGTCCAGTGTTCTGATTTCTTTGTCGGCAATGTTTTTAATGAAAGCAGGATCATTCAAAAGACGTAAAATAAAGGGAGCGTCAGCTTCGTCAATTTCCCTAACGATCAGACGATCTGTTTCCAATATAATCTTTTGCGGTACCGATAGCATAAGAAGGTTCCTTCGGATGATTTGATTTATGCTTTTGGTGTTAATTTCAGGTGTCGGGCGAACTATTCCGGTTTTTCAAAGTGGGCGTGTTTAAGAGAGGTGCTATGGCCAAGCTGCCTCTGGTGGCATAGACATCAGGATTGCTTCGACATTTCCACCCGTTTTGAGGCCAAACATGGTGCCGCGATCGTAAAGCAGGTTGAATTCTGCATAGCGGCCTCGGCGGAAAAGTTGATGTTTTCGCTGTTCGTCGTTCCAGTCTTTGTGCATGTGGCGGCGCACAATCTGTGGATATATATCCAAGAATGCTCTACCCACATCCTGTGTAAAGGCAAAGTCTGCGTCCCAGTTTCCGGTATTCAGGTAATCGTAGAAAATACCACCGACACCACGGGCTTCATTCCTGTGGGGAATATAGAAATATTCGTCACACCATTCTTTGAAGATGGGGAAGAAACCAGGGTTGTGTTTGTCACAGGCATCTTTGTAGGCCCGATGAAAGTCATGGGTGTCATGATCGACTGGATACATGGGATTCAAATCACCACCACCGCCAAACCAACTGGTGGTCGTGACGATATGGCGGGTGTTCATGTGTACTGCTGGTACGAGTGGGGAGTGCATATGGGCAACAAGTGATATACCACTTGCCCAGAATCTCGGGTCTTTATCAGCGCCGGGAATGCGTTTGGAAAATTCGTCGCTGAACTCCCCCATAACCGTGGATATATTGACCCCCACCTTTTCAAATACGCGCCCATGCATGATGGACATTTCACCACCGCCACCACCGTCGCGATCCCACTGTTTTCTTTCAAAACGGCCTGCATCAGGCCCGCCAAGCTTTGCCAGTACCGTACCGGAGAGTTCGTCCTCCAGCCGTTCGAACTCGGCACAAATGCTATCCCTGAGTTGTCTGAACCAACGCTGAGCCTGCTCTTTATGATCTTCGGGCGCGCCGTGATTCGGGAAAGGGCTTGTCGGATCTTGCCGTTGGTACATCTGATACTCGTGGGGTTACGGTGTTCTTGGATATAATAATATAATCGTATAACGTTATACGGTGCTTGGGACAGGAAATCCACCTGTCTGTCGCAGAGCTTCGCCCAGAACCATTGCAGCAGATACTGCAATGTTCAAGGAGCGCACGCCTATCGCCATCGGTATGAGAACAGAATGGTCAACTGCCTGATGCACATCGTCAGGAACACCGGCTGATTCTCTGCCAACCATAAGTATATCGTCGGGTTGGAAGTAAAAATTTGTGTAAGGCTTGGCGGCTTTCGTTGACAGTAGGATCAAACGCTTTGGTTGTGTGCTTTCCAGCCGACTATGATTAAAAGCATCCCAGGATGTGTGGCGAACAAGTTCGGTTTGATCCAGATAATCCATGCCGGATCTTTTCATGCGTTTGTCGTTAAGAACAAAGCCACAGGGTTCGATAATGTCGACTGCGACATCAAGGCAGGCAGCCATTCGAAGCATTGTTCCTGTGTTTTGTGGAATATCCGGTTGGTAAAGAGCAAGACGCATGCTGTTCATCTCTATAATGAGGTAAAGATATAGCTATAAATGTGGGCCATAAATACGGAAGTGACGGAAAAAACGTTATTTACCTGTCCGACTCACACTTAGAGTCTTTGCCTTTCTATGACAAATCCTTTATATCCCTGTCACTAAATATAGGACTAGTCCTAAGTGCGACAGGATGTCACATCCGTTCTTGCATCCTGCGATGCTTAGATGGGGGCGCAATTAGGGTTGGACAAGGGCAATGGCCCAAAAATCCTGTATCGTATCGCAGCTCTTTGTTTTAGAGTTGTAAGCTTGAGAGATGAAAATAGGGATTACACAAATGGCAGACGGCGCGAATCCTGAAAGTTCCGCCCAAGGGTCCGGTGAGACCCGGCGTGAATTTCTGTACCTGACGGCCGGGGCTATGACCGTTGTCGGGGCTGCTGGTGCAATATGGCCGATGATTGATTCTATGAATCCTTCGGCGGATGTTCTGGCTCTATCTTCTACTGAGGTAGATTTGTCACCGATCGAAGAAGGTCAGTCCGTAACCATTACCTGGCGCGGTAAACCTGTGTTTATCAGACGTCGTGGAGCTGAGGAAATTGCCGGTGCTGAGGAAACTCCGCTAGCTGACCTTCCTGATCCACAGACGGATGAAGATCGTGTGGAAAAACCTGAGTGGCTTATTCTAGTTGGTGTTTGTACGCACCTTGGATGTGTTCCACTTGGTCAGAAGACTGGTGAATCACGGGGTGATTATGGCGGATGGTTCTGTCCTTGCCATGGTTCACACTATGATACATCCGGGCGTATTCGTAAGGGGCCAGCTCCGAAGAACCTGGAAGTACCGCCTTATGTCTTCTTGACTGACAACTCTATCAAGATCGGCTAGGGGGAACAGGTCATGAGTTTTAAAACAAATAATAAAGTCGTCCAGTGGGTTGAGGATCGTCTGCCTCTAATCTCTATGGGACATCACACCCTTTATGAATACCCAATGCCAAAGAACCTGAATTATCTTTGGAACTTTGGGTCACTAGCCGGATTTGCTCTGGTTACAATGATCGTAACGGGTATCATTCTCGCGATGCAATACACCGCACATGTTGATATGGCGTTCAATTCTGTTGAACGTATCATGCGCGATGTGAATAACGGTTGGTTGATCCGTTATATCCATATGAACATGGCATCGTTTTTCTTTATTGCTGTGTATATCCACATGATGCGTGGACTGTACTACGGATCTTATAAGGCGCCACGCGAACTTCTTTGGCAGTTGGGTGTTGTTATCTTCTTGTTGATGATGGCCACTGCGTTCATGGGGTACGTTCTTCCATGGGGGCAAATGAGCTTCTGGGGTGCGACAGTTATTACGAACCTATTCTCGGCCATTCCGGTTGTTGGTGAAAATATCGTTACCTGGCTTTGGGGTGGTTTCTCTGTTGATAATCCAACACTGAACCGTTTCTTTGCGCTGCATTATCTGTTGCCATTCATTATCGTTGCCGTTGTTGTTCTTCACATTGTGGCCCTTCACACTGTGACATCGAACAACCCGCTTGGCATTGATATGAAAGGTCCTCAGGACAGCCTGACGTTCCAGCCTTATTACACGATCAAAGATCTGTTCGGTCTTGGTGTTTTCTTGATACTGTTTGCTGGGTTCTTATTCTGGGCACCAAATTATATGGGGCATCCGGATAACTACATTCCTGCGAACCCGCTATCGACACCTGCGCATATTGTTCCAGAATGGTACTTCCTGCCTTTCTACGCAATTCTGCGTGCGGTTCCTGATAAGCTTGGTGGCGTTCTTGCCATGTTCGGTGCGATTGCCGTTTTGTTTGTTCTACCGTGGTTGGATCGTTCCAAAATTCGTAGCTGTAAGTTCCGTCCTGTTGCTCGGGTCTTCTTCTGGATTTTCCTTATCAATGGCCTCTTCCTTGGTTACCTTGGTGGTAAGCCCGCTGAAGGTTGGTACGTTGTTGCAAGTCAGATCGCGACTGCCTACTACTTCTTCCACTTCTTGATATTGCTGCCTGTTATACTGCCGATGATTGAACGTCCGCGCGAATTACCAAGCTCTATCCATGAAGCCGTATTGAAATCTTGAGAGAGGAACGACTAATGAAGAAAATTCTGTCTGGCCTCTTTGCTGCGGCCCTTGGCTTTGCAACAGTTCCTGCTAATGCAGCAGGAGATGCTGTTCCATTGCCAGATTATGAATGGAGCTTTGACGGTGTTTTTGGCACTTATGACAAAGCTTCGCTACAACGTGGTTTCCAAGTTTACAAAGAAGTTTGCTCTGGATGTCATTCACTTGACTTGATCGCGTTCCGTAACTTGACTGATCTCGGGTACAATGTTGATGAGATCAAAGCAATTGCGTCTGAATATACAGTTGAAGACGGGCCGAATGACGAAGGCGAAATGTTTGAACGCAACGCAATTGCGTCCGATTATTTCCCGTCACCATTCCCTAACGAAAAAGCTGCGGCGGCATCAAACGGCGGTAAAGCGCCACCTGATCTTTCGCTAATGGCAAAAGCTCGTGTCGGCGGTCCAAGTTTTGTGCGTGCGTTGTTGACAGGCTATGAAGATGCGCCAGAAGGTTTCGAGACTGGCGATCTGAGCTACAACAAGTATTTTCCAGGTCATCTGATTGCAATGGCACCGCCACTTTCAGAAGATGCTGTGGAATATGGCGATGGCACTGCGGCGACTGTTGATCAAATGGCAGCGGATGTCAGCCACTTCTTGATGTGGGCGGCTGAGCCAAAGCTTGAAGCGCGTAAAAATACAGGCGTGAAAGTTATGATCTTTCTGATTATTTTCACACTGGTTATGTATGCTGCAAAGCGTAAGGTATTTGCTAAAGTTCACTAAGACATCGTCTTGGTTTAAAAAAAAGGCTGCTCAGTTAGAGCAGCCTTTTTTGTGTCGTTTTCTGGCGTTTTTCTTGTGAATGTATCAGCGTGAAAATAACAGCGGAATATATCTGGCAGATAAGGGAGATTCCTATATCGTTGTAAATGGAGTAGGTTGAAGCAGCCGAATAATACCTGCTGAATAATTTTAAGGAAAATTGAATGCTATTCAGTTCGTCTCTCAAGGGGATTGATCACCTGTTGATTGGTGTGCAGCAATTGGAAGAGGCACGTCATCATTACCTCCGTCTAGGGTTTCGCTTAACACCCCGGGGGCGTCATATTGGTTGGGGAACGGCCAACTATTGCATTATGTTCCCGGGTGATTATCTGGAGCTTATTGGTATCGTTGATAAAAATCAGGATACCAATGGACTGGATGTTTTTCTTGAAAATGGTGAAGGTGGATTAGGCCTTGCGTTTAGAAGTGAAGATATAGGGCAGACGGCTGCTTGTTTAAAAGAAGCGGGAGTTCCTATTGACGGCCCCAAGGATTTGAAACGCATACTCGAACTGGAACATGGTGACGTCATGCCTGCCTTTGAGCTTTTGCGATATGATAATCAGGTTAGCCCTAAAATATCTTCTTTTGTTTGTGACCACAAAACACCAGACGTGGTGTGGCAAAGTCAGTGGCTTGCACATGCAAATGGTGCCCGTGGTATCAAACGGGTGGTTTATGTAACCCCGAACCCGAGCGATGTGATTACCAAGTATTCCGAGTTTTTTGGTGCAGACGCGGTTGTTGTTACAGATGGGTGTATTGATGTTTATGTAAGCGAGCGCAAACAGGTTTTACGGTTTATTGCGCCAGAAGATATTAACCGCTTTTATCCGGGTATTGAACCAAATGATGGCGCAGCTGACGGATATATGATTGCTTTTCATCTTTGGGTAGGGGATTTAAAGGCTACACAGGCTTATTTTGATCAATATAGGGTGAGTTACCAAAGAGAAGGTGATTCGCGTATCAGGCTTCAGAAAAATGATGCTTGTGGGGTTGTTCTCGCCTTCGATGCACTCTAATAACATTCTTCCTTTTTTTTAGGTTATCCCTTCAATTCGTAAATCTGATGATATGATAACAATATAAAAATAGAACGATCAGTATACTTGCCTTATATCCAGCCTTGGATGAAATTTGGGTCTATGTGATGAAAAATTACCTTACGAAGTATCGGGGAAGAGGGACAGCTGTTCCTGCTATTCCGAGTGTTAGTCATATTTGGTGGAGTTGGCTTGGGGCAATGGTTGCGATTGGTGCTATCGCGTGGCTATCTGACCAGGCTGGGGCTCTGTTTTTTATGGCGCCATTTGGGGCAAGTTGTGTACTAGTCTTCGGGGTGCCTAATAGTCCCTTGGCCCAGCCGCGTAGTCTCGTCCTTGGCCATCTGATTGCAGCATTAATAGGGTTGCTTGTCCTTGAAGCGCTTGGGGCAAACTGGTTTTCAATGGGGGTGGCTGTTGCAACTGCGATTGCCTTTATGCAGCTAACGCGAACACTGCATGCGCCAGCTGGGGCGACACCACTTGTGATTATGCTCGAAGGGGCTGATTGGTCGTTTGTCTTCACACCGGTATTAAGTGGTGCGCTGATTATTTTGTTTGTCGGTTTGATCACCAACAATCTGTCGCGAAACAGGTCTTATCCAGAATACTGGTAGTCCAGAGGATGTTATGGTCCTAATCTCAGACACTAAAAAAGGCGGTATGATCTTCCGCCTTTTTTAGTAATCTGGATTCTTTGAATGGTGATTTGTTACACGTTGAAACGGAAGTGGAATATATCACCATCTTTCGCGATATATTCTTTTCCTTCCGCACGCATTTTTCCGGCATCTTTCGCACCCTGTTCGCCACTGCATTCGATGTAATCATCATAGGCAATGGTTTCGGCACGAATAAAGCCACGTTCAAAGTCCGTGTGAATAGCGCCCGCTGCATTTGGAGCCGTTGATCCGTCGACAACTGTCCACGCCCGTGCTTCTTTGGGACCAACAGTAAAGAATGTCAGAAGGCCAAGGAGACCATACCCGGCTGCAATAATTCTTTTCAAACCTGTCTCTTCTAGGCCGAGATCGGCTAAGAACTCTGTCTTTTCTTCTGGATCGGAAAGGGAGGCAACTTCGGCTTCGATTGCCGCAGAAATAATAACGCTCACACCACCAGAGGCAGCGGCCATTTCTTCTACTTTCTTGGAATAATCATTTCCGGTTGCAGCATTTTCTTCTTCGACGTTTGCAACATAGAGAACTGGTTTAGCAGTCAGTAGCTGAAGTTGGTTATAAATGTCGCGTTGATCTGAAGAAATCTCTGCTGTTCTTGCGGGGTTCCCTTCTTGAAGAACCTCACCAACGATGGTGAGAACTTCAAGTTTGGCTTTGGCTTCTTTATCCCCGCCTTTTGCCCGCTTTGCATTCGATGTGATTTGTTTTTCAACAGATTCAAGATCGGCAATAAGAAGCTCGGTCTCGACTGTTTCGGCATCCCGTACAGGATCAACTGATCCATCTACGTGGGTTACTTCACCATCAAAGCAGCGCAAAACGTGGACAATGGCATCAACGGAACGGATGTTTCCAAGAAACTCGTTCCCCATGCCTTCACCTTTGGATGCACCACGGACAAGACCGGCAATATCAACAAATTCAAGTTGTGTCGGAATGATCTTTTGCGAACTGGCAATGGTTGCAATCTTATCCAAACGAGGATCAGGTACCGCAACGCGTCCGACGTTTGGTTCAATGGTGCAGAAAGGATAGTTGGCCGCTTCGGCTGCTGCTGTTTCAGTTAGCGCATTAAAAAGCGTGGATTTGCCTACGTTCGGCAAGCCGACGATGCCGCAGTTAAAACCCATGGGTATTCCCTTTCACTATGGTTCTCGCTAAAGCATGGTTTGCGATGCCGAGAACAGTTGTTTGTTTAATCAGCCAATGACTAAAGATATTATTAATCTTGGGGGTTTTTACTATTACTAAACCAGTTAGCCAAGGTCGATTGCCATCCGTCTTTGTTATTTTTGACGTTTGTGTCAGCTTTGGTTGTTTCTGGCTTTGCTTTTCTAGGCGTGTTTTGGTCCCCTGTGGGGGCCTGAGAGGATGTTTTTTGTGCGGGTACTTTTTTTGGTCTCGGTGGCGTAACATCTTGGGCGACCTTTGACATAAAGCCCGGGGTGTCACCCTTTACAAGAAGATCTATGTGCCGTGAAATGGCATCGATCTCTTTACCGAGCCAATCTTGATCCGTCTTTGAAAAGTCTCCCAAAACATGGCCGGTAACACGTTCTTTGTGTCCGGGGTGGCCAATGCCCATGCGTAAGCGCCAGTATTCTTTACCAATGTGAGCATCTATTGACTTGATGCCATTGTGGCCACCAGATCCCCCCGCTTTTTTGATGCGGAGTTTCCCCGGAGCAAGATCAAGTTCATCATAAAAGACAAAGACATCTTCGGGGGCAATTTTAAAAAAGCGAATTGCTTCGCCAACAGCTCGACCAGATTCGTTCATATATGTTTCTGGTTTGAGGATCAGGACTTTTTCCGAACCAATCCTGCCTTCCGAGGTTTTCCCTTGAAAACGAGAACGCCAAGGCGAAAAATTATGGCGGTGGACAATATCGTCCACCGCCATAAAACCGATGTTGTGTCGGTTATTCTCGTATTTTTGACCTGGATTACCGAGACCTACAAACAATAGCATGTCAGTTTACCTCTAGGTTCAGATCAAAAGAGAGAGATCTTACTCTTCGGTTGCCGCAGCAGCTTCTTCTTCACCAGCGCCTTCTTCTTCGCCAGCATCATCAGCTTTTGCAGACTTAACAGAGCTTGGTACAGCAATCGTTGCGATTGTGAAGTCACGATCGGAAATTACTGGCTCTGTGCCGTCCGGAAGTGTAACGGAAGAGATGTGAACGCTATCGCCGAGTTCAATGCCAGCCATATCAACTTCGATATTTTCTGGAATATGATCTGCACGGCAAGAAAGTTCGATGTCGTAACGTACAACGTTAAGAACACCACCCTGCTTAAGGCCGGGGCAATTTTCTTCGTTGATAAAGTGTACAGGAATCATAACGTTTACGGACGTCTTCGCAGAAACGCGAAGGAAGTCAACGTGTTCAACCATGTCTGTTACGGGATGCAATTGAATGTCACGTGGAAGTGTACGCTCTTTTTTGCCATTAACTTCGATTTCCCAAAGACGGGTACCAAAGTGACCAGAGTTGTACTCTTTAGTGATTGGACGAGGGTCCAAGTTGATCATGACAGGGTCTTTTTTTGCACCGTAGATGACGGCAGGAACAAGGCCTGCACGACGAGCGGCACGAGCGGGCCCCTTGCCGGCTCTATCGCGAGCTTCTGCGCTCACTTTTGTGATATCACTCATTTTAGTCTCCAAAAGTAAAATGACAGCGGCAGAGCATTTGCTCCGCCGTTGCAGTAACTGACCAGCCTCCAGGGGTGCTGAGCCAGAGAATTCGCCCGTGTTGTATACGGACGAAAGCTATTCGTCAAATCAATCCGCAGTAATTAGCGGTATTCAGTCAAACAGACAGGATACCGATTGCTCATCACTTATACGGCGCATTGCTTCGCCCATAAGCGGAGCAACAGAAATCTGACGCATGTTGTGTGCAACACGAACAGCTTCTGTCGCTTGGATTGAGTCTGTCGTTACAAGTTCTTCAAGTGGTGAAGCCGTAACACGTGCAACGGCACCGCCAGATAGAACACCATGAGAAATGTAAGCTGATACAGCTGTGGCGCCGGCATCTTTAAGAGCACCAGCAGCATTACAGAGGGTTCCAGCCGAATCCACGATGTCATCGATAAGAATACAACGTTGACCTTTTACATCGCCAATGATGTTCATAACTTCTGAAACACCAGCTTTTTCTCGACGCTTGTCGATGATCGCGAGATCAGCATCAAGGCGTTTGGCAATGGCTCTGGCTCGGACAACACCACCGACATCAGGCGATACAATGGTCAAAGGCCCTTTGGACATGCGTTCCTGAATATCTTTTATGAAGACTGGTGCTGCAAAAAGATTATCAGTCGGAATGTCAAAGAAACCTTGAATCTGTCCTGCATGGAGATCCATGGTTAGAACGCGATCCGCGCCGGCAGTTTGAATTAGGTTCGCAACAAGCTTGGCCGAAATCGGTGTACGGGGGCTGGATTTACGATCCTGCCTCGCGTAGCCATAGTATGGCATTACGGCTGTTATACGGCTCGCTGAGCTGCGTTTTAGAGCATCTATCGTTACCAAGAGTTCCATAAGGTTGTCATTGGTGGGATAGGATGTCGGTTGAATAATAAATACATCTTCACCGCGCACGTTTTCATGGATCTCCACAAAAACTTCTTCATCAGAAAACCGTCGCACTGATGCTTTGGTCAGTGGTAGATTCAAATATGCAGAAATGGCCTCGGCCAATGGTCGGTTGCTGTTACCCGTTAAGATCTTCACGCCAAAATCCCCGGCTAGGCTGGACAAGCCATAACATATGACTTGTCGGCAGTTTTCATATTGGACGGGCGGAACTTAGCAATCTCAGTCTTTTCTGTAAACGCCCATAAAGATTCATTTGTTTCTTATTTCAGAACAGCTTGATTTTGAAGACTCTTTTGTTGCAGTAGGTCCTTGATTCCTATGGCTGTTCCCTCTGAAATTGCTTCCGAGGCAGGAATCAGTATTCGCGAAAGAGGAATATTAGGTACCGGGTTCGTTTGGCTTATTTGCCCGATTTCTTCTCCGCTTGTGCTATCTTCAAGAATCCAGAGTAAGGACAGTATTCCTTGTTCGCCTTGTTTCGACAGTTCTATTCCCAAGCTGAGTTTGTAGGCAGAATCTTCTGTTGTTTCGCGGGTCAGGTAGAGGTCCCTGAGCTGAAATGATGCTCTTAGTTCATTTTCCAGTATTTTCTTGGTTCTGTCGTCCAGGCGATCAGATAAAGAAGAAAGTTGAATGTGAACATAATCTGTAATTTGAGGCTGAGGGCCTGTATCCTGATCAAGTTGCGAAATTTTGAGACTGACGTTTTGGGAGGCTCTTTTTATGATTTCTGCTAAAATAGGCTTTGAGTTCTTTTTCAGATGTATCGCGGGGACCGTCGTCCGTTCCTCTGACTCTATCAAAAACTGATTAGGATTGGTTGTTTCTGCAACACCTATTTTTAGGCTGATAACAACATGATCTTCACTGATGGTTTCTGCCTCAAAGCTGCTGTATAGGTGTAAACTGTTTGAGGCAAAAGCGTAGTTTGCTGCGGGTAGGTTTTGATCTCTGAGAGCTTGGCTCAGATTATCCTGCGCCCAAATGGTTAGGTCTGTTGGTTCAATACCTGCTTCCTGTAATGCAAAAATTGGTGGTTCTACGGCAAGAGGGCGCGTGTTCTCTAATTTCAAAAGCGGATTACTGTCTGGTTCCTGTGCCATGAAGGGGCGCGGTAAGGGGCCGCAAGCCGTTATCAAGGCAATGAAAAGTAAAGGGAGAAATTTAATCATATGATTGTGTTATGGGAAAAAGCATGGGTATCAGTGCCAGATAAGTAATCACATAAAGCTGCAAGTCGCGAGGATGCCGAGAATACACATTAAAAAGAAGAGTATAAGATGTGGCATTAGTTTGTTCTCTCCAATGATATAATGGATATGCCCCTGCCATAGTCAGCTTCTTTTCGGTGGCAGGATCGGCGGTAACTGAAAAAGAGGTTTTCTTCGGCATAGGTGTCATTTTTGGAAATAGACACCTGTTTTACACCGGATTTCTTGAGCCTGTCCCCGACATACTGTCGAAGGTCAAAAAGAAATTTGCCTTCTCTCGGGGAAGGAATGAAGTAGGTTATGTTATCTTCGGTATCTTCAAAGAAACGGTGTGCAAACTCAGCACCAACTTCATAAGAGGCTTGCGCAATACAGGGGCCAATTGCCGTGTAGATATTTGATCTGGTTGCGCCGAGGCTTTCCATTGCATCAATTGTACTGTCTGTTACTCCCTTGATCGCACCCTGCCAACCTGCATGTGCTGCACCGATTACCTGCGCATCGGGGTCTGCAAAAAGAACAGGGGCGCAATCTGCGGTCATAATACCTAATGCGATCTCTGGTTGACCTGTTACCAAGGCATCGACCTGCGGGGCATCTTCGGGGCAATTCCAAGGGGCTTTGACAATCTCTACATTTGCGGAATGAATCTGATAACCCGTGACAAGTTTTGCTTGTGGAGAACCCATGCGCTCAAGCGCAATGGTTCTGTTCTTCGTTACATTTTCTTTCGCTTCATCTGCACCATACCCACAGTTAAGCGACGCATAGAGGCCTTGGCTGGCCCCATCCTGACGAGTGAGAAAGCCATGTTTGATGCCCTTATGTTGATCTAGTGCGGGGCTTCTTATCATGTTGCTTCCTTTGATTCTGGAAATGCGGCGGGTGTTGGTTGATCCGGGTTTGTGAGGGCCATCACTTTAAAGAGGTTCCCCATTTGACTGGGATCAGTCAAACGATGTTCGGCTGCTGTGATATCAATCGCCTGTTTATCATCTGCATTTTGGCGCAACATTTCGGCGCGTTGTTCTATTCCAAGGCTTCGTAAGAAATCCTCTTGGCTTATTGTGCCATGGACAGAAGCCCCATTTGCTTCCGCGGATTTTTTCAGTGTGGGAAAATCAACAAAGGCTGAAAGGTCGGCTGTGCCCGGTTCCTGTAAGACATCGTGCTTTTTGTGATTGCGGACAGCTTGCAAACTCGGCTTTGCAGTCGGTATTGCCCAACCATAATCGACGAAAAGGCCTGCCCCACCGTGTTTGACAATATGGTGAGATATTTGGGCCGAAACGTTAGCCGCTATGGATGATAGTTCAACGACTGCACCTTCATGACTACCTACCAACTCTTGAGGGATAATCGTTTCAATGGATTTTGAGGGAGGGGAAAGGGTAAAGACCAGGTCTGTTTCATCTTCGTTCAAGGTGATTAATCGCTCGGACCAACCTTTGGGTGAGCGCTCGAACTGACGAATAGGGAGGGCATCAAAAAATTCATTGGCTATGAATATGCTGGGTCCGTTGGGAAGGTCGGTTAAGTCATCATACCAATTGACATCATATCCACTTAAGGTTTCTTTTTGTTTTTTCCGAAGCTTTGGGCTGACTTCAATCAGGTGGATTTTTACGGCTTGGTGAAAGCCGGGGACCATCGCAGCAGCGCGCATGACATCGCTCATGAGCGTGCCGCGCCCTGGTCCCATCTCAATGAGATGGATTTCAGTCGGGCCACCCATGTTGTACCAGGTATCTGCGCACCAAAAGCCGATGAGTTCTCCGAACATCTGGCTTATTTCCGGGGCGGTTATGAAATCTCCGGATATGCCAAAGGGCTCATTCGACATATAATACCCATGCGTTGGCGCGATAAGGACATCGGCCATATAGTCGGCAACAGTTATCGCTCCTTCGAGTTTTATTCGACGGCGAAAACTTTCAAAAAGCGACCTGTTATCTGGTGCTGTACTCATTTTTTATTCGATGAAGCTTTCTTTTTAGCCGCCTTGTCCGCTTCTTTCGGGGAAATGTCTTCTGGTTTGAACTCTGGCCCTGTCGTTTGAAGAGGTTGGCGAAGAGCGAAAGCAACAAGACCAATGCCAATGAGTATCATGGGAGAGGACAGAAGCTGACCAATTGTTATTTCAGCGAAGAGAAAACCGATATGAGCATCTGGTTCTCTAAAGAACTCTACAACTGTTCGGGATAAGCCGTATCCAACCAAGAACAATCCAGCTGTGAGCCCCCGGCGACGAAGACCACCAATGCGGGCAACGAGATAGAGAATTAAGAGTAAGGTAAGCCCCTCAAGGCCCGCTTCATAAAGTTGGCTTGGGTGACGAGGTAGAGGCCCCCCGTTCGGAAATACCATGCCAATTTCAGCGGTCGTAATGCGCCCAAAAAGCTCGCCATTGATAAAGTTCGCCAAGCGACCAAAGAATAGGCCTATTGGGGTTGCACAGGCAATGATGTCGGCAAGGGCAAGAAAATGTATTTTTTCTTTACGGGCGAAGAGCACCATAGCCGTGATGACGCCGAGAAGCCCGCCATGAAAGCTCATCCCGCCTTGCCAAACGGCAAAGATTTCAAGCGGATTATAGAGGAAGTATGTGAAGTTATAGAAAAGAACGTAGCCTAACCTGCCCCCAAGAATGATCCCGAGTGTTGCCCAGACGATAAAATCATCCATGGCAATTGGCCGTAATTGCCTTGGGGCCTGAAAGCAGAGCCAGCGGCAATAGCGCCAGCCAAGAATGATACCGAATATATAAGCGAGCGAATACCAGCGGATTGCCAAGGGACCCAAGCTGATTGCGATGGGATCTATTTCTGGATAGGTGAGAGCCGCGAAGACCAGTTCTTGTGTCATTTGTAGGCGTCTTCCTGTGCAAGAAATTCTGTGACGTACCGCTGAACGCCTTCTTCTAGCGATGTGAAGGGATGATCGTACCCGGCTTTTTTAAGTTTACTCATGCGAGCTTCGGTAAAATATTGATACTTATCACGAATATTTTCAGGCGTTGGGACATATTTTATATTTTCATTACGACCCATGGCCGAAAATACAGCCCGGGCCAAATCCACGAAAGATCTTGCCTGACCCGTTCCAACATTAAACAGGCCGCTTGCTGTTGGGTTGTCTTTTAACCACATCATGACCCGAACACAGTCTTCCACAGCAATAAAATCACGCAATTGGCCGCCATCAGAATAGTCTGGGTGGTGTGATTGAAACAGCTTTGCGGCTTCGCCTGACATGACTTGATTAAAAAGATGGAAAGCAACGCTTGCTTGCCCACCTTTATGGTATTCGTTTGGACCGTAGACGTTAAAAAACTTAAGACCAGCCCATTGTGGTGGTTGCGGGTCTTTATTCGCCACACGGCGGGCAACCCAGCGATCAAAGAGCTGTTTGCTCCAACCATAGCCATTCAGGGGCTGGAGTTTGGCCAGATGCGCGATATCTTCTTCGTCGTCAAAACCGTGTTCTCCACCGCCATAGGTCGCTGCTGATGATGCATAGATGTAAGGCACGCTATGTTTTGCGCAGACATGCCAAAGATCTTTACTGAGTTTAAAGTTGTTTTCCATAAGAGCATCACCGTCGGTTTCGGTCGTCGCCGAAATGGCTCCCATATGAAAAACACCTTCGAGCTTATCAGCATTTTCAGCTAAAAACGCAGGCAGTGCTTCGGGCTTTATAATATCTTCAAGCTCATGTTTTGCCAGATTACGCCATTTGTCGTCATGACCAAGCCAGTCGCTGACGACAACGGATTTTCCTTGTTCGACAAGGGACGCAACGAGGTTTGAACCAATAAAACCAGCGCCGCCAGTAACGAGAAACATGCTTGAAGCCTTTCGTGATATATCTTCTGCCTCCCTATATATGCTTTTGAGAAGGCATAGAGAAGCTTTTGCATCGATATTTTAAGGATATTTTTTGATAACTTTGTTTAAAGGATAACGAACAAGGTTGAAGCCGGGCGATCAAAGAGCCATATTAGGCTCAAATAAAGTCAAAAATGTGAGTCGCTTAGAGGTCTTTTGATCAGGCTTACAGTATGAAAGGCAGAAACATGCAAACTCAAAATCGTATCCTTGATGATCTGGCCAAAGTTGCTAGTAGCGCTATGGGGGCGGCCGCTGGAATGAGGGGGGAAGTCGAAGCGCGGATTCGTGAACAGTTTGAACGCATTATCTCTCAAATGGATGTTGTGCCCCGCGAAGAATTTGATGTCATGAAAGCCGTTGCTGTCAAGGCACGGGAAGAAAGTGAAGATCTGGCCGAAAAGGTTACGGCACTGGAAGCTAGATTGGCAAAGTTGGAAGGGGCAGCAAAAACATCCCCCAAATCTACGACAGCTAAAAAGGTTGCCCCCAAGAAATCTGATTAACTTTATCGTTATCTAGAATTCTTAGGCCTGAATCTCCCTAAGTCTGAATCTCCCTAAGTCTGAATCTCCCTAAGTCTGAATCTCATGGATCTGGAATAAATATATTTCTGAGTAATCTGTGGGTTCGAATAAAGTATGAAAAGCCCGGACAATGTTCGGGCTTTTATTTTATCTTTTTTCTTGATCCCAAGATTCGTTCTGTGTCACACTATATTTGGTAGTATTCTGTCACATTAATTCAATATATGGATTGTGGCAGTAACTATTGTATCTTGCTCAACTATACTTAGTGAGGGGTTAGTGCAATGAACTCAGAAACTACGAATGAGCGACTACCTTTCAATCCCATTGATGCTATCGAAGAGTGGATCCTAGATTATAACTGGGATTTCGAGCGTGAAAGTGATTTCGAGCTGTTAGCTGTGATTGAAGGACATTGGGGGCCTCTTCATCTTCATTTTCAATGGCAAAGTGAATTACAGGCGATGTTTTTTGCCTGTCATGGTGAAGTTATTATCCCGCAGTTGGCCAAAAGCCGTATTTGCGAGTTGTTGATTTCTGTCAACAATCAATTATGGCTTGGGCATTTTGATCTCGTACCTGAAACTGGGGGGCCTGCGTATCGACATACAGTACCGCTAAGAGGCCAAGATGGTTTCTCTCAGGATCAAACGGAAGATCTGGTCGCGACCGCAGTTGCAGAGTGGGATCGTCTTATCCCTGCGATCCAGTTGGTATCCTCTGGGGGGGATTCCGAACTAAATGCCGTAGATCTTGCCTTGATGGATACGGCAGGAGAAGCGTAGAGTTCTACTCCTAAAGTTTTATGGAATAGGACGCTTAATATGCTTAACGATGGTACCTTGCTGCTTGTTGGTTGTGGCAAGATGGGCGGCGCGATGCTGCAAGGGTGGTTGGACCGTGGCTTGGTTGGATCTCAAGTTACTATCATTGACCCTTCAGCAAAGGCTCCTTACATGCAGCCATTCGTCAAACAGGGTGTTCAGGCTATTGAGACGCTTGAAGAACTTAGTGGATCCTTCAGTCCTGATTATATCCTTTTTGCTGTTAAGCCACAGATGATCGACGCAACGATTACGAGTTATCAGCCCTATGCTGAACAGGGTGCCGTGATCCTCTCGGTTGTTGCAGGAAAACAAATTTCATTTTTTGAAGAACATTTAGGCGCTGATGCCGCTGTTGTGAGGACGATGCCAAATACGCCAGCCGCCGTTTCGCGCGGGATGACAGTGCTTTATGCAAATCAAAATGTCAGTGAAGAACAAGCGATTGTCTGCGAAGAACTCATGGCCGCCGTGGGTGAAACCGCTTGGCTTGAAGATGAAAGCCAGATTGATGCAGTTACGGGGGTTTCTGGCAGCGGCCCTGCTTATATTTTTTATCTCGCAGAATGCTTGGCGCAAGCTGGTGTTGATGCTGGGTTGCCGAAAGAGTTGGCGCAGAAATTGGCGGATACAACTGTATCTGGCGCAGGAGAACTTCTCAGGCTTTCTAATGATAGTCCTAGTCAGTTACGTATCAATGTCACCAGCCCGAACGGCACAACTCAAGCGGGCCTGAATGTTCTTATGGCTGATGATGGTTTACAACCTGTGATGAGCAAGACTGTAGCTGCTGCTGCAAAAAGAAGTAAAGAGCTGTCTTGAACATTGAAACCTGCCTTTGAGCTCAGGGTTTGCGCTTAGGTCAGCTGCCTTTTAATTTTATCTTTCTTCCCTATATATTAGACGTATCTTCATTGTGGGGAGAGTAGTGATGAAAAAATCAGAAATACCCCAACATATCGTTTCGACAGCGATGTCTTTAGCTGTCGAAACGGGGTGGGCCACGTTATCTCTTGCTGAAATCGCAGTTGCCTCAAAAGTGTCGCTATCTGATCTGCATCAGATTTTTCCTTCAAAGAACTCTATATTGCGGTTTATATCTGAACAGGCAGATCAGGGTGTTCTCGACGAATGCGATGCCGACGACCTGCAGCAACCCGCGAAAGATAGGTTGTTTGAGATTTGCATGAACAGATTTGATGCGCTGGCGCCTTTCAAAGACGGCATCAAAGCTATTGCCAAAGATAGCCGTAGAGATCCGGTGGCAGCACTGTTGTTCCTTTGTAACCTTCGGCGCTCAATGCCTTTGATGTTGGAAGCGGCCGGGATATCGACATCAGGGATCAGAGGCGTCGTGAGGGTGAAAGCCTTTTCAATCGCCTATCTTACTGCCCTTCAATCCTGGTTAGGTGACGACAGCGACGACTTGGGCAAAACGATGGTCAAACTAGATAAAGTTCTGGGACGGTTGGATACGATGGCGAGACGTTGTACAAGGTCGGGCGTTCTGAGGAATAAAGAGAAAGCAGCCTAGTATTTTTTACTGAGTCTTTCTTGCCTTTCAATGCGTTGCGTATAATTATTTCTCTCCATCTATTGAGGGAATAAGTTGTATGAGTAACGAATTGACATTTGATGATTTTCTTAAAGTTGATATTCGGGCCGGGACTGTTGTCGATGCCCAGCCTTATCCAGAGGCTCGTCGGCCAGCGATCAAGCTTTGGGTCGATTTTGGGGATGAGATCGGTGTTCGTAAATCATCTGCTCAAATCACAGATCACTATATGCCAGAAACGCTCATTGGGCGGCAGGTTATGGCTGTCGTAAACTTTCCTCCGCGCCAGATAGGCAAATTTATGTCGGAAATTCTTGTGCTAGGAGCTTCTGATGACAAGGGAGGTATTGTTTTGCTTGCCCCCGATCACAAGGTACCAAACGGTAGCCGAATGCACTAAGCATTGCCCTGCTGTGAGCAAAAAAGAAAACGGGCTTAAAATGGAAGAGAGATTCTGGCCCGTAGTCCACCGCCGGGAGCGTCTTCCAAGGAAAGATCACCGCCGTGGTTACTAATAATATCGTTGGCGATAGAGAGACCCAAGCCGACACCACCTGTTGCCTGATTTCTAGACTGTTCTAAGCGAAAGAAGGGCTTAAGAACATCTTTCCGATGTTCTTCTGGAATCCCCGGGCCGTCATCATCAATTGTTATTTCGAGAAGCTCATCAGTATCTTTTGATCTTTTCCGGACACAAACCATAACGTGGCTGCCGTAACGTTGTGCGTTTGTAACAAGATTGCTGATGGCCCGCTTAAAATTTTCTTGGCGGAGCTGAATATTGATTTCCTGTTCAATATGCAGATCGATGGGGTTATTGCTGAAACTCAGCTGTTGCATCAGTCCTTTGAGAAGGGCAGATACATTACATGAGGCGGTTTGTTCGTGCCCTTCGCCTCTTGCAAAGGCAAGGTAGCCTTCGATCATTTTTTCCATTTCGGCAACGTCAGTCTGAAGGTTCTTTGTATCTTCTGATTGCCCAGACATTGCCAACTGTAGCTTCATTCTGGTAAGTGGGGTTCGTAGATCATGGCTGACACCGGCCAACATCGCCATGCGGTGTTCTACTTGCCTTTTGATCCGCGATCTCATCCGAATAAAGGCCCCTGATGCCTGTCTGACTTCTGTTGCTCCTTCGGGCTTAAAGCCTTTAACATCCCGGCCTTTACCAAAGCTTTCCGCAGCCCGGGCAAGGCGCTGTATCGGCCGAACCTGATTTCGCATAAAGATCACGGCAACACCAAAGGTAATGACCGATGACCCAACCATCCACAGAATGACAAGATAAGTTGTGGAGGTGAAAAGACGTTTGCTGGGCACAAGGACCAACAATACCGCATTTTCCAGCTCGATCTGTATTTTTACCTGATCAACGAGACTAGTGGTATCTATGTCGTATCGATAATTTTCATTCAGGTTTTTAAGCAATTGATCGTGAATGGCTTGGTCAAGTCGACGCTCCAATACTGACCACCCGGGTTGCCAGTTTACGGGGGGGAGTTCGATGCCTTGATGTAGAGTGAGGGATAGCCCTGCAGTTCTTTGCATAAGCTGAAAAATATTCGCTTTGTCGTAGGGTGTTTCTGCTTCTTTCAATAGAAGGATAGATGTTGCTATATCACCTGCAATGCCTTGTGCCAGACGTTTCGTTACCGTTTCGTAGTGACGATCATAAAACACCCAGACCGAAATGGCCTGAACAAGTAGAAGCGGTGTAACAATAATGATTAAAGAACGCCCAAGAAGTGATTTGGGAAGATACCGCTTTAAAAAGAAGGGGCGTTTCTTTTTTTTGGGAAGCGCGTCTTCTTCATCCATATATGATTCTTTGGCGGGCGTACTGGTCATTTAATCCGTTTTCAAAATGTATCCGACACCGCGGATCGTTTGAAGAAACCTCGGGTATTTCGGATCTTGTTCTATTTTTCGCCGTAAGCGGGTTACTTGAACATCGACACTTCGTGTATTGGCAAGTTCGGATCCATCCTCGATAAGCTCATCGCGACCCACAGCTATCCCGGCTTGCTGGGCCAAGGTTTTTAGAAGAGCCGCCTCGACGTCTGTTAGGTGGATGTACTCGTCATTGTTCCACAGCTGAGATTTCCGAACATCAAACCTGAACGATCCAAAAATAACATTTTCTGTCGGGAGTTCTGTGACCGGCGCAGCGGTTTGTATACGCTTTAGAATCGCATTTATGCGCAGAACAAGTTCCCTTGGCTCAAAAGGTTTGGAAAGATAGTCGTCGGCCCCGACTTCAAGTCCGCTAATTCGATCGTTTGTTTCGCCCATTGCGGTCAAGAGAAGTATCGGGACATCATCCTTTTCCCTGAGGGATTTTGTAAGTTCTAACCCACTTTCCCCCGGCATCATGATGTCCAGTATCAAGAGGTCGAATGATAAAGATGCCAGCTTTGATCGGGCTTCTTCTGCACTAGAGGCTGCGGTGACCATAAAACCTTGATCCGTCAGAAATTTCTGAAGGAGCTCCCGAAGCCGGGTGTCATCATCTACGACCAATAAATGTGGGTTAAAATCATTCATGTATTGCAGTATAGCGCGTCGAAATTGTATTCACAGATCTTAATTTGGAGCCAAGTGTATATTGAGATTGAATTATTGGGCAGCCTTTTAGCGTCGGCTAGATGGACGCTTTGGTTTTGGGGTGAAACGGGGGCGGTCACTTTCTTCCATCATATTCATTAGAACTGATCTGAATCCAGCAACAGCTTCTGCACCGGATTCTTTATAAGCTTTGACAATCCGTTGCCGCTGGACATTAAAAAGCTTTTCGTCCAATTCAGTCCCTTTTTCCGTCAACTCCAGAAGCCGTTGCCGTCGGTCTATTTCCCCGGGGGTTTGTTTGATGAAACCTTCTGCGACCAATTGGGAAAGTACACGGGACAAGGATTGCTTCGTAATTTGAAGAATCGATAGCAGCTCACTTACGGTTATGCCGGGGTTGCGCCCAACAAAATGTATTACCCTGTGGTGAGCACGCCCAAAGCCATATTCTGCAAGTAGTTCGTCGGGCTCCCCTGTGAAATCTCTATATGCAAAAAACAGCAATTCAATTGCCTGCATGATTTCATCTGTACGAAGAAAAAGGGGATTAGGTCCGGATTTTATGTCAGTCATGTTGACTTATCTATCGAATTAGTATTATCTGTTTTTCAATATGATCGGTCGAAAATATCGATTGCTCATGGTTAATTGTAATAATATTACGCCGACTCCATTGCTTCACTCAACGATATTGCGAGTAAGTAGTGGAAACAACGTAAAAAATGAACTTTATACCACCTTTAACACGAAAGCTATGGCTATGCTTCCATTTGATGATCGCGACGGTTCTATCTGGTACAACGGTGAAATTATTCCTTGGCGGGATGCCAAAGTTCATATTCTAAGCCATGGCCTTCATTATGGTAGCAGCGTCTTTGAGGGGGAGCGTTCTTATAATGGCCGCATCTTCAAACAGCAGGAACATCATGAACGCTTGATCAATTCAGGAAAACTTCTCGGATTTGATATTCCTTATACCGTTGAAGAACTTCATCAAGCTGCGCAGGAAGTCATGGATGCCAATAATATTGTTGATGGCTACTTCCGCCCGGTTGCATGGCGCGGAAGCGAGATGATGGCTGTTTCAGCCCAAAAATCCCGGATCCATGTCGCAATTGCAGCCTGGGAGTGGCCATCATATTTCTCTCCTGAAGATCGACTGAAAGGTATTCGTCTGGATTTCGCAGAGTGGCGTCGTCCTGATCCGGCCACGGCACCTGTGCACTCTAAAGCTGCTGGCCTCTATATGATTGCTACGCTCTCAAAGCATGCCGCAGAAGCGAAAGGTTACAACGATGCCTTGATGCTTGATTATCGAGGGCAGATAGCCGAGGCAACAGGGGCTAATGTTTTTCTAATACAAGATGGAAAAATTCATACGCCAATACCAGATTGTTTCCTTGATGGGATTACGCGACGTACCGTGATCGATCTGGCAAAACAAAAAGGTTATGACGTTATTGAACGCGCTATTATGCCGGAAGAGTTGGGGAAAACGCAGGAGGTCTTTTTGACCGGTACGGCAGTAGAGGTGACACCTGTTTCTGAAATTGGCGGCTATAAATTTACGCCGGGGGATGTAACAAAGGATCTTTTACTAGCTTATGATCAATTGGTTCGTGAACCTAGTGCATAAACATATCTGATTGACCCTAAAAAACAGTACTGCGCTTCATTGGCGCGGTGCTGTTTTTTGTTACCTAGGTTGAGAATTTATGTCTCTATCCAGCGAGATGCTGCTGTGTCATCACTATCACGAGCATCAACCCATTTGCCACCTTCGGATGTTTCTTCCAATTTCCAAAAGGGGGCTTTTGTCTTCAGATAATCCATCAAAAACTCGCAACTTTCAAAAGCTGCTTTACGATGTTTGCTACAGGTGATGACCAAGACAATCTGTTCACCGGGTTCCATGCGTCCATAACGATGAATGATCAGGCTCGCATCAAGTTCCCAACGACGATTTGCTTCGGCCTCTATTTCAGCAAGCATTTTCTCTGTCATTCCGGGATAATGCTCAAGAGTCATGGCCGAAATTTCTTCGTTGCTGGCAATATCCCTGACAAGGCCGAGAAAAGAAGCAACACCTCCAATAGCATGATTCTCTTGGGTTAGATTTTTAATCTCTTGCCCAACATCGAAGTCTTCTTCTTGTACTTTGATCATACTATCCACCCGTTACCGGCGGAAAGAGTGCAACTTCATCACCCGGTTTAATTACGTGTTCTGGATCTGCGTATTCCTGATTGATGGCAATCCGAAGCAGGTCTCTTTTTTCAAGGGCAGAAGAATAGTTCTCGCCAAGAGAAGGCATCCAATCAAGTAGGTCGCTCACTGTTTTAACAGTTTCTGGCGGTGTAATCTCTTCGGTGGATTTGCCGATAGTAGTTCTTAACCATGCAAAATAGAGAATTTTCATAACGCGATCTCGTTAAAAGGCAAGTAGGAGATTGTGTCTCCGGGTTTGATAGATAATAGGTCTTCATCAAGAACGGCAAAACCATCTGAATGGCAGACTGATGAAAGAATGCCAGCGCCTTCTTTGGGATATTTATGTGCTTCCCAATGGCCTTCAAGGTTTTCTTTCAGATGAACCCGCACCCATTCTTTGCGATCCTTCTTTTTTTTATGAGAAAAAGCTGCAACAACAGGGAAGGTTTTGGGGGGCGTATTTTCTGCTCCGGATAACAGATTGATCAAGGGGCGAACAAAATTTGAAAAGGTGACTATGACAGCCACAGGGTTTCCGGGGAGTCCAACAAATGCGGTTGATCCTATTTGTCCAAGAGCAACTGGTCTGCCGGGTTTGATCGCCAACCGCCAGGCGTGGAGAGAGCCCAATGATTCAACAACTTGCTTTACATGGTCTTCCTCACCCACAGAGACACCGCCTGATGTCAGCACAAGATCATAGCGGTTAACTGTGCTTTCTAAAGCTTTGTGTATCAGGTCGGGTTTATCCGGAAGTATGCCAAGATCGGTTACGTTGCAGCCAAGATTTTTTAACAAGCCGTTTATTGTATAGCGATTTGAATCATAAACCTGACCGCTGTCTAATGGCGTGCCGGGATTTCTAAGCTCATCCCCCGTCGAGAAAAAGGCAACGCGAAGTAATTTGTGGACCTTGATTTTTGATATGCCAACCGCAGAGATAAGGCCCATGTCTTGGGGGCGTATTGTGCGACCGGCATGAAGAATGACAGAGCTTTTTTCGACATCTTCGCCCGCAAAACGCCTGTTCGATCCCGGCTTGATACCAAGGGGTATTGAGACTTCATTGGTTCCCACAAGGCGACAGTCTTCCTGCATCAGTACTGTATCTGCACCCAGCGGCATAGGGGCACCTGTAAAAATTCGCGCTGCGGTGCCTTTGCGAAGTGTTTCCCGGACGTGGCTACCGGCAGTTATCCGATCACTGATAGGCAGGGTGGTTTCTGATGTTGTGTTTAAATCATCAAAATACACCGCATAGCCATCAACGGCCGAGTTGTCATGCGGAGGTACATTGCAAGGTGAGATAACATCTTCGGCCAATACCCGCCCCAAAGATTCAACAACGGAAATCGTTTCTTTTTCTGTAATACACTGAAGCTTCTCTTCTAACAGGGCGAGGGCATCGGCCGTTGTCATTAACTTGCCGCCGTGGGCAAAACAATCATCCGAAAGTTGGGCCATTAGTCCGCGGCCTTTCTGGCCTTGTGATGAAGGTCACATGATATGCAGATGAAATCAGTGATCGCTTCTATATCGTTGAGATTTATTGTGGGCAGAGGCGTATCCATTTCGTCGTCATCGGTAGCGACCCCGATAATGTTAGGGTCGTCTTTGTGAAGCATGCGTTTTCCAAGGGCGGGGCGGAAAACTTCTAGCTTTTTATGACTCTCCTTTTTGAAACCTTCAATCAAAAGAATGTCCACGGGCGTCATATGAGGGATTAGCTCTTCAAGTGTTGGTTCTTTTTCATCCCGCAACTCATGCATCAAAGCCCACCGGTTCCCAGATGAAATCATCACTTCACTGGCCCCGGCCTCACGATGTTCATAGGAATCTTTACCGGGTTTATCAACGTCAAATTTGTGATGCGCATGCTTTAGTGTCGAGACTTTTAAGCCCCGCTTGACCAAAGTCGGGATCACCTGCTTGAGAAGAGTTGTCTTGCCGCTACCACTCCAACCTGCAAGGCCAAAAACCTTCATGATAAATCCTCTAACGTGTTGGTAAATTTCTACAAGCTGTATAACGCCCAGATAAGGCTGTTGCTATGTTATAGATCAAATGAGGTGATGGCGACTATGGAATAAAAAGTTGTGGAATAGAAAATTGAGGGACAGAAATCATTCTGTGTTGAAATGATCATAAATTGATTGTGCGACAACGCGGCTGATGCCTTCGACCGCTGCCAAATCTTCAACCCCTGCGCGGGCAACGGCATCTGCTGAACCAAAGCGGAATAACAGCGCCTTTTTACGTTTTGCGCCAATCCCGGGAACACTATCAAGGGCAGATTTTAAACGCGCATTGGTTCGGCCTTTGCGATGTGTCTCAATGGCATAGCGATGTGCTTCATCCCGTAACCGTTGGATAAAGTATAAGACAGGATCTTTAGGGTCGACGAGAAAGGAAGGACGATTGGGAAGAAAGATTCTCTCTCGGCCAGCGTTTCGGTCTTGCCCTTTCGCGATCGCAACGATGGGAATATCCGTCAGGCCGAGATCTTCAAGTACTTCGATGCCGACTGTTAGCTGTCCTTGCCCACCGTCGAGAATTAGAAGGTCTGGCCATTGATCAGTCTGTCGATCGGGATCTTCCTTTAGGCTTCTTGATAGCCTGCGAGTTAAAACCTCTCGCATCATAGCATAGTCGTCGCCTGCCTGATAAGCTGCTGGTGTTTTCTCTTCTTGACCGTCTTGGGGCTTGTCGCCGCGAATTTTAAACTTTCGATAGGCTTTTTTCATAAAGCCTTCGGGGCCTGCGACGATCATGCCACCGTAAGCCTCTGATCCTTGGGTGTGAGAGTTATCATAAACCTCAACCCGCTCTGGTGTCGCTTCCAGAAACAACATATCCGACATGCCTTCAAGTAATCGGCGCTGGCTTGCACTTTCAGCCATCCTTCGGGCAAGGGCTTCGCGGGCATTGACGGTCGCATTTTCGACCAACTTTCTTTTGGCACCTCGTGATGGGTGTGTAACGTCAACGCGTCGCCCAGCTTTTGTTCCCAATGCCTCTGCAAGGACAGGGGCCTCGGGTAGTTTATGGCTGACCATTACTAACTTTGGAACGGGCTTGTTCGCATAAAACTGGGCAATAAACGACGTTAGTACGGTCTCAGCCTCAATAGTTTTATCGTGCTTGGGGAAGTAAGAACGATTTCCATAATTCCGACCTGCCCGAAAGAAAAACACCTGAATACAGGATTGTCCGGCCTTTTCATAAAGGGCGAAAACATCCGCATCATCTAAGTCAGCAATGTTAATTTCCTGCTTGGATTGGATTGCCGTAAGGGCGCGAATACGATCCCGATAAACTGCTGCTTGTTCATAATCCTGTTCTTCAGCGGCAGTCTGCATCTTTTCAGCCATTTTTTTTTGAAAATTAGACGATGAACCACTTAGATAACTTTCGGCCTCTTGTACATGAGACGCATAGTTGGATAGAGAGACGCGACCAACACAGGGCGCGGAGCAACGTTTGATTTGGTACATCAAACAAGGGCGAGTACGGTTTGTATAGACGCCGTCACTACAAGATCGAAGTAAGAATGCTTTTTCCAGCGCTGTTATTGTCTGGTTCACAGACCTGGCATCGGCAAAGGGGCCGTAATACCGTCCTTCTCTTTTTTGTGCGCCGCGATGTTTCGTTATTTGCGGTGCTTCGTGATCGCTTGTGATCAGAATGTAAGGAAATGATTTATCATCTCTGAGCAATACATTGTAGCGTGGGGCTAAACGCTTGATCAGGTTGCTTTCCAGTAAAAGAGCTTCCGCTTCGGTGTTCGTTCGCACAATTTCCATGGATCGTGTTTCGGAAACCATCCGCGTTATCCGATAGGGAAGCTGGTCAACCCGAGTATAAGAAACAACACGTTTTTTGAGATTTTTTGCTTTTCCGACATAGAGAGGATTCCCCTCACTATCCATCATTCTGTAAACGCCGGGTGAACCTGGCAGGGTTTTCACGACACTTAGTATTATACCAGTCCCGATTTCGATGTTGCTGGTTCCGACTGTCTGTTCGGCATCTGATTGCGATCCCGCTTCCCAGCTGATGGTGTCTTCAGACAATCCTGAAACAGTATCAAGTGGATTATTAGCGATTGTCGGATCCAAATCTTCACGCGCAGCCATTGCCGATCGTTTTCCACCTTGCGACGGATCTTTTTTTCTTGCTTTGCGTGAAGGCACTTTTGTCATTTTCTGACTTAAACGGGTCCGGTTTAACTGTTCAAGAGAATTAAAATATGAAGATCTTAATATATCAGGTTACGTCTGCGCTAAGAAGAGTGTCTTGCACTACTTTAGATGACGTTTAATGTGGAACAGGTCAAGAACACTTTCTTAATGTATAGATGGGACTCTTAAGAAGACATAGGATTCGTCACATCTACTGATTTCTCTGGGTGAAACCGTATAAAATTATATCCACGGATCCTGTGGATAACTTTGTGGCTATCTTGTGAGCCTACGCGTATACCCCTTGAAAACACTAGCATTGCAATAAGGTGCTTAAAAAATAGGCATATTTTGTAAGTAACTGATATTACTATTGAATTTAAAGTCAACGTTCTAACGTATAAAAAAAATTCTTTTTTATGGCTTGACGGTTACAGAAAGATTTCTCCTGTGTACAAGTTAGGGATTCTCGAAATAAAATTTCTTTGATTCTTAAAGGTTTTATACGCTCGTCCCTCGATAAAAATCGAATCTTGGCGATATTTTATCGATAACGAGTCGTTATCAAATATTAAGTTTTGGGGGGAATTGTTTGTGCGAAGAAGGCCAGAGATTGCTCTGGCCTTTGGTGCTAGCGATCGATTAAAAAAAGGAGGTTCTTATTAAGCGCGGCGTCTGGTGATTTCGATACCAACCCCAGCCACATCGGGATAACGATCAAGCTTTTCTATGCGCATGTGAACGGTTTTAATCCTATCGTCAAAGAAGCAGGTTTCAGAGATGTCATTGGCAAGAGTTTCCAAAAGCTTTACTTTGGTTTGCAGGCAAACGTTCCTGACTTTCTTGACCAATATTCCGTAATTGATTGTTTCATCAATCTCGTCATTAAGAACAGGAAGAGGGCTCAGTGTAAGTTCAAGGTTTACCTTTAATCGCTGTGGGCGAAGTCTCTCTTCTTCGGTCAAGCCTATGTTGCAGCTGAGTGTGAGGTCTCGTACTATTAATTTTTGTTCAATTAACTGGCTTCCGGAAATAGCGGATTTTTCGGATGTCATGTCGACATTCCTTTTCTTTTAAACAGTCTTGTTCTAGCCCTGATTAGCTGGGCAACTAATCGGGCGCTAATCTACGCTTTGAACTTGGGAAGGTCAAAAGCATTCCAAAGGTACTTACAGCATTAATCTTTAAGCGACAAAGAGCTTATCTTTGAACTGGTAAAGAATGTAAGCTGCGTAAAGAGCAATAAAGAAGACGCCTTTCGAACGGCATATTTTACCAGCGTGCATCATGGTCGGAACGATCAGTAGACTTACGCCTGCCATCACCCACATATCAAATTCGATGACGGCCGGAGAAACTGTGAAAGGCGACACAATTGCGAGCACCCCGAGGATCAGGAGCAAGTTGAAAATATTTGACCCCAGCGCGTTGCCAAGCGCAACATCTGTATGCCCGCGAATACCTGCAACTACGGCTGTTGCAAGCTCAGGAAGCGAGGTCCCCAAGGCGACAAGGGTCACACCAATAACGGTTTCTGAAATACCTGCAGCACGGGCAATTATTTCAGCACCATCGACAAGAAGCTCAGAGCCATAGATAAGGCCCGCAACGCCTATGAGGAGCAATAAGATAGAAACAGGGATAGAGCCCGGTGCTGCTTCTAGTTCTTCGGCCAGTTCTGGATCGGCTTCTTCTTTTGGATTGCATTTTTTCTCGCGATAATAGCTGCGCCAGATATAGAAGATAAGGGTAGCGAGCATGAATACGCCGTGCCAGATGGTGAAGGTACCTAAAAGCGCAAAGGCAATAAAAATTGCCGTAGCAATTAACATGGCGATGGTGTCGCGCATTACATCGCAAGGTTTGGTTGCTAGTGGCGAAATAAGGGCGCCTACACCCAAAATTAAAAGGATATTTGCGATATTTGATCCGATGACATTACCAACACCAATGTCTGTTGCGCCATCAAGACCAGCAACTAGGGTTACCATTAATTCTGGCATCGAGGTTGCGCAGGCCACAATCGTCAGGCCAATAAGCATTGGTGAAATACCAAGCTTCCGAGCAATTCCAAGTGCGCCACGGAGGAGGATTTCACCGCCTACTGCTAATAGGACGAGGCCCCCGCCTGCTGCCAGAAATGCTGTTGCTGTCATATGTATTTCACTCTTTACTGTGTTCGCACCGGATCTCTCTGTTGTTGCAGAGAGAGAATACAGGCCATTAAATGCCCCTCATCGGGGTGTATTTCAATAGCCTATCGGAATGATTGTCAAATTTTGGCCTTATTTTCGGTTTTTTGCTGCATTTTAAGTTTTTGAGGGGATGAAAAGATAAGGCGTCCTTGGAAACTGATAACGGATCTTTTGATTGTGGGTTCTTTTACGCATTCTTATGAAGCTCAAAATTATAAACTGATCGATGATCAGATTGCGTGCTCATATATGAATCGTTACGTGATAGATGCTCGTGTTAGA
The DNA here is from genome assembly GCF_048270245.1 of Kiloniella sp. GTDB lineage: Bacteria > Pseudomonadota > Alphaproteobacteria > Kiloniellales > Kiloniellaceae > Kiloniella. Next base: position 796,015 of record NZ_JBLWTH010000001.1, read on the forward strand.
TGTCATGGCAAACGTCCTCTTTTTTACATCTTTTGTATGTGAGGTGGGGAAAGGAAAAATCAATTAATTGTTTCCTTGCCGAAGCAAAACTCTGCGTTTTGTTCGATCGCTACTCGAGAACAGGCAATAGAAATCTGATTTCTCTGGACGTTTAAGCCTTCTTTAGGCGGTTTTGGGGAATCAAAACCTTAACATTTGTACCTTGATTAACTTTACTGGTTATTGTCAGTGTTCCATCGTGGGCATCGATTAACCGTGATGCTATATATAGCCCTAAACCAACACCTTTTCCTGCTGCCCAAGAAGAAGAGGCTACTTGTGTGAAGGCTTTGCATATATCAGGTAACCGCGTCTCTTCTATACCAATTCCAGTGTCTTGGACTTGGAAAAGCAAATTGTCGTCGTTATCGTAATCAATGAGTAATGATACAGTTCCGCCTTCTGGTGTGTATTTAAAGGCGTTGCCCAGTAAATTGATCAGTATCTGTCTAAACCGCCTGGAATCACCTTTGATTAGGACATCTTTTGCTTTATTTTCAACGATAAGCGTTTGATCCTTTTTCATTGCTTCCAGTTCAAAAGTGGCGTGGCAATAATCAACGATATCATCGTGTTGAAAATATTCTTCAAACAGTTTTAGTTCTCCACTATCAATAGTAGAGGCATCAAGTAGCTCGTTTATTAACTCTAAAAGATGTTGTGCACTGGAATGTATGTCCCTGATTGCAGCTGTTTGTTTTTCGTTTATTGGGCCGTAAATCTGGTGTCCGAGCATGTCCGAAAAGCCAATAATTGCATTCAAAGGGGTTCGGAGTTCGTGGCTCATTGTCGCCAGAAAATTACCTTTGGATTTATTTGCACTTTCGGCTTCTTGCCTAGCAATTGTCAGCTTATGGGTACGTTCAGCGACACGTTGTTCTAGGTTAAGATTGAGCCGCCTTAATTCTTCCTGGGCTTTGACTCGTTCCGTGATATCTTCCTCTGTTGCAACAATTACTTGTCGGCCTGAAACTGGATCCAGCCCTATTTCGGCTGTTAGTGTGTGCCAGCGTTCACCAAAGGCTGTGTATACTTTTATGTCTCTTTTGAAGCGTTTCGGTGTGTCGTGTTGGTCCAGAATACGTTTGCGGATTTCAGGGTCATTATAACGATCTTCAATCGTTGTCGATTTATCTTGAACATTGTAAGCATTCGCGGCGGCAGGATTTTGCGCTAATAAGCTACCGTCACCATCAAACGTGGTAATCATCAAAGGGGTATGTCTGACGGCTTCCAAAATCCTTTTAGTTCTGTGATCCAATTCATCTTTTATTTGTGGTGTTGCCTCAATGAGGAGAGCTTTTCTACAGCTTTCTATTAAAATTGGTGTGAAGGTGAGAATAGCCATTTGTGGTTGACCATTCGGATAGAGAGTCCAGTTTTCTTCTACCCGATCACCCCGTGCAGACGTTTCGAACATTTCATGCAGGCGTCGTCTTACTGAGCTGGAATCAGTTGAAAAATCTCTTTTTACAAGGTCATCAAGGGTATCGGCGTTCCAGAATTTGAGTGCAGATTCATTTCCCCACCAGATATTATGGTCTTCTATGTCGAAGATCCAGACGGCCGTACTTAGCCTGTTGAAGGCTGATAAATCCTGCCAAAAATGAAATTCTGGCAAGCTTTCAGTCAGTGACGAAGTCATATGTTCTTCCTAGAAGTTAATCGCAGGATATCATTAGGCGAAGAAATTGGGAAGTTTAACCCACATATAAAGCAATGATTACTCTATATCTAGTTTCCTACCTCAAGCTCTTTTCCCCTTGCGATACTTCTTGCTTTTCGATTTGGCTTCAGCCATTGCCATTCGGTCAGATAAATTATTGCTAGCAGTGTTTGATAGACCAAGTTCATCGTCTTGCAGTTTTTTAATCTCATCTCTGATTCTGGCTGCTTCTTCGAATTCCAAATCAGCAGCAGCTTCATGCATACGTTTGGTTAGGTCGTCAATGTAGGATTTGAGATTGTGTCCTACCCGATGACTGTCACTTGTGTCTTTGAGATCTACTGTAACATGATCACTTTCATAGACAGAACCAAGTATGTCACCGATTTGCTTGCGGATTGTCTCTGGCGTGATGCCGTATTTTTCGTTGTATTCCTGTTGTTTTTCTCTGCGGCGGTTGGTTTCATCAAGCGCTCTGGTCAGGGAAGGGGTCATCTTGTCGGCGTAAAGAATAACTTTGCCATCCACATTACGCGCCGCGCGACCGATGGTCTGTACCAATGCTGTGGTCGATCGCAAGAAGCCTTCCTTGTCCGCATCAAGAATACAGACAAGACCACACTCGGGAATATCAAGCCCCTCACGTAACAGGTTGATGCCGACAAGGACGTCAAACACACCTTTACGCAGGTCACGTATAATCTCCATTCTTTCGAGGGTATCGATATCCGAATGAATATATCTGACTTTTAGATGTGCTTCGTGAAGGTATTCGGTCAGATCTTCTGCCATACGTTTTGTCAGCGTGGTAACAAGAACCCGCATATTCCGGCTGACGACGTCTTTACATTCTTTGATAAGATCATCGACCTGTGTTTCCGTAGGTCTTATCTCGCAAACAGGATCTAATAGTCCTGTCGGACGAATAACCTGTTCGGCAAAGACGCCGCCTGTTTCATTCAATTCCCACGGCCCGGGTGTGGCGGAGACAAAGACACTTTGTGGGCGCATAGCTTCCCACTCCTGGAATTTAAGAGGCCGATTGTCTATGCAAGATGGAAGTCTGAAACCATATTCTGAGAGGTTAGATTTCCTGGCAAAGTCACCATTATACATGCCATTAAGCTGCCCGATTGTAACGTGGCTCTCATCCACAAATAAAAGGGCGTTGTCTGGTAAGTACTCAAAAAGTGTAGGGGGGGGCTCACCCGGGGCGCGCCCGGTAAGATATCTGGAATAGTTTTCAATGCCAGCGCAGGCCCCTGTCGCTTCTATCATTTCTAAATCAAAAACTGTCCGTTGCTCAAGACGCTGGGCTTCAAGCAGTTTGTTTTCTTGATTAAATTTTTCCAATTGGACTTTGAGATCTGCTTTAATCCCCTTCGCGGCCTGCAACAAGGTTGGTCGTGGCGTTACATAGTGGCTGTTGGCGTAAACCCTGACACCTTCCAGATCGGCGGTTTTTTCGCCAGTTAGCGGATCAAATTCCTGTACTGATTCGATTTCATCACCAAAGAAAGATATCCGCCATGCACGATCTTCGTAGTGTGCGGGGAATACTTCTAGCGTATCCCCCCGTACTCTGAATGTACCGCGCCCAAAAGCTATATCATTACGGGTGTATTGTAGCTCAACCAAGGATTTCAGGATGTCGCGCATGTCGACTTCCTGTTCGACCTTTAGGCTTAGCGTCATTTGTGCGTAGGTTTCAGGAGAACCAATACCGTATATACAAGAGACTGAGGCAACGATAATTACATCATCCCGTTCGAATAGTGCACGGGTCGCTGAATGTCGCATGCGATCAATCTGCTCATTGATTGAGCTATCTTTTTCTATGTATGTATCTGTTCGGGCGACATAAGCTTCGGGCTGATAATAGTCATAATAAGAGACAAAGTACTCGACTGCATTATCCGGAAAAAAGCCTTTCATTTCTGAATAAAGCTGGGCGGCGAGTGTTTTGTTGTGAGCTAAGATAAGGGCTGGCCTTTGTAGCTTTTGAATGGTTTGCGCCATTGTAAAAGTTTTACCAGACCCTGTTACGCCTAATAGAACCTGGCTGCGCTCTCCTTGGTTTAATCCATCGCAAAGCTCTTTGATAGCTTGGGGTTGATCCCCTGAGGGAGAGAACTCTGAATCAAGGCGGAAGGGTTTAGAGTCGTCTTTGAAAAAACTGTCTGATGCGCGTTCAATCAATGGAGAGGTCATACGTGTTCTGTGCCCTGAAGATTAAGAAAATTATTGAGGATCAGCTAGCTTGGTCTGCAACGACCAACTTTTGGAACAAAGACTGATCCATAATACCTTCGCTATTAATCAGAAGAATACGTGAATCCGGCGATAAGCCAAGGACTTCGCGCGTATCTTCATGTGTTGCTGTCATAATCAAAGCTGCCAGCCCGGCAATGCTTGATTCACCCGCTTTCAAGGCAGGGTCATCAAAAGGCGATTCTGCAATCAACTTCATTGTTGGGCCTGTGATCGCATCAGGTATCGTTATAAAGAAGTCTGCCCCACGAGATAGTATTGCCCAAGCGATAGGGGATGTTTCTCCACAATCTAATCCAGCCATAATGGTGTGAACATTACCGGTTTCTTTGTCTCCGCTTGCTTTGGTTAGTTTCCCCTCAGCGGCAGAGGCATATAAATAGGCTGCGTTCTCAGGTTCTACAATAACGATTTTGGGGCGTCTTTCCCCTAGATGTAACCAAAAATAACCCGTTAATGCAGCGGCTAATCCTCCAACACCAGCTTGGATGAATATATGTGATGGGGGGATTGCTTGGCGAAAGGGACGCGTGAAATATTCTTTCAAGGTTTCTTCGGCAATAATACTATAGCCTTGCATTATTTGGGCGGGAATGTCGCGGTAATCTTCCCATGATGTATCAGAGATGATCTGATAATCGTTTTCTTTTGCTTCTTTTATGCAATGTCTGACGGTTTCGTCGTATTTCAACGGCATCTGGAGTACTGTTGCGCCGTATTCTTCGATGGCTTCGATACGCGATTGGCTGCAACTGGCAGGAACATAAATAATAGCGTTGCAGCCGAAGATCTGGGCACCCCAAGCGACAGAACGTCCGTGATTACCATCCGTCGCCGTCGCAACCGTCAATTCCGATGTAATGTCCCTATAGGTGTCTTGGCGTAAGTCATCTGAATTGATTGTGATCTCTTTTGTTTGTTCTATAAAAATTTTCAGGAAATTATAAACAGCATAGGCACCGCCGAGTGCTTTAAATGAGCCGAGATTAAATCTTTCGCTTTCATCCTTGAAACTGATGTCAACGAGATTAAGTTTCTTTGAAAGATTAGAGAGAGAGACAAGAGGACTGATTTGATATTCGGGCCAAGCCTTTATTTCGTCATAGGCTTTCTGGCAGCTTTCTTTGGAGAGAATGTGTTCGAGTTCTTCTCCATAAGTCAGTGATCTGGATGCATCAGGGTTAGGAAGCAGGTTGAATTGTGATCTTTTCCAGATTGAGAAATAGCGGTCCATTTGACTTAATCTTAAGTGTCCTGACGAATGTAATTGTATCCAGTTAAGCTTTTTTTTCGTGTAAGGAAAAGAGGTGAAAAAATTAAAGACAGTTGTTAATTAGAATTATTCTAAAAAAATCTTGACTTCAGGAATTTCTACAGATTAAGTAGGCCCTGAAAATACCCTCTGCGCAGGGCTTTGCGCAATTAGATTTTGGCGCAATTAAAATTTGCATTAATACCGGCGCTCACATTGTGGGCATAATTATGAGGACGTGTAAGCATGCTTACGATTGGTGATAAGTTTCCTGAATACGCTTTGACAGCGGTTGTTTCTAATAACCCAACGGATGGTTTTGTTGAAATCACAGATAAAAGCTATGAAGGAAAATGGAAAGTTGTTTTCTTCTGGCCAAAAGATTTCACGTTTATTTGCCCAACTGAAATTGCTGCTTTTGGCGCAATGAACGAAGAGTTCGAAGATCGCGACGCGCAGATTCTTGGTGTTTCTACGGATAGTGATTTTGTTCACATGGCATGGCGTAAGGATCACGAAGATCTTAATGATCTTCCTTTCCCAATGGTTTCTGATATCAAGCGTGAGCTTTGCGAAGGCCTAGGAATTCTCGACGCTGAAGCTGGCGTTGCCCTTCGTGCCACGTTTGTCGTTGATCCAGACGGCATCATTCAGCATGTTGGCGTAAACGGTTTGAACGTTGGTCGTAACCCACAAGAAACGCTTCGTATTCTTGATGCGCTACAGACTGATGAACTGTGCCCATGTAATTGGAATAAAGGCGACGACGTTCTTAAAGTTGCTTAAGAACCAAGAGCTTTGACAAAAGGGCGGGATCGGGAAACTGAACCCGCCCTTTTTCAGTTAAGCGTATTGTTTGTTCCCGTTTGCCATAACCCTTTTGATTTTTATTCTGCTTTCCTGTGTTTTGCTTTTTAGCATTCTGTCCTGACGAATAAAGATCTACTCTATAAGCCCGAGATAAAGTGAGAACGAGATAGTGTCTATTAGTGACTTGAAATCAGCAGTGCCTGATTATGCAAAAGATCTTAAGCTGAATATTACGAATGTTTTAACATCAACGTCCCTGAATGATCAGCAAATTTGGGGAACTGCCCTGTCATCTGCACTTGCAAGTCGAAATGCTTTTGTCATCAAGGCGATTAATGCTGAAGCAAAAGAAAAGCTATCTGCCGAGGCTTATTCAGCGGCTAAATCAGCAGCGTCGATTATGGGGATGAATAATATCTATTACCGCTTTGCCCACCTCAGCGGAAATGAAGACTACTTAAAGCTACCTGCCAGATTGCGTATGAACATCATTGGTCGACCTGGTGTAGATAAAGTTGATTTCGAACTTTGGTCGTTGGCTGTGTCATCTATTAATGGCTGTGGCATGTGCATTGAATCCCACGAAAAGCAAGTTGCCGCAGGTGGAATTTCGAAAGAAGGCATTCAGGATGCAATTCGTATCGCGTCTGTGATGCATGCGCTTGCCGCGACATTTGATGGGGAAGATGCTTTAGCTGATTAGGATCAGTAATCTGACTATTAATGATCGTGTTTAAGAAAGAGGCTCCCGGGCCTCTTTCTTGATTTCGTCTTTCTTTTGTTCTGTCATTCGTTGGGCGAGGAAGGTTTCTGGAGACAGGATTGCGGCTAGGGAAACGGAAACAGTTGAAAGTGATATTAACAAGACCAAAAGAGCTGTTAGGCTAACGAGACCTTTTTTGGTTTCGCTGTTTTTGTATGAATTGCGGACATATCCTGTTCGATGCATCCCTCATACTCCTCGGGTTGGATTAAAACGGCCTATCACCGTCAAAGTTTGTGTCTAAAGGTTCGTGGTTTCATTCCGTAGAACTCTACTGGCTAAGGGTTCTAGAGATAAACTGTGACAGCTATTTAGAAGAAATACGGCAATTTGGTGTTTTATGTATTTAGTGAGTAATAGTCTTCTGGTTAGATTCCACAACGGCACCTTCTTTTCTGGTCTATTTCATTGATTAGCTAATCGTATAAAATGGTTTTAAACTGCGATTCACTGTTGCGGTGTCTGTGTCGGTTATATTACGGTGCCCGCTGTGCAACACCCCGTCTTGAAACTCGTAAGCCCGATCAGACTTAATCTTGTCTAGATCCGGCGAAACAACAGGAGCATAAGGTCATGCCGCAACTCGCGGATCGCCTCTCGCGAATCAAACCCTCTCCGACTATTGCTGTAACAACCAAAGCCCGTGAGCTAAAAGCTGCTGGGCGTGACGTCATTGGCCTTGGCGCTGGTGAACCGGATTTTGACACGCCGGATAACATCAAAGCAGCCGCTATCACCGCCATTAATGGTGGAGATACACGTTATACCGCGGTTGATGGGACGCCAGAACTCAAAGCTGCAATTTGTGAAAAATTCAAACGAGATAATGGTCTGGAGTACAAGCCAGAGCAGATCACCGTCGGTACTGGTGGAAAGCAGATTCTTTATAATGCTTTCATGGCAACATTGAATCCGGGGGATGAAGTTATCATTCCAGCCCCTTTCTGGGTTTCATATCCTGATATGGTTCTTCTTGCTGATGGTGAGCCGGTAGCGGTGCCTTGTATGCAAAGTAATGGCTTTAAGTTACAGGCCGAAGATTTGGAAGAAGCGATCACTGATAAAACTAAATGGGTGTTGTTGAACAGTCCTTCAAACCCAACAGGTGCAGCTTATTCTTATGACGAGATGAAAGCGCTGACAGATGTGCTTAAGCGTCATGAGCATGTGATGATTCTGACTGATGATATGTATGAAAAGCTCGTCTACGACGACTTTGAGTTCGTCACGCCTGCACAGGTTGAACCATCTCTTTATGATCGTACGCTGACCATGAACGGTGTTTCCAAAGCCTATTGTATGACAGGCTGGCGTATCGGTTTTGCTGGTGGTCCTGTGCCGCTTATAAAAGCCATGGCCAAAATTCAGTCTCAAAGCACATCTAATCCCTGTTCTATCAGCCAGGCCGCGGCTGTTGAAGCCCTTCGTGGTGATCAGGGCTTCATCCCCAAGCACAATGAAGTCTTTAAAGCGCGCCGTGACATGGTTGTTGATTTGCTCAACGACTGCCCGGGCATTAATTGTTCTAAGCCCGAAGGCGCTTTTTATGTGTATCCTTCTTGCGAAGGCACCATTGGCAAGACAACTCCGGATGGAAAACAGATTTCATCTGACGGTGATTTTGTGACCTATCTTCTTGAAGGTTTCGATGTTGCTGCGGTGCAGGGTGAGGCTTTTGGCCTGTCTCCTTATTTCCGTATTTCCTATGCGACTTCAACCGAAGCTTTGAAAGAAGCCTGTGAGCGTATCAAGCGTGCTTGTGAGGCCCTGAGCTAGAGTTGAGCTAAAAAATACGATCAATTCGCGGGAGATATCTGTGTAAGATATCCGGGCGAGAGGATCTGGTGTAAAACTAAAAGGGCGCATCATTAGATGTGCCCTTTTAGTTTGTGCGGTCGTTTTAGCCCCTGTCACACGGGGTGTTAACGCAGCAGTGATTTGTTTGTGAGAGGGACAAGGAGTATCTCTGTAACTGGAACATGACAGAGGATTTAGAATGTTATTGAAATTTCGCAAACCCTGGGAGCTGAAAGAAAGTCAGTTGACCGAGGAAAGTGTATATTTGAATCGCCGCCATTTTATGAAACGGGCTGCTTTGGGATCGGCTGTTTTGTCTGTTGGTCTTGTATCTGGTTGTGATGAACCCTCTGCAGAAGCAACTGCGCCATCCCAAAGTACGACACAGACATCCGGCCTTGATCCAAGTGCCAAGTATTATCCGGCGAAAAGAAACGATTACTATAAACTGGATCGTGATCTCAGCTTTGAAGAGCTGGCGACAACTTATAACAATTTTTATGAATTTGGGTCTTCAAAAAACATTCACGAAAAAGCACAGGCATTACCTTTGCGTCCTTGGTCAATCGCCATTGATGGAATGGTTGAAAAAGAGATGCAGTTGGATGTCGATGATCTTTTTGCCAAAATTGAGCTTGAAGAGCGTCTTTATCGCCATCGATGTGTTGAAGCCTGGTCTATGGCTGTTCCCTGGACAGGGTTTCCACTTCGAAAGCTGGTTGAACTTGCTCGTCCGCTGTCTAGTGCGAAGTACATACGCATGGAAACGTTTAATCTGCCCGATATCGCAAGCGGACAAAAAGCACATTGGTATCCATGGCCCTATATTGAGGGGCTAACGATTGAAGAGGCATCGCATGATCTTGCGTTTATCGCGACAGGTATTTATGGCAAGCCGATGCCCAAACAAAACGGGGCACCCCTACGGTTAGTGACGCCTTGGAAGTATGGTTTTAAGTCGACCAAATCAATTGTGAAATTTACTTTCACAGATAAAAGACCAGTTTCTTTCTGGGAAGAAATTCAAGGGTCTGAATATGGTTTTTGGGCAAATGTGAACCCGGAAGTTGCGCATGCACGTTGGAGCCAAGCTACGGAGCAACCTCTTGGAAAAAGTGAAAGAGTACCCACTTTGTTGTTTAATGGATATGCGGATGAGGTGGCTAAGCTTTACAAAGATATAAAGGGTGAACGCCTGTATACCTAAATAGAAACTTGCTTGATAAAAATTATAAGGCAGAGCGTAAATATAAATCGCTCTGCCTTTATTTGTGCGCAGTGATTAAAGTTGTTAGATCAATAATCCTTAAGTTTACTTCAGTTTTTCTCGAGTAGTTCTGGGTATATTAAGTTTGACTGAAGCTTTGTTCGAAAGTTACAGTAGTATTTGTGCGGCGACATCAAAAATTAGGACGTACATTAGTGTCGTTTATCTGTTTGAACTCTGTGAAATGGTACTTGGACTTTCTGCAAAGACATAAATAGATAATAATAATACAAAAATACTTCAGTGTACTCGGTTACACCCGTTTTTGCTTCATATTGTTTTGAGTAATCAGAGTTTTAAAGCTGTTACACAAAGAACGATAATAAAAATCGAAACGGGGAAGCATAATGTCAATCAAACCACCATTCACTGATCTTGAGATCAAAACGGCCACGGGAGGCTTTTATGAGGGACACAGCATCCCCATTGCCTTGATCAGTAAAGGCAGTATGACTTTGCTGGTATTATGGGCGTTGATTTGGCCAGGTAATGCCAATAGCGTCCTGTCTGCTCTTAATTCCAATGTTTTGAACAGCTTTAACACCTTTTATATCATCTCGGTTGGTGGTTTTGCCTTCTTCTTGTTTATCATTGCCTTGATACCGGCAACAGGCAGAAAGAAACTAGGGGCAGAAGGTGTCGAACCCGAATTTTCCAACTTCTCTTGGTTCTCTATGATGTTTGGGGCTGGGCTAGGCGTTGGCTTGATGGTCTTTGCGACAGCAGAACCCCTCGGTCTCTGGGGCTCTAACCCGGTAATCATCGACGGTGCTGTGGTACCAAATACTGAAGAAGCCGTACAATCTGGCTACCGTTACACATTCCTACATTATGGTTTTCATGCTTGGGCTATTTATGTGACCACAGGTCTGTCTCTGGCTTATTACGCCTATACACGGGATATGCCGTTAACAATCCGTTCCGCCCTTACGCCGCTTTTTGGTAAGATGATTAATGGACCTTTTGGTCACATTGTCGATGTGCTTGGCGTTGTTGCGACTATTCTTGGCGTGTCTGTAACCATTGGGTTTGGTGTTAGCCAGTTTGTTGATGGTGTCTATGCCGTTACTGATATGAGCTGGCTTATGAACGGAGATGCTGAAGCACCGAAACCAAGCGTTGTTGGCCTTCTAGCTGCTCTCTTCATCATTATGGGGCTTTCAATTCTCTCTGCGGTTTCCGGTGTTGGTCGGGGGATTAAGTATCTCTCTAACCTCAATCTGGTATTATCAATCATCTTGCTTTTGACGTTTGTTTTCTTTGGTTCATTCGCTTTTGCAATGACGACCTTTGGTGCAAGCTTGGTTGACTATATCATTCACTTCACGCAGTTGTCGTTTGGGGCTTACGGTCCGTTATCTGTCGAAGAATTTGCCATGGCCATTCCTGATGCAGCCAAGGCTCTGTCAGCAGAAGACATCGCCTCTGTTTATGGTAATGCGACCAATGCTTGGGGATCTCTGGGCGGATTTAAAGAGACGTTGCCCGCATCTGTAACCGCGTTGGAAAATTCAGACGAGGTCGCAGCCGCTCTTTACGCTGCGGGTACAGAAGGGCGTCAGTTCGGGTGGCAAGCTGGGTGGACGACTTTCTACTGGGCATGGTGGATTGCGTTCTCGCCGTTTGTTGGTCTTTTCCTCGCGCGGATTTCAAAAGGTCGCTCTGTTCGTGAGTTTATCTTTGGGTGCGTTATTGCGCCAGCAATCGTGTGTTTCCTTTGGATGACCATTCTTGGTGGCACAGCAATTGATCTGGAGCTAACGGGTAGTGCTGATGGTGCAATTCTTGGTGCAAGTAATACCGCAAAGCTGTTTGTAACCCTTGGTCAGATGCTCTCTGGTGGTGCGCTGTCGGGTCTGACGATCATGTGTGTGGTCCTGATTATGACCTTCTTGGTGACATCTGCTGATTCGGGTATTCTGGTGATGAATACAATCATGTCTGGTGGCGAGAAGGAAACGGATATCAAACACCGCATTATTTGGGGTGTTATTCTCACCAGTGTGATTGGTGCTTTGATTATTGCAGGTAACAGTGGCGCAGAAGCAAACCCGTTTGGTGCGCTTCAAAATGCGATGATCATTGGGGCGTTGCCCTTTACAATGGTGATGGTGCTGATGGTGATCTCTCTTGCCAAAGCTCTCTATAGAGATAATCACAGAGAGAAGATTGCAGAGACGGAGGCAGCTGAATAAGTATTTCAGCCTCAAACAGAAAAGCCACGCAGAGATGCGTGGCTTTTTTTATTGTGTCGCAAAATATGCGGCAGGTGGTTTACCTAGTGTGCGTTTGAACATGGCGATAAAGGCGCTGGGGCTGTCGTATCCCAAATCGATGGCAACAGAGGTCACAGGCTCGCCAAGGGCAAGACGTTCCATTGATGCCATCAGGCGGCATTGGCTGCGCCATTGGCGAAAGGTCATGCCCAACTCTTTGGAAAACAGTCTGGCAAGCGTCCGACTGCTGGCCCCGGCATCACAGGCGAGGTCTTCGAGCCTCCGTGGGTCTGAAGGCGTATGAATCAAAAGCTCGGTAACGCGGCGCAATCTGGCATCTTGTGGGAGAGGGAGATGTAGCGGGACGGTTTTGGCTGCCCGGATTTGATCCATAAGAACCTGCATCAGTCGCCCGTCTGCACCCTGTTCATCATATTCCACTGGTAGAGTTGCGGCGTGGATCAGCATTTCCCGTAACAGCTTTGAGACAGAGATAACACAACAGCTATCGGGCATACCTTGGGAGAATTCTTTATCAAGGTGCAGCGCGCGCCATTTAGAGCCATGAGGGGAATAGACCTCATGCTCTGTTTCGTGCGGTATCCAGACGGCACGTTGCGGAGGCACAACCCAACTGCCTTGATTGGTGTAAATGGCGAGAACACCTTCAGACGCATAAGCCAGCTGGCACCAAGCATGGCTGTGCGGCAAGACACGTCTGCCGGGGCGCATATTGGCGGCACGAACCATGACGGGGCGCACCAGTTCCGCAGGCACATCATTTGGCTTTGACACCAGTGGCTGGTTAAGAGGCGGCTCAATTCTCATGATATATTGAATATTTTGTCCGTTTGTCGATATCGTATGGCATGATAACGCAAGACAGTCTTGCTTTCTATCCCTATTGTAGCGACAACCAATAGAAGTCTTGATGGAAAATAACATATGAAACCCCTCGGTCATTATCTTAAACCGGAAGTCTGGCGTACGCCCGAAGGCTGTCTGATCATTCTCTCTGCCGCGATGCCGTTGGCTTTTGCGACATGGATGAGCCTTCTGAATAACTTTGTTGTGGAAAAGGCCGATTTTGGTCTGGCTGAAATTGGAATCTTGCAGTCCGTACGTGAAATTCCAGGGCTGTTAGTGGTGAGTGCTCTATTATTCCTACTCTTTATTAAGGAGCGTACTTTTGGTCTGATGGCTTTGATCTTGCTGGGTGTGGGGGTTGCTGTTACGGGGTTTTACCCCAGTGCCTTTGGCCTCTATGTGACCACGGTGATCATGTCGTTCGGGTTTCATTATTACGAAACGGTCCAGATGTCGTTAACCCTGCAATGGGTTGATAAAGAAAGAGCGCCTTTATCAATGGGGCGGCAGCTTTCTGCGCGGTCCATCGCGTCGATCACCGCATACGGTATGATCTGGGTGATCTTCACCTTCTTTGGTCTTGATTACAAATGGGTCTATTTGGCGGGTGGTGTTATGACGATCCTGATGGTTCTGTTTGTTGTGCTTGCTTTCCCGTCCTATTCGCCAAAGGAAGTGCAGCACAAGAAGATGATTTTGCGCAAACGCTATTGGCTCTTTTATGCGCTAACCTTTATGGGCGGTGCCCGACGTCAAATTTTTGTCGCCTTTGCCAGTTTTATGATGGTGGTGAAGTTCGACTTTTCTGTTGCCGAAATCACCATGCTCTATCTGGTGAACCAAGCTATTAACTTCTGGCTTGCGCCCAAGATCGGCAAGTTTATCTCGCGCTGGGGTGAACGTCGCGCCCTGATCTGTGAATACATCGGCCTTATTTTGGTGTTTTCCGGCTATGCCCTCGTCGGAGAGGCTTGGGTTGCTGCTGTCCTATATATACTCGATCACCTGTTCTTTTCTTTTGCTATTGCTCAAAAAAGCTATTTGCAGAAGATCGCTGACTACAAGGATATCGCCGCGACCTCTGGCGTTAGCTTTTCCATCAACCATATTCCGGCTGTCTTTATTCCGGTGCTCTTCGGACACGCCTTCCCCGACGAAGCCATGTGGATGGTCTTTGCCGCTGGCGCAGGCATGGCAGTGATATCCCTGATCTTAGCTTTCAATGTGCCGAGAGACCCAAGGCCGGGTAATGAGGTCGTTATCGGAGGAACTAAACCTTTGCCTCAACCTGCGGAGTAGGAAGTTTATCTTTCGAATTATCTTATATGCGATAAAAGCGCTGATACAATGTATCGGCGCTTTTATTTTGTTTCGGGGTGGGCATAGAAAAAAGTTGTTTGAGCAGGTTTTTGGGAATTAAGGGAAAGATCTCAACCTAATTTCCATAGCTTGCTCTGAGACGCCAAATATACCGGATAGAATACTTGCTTCTGAGACGCCTAATTCTAGATATTTCTTTATCAGATGTGTTGGCATCAAAAGAGTTGCTGCGAATTGATTTGCTTCAGTTTCTTGAATCTTAGCAAAATTCTTGTTGTGATACTTTCCTGCATCCGTGCTTCTATACATTTTAGTATCGTCAACTCCGTCGCCAATAAGTTTTTTATGGAGAACGAAGTGGCCGAGTTCATGTGCAATAGTAAAGCGTTGACGATTTGGGTGCTGATCTTCATTCACAGATACAGTATAGGTACCGTCTGCGTTTCTCTCAATCATTCCAGCAATATCATCGTCTAGGTTTGTTCTTTTGATGGAAACACCAAGATCAGATGCCAAAGCATCCAAGTTAACAGGAGTATCAGCTTTTACATGTCGAGTTACTATTTCGAAGGGGTTAATTATCATCACCGTTACCTCCTGAATTTTCACTGATCAAGTCTGCAATATCTCCAGACATAGTTGACACCATGTACCCAGAATATTCTTTCATCAAGTCAGGCATTTCATCCTGTATATATTCATTAATCTTAACTTCGGCAACAGTTTTTGCTATATCCTCTGCGATATCTTTCGCAGTGCGTTCTGCTATATCTTCTGCTGCGTGTTTTATATATCCGAAACCAAAGAAGGCAAAAATAGCCAAAAGCAGCCCAAGAATGGTCAATAGCCCGGATATGTAGTCCAATCGACCTATTTGAACTGCAATAGCAATTTCATCAAGTGCTTTAGGGTGCTTTTTTACGTATTCTACTATACCAAAAAAATCATTAATAATTGGATGAATAACAATAATTGTGATTATTGCTAATAGCGCAAAACACATGCTTATAACTATTTTCAACTTAAAAGCCCTAGAAAATTTGATTTTATTTATCTCCATGGTAGCAATTTATTGACAGTATTTCTAGTTAACTAATGTTCATTGTTTGTTCCTATTGGCTTAATTAACATGGATTGCCTGTCAACTAAACTTATTTAATGCTATTCCCCTGTCTCAATCTTTATATATTCTTGTTCATGTGATCATCAAAAATTGTAAAAATTGTCTCTGGCGTGTCTCTATGCGATTCTTGGAAAGTGTAGGCGAAAAAAAACCTCCAAGCACGAAGCTTGGAGGCAAGTTGAACAGGGAGGCTTCACGTCTGGGAGACGTGGGGTCCGAAGACCCCCAGGCCGAAGCCTGGAAACAGACCAACCGGAGCAAGCTCAACAGTCAGTCAAAGTAGATATTGCAACGCAACATCTGATGACAACCAATGTAGCATTTTTTTTTAGGTTGTCGATTTACATTATTACAGTGCCGATATGCATTAGGCGCATACCTAGTAAGTTTTTGTAATAAAAGCGTAATTTAGAGTATTTTACTCTAGAATTTTGATTCTGCGACCTTGCGTAATAGGAAATCCCGGAAAATGGCAATTCGTTTGGATGATCGCATTTCTTCGGCATAGGCAAAGTAGGCATCGAACTGTGGGCCTTCAACTTCGGGTAATACCTGTACGAGATCGCTTGATTCCTGTGTCATAAAATCAGGAAGTGCGCCTAGGCCCGCGCCAGAGCGCACAGCCTTCATGATGGCATAGATGTTGTTGATGGCTAGAGATGCGCGGCGCAAGCCAGTATTTTCGGTGCCAACGTGTAGCAGCCAGTTGATATCCGGAAGGGGTGGTTTCGTGTCGTCCCCATAAACAACTAGCCTGTGATCAGAAATTTCTTTCACAGAACGTGGCATACCGAATTTTTTGATATAGCCCACAGACGCATAGATATGCATTTGAGCTGTTAGCAGGTGGCGTTGAACCAAATCTGCTTGTCTTGGCGGGTGCAGACGTACGGCGACATCGGCCTCGCGCATGGAAAGATCCAGCTCTTTGTCCGATAGAATAAGCTGTACTTCTACATCAGGATAAAGGTCGATAAATTCGTGCAAGCGTGGAGCAAGCCATGTTGAGCCAAGGGCAACTGTTGTGGTGATTTTAAGGGGGCCTTTGGGACGATCTTTACTTTCGGTCAACTGTGCCTCTGTCATGGCAAGCTTACCAAAAACATCGTGAGCGGTTCTGTAAAGAAGTTCGCCTTGTTCGGTCAGTATCAATCCGCGCGCATGACGGTGGAAAAGAGAGACCTTGAGGCTTTCTTCCAAAGCAGAGATTTGACGACTGACGGCAGATTGGCTGAGGTTGAGTTGTTCCCCTGCGTGGGTAAAGCTTCCGGCTTCGGCAACGGCGTGAAAAATACGCAGTTTATCCCAGTCCATGATAGACGCTTTCAGGCCACTCCGGCGTTTTGTGCCCTCTGACAAACCACTTCTCCCTTAGTCTGCGCGTTGAATTCGCGGCAGCGATTCGTAAATTATGGATATCCTACTGTAATTACAGCTTCTTAACAAATTGTGCGTAAGCGTATATTTTTTTGAAAAGCTCAAATCAAATGAAATTTGGTCAAATAAAAAGCGAAGCCCTTACAAGCTTCGCTTTTTATCTTGGTTAGGTGACTGTTCTAGTCATTCATTTCCGTCAGATAGCGTTCGGCTTCCAGTGCTGCCATGCAGCCCATACCTGCTGCTGTCACAGCTTGTCTGTAGATTTTGTCAACGCAGTCACCTGCCGCAAAAACGCCGGGAATGTTGGTTGTGGCTGTGCCGGGTGTCGCCAGAATGTAGTTTTCATCATCCAGATTCAGCTTGCCTTTGAATATTGCTGTTGCGGGGTCATGTCCAATAGCCACGAACATGCCGCTGGTCTCAAGTTCAGAGAAAGAGCCATCTTGAGTATCTTTTAGTTTTAGGCCAGTAACGCCATCTGTCGGTGTGCCCAAGACATCATCGACAACTTTGTTCCACTGAATGTCGATCTTTTCATTCTTTAACAAACGATCTTCGAGGATTTTTTCACACCGCAAAGCGTCTCTTCTGTGTACCAGTGTCACCTTAGAGCAGATGTTTGCCAGATAGAGAGCTTCTTCGACAGCTGTGTTACCGCCTCCGATAACGGCAACCTCTTTGCCACGATAGAAGAAACCATCACAGGTCGCACAGGCTGAAACACCACGTCCGTTGTATGTCTCTTCGCCTTTTAGTCCTAACCAGCGTGCCTGGGCGCCTGTGGCTATGATCACTGTGTCGGCAACATAGCTATTGCCGCTGTCGCCTGTACAGACAAAAGGACGTTCATCAAAATTGACTTCGTTGATGATATCAAAATGCATTTTCGTGCCAACGTGTTCGGCTTGCTTTTGCATCTGTTCCATCAACCATGGACCTTGAATGACGTCCGCAAACCCCGGATAGTTTTCGACCTCTGTGGTGATGGTCAGCTGGCCGCCGGGTTGTAGGCCTTGAACCAATATTGGTTCAAGGTTCGCGCGCGCGGCATAGATAGCGGCGGTATAGCCTGCGGGGCCAGAACCGATAATCAGTACTTTGGTACGGTGGGTTTCGGACATGCTCTTTGTATCTTTCTCGTTTGTGTCTTTATCGGATCGACATTATTCCGAGACACCATAACAGCACCAAAGTTGATCAATAATTGATCTAAGTGGTGAGAAACGAGGTGGAAATCCCTGTAGTAATCTTGGGGAAATCTCGGTGAAAATCACGATAGAATCGTCTTATGCTTGAGTGAAAAATAGAGTGCCTAGACGTTCTCTACAAGGGGCAGATCAATATCTTTTGGGCTTTATCTAAAGGCTTTTGTGTTTCTGTTATCGACGCCCGGAATTATCAAGCTTTTTCAATATGATCTTGGCTATCCGCTGTGATTCGCAAAGCGGAGGATAGGGCCATGTCTCTAACGTACCGTTAAAGGGGCGGATGATACCGTCATCTCTAAGCTTTTGGTGAAAGCGATCAAATTTTTTGGTGCCCCCTGCCAAATCGACGGTAAAGACGGGACGGCCAGTACTTGCAGCCTCTGTAACCATATTCACGGAATCACTGGTGACAATGATGGCGTCGGCTGATCCTAAAAAACCAAAATAAGGGTTCGGGGACTGTCCATCCCATACAAAAGCCGGAATGTCTTTCAGGTAGCCGGATAATAAGGCCGCGTTTTTCTGTCCAGTTCGTCTTGATGTTGTTAGCAGAAACCCACATCCAGTTTGTTGATGCAGATTTTGAAGCTGATTGCCAAGTTGATGAATAATGTTTTCTGTTAAATCGTAGGCTTTGCTTTTTCCGCCGATCAAAACAGCAACTAACGGCCTTGGCAGGCCTGAGATGCGGGGGGCGAGTTCTTTTTTACTAACCTCAAGCAGATCTGGTGTGATTTTATTAAGGGCACCACAGGTGGTTAGGACATTAGAGCCTCTTAATTTATCGTGATCTGGTGTTACGACCAGATCATAAAGGTCTGGCGATACCTTGGGATCCTGAATTTGAATGGCAAAGGTTTTGCCCTTACTCAGTTTGCGCACCAGTGCGGTAAAAAGCGCGGCTTGCCGTCCACAGCCGATTATAACGTCTGGCCAGCTTTCTTCGTGCGCGTCTTGTGGGGGAAAGAGAGATGCATCGTAAATACCGGTATGCAGCGGGATGAGAGCTGGTGGTAGCCACTTCCAAGGAAATTTCATCTGCACATGGTGAATGACAGGAGCAACCCCCATTGCTGCTGCCAGGCCCAGACAATTGGCTTCTATACCGGCGCGTCCATCGCTAACAGCCCAGCAAACAAGGTTTTTCTTAATCTCTGTCATTGTTCAGGGAATATCGCGCGACAAGAGGATTTAGACAAGGAAAAGACCACCATTGTGACAGTTACCTAATAGAATTTGTTTGTTGTATCTTGAAAAGACGGAGGTCACGAGTAATATTGTTACTCAAAATCACTCGATTCGCTCTAATTGTTTATCATGTGACGGCATGAAGGCTTAGGGTGTTACCGGAAACACTGTACAGGACGTTTGCATGCGCCGCGTAAAGTTAGATCGTATAGATCTTCGTATACTTCAGGATCTTCAGGAAGATGGACGTGTTACGAACGTCGAACTCGCCCGCAGGGCAGGTATTTCTGCGCCCCCTTGTCTTCGACGGGTAAGGGCTTTGGAAGAAGCTGGTTTTATCAAGGGGTATCACGCCGAGCTAGAGGCCGAAGCCTTGGGCTATGAAGTGACCTTCTACGCCCTTGTTGGCCTTTCCGGTCAGTCCGAGCAGGTGTTGACTGAATTTGAAAGCTTTATGAATGAGTGGCCGGAAGTGCGCGAAAGCAGCATGACCCGTGGCTCTAATGATTTTGTTTTAAAGCTGGTTGCCCGCAATACCAGTCATGAAAACGAATTAACAGAAAAGCTGACGGCTGCGCCTCATGTGGCGACAGTACAGACCATTCAGGTCATCAGGACTTCCAAAAATATTCCTGGGGTTCCAATTGATGATAATGATGCGCTTCTTTTGGGGGGCGGGCAGGAATAAGCCCAGTATTCGCTATTAAGCACTGGTGAGGTAAATAACAAAGAAGCTCTGTATCTCTTATGAAATCAGAGCTTCTTTTTTTTGGGGAGGGCATTTACATGTCGATCACACAGTTTCTGCCCTTATCTTTTGCTTTGTAAAGGGCACGGTCCGCTTTCTTCATGACATCCATCGGGTCTTCGTGTTTTTCAGTTCGTTCTGACACACCAATGGATACCGTGACTTTAACTTTTTTATTACTGTTACTCTTCTTTGATTTTGATGGTTTTTTCGCGGGTCGATCTGATCCCCTGATAACAAAAACAGTTCCTTGAATACGTTCCCTGACTTCTTCCAAATAGTCGAAAGCTTCGTCAACGGTTTTTCCTGGGAAAAGTAAGGTAAATTCTTCGCCTCCGTATCGGTAGGCACGGCATCCACCGCCCGTCTGATTGAGACGGGAAGAGACCATGCGTAAAACCTGATCGCCCACATCATGCCCGTAAGTATCATTAAATTTTTTAAAGAAATCTATATCGACCATCGCCAGCGTATAGCGACGTCCCAGTTTTTTCATGTCTGCGAGCAATGCCCGCCGGGCTGGAATACGGGTCAACTCGTCCAGAAAAGCCATGCGATGTGATTCCTGGAAAAGGCTGAGAATAAGTAGAAGAGATGTGAGGGTTATAAATATGGGAGTTGCGGGAAAATCTCCAAATCGAAGGGCGGCGCCCAATAGTGCGATGAGCCCCCCAAGATAACCTGCATCCATTGGTCTTTGGTAGATGATCAGACGAACGGTCAAAACCATAGCAGCGAGACTGAATGCGCCAAAGGCCAGAGCAGGTAGAGGCATCCAAAGGCCCCAAGTGGGACGCCATTGCATGGCGTAGTTCAAATCAATCCACAGGTTGGAAAAGATGCCCAGATCATTGGCTGGATAACCAAGTGTCGCAATCATCCCTGCTGCGGCGAAGAGTGATAATCCTTTTGTGAAACCCGAAGGGGTTAAAATCCCGCGTTCTTCACTAATCGCTAGCCCCATCCAAACAAGGGGGATCAAAATAAATGCGGCTGAATACTGTGTCTCAGACATTTCTCCGCTGAAATAGGAAAGGCCAACAGCAATGGCGAAGCAAAAAACAGGATTGATTTTTCTGAACCAAAGGCAAAGCCCTGCCCCCAAAGTCGACAAGGTTGTTGGTGCAATAGCGAGCAGCAGATCTATCGGTGCGGGATAGCTTTGCGGATAGGCCACCAGATAGATAGCTCCTGTGACGAGCAGAATCGGGGGGAGGTATAATTTTAAATAGTCCGAAATCACGGGCAAGGATGCTTTTCGAATAAGAAAGATGTTTTGACGGGCATTAAAGTAAGGTCATTTCTTGGGAAAATAAAATCGGAATTTTATAGATAAATTTCCCCTTTTTATTCGCCCTGTGAAAGTGCCTGTTTTGAAATGCGCTCCATTATATCTTCGATTTCAGGGGTGCCTGGTTTCTCTTCTTCATCAGCGTTTTCATCTAGGAAACTGTCAATATCGGTGTCTTCGCTCAAAGGGATGTCTTCTGTACTGATTTTAGCGTCTTGAAGAGTCTCGGTTGCGTCAGCTGTCAACATATCATCGGGATCTTCTACGGCCGTTGCACTTTCGTTTGTGGTACTTTCCTGAGACAGGATTTGATCTTCGAGGGGATCTTCCAACCCTTCTAAGGGGGTATCGACGTCGCCTGTGTCAGAGGTCTCCATCCCAGAATCCTCGATATCTGTGTCATCCATGCCAGTGGCATCCATGATTTCTTCTTCAGCACTGTTGTCTTCAGTAGGAAGTACTTCTTCCAAATTGTCTGCTATTTCAGCGATAATGTCGTCTTCTGTTGCATCGGCCATTTCTTCTGATGCAGCTTCGTCCTCTGAGCCTGATTCAAGAGAATCGAGGGCATCGTCGGATTCGGAGACATCTTCCATAGAAATGTCGTCTGCTTCATCCTCAGAGTTATCGCTCAAATCACCCGCCGCTAGATCGGTTTCGTCGTTAGCCATGGCATTATTGTCATCATCAGATTCAAGATCTGTGACAAGTTCTTCAATCTCGTCGAGATCACTTTCTTCGCCGTTTTCTGCTGAGGCTGAACTGTCGAGTTCTTGCGCATCTTCCTCTAGGTTGAAGGTTTCTTCTTCATCTGTGACCTCTGCCTCAGGTGCGGGAAGAGAAAGGTCGTCATCCGCCGATTTGTTTTCAATTTCAACAGTTTCGCTCGTCATTGCTGAGATGCGTACATCCATGTCCTGCAAGGTATTTGTCGTGTCCCCCTTTTCGATAGATTGCAAAAGAGAGAACAGCATCGTGCGTAGTTGCTCGTTTTCATATTCGAGTTTGCCGATGGTCTGATCCTTTTGCTCGGTAATATTGAGCAGGGCAATCAAGCGTTGGCTATAACCTTTTTGTTGATCAGCTATAAGACCAAAATGTTCTTCTGCTGCTTCTACCCGGGTGCGAAGTTCTTCTAAATCAGACATGCCTGAATCCTATTTCAAAAGTATTTGAATAAAGTATTTGATGAAAAAGGTTTTAAAATCCCTAATTCTCAATATTAATAAGCGCCATTAACCAATTGTCTGGCACAAATGGAGATCGGAATGGAGCAACAATACGCAGGTGATGTCTCGGTAGAGCAAGCTTGGGATGCCTTGGAAAAGGACCTGAATGCTGTTTTGCTTGATGTCCGGACTGTCCCGGAGTTCCAGTTCGTCGGTGTGCCTGATCTTTCATCTTTGGGAAAAGATGCGCAGCTTCTTCCTTGGCAGGTTTATCCACAGATGCAGGTCAATCCTGATTTTGTGACGACGATAAAGCAGTTGGGAATACATGAAGAACAGTCCCTTTATATACTGTGTCGGTCAGGAGTGCGGTCCGTTTCAGCTGCGATCGCGTTAACGTCACTCGGTTATAAATACTGTTTCAACATTTTGCATGGCTTTGAAGGGCCTGTGGACGAAAGCGGCCATCGGGGAAAAGTAGCGGGCTGGAAAGCCGCAGGTATTCCCTGGAAACAAAATTAACCGTAATTAAAAGTGTTCCTTTCGGAGAAATATCCCTCAGGGCATAATAAAGTAAATGGATTAGGAAAGATGACGAACAGCAAATCAAATGCTTCAGCACAAAAGCTTCGCCCCCAGACAGAACTGGTGCGCGGCGGGCTCATGCGTAGCGGCTTTGATGAAACGAGTGAGGCGCTGTATTTGAATTCTGGTTACGTTTACAGCTCTGCTGAAGAGGCAGAAGAAGCCTTTAACGGGGATCGCGAACGTTATGTCTATTCTCGGTACGCGAATCCAACACTTTCCATGTTTGAAGAACGTATGCGTTTGCTTGAGGGCGCTGAAGTCTGTCGTGGAACAGCAAGTGGTATGGCTGCGGTGAATGCAGCTCTTCTCTGTCAAGTGAAGGCAGGGGATCGCGTTGTCGGTGCCAAAGCGCTCTTTGGTTCTTGCCTGTTTATCCTGAACGAGCTTCTGCCTCGGTATGGTGTCGAGACCGAAGTCGTGGATGGAACCGACTTGAAAGCTTGGGAAACAGCCCTTGCCAAAGGTGCCAAAGCTGTTTTGTTAGAAACACCGTCAAATCCTGCGCTAGATATTATTGATCTAAAAGCCGTTTGTGATATGGCGCATGCAGCAGGTGCATTGGTGATTGTCGATAATGTTTTTGCGACACCGATGTTGCAAAAGCCGTTGGAATTTGGCGCAGATATTGTTGTCTATTCAACAACCAAACATATCGATGGACAGGGGCGTTGCATGGGCGGTGCTATTCTTTGTTCCCAGGAATTTGACACTGATCATCTTAAGGATTTTCTACGCCATACAGGTCCGTCCATGAGCCCCTTTAACGCCTGGACGATGGTTAAGGGGCTTGAGACGCTTGCCCTGCGCGTTGACCGGATGAGCGAGAATGCCTTGGCGCTGGCACACCATATGGAAGGGCTGCCGGGTCTGAAAAAGGTGATTTATCCCGGTCTGAAATCGCATCCACAATATGATCTTGCTATGGCACAGATGTCTGGCAAGGGAAGTACGCTGATTGGTCTTGAATTAGAGGGAGGTAAAGAAGCTGCCTTTAAAGTTCTAAACCGTCTTCGTGTTGCGGATATTTCAAATAACCTTGGCGATTCCAAGACTTTGATTACCCACCCTTCCTCGACGACGCATCAACGCTTGAGTGAAGAAGAACGTTTGGCTGTTGGTATTACGCAGGGCTTCTTGAGAATTTCGGTCGGCCTTGAAGATGCGGATGATTTGAAAGAAGATTTGGAACAGGCAATTCGCGGGTAGTGTAAGAACTGTTTTTAAGACGAAGTTATAAAAGGTCACCAATTATGGTGGCCTTCTACTTTTCAAAATGTGTTTTCAAAAGCGTCGATGTTGTTATTTGAGCGACTTCGGTGTAACTGGATATTTCTTCTCTTATCTCATTCGCCCGCTGTAGGGTATCCGTTGATAACTCAATAATCATATCGATATTCCCGCCAAGGGAATGGCAGGCCGTTATCTCGTGAATCGCTTTCACGCGGGGCGCAATAAGTTCACATGAGGGCTGATGGGTCTTAACCAGTAGGAAAAATGTCAAAGGTTGTTCTTTTTGCACCTTCTTTAGGGTGTACCCCTCAATATCACCATCCCTTTCCAAACGCTTGATCCGTTCTATCAAGGCGGTACGGGATAGTTCGACACCTGCAGCCAGCTCTTTAATTGAAGCGCGCGCATTGTTTCGTAGCAAGGTTAATAATTTCAGATCTTTGTGGTCGAGAGATCGGGGCATATTGCTAAGAATGATATAGTTAAAATAACAGGTTCAACTGTACATCATGCCTATATCATCGTTTTGGACAAGACCTTAGCATCGATAGAAAATTAACTGCAGAGCGATGAGATGCAAAATGAAGTTTATAGAGATAGCCAAATTTACCGGAGATGCAGCTTGGGATGCGATGGATATTGCACAGATTGAAGGTGCAACCGTCCGGCTTCACTGGACGGATAAACCTTATAAGTGGCATCAGAACGATGGGGATGAAGTTTTTGTTGTTTTGGATGGTAAGGTCCGAATGTTATATAAAGAAGCAGGGCAAGAACTGGAGCAGGTGATCGAAACAGGGAATATATTTTATGCCGGAGAAGGGGACGAGCACGTTGCTCATCCCGTTGGTGCTGCAAGAGTTCTGGTAATCGAAAAAAAAGGATCAGTCTAGGTTTAGTTTCATGCCCTCGTGGCTGGATTTGAAACCTAACTTTTCATAAAACTTAAGAGCATCAGGGCGTGCCTTGTCTGTTGTTAGCTGGACGAGTTCGCAACCACGCTTTCGACACTCAGTGATGGCCCATTCAAACATTTGCCGACCAAGGCCAGAGCCTCGATGAC
The DNA here is from genome assembly GCF_048270245.1 of Kiloniella sp. GTDB lineage: Bacteria > Pseudomonadota > Alphaproteobacteria > Kiloniellales > Kiloniellaceae > Kiloniella. Next base: position 821,271 of record NZ_JBLWTH010000001.1, read on the forward strand.
CGGAAGCAATGCGGACACTTTCTATCTGTCCTCGCCACATGCCAAGGCGAGAAAGGCCGGGGATGAAGGTTAGTTGGAGGCAGCCGATAATCTCATTTGCCTGTTCAACCACGGCAAGGTACTGGTTCTGATCTTTATCAATGGCTTCGAAGGCTGCTCGATATTTTTGATTCACAGGCAGAGAAGCATCTTCGCGTGTTGAGCCGAGGTCGTCATCTGCCAGCATGGAGATGATTACCGGAAGATCATCTTCTTGTGCCTGTCTGAAAGTTATATTTGTCATGGGTGCAGAATAGGAGTGATCATATTTCTCCGCAATACGTTAATCCAGAAGTGGCAATAATCTCGTTAGAAGAGAGCGTTCATCGATATCCCAGCTTTATCTCGACTTCTGCAAGACAGGCATCAATGATATCCATGGCGTTTTCCATTTCTTGTTGCGTTGTGACCAGAGAAGGGGTGAAGGTCAGAACATTCCCCATGGTGGTTTTGAAGCTAAGGCCTTTATCTAGAGCTGCATATAAAACCATATCGGCTGCGTCATTGGCTGGTTCTCTCGTGTCTCTGTCTGTCACAAGCTCCGCGCCGAATAAACACCCACGTCCTCTAACATCGCCGATTAGCGGATGACGTTGTTGCATTTCCTGCAGGCGTTCAAGTGCATAAGCGCCAACCTTTGCGGCATTTTCAACCAAGCCTTCGTCTTCAATGATTTGTAATGTCGTTAGTGCAGCCCGGGTCGTGACAGGGTTTTTTTCGTGTGTGTAATGCCCATAGGCATAGCGATCTGCAATATCCAGTTCTGGGCGGCAAATGGTTGCGGCGATAGGAAGAATGCCGCCGCCAAGACTTTTGCCAACGACCAGAATATCAGGAATGACATCATCGTATTCGCACGAGAACATCTTCCCGGTTTTACCTAGCCCTGTTGGAATTTCATCAAAAATCAGAAGCGCGCCAAATTCGTTACAGGCTTCGCGAACTTTCTTCCAAAATCCTGGTGGCGCAACATAAGGTACAGCGCGAGTTGGCTCGGCAATGACGGCGGCAACATCCCCTTCCTTTTCCAGAACGTAACGAATGGTATTGGCGCAGAGTTCCGCAGAACCTTCTGTTACACCCCAGGCGTTGCGATAATCACCGAACGGTGGCACGTGTTCTGTTCCGGGTAAGAGAGGGCCTATAGGACCTGAGCGGAACATTTCTTCGCCGCCGATAGATCGGGCCCCAAATCCTGCCCCGTGGAATGAGTCCCAAAAAGAAATAGTTTTGAAGCGTCCTGTTTTGGCTCGGGCATAGGCAAGAGCAATTTCGATGGCATCTGATCCCCCGGTTGCGAAGAGAACCTTGTTTAAGTCACCGGGGGCGAGATCGGTTAGCTTTTCGGCAAGCTCTACTGCGGGATCACAGGTGAAGCGTCGCGGTGCAAAGGGGAGATCGTCCAGTTGTTGTTTAATCGCTTGTTTTAAACGGGGATGACCATAGCCAATATGATGCACGTTGTTGCCATGAAAATCCATGAATCGATGTCCGCGGTTGTCTTCGATCCAAATACCTTCTGCTTTTTTGATGACCGAGAGACAAGGCGTGGAAACGGATTGATGAAGAAAAACCTTCTCATCTCTGCGAAGGAGTTCCTGTGCTTCCTTATCAATATTTTTGTCATGCCAGACTTTACGACGTGGAGAGTGATTAACGTCACCCTCGGCCCCTTGGGGCGTTTTATCGGAGGATGAGATATGACTGTTCATAGGGCTAAGGCCTTCACAGGTTTTGTTGATTTGTTCTTAACTATGAAATATATAAAGACATAAATCTAATTGTATATTTTTATCCTAGGTATAATAAAAAATTATGAGTGTGTGATGAACTTATCTCAGTTAAGGGCCTTTAACGTTGTCGCGCGCGAAGGAAGTTTGACGAAGGCTGCAGAACATCTATCCATAAGCCAGCCAGCGGTAACAGCGCATATCAGGGCGTTAGAGGAGAGATACGAACTTAGCCTTTTCCGACGAAACAGCCGCGGCGTGACCTTGACCGAAGTTGGCGAGGATCTCTTAAAAATCTCAGCTCAAATCTTTGCACTTGAAAGTGAGGCAGCAGAGCTTTTGGATGCGACAAAGGAACTGCGTCGCGGTACATGTCGGATAGCTGCGGGAAGTCCATATTTCATCGTGCCAATTATTGCTGCCTTTCAGGAGAGATACCCGGAAGTACATATCGGTTTGAATATTGGAAATTCGCAAAAAGTAACGGCGGATCTCTTGGCCGAAAAAGTTGATATTGCTTTACAGACGGGGTGGGAAGAAAATCCGTTGGTTGAAGCAATACCTTTCTATCGGCATCGTGTGGTTGTTTTCTGTTGCCATACACACCCTTGGGTACAATCCGGGAAAAAACAGATCAAAATTTCTGAACTAAGTGCGGAAAAAATGATTTGGCGCGAACCTCAATCAATAACCCGACAGGTTTTTGAAAAAGCCTGTCGGACAAAATCGCTTGATATTAAACCTATTATGGAAATTGCAAGTCGGGAAAGCCTGTTCGAAGCTGTTGCCGCTGGTTTAGGCATTGGGATAGTATCTTCCCATGAATTACCACGAGACCAAAGGGTTCATATCTTAGAGGTTAATGATGCGGATCTGGAGACAACGGAATATCTCTTAACTCTGAAGCGCCGAAAAGAACTCAGAATTGTAAAAGCTTTTCATGAGGTTGCTGAGAGTTTTCGTAGGTGACGGATTATCAATTCTTGAAGTGTTGTTGTGAAAATGTAGAGACACCTTCGTTGAAATTCTTATAATTCAATACTTTTCTTGCTTGGTATAGAAGTACTCCTGTGTGAGGGGGATGTTGTATGCGATTAATATCGCATAGCTGTAGCTTTTGATGACCATCGAGTAAATAATTGATAAGTGTAAAGGGTAGCAAGCCAATCCAGGTTTTCAACTGTGATGGATAGCGACAGCAATAAGTGATAAATCGCATTCGGTCAGTCCAGGATATTTGTGTTCTTTGAACGGGACCATTTTCCGGAATAGGCTTAAGCACATTATATAAAACCCAAGGTAGAGTATAGCCGTTATAAAGGGAAAATTGGAAGGTTTGTTCTAGACAGGCATGTTTTTGTGCCATGGCCAGTCCAAGAATATGGGCCGCATCGTGATCTTGGTGTCCGCCTTCCCATGCATGGATATAAAGTGTACTTGGCGGGCCAATAAGGTTGAAAAGCGTATCAAGATTTTTCTCTGCTATATGGAGGTTCTGATATAGCTTTCCATCGCAGAGTTCGTTTTCACAGCCAATAAAGTGAATCTGTTTTTTTTTTATCCCAAGCTTAGATAAAACATCAATGCTTTCCGTGTTTCTTCGTATAGATATTGAACCATCAAGGGTACCCGTTGTTAGGTAAACGATGTGAACATCGTGTTTTGAGCTGACCAGATCGTCAATTACTTTGAATACACCAAATTCATCGTCTTGATGTGAGAATAAAAATACGTGCGACATCGCTACAAAATCCTATTTAGTAGGCGTCAAAATCCAGAAAATTAAAATAAAGATGCCTTTTGTCGATCTCTAAATTGTGACCTTGCAGGTTGCGAAAAATTAAATTCAGCGGAGAGGGTTTTAACCGATCCGGAATGGGAAAGTAATTTCCCCAAGAAGCTTCTTCGGGAATAACGCCAAGCATTAAGCGTAGGCCCATGCTATGCGAACTTGTTGTCGCTTCAGTATTTTCATCTAAGTAGATCTCGGTGAAAGCTTTAATGACAGATTTATCAGTACAGGCTTCTACTTGTGAAAAAGGATTAGTTTTTTTTGTGATGCGCGCTGGGTTATTAGGGTTGGATAAACGCCAGGAAAAAGATTTTTGAGTCCAGTAATGTTTTATCAGTGATCCAGAACTATTTAGCGTATGGCGGGTTTTTTGAGGGAAGGTGCCAACACCGACCCGAGCTTCTAGCGAGGAGACAAGAGTGAAATCAAGTTTTTTTAGAAAGCCTGGGGTAGAGTTGCTGTTTGCAACGCCGATAACAAATTCGTAACCAAGTTCTGCTGCTGTTTGATATGTCTTGTCTGCCAGTTTGGTGAAAAGTCCCTTACCACGATAATCAGGGTGTGTTGCCGTATTAAGTGAAAGTAGCCCTTTCCGAATTGTTCCTGCAAAAGACCAACGAACTGGAATTGTTGAGTAGTGAGCGGCTAGAATGTCTTTATCCCACGCGTCAAAGCCGACAGCTTTACCTTCAGGGTTGTTGTGGTAGAGCCAGAGAAGATACTTTGCCGCTTTTTCAGAGTTTGTCAGATGGGGGGCGTTGTTAAAACACATCCCGAACAGTTTACTATATTGGTTTATAAGGTCTAAAGAAGATCCAACTGGAGCGAAATTCAAAACTGATACTCTATGTTTTAAGGCTGGAGAGAGATTATTTGCACCAAACTATCTATAAAGAGTAATATTTTGTCTAGGATATTTAAGGTTAATATTTGGTAAAGCAGTGGAGCGATCTCTATTTGCTTCATATTGTTATTGTGTACATTAACATATATAGAACTGAGATCGTCGAGTTCTAAATTTTTGTATCGGCTTCTTTGGCTATTTAGAGAAACACTCTTTTATGAAAATCTTGATTTTACTACTTTTTACTTTGGTGATGTCCTCTGGCCAGCTTCTTTTTAAAAAGGCTTCATTAGAAATAAATTGGAACGAAGGAGTTTTAGGTTTAGTAAATCCTTGGTTGATTATAGGGGTTGTTCTATATGGCATTGCGACGCTTGTATGGGTATGGATCCTGAAAACAGTTCCTCTCAATTTTGCCTATCCATTCACTGCTTTGGCCTTCGTTATTGTTCCTGTTGCCGCATCAATCCTTTTCAAGGAAAGTCTGGGTTGGCAGAATGTCGTTGGAACCGTTTTTATTATAGCGGGGATTGTTATTATTTCTGTGAAAGAGATCTAAGCAGCTGAAGAATGAGAGATGTGCAGAAAGAAAAATCGATTGTTGTGGTGATACCCTGTTATCAGGTCAAATCTCATATAAAAGGCGTGCTTGATTCTATTCCTAGCTTTGTTGATGCAATTATTTGCGTTGATGATGCGTGTCCTGAAAAATCGGGGGATTTTATTGAATCTAATATTCAAGATACCCGTGTCACTGTCTTAAGGCACCTTACAAATCAGGGGGTTGGTGGTGCAATGATCACTGGTTTTGATGCTGCGCAAAAAGCTGGACATGATATTGCGGTCAAAGTTGACGGTGATGGTCAAATGGACCCAAGTCTGATTTCAAGATTCATTGATCCTCTTCTTTCGGGGGACGCGGATTATACAAAAGGCAACCGTTTCTGGGACAGTCGCAGTCTTGTCGCAATGCCGAAAATTCGCCTTTTCGGGAATGCTGTTCTCGGATTTGTAAATAAATTTTCGTCGGGTTATTGGCGAATAATGGATCCAACGAACGGGTTTTTAGCAATTAATCTTTCAGTGTTTCAGCTTTTGGATACATCCAAGGTTGCATCCAGTTATTTTTTTGAAAGCGACATGCTATTTCGTTTGAATTTAATACGAGCAGTTGTTCAAGACATTCCTATGGAAGCTAAATATGGGGATGAGATTTCAAACTTGAAAATCAGAAAAATTATTTTACCATTTTTAGGTGGGCACATTCGAAATGCATTTAAAAGGCTGGTTTATAGTTATTTTCTCAGAGATTTTAGTCTGGCATCATTAGAGTTTATCTTAGGACCAATGCTTATTTGTTACGGTGCTGTGTTTGGTGTTTGGCATTGGTATCTGTCTGCATTTGAAGGACAACAAGCAACTCCAGGACAGGTGATGCTTGCGGCTTTACCCATGGTTGTCGGTTTACAGCTTGTACTATCAGCTCTTAATTTTGATATTACAAATGAGCCAAAGACACCTTTGAGCAAGCGGCTTAAACGTAGAATTGATATTGATCTTAATAACTAAAATTCTTACTGAGGGTAAATTATTTTTGTGATTAAAAAAACAAATTTATATTTATTTCCGTTCATATTTTGCCTTTTAATTCTTACTATCCAGGCAATTAAAGTTGGGTATCAGGAACCCGTTTTTGACGCTTTGAGTTATGCTGATCGGGCAACAAGCTTTTCACTTGTTCCCCTTGAAAACAAAAGAGATGGTATAATCGTTGCTCCGTTATATCCGGGTTTTCTTAGCTTAATGATGTCAGTTGATCCCGAGGTCAATAAGGCAATCCGTTGTTATAGTGATCGCAAAGGGGGGTGTGACGTTTCCGGGCTGACTTCTGTTTATGCCGTGCAGACTGTTTTGATCGCAGTAGTCGTATATTTTTGTTATCTCGCTTGTCTTTTCTTAACAAAACGATTCTGGTTGTCTTTGGCTGCAATGATGTTGGTTTTGTTTGCTGGACGTATGTCAGAATACTCAACCTGGTTAATTACAGAATCGTGGGCTTTTTTTGGTTTTATAAGTTTTGCGGTATGTTTGGCCTATGCCCTTAAGGTTAAAGATAATTTATGTGTTTTTCTGTTTATGGGAACCGGACTCTCTATTGCTGTCTTAACACGTCCATCATATCTGTACTTGGTGTATTTTCTTATTCTGGGTATCCCTCTTTATTGGCTTCTAATCAAAAAAGAAGGGCTAAAAGAGGCTGTGTTTAAGACAGGTGCTTTTTTGCTGCCATTTATTTTGTTTGTCCTTCCTTGGATGCTTCGTAACTACTCTTATTACGGCGTTTTCGGGGTGAGTGCAGGGTATGGCCCGCATATCCTTTCGGAAAGAGTAGCGTATAACATGATGAGCTGGGCTGAATATGCTGTCAGTTTTATCTACTGGTTGCCCGATTTTGGTGATTCGCTAAGCAGAAGTTTATTCCCTGTGGAACTATACCAGAAACTAGGTTTTGGTCATCCGGAAGGGTATTACAAATATGGTAATTCGGTTATGAGAGCAGAGATTTATAGGCAAGCTGCCACGGAAAAAGAGCGTATTAGTCTTCTGCTTAATGGTTACATTCTACCTGATATTGTGAAACATATTATGGTAACATTTTCACTCTCGTTACGAGGAATGTGGGTGGCAAAGTACTTTGGTTTGATTGGCGTATTTGCTTTGATACCAGGGTTTATACAGCTGAAAAAAATAGCTGGTACAGCGCCAGTATTATTTTTTGCATTCCCGTTTTTCTTTATGGTCGGATTTAATGCATTCGTTTCTGTTAGTATCCCAAGGTACAATGTTCCACTAGTTATGATCTATTCAATTGCGATTGTTTTGACAGGGTACGCGCTCTGGAAGCTAGTACAGCGCCGTTTAGTATCGGTTGGATTTAATAAAAACTAAGCTGGTGGTTGGCTGAGCTTTTCAAACCGTTTTAAAAAGCTCTCTTTCGCTTCTTGCGGAGGGATGCCAGTGATGCGGATATTTGGCATTGCCCTAGGTTTACCAAATATCTTGCTGGCTTCTTTGTCGCTAAATCCAGCCAGCTGTGTAGCTTCTAGGTATGCTGCCATACGGTCTGCGCGTTTAATCAGCTTGTTGATTGTGTCTGGTAAATTGGCGGGCAGTCCAAAGCGGACGTGAATTGCTTGCATCAATCTGTTTTCCAGATCTTTGTAGCCACTGCCAATTGCATATTTAAAAGGGGTAATCAAGTCGCCGATGACGTATTCCGGTGCGTCGTGAAGGAGGGCCGCCAAGCGAATCTCGGGTTTCGTATCCGGCTTAAGCAGAGTGACAATTTCTTCGACTAAAAGGGAGTGTTCGGCAATGGTATAGCCCCATTCGCCAGTTGTTTGCCCATTCCAGCGGACTTCACGTGATAGGCCAAGCGCGATGTCTTCTATTTCTATGTCGAGGGGGGATGGGTCGAGGAGGTCTAGTCTTCGTCCGCTCAACATACGCTGCCATGCGCGAGGGGCGGATGTAGGTTTTTCTTTGTGTGTAATCATAAATCAGGTCTGTTTCTCGTTGCGAGCCACAGACCTGATTGGGTGAATCGTCTGCAGCGGTTAGCGTCTGCGGGCCATCGTTGGAATGACGAGGCGTTCAATCCAGTTCTTAACTTCGGCCTGGCGAATATCGGCGTTCATGATGTCATGATCAATACCAAGCAACCACCACAGATCTTTTCTGCTGGGATCTTGATGAAGTGCTTCGAGCATGTCCACAAAATTCTGGGCATCATCAATGTTTGTGAAGAAGCCTTTATCTACCAGCTTTTGTTTACGGCAATAACAAAGTCGCGCCATTTCATGAAGGTCATATTCCGGGTGGTATTGAACGGACCAGAATACACCGCCCTTATGGGTTACGGATACGGCTTGAACTGATGTCCAATCGTTAGAAGCCAATATCTGACCATTGGGAGGGAGGTGAGTGATTTCGTCATCATGACTAATAAAAGCATCAAAGACAGATTTTTTGCCCTCGAAAAGGGGATGAGCACGGCCTTCGGGTGTTAGGGAGATTTTACGCGCAAAACCCATTTCCCTGTCTTTGGGATTAACTGCGCAGGCACCACCCGCGGCGACGACAGAGATTTGTGCTGCCCAGCAGCTACCAAAACTTGGGACTTGTGCTTCATAGGCAGCTTTTGCAAATTCAATCTGCGGTACAACTTTGGGATCATCAGAGTGAACGGTCAAGCTTGACCCTGTCCAGGCAATGCCGTCGTATTGCTCTAGACCTGCGCCCATAGGAAGGGTTGCCCCCGGATCGGCGGGGTAAACGATGTCACACTCCGCGTCTGGGCTTTGCGTTTTCAGCATCTTGACGTAAAGATCGCCCGCTGTGGACGCGCCGCCTTCTTTTAGGCCATCACGCCCTTCTTTGGCATAGCCATCGACGACGAGGAAACGTGGATTTTTAGACATGTCGTCTTTCTCCGGTTTGATAGAGGTATTATTTAGTTATTATTTGTTGGCATCCGCGAGAGCATCAATTGCAGCTGGTAAATCTGCGTAGCTGTCGACAATAGCGTCGGCTGTCGTGTGAGCTTTGTCGGCATCGCGGGTTGCGGTGAATAGTATGGCTTTCATTCCCAATGCATGCGGGCCTTTGATGTCGTTGTGGTCTCGGTCACCTATATGCAACATCTCTTCGACCTTCACGCCGAGCTGCTCTGCGGCAGTATCAAACATGCTACGGTGCGGTTTGGAATGACCGACTTCATCAGAAAAGGCAAAGCCGCTGAAGTACTGTTTAAGGTCATAATCGTCGAGAATTTGTCGAAGACCTGTTCCCGGTGTGACAATGGCATCGGAAACAATACAGAGTTTATAACGGCTTGATAGATCGGCTAAAGCCGCCTTAACGCCGTCGATTGCATTTGGGGGAATGTTGACCTCCATATCGCCTGTCTCTTTGACAACGCGATCGAAAAGATCTTTTGGAAGGCTGCGACCCAGACCATTTAAAATAGCGCGAATGCGCTGTTCGACGGTCCAGTTTATAAAGAGTTCTTTCCAGACAACATTGAAAGAAGCATCAGCGACATCGTATGCAAGTGTCACTGCATCCATCTCGATGGGTTCGACTTCGTTCAGGGCTTTCCATACAATGTGGCGACGTTCTTCTTTTTTGCTTCTTAACCCCTGGGCGGCGCGTTTGGGTTCGTCTGAATCGTCATCAACGATTGTATCCCATAGGTCAAAGGTGATGGCCTTGATCATTGTGGGCTTCCTCTTTCAATTAAGTGCGTGGTTTAGAACGCATCGTTAGTAAGGTGTTTGTGTCATTTTTGACTTATGGTCGAGATCATAAAATGGAATGTTATTTTGGACAAGATAAAAGTGGGATAAAAGTGACTATTGGTTATTTTATGTGGGTTATTTGCTAATAGTTTGTCATATCTAGAGAATTGGACTGTGAAAAAAAAGGTTTTTGTGGTGCTTAGTGGTCTGATTCTGTGCGAAAGTAACTCGTCTTTTATTGGTCCCTTTCTGATTAAGGGAGGAGGCTAATTAATGGGAGGCTTTAGTTTGTGTTCAGCCTTAATACTGGTTGTTTATGGTGGATAGGGGCTTTCCTGCAGATGCTTTACCACCAACTATGGTTTAATGTTTGTGCGATAGCTGTTAAAAAAACTTTTGGAATGCTGTTTGGGTATCTTTGTCGTATATGCTGGATGGAGTTAGCACTAAGTTGATGGAAAAGAAGATGTTGAACAGGAAAGTATGCGTTGCCCCGATGCTGGACTGGACCGATCGACATGAACGGTCTTTTTTGCGTATGATTTCGCAGCATACAGTTCTTTATACGGAAATGGTGACAACCGGCGCCTTGCTCCATGGTAAAGATCCTGAACGGTTTTTGCAGTTTGATGAAAAAGAACATCCGATAGCGTTGCAACTTGGCGGCAGTGACCCTGAAGCGATCAGAACGTGTGCTTTGAGAGCGGCAGAATTTGGGTACGATGAGGTCAATCTTAATGTCGGATGCCCAAGTGATCGTGTCCAGAAAGGGCGATTTGGTGCGTGCTTGATGGCAGAGCCAGATTTGGTTGCAGAATGCGTTTCTGCCATGACAGCATCCGGATTATCTGCAACGGTAAAAACACGTATCGGCATTGATGATCAGGATTCATATGAGTTTTTACACGAGCTTGTATCTAAAGTGAAAGATGCAGGCTGTAAAACACTGATTGTTCATGCACGTAAAGCGTGGCTAGAAGGATTGAGCCCGAAACAAAACAGGGAAATTCCGCCCTTGAGGTATGATGTGGTGTATCGGGTTAAACAGGACTTCCCGGATCTGGAGATCATCCTTAATGGTGGTGTGCAAACACTTGATCAGATTGAGGACCATTTGGGAAAAGTTGATGGCGTGATGATTGGTCGAGAAGCCTATCAAAATCCTTATATTCTAGCAGGAGTTGATCAGAAATTTTATGGTGAAACTAGGATCAAAGAGCGTGGTGAAATTGTCGATGAACTCTGCAATTATGCTGCCGTGCAGGTGGCCGAAGGAGTGCCTGTAAAATCAATAACGCGGCATGTCCTCGGGCTTTTTAATGGGTTGCCAGGTGCGCGGGCTTGGCGACGGAGCTTAAGCCAAAATGCATTTAAGCCGGGTTCTGATGAGGGTGTTATTCGACGGGCTTATGAAGACTTCTTATTGTCGGGACAGACCCGTGATGTTGCTTGATATGGTTTTCTGGCTTGCTGTGCTGTAGGATTGTTCGGGCAATTGAGAAGGGAAGGGGACTTTTTGTGATTAAAACTATTGCTAAGTATCTTACACTGGGAATGCTTATGTGGGGAATAAGCCTTTCTCCTGCATTGTCTAGCCAAGTTGATTGTTCAAGACCTGTTGACCAAAGTCCGTTAGCGAAAAAAGTTATTTATTTTGAGGTTGGTCAATCGGGCCTTTCGAAGGAGGCGCAAAAAAAGATAGATGATCTTTTTGATGTTGTTGATGGTCATCCTTCACTAAAAATCTGCGCGATTGGTCAGGCAGATAAACAGGGCGATCCCGAAGCGAACAAAAAGCTCTCTCTTAAACGCGCGCAGAGCGCCAAGAATTACCTGATAAAAAAAGGCATCGCCAAGAAAAGAATTGAAACGGTTTTCCGCGGTGAAGCCTATGGAAGTTTTTCTTTGTGGGGGACTGGTGATAAAGCAGATGAAGATCGTCGAGTAGAGGTCATTGCTTATAGCGAGTGAGGGTGAATACGTTTGTTTTTCTTGAAGCTTTGATCGTGTCACGTTTTATTCGGAACGCCTAAGTAGGAAAAAATAATTGTCGGCTAAATATCAGGGGGGCCACATCCTCTTATATCACGGTGTTTTTGAAAGTATTCCGACGGGGCTGGAGAGCAGGTTGCATAATGTCTGTCCAGATGAGTTCAGGCGACAGATAAAGTGGCTGCGTAATCAGTTTGAAATTGTTTCTTTAGATGACTTTGTTAACGCGCAAGACAGGCGTGGCCTGGCAACAATTACCTTTGATGATGCCTATGCCGATTTATTTAGCAACGCGATACCATGGTTGATTGAAGAAAAATTACCATGCACGGTTTTCCTCAATAGTAATCTTGTCGAGGGCCGTATTTTTTGGCGGGATAAGGTACGCTTTATTCTGTCGCACCAACTTGAAGAAGATTTTTTAACCTTTTTCGGAAAGGAAAAATGGGCGAAACAAATAAGAGCAGAACGATTTTACAAAGATAGTAAAAAGCCAAGATTAAGTAGTAAGCGTGTCGATCAGGCGTTGGATGTTTTTTTTGCTGCGAAGCAGCTGGATGGGACCTTGAGCTCGCTTACAAAAGTAATCGCTGACGAATCAAAGCTGATCGACAATGCTTTGGTTTGCTATGGAAACCACAGCGCTTCTCATTACGTTTTATCTTCTTTACCGCCAGAACAACAATGCGAAGAAATCAGATCGTGCCAAACGTGGCTTAGAGAAAGAGAGTATTTTTGTACATTTTCATTTGCAGCTCCTTTTGGGGGGACAAATGATATAGATGCGAATACTTTTCTCTTTGCAAAGAAAGCAGGTTGTACCGCTGTATTGATGAGCAGGCAGGCCGTCAATAAAGTGCTGCAGAAAGATGCCGTGACAGCACTCCCTATATTTGAGCGGTACATGGCGCCACCGACGTTGGAAGAGTTAGTACATCTGTCTCGTGAACTGGATCAGATTGTATAGGGGCTTTATCTGTTAATTGAGATTATCGACTAGCTCGGAAGCTTCTGTAGGATCTCACCAGCTACGGCATTAATTTCCTGCCCGCGGTCTTTTACATATGCGGCTGCTTTTTGTGCCAGCCTCTGTTGGAAAGACTTATCACTTAAAAGCACTTCTAGCTGTTCGGTGATATCTTCTGGCTCTGATAGCTTAACGACGGCATGATTATCAACCATCTCATTGCAAATTTCTTCAAAATTTTGCATCTCTGGTCCACAGATAATCGCGCAGTTTTGCCTCGCAGGTTCTAAGAGGTTTTGTCCTCCTTTACGTAATAGAGAGCCGCCGATAATAACAACAGGCGATAGTGCATAAAAAAGGCCGAGTTCCCCCAAAGTGTCAGCCAGATATATTGAGGTGTCTTCTATTATGTCTGTGCCTTCACTTCTGAGGCTAACGGTCAGGTCTTTTCCTTGAAATTCATTGAGAATTTCGGGGCCTCGTTCCGGGTGCCGAGGGGCAATAATGCATAGAAGATTGGGGAATTTTGATTTAAGTTTTTCGTGAGCCTCTGCAAGAAACGCTTCTTCGCCCCGATGTGTCGAGCTTGCGAACCAAACCGGACGCGCGCCTATGGATGAAGATAGCTCTTCAAAATGATCTTGATTGTATGTCAGAGGGGCTGCTGCAAACTTTAAGTTACTTTGTTTCTTGACGTGGGGAGCTCCTAATTCTGAAAACCGCCGTGCGTCTGTAGAGGATTGAGCCAGAATCAGGTCAAATTGTTTGAGAAGATCCCGAATAAAAAATGATGCTCTTGTCCATGATTTAGCTGATTTTTGTGACATTCTACCATTAAGAAGAATCAGGGGGATACCATGAGATTTCGTTCGAAAAATCATATTGGGCCATAGTTCTGATTCAATAATTAAGGCAATATCCGGACGCCAGGTTTTTAAAAACCGTTCAATAGCAAGCGGTAGGTCAAGGGGCACAAACTGATGCATCGCGTATGCTGGAAGCCGTTCTTCCATCAGTCGCGCAGATGTGGCTGTTCCTGTTGTAACAAGAAACTTCAAATCGGGCTGTAGTTTGTGAAAAGTTTCGAGTAGGGGTAACATCGACAGAGACTCTCCTACCGATGCCCCGTGTATCCACATCAACTTTTCTTTAGGTTTCGCCAAAGAGGCGTGGCCAAGTTTTTCTGTGTAGCGTGTCGGATGCTCTTTACCGCGGGTTATGCGCTTTGCCAGATGATATTTGACAAGCGGTGTCATAACCGTCGCAACAGAAGAATATATACCCATAGCTATTTTTGTGCGGAGTGTTGTCATGCACGATGCCCTAACTCAGGTTTAATGTCTTAAGCTGGGTTTCTATTATCTTTTGCTCGTCATACAGTGCTAATGCACGTTCTCTGCTGGCTGACCCCATTGTTTCGCGCAATTTGGGGCTGTTCACAAGCTTGCAGAGCGCATCGGATAATTTTCCCGGTTCATTTACCGGGACCAGAATGCCTGTTTTCCCATCGTTAACTTCTTCCCGCGATCCACGGATATTAGTAGCAACCACGGGAAGACCTGTCATCATTGCTTCGATGATTGATCTGGGCATACCTTCTCGGTGAGATGGAAGGGTAAAAATATCCGCAGCACGCATGATTTGGTTCACGTCATCCCGGTAGCCTAAAAACCGAATGCGTTTTTTTAATTTCTCATCTGATTTGGCCTGAGCTATGGCATCGTCAATGTCGCTGGCATGGTCACTTTCAAGTCGGTCACCGACAATCCAGAGAGTTGCGTTGACTTTTTTCATTGCCTCGATCAGTTCAACATAACCTTTTTCCCGGACCAACCGGCCAACCATCAGGATAACAGTCTCTTCATCCCTGGCACCAAGTTCTATTCTAAGGGCTTTTCTGTATGATTTTGGGGACGCGGGGTAAAACTTGTTTACATCGATACCATTGCCAATGGCGACAATTGTTCCATTCTTACACAGCTTGTGCTTCTTGGCTGTTTCTGCATCTTCCTGAGCTTGTGTAAACAATGTGTCGGTAAAACGGCCAGCCAACCATTCCAGCCCAATGAAGATATTTTTTTTCATCGTTGGCATGTTTTCATGAAAATAAAAACCGTGCGCGGTATAGACTATTTGAGGAACACTAGCTGCGCGGGCTGCAAAGCGAGCTATGAGGGATGCTACCGGTGTGTGTGTGTGAACCAGATCAAAGTTTTCGTTCTTGAAAAAACGAGTCAGATTATTGAATGATTTTGTGTGTGAGAGCAAATTGAGCGATCGCTCAATTTCTATGGTTTCGACCCTAAAGCCTTCCGCGCGAATTTTTTCAACCAATGGGCCATCGCTGCAGACGCCGACAACTTCGTGACCTGCATCTCGCATTCCCTTCATAAGAGGAAGAAGCATGTGGTAAAGCGAGAAATCGACAGCGCAAATTTGGCAGATTTTCATTCGGTTCCTGCTTATTAATTTCTGAGATAATAGATCCCGGACTAGGGCATCATATAGTTGTCGTGCTCGTACGGAAATGGGTTAGTGTAATTATTTCCCAAATTGAGTATCTGACATACCGACTTATTTTAACTGGTGCAATGGTTGAGGGGACTAATTTTGTTAGCTTTTCTTCTAGGGCATTTATAAAAAATTGTTATATACGGCGAGGAATCCTTTAAATTGACACTTTTGCAGGTTTATAAAGACTTACTTAGTTAGGGTGTCTTTTGATCGTCTTACGGGTTTTTGCTATTTAAGATTATATTGGCAGCTTACTGTATTCCAATATTCTACGGAAGAATTTGCTAGATTTCGTGGAGTAAGGAACGTTGATAACTTTGTTTTAGGGCAACTTTTATTTTTTAGGCTTTGTTAATTATGGCGTCGCCTAGGCGTTGACCACAAAATAAACACAAGCCTTGGAGGGTTTGTGTCGATAAGGGATAGGCAGCGTTCGCGCTACGAGACAATTATGTTGGGATGTCATCTAGGAATGAACAGGATCGGAGGCTCGCTTCGTTATCCATTTTTCTTTGTAACGGCACTTCTTTTGGCTGGATGTAGTAATTTTCCAGGAAAAGGCGGGTTCTTTGCGAACAAAAATACTGCGAGCGATACACAGATACCTGCCGAACCTCAAATTGCAGCACGCGGTAATGCAAAACATGAACCACAAGCTGTTTCCGAATTAGAGGTGCCGAAGCCAAACTGGAAGCCGGAAAAAATACCGGATAGACCAGTGCCTTCAGAAGATCTGTTGGCATTGCAAACAGATAGAGATCTCTCAGACAAATCATTATTGGTTACGCCAAAAATTAGCGTTCTGCTTGGCATGTCTTTTATTCAGGTCCGGGAAAAATTGGGGCAACCGGTATGGATAAGGGACGTCTATCCGGCACGTGTTTGGGGATATGATACCGAGAGCTGTAGTTTACAGATTTTTTTCTATCCGAAACTGGATCAGGCTGGTGATTACAGAGTACTGGCCTATGAAAGTGGTCTTAATGGTGATGGACTATCAAAGGTTACGTCGCTCAAAGCCGATGATGGAAAATCGGCTGGTAGCAAGTCCCCTTTGAAGCCGGGTACAATCAGCGAAGAAGATCATGCTGTCGTTCAGGCTTGTTTTCAGAAGATAATGGAAGAAACCCGATCATTAAAAAGGGATGGTACTGGCAATCTGGTGCCTGATTCATGAGGCAGATTGATAGCGGCAGAGAAATTTATTTAATGAATTTATGATGTGTGTGACACACTCGAAAGTAATGGAAGCGAAGGCAGGAGATAAAAATGATGGCAGCGACGACAATAGTTGAGACAGCAAGTCCGCGCGTTATTTTGGTTGATGATGACGATCTTTTCCGGGAATCACTGGGATTGAACCTATCTGAAGAGGGTTTTAATGTTATTGACTTCGATAATGGTGCTGATGTTCTTAGTTATTTGTTAAATGAACCGTCACTTGATCCCATTCTTCTGGACTGGCGTATGCCTGGATTGGATGGTTTAGCCGTTTTGAGACGTTTACGTGAAGCAAGAATGAATAATCCAGTCATTTTTCTTACGATGTTAAGTGATGAAATCTATGAAGAAGCTGCACTTCGTTGGGGCGCGGTTGATTTTATCGATAAATCCAGACGCTTGCCGATCATTTTACAGCGTTTGCGATTAATTGCCGAAGGCACAAAGGGGAGTTCATCCTCTCAGGAAGAAGGAAAGGATTCCGGCAACCCGCTATCTTCACGTATAGGTGATCTTGAAATTCGCGAAGACATCATGCGGGCCTATTGGAAAGGTGAGCAGCTGGACCTGACTTTAACAGAATTTGCGATTGTTTGTTTCTTGGCAACGGGAATTGGTAACGACGTAAGTTATCGTCAGATATACGATCTGGTGCATGGTAAAGATTTTGTCGCGGGGTACGGCACGGATGGCTACAAGGCTAATGTCCGTTCCTTTATTAAGCGCATACGTAAAAAATTCCGGGAAATTGATGATAGCTTTGAGCACATTGAAAACTATCCCGGTTTTGGTTATCGCTGGCGGAATGATGGTCCGTCAGGTACGGCTTAACTGGTTCGAAGGTTAAATCGTGAAACACCAAGGCGTGATTATAAACGAAAGCGAACAGAAAGTACGTCGGTCTGGGATGAGCCGGGCGGCACATTCCCTGTTCGCAAAATTCGTTATCATGCTTTTGGTGTTTCTTGCTGTTCCGGCCCTTTTGTATCAAGAGTTTCGGCAAGCTGATCTCGATCGCCAAAACATTGTTCTCACCGCGGTACGTGAACAGGGGCGACTTATGGCCGAGAGTTTACGGCCTATGCTCGAAAGCGCCGACCCTTCGATTTTGTTGGATTTACCAGAAGAAATCGAACGTATAGCAACCAAGGGAAATGGCATAAAAGTTTTGTTCCGTCCTGCTGGTGAAGAGGGGGTGCAAGGGGTCTTTTTTGTTGCTTCGGAACCACGCCTTTCGGCGGACGAATTGCGTAAAGAACGAGAGACACTGGTTGCTCAGGGTGTCTTTGATAATTTGACGGCCAGCTGTTTGATCGAACGGCCAATGGCGATAAGGCACCTACGGCCCAGTGGTATCGAAGAGCTATTGACCTCTATGACAGCGATTAGGACCGATGCCGGATGTTGGGCGGTTATCGCGACGCAATCGGCAGAGGTTTTTCTAGGCTCTTCCATTGGACAACCTTATTGGAAGACACTGGAAGTTCAGATTGCAGCTGCAATTTATTTAGGTATGGCGCTTATTCTTACCATTCTTGTTTTTACCGTTTGGCGTGATTTGATGCGCTTTAGAGATCTTGCCCGTGGAATTCGCGAAGGCAGTGTCGATAAAAGCAGCTTTATGATGAGCAACAAGGTGCCTGAACTGGAACCTGTTGCTCATGAATTCGATCGGATGACCCATACTTTGCGCGAGTCATCTGATTCGATCCGACGTGCGGCCGAAGACAATGCGCATGCTTTTAAGACACCATTGGCGATTATCAGACAAGCGCTTGAACCCTTGAACAAGACGGTAGAAATAGAGAACAAAAGGGGACGCCGTGCCCTGCAGGTTGTTGAAGAAGCTCTGGATCGCTTGGAAAACCTGGTTTCCACTGCGCGACACCTTGAACATACCTCTGCTGAACTACTGAATCCACCCAGAGAAAACATTGATCTTTCCGCACTTCTTCTGCGAATGCTTGAGGCTTATAATGTGAGCTTCTCTCAGCAAGGGGTTATCTTGCAAAGCTCAATAGATCATGAAATTTCGGTGCTTGCCGGCGAAGATATGCTGGAAACCATACTTGAGAATATTATCGATAACGCGCTTGAGGTTTCCCCTCGGGGTACGACGGTCACAGTTGATTTGATCAACGGTAAGAAAACGGCTGAACTGGCTGTGCGTGACCGTGGGCCGGGCGTCCCCGACAGTGAAATTGAGCGTATTTTTGAGAGATATGTTTCATATCGACCGAAAAAAACAGGACATGATTCTAGCAGTGATACAGAACAAATTAAGGGAGGAAGTTCCTCTCATCACATGGGGATTGGTCTTTGGATCGTCCGTAGAAACGTCGAAGCGATTGGAGGTTATGTCAGGGCCGAAAATCGCCAGGATGGCGGCCTCTCTATTATTGTTTCTCTTCCGCAAAACGGTGAATAATAAAGTATCTTCTGAACAAATGTTATGCCTACTAAGTTGCTTGCCCCATGGATTTTGCCTTAGCAGACGTTGCCCCAATGGAATTTGCAAGGGCTGGGTAATATCTGAATAAGGTTAACCCGCGCGTTGCCATATACAGCATCATCGACAACCATAATCCGTGATTTCCCCACATAGGTACCAGAAACCATGCACTGATCAGAAAGATGAGCAGTGATTGTATCATGGCATTACGTAAAGCAACCGTTCGTGTTGTTCCGATAAAAATGCCGTCAAACTGAAATCCTGCCACGCTTATCAGGGGCATAAGTATGGGCCAGTAAATGAACTCTGTGGCGGTTGATCTGACGCTTGATATGTCGGTGAATAAACCGATAATTAACGGCCCAAACAGATAAAAGGTGATAACGAATAGAATGGATGTCAGGAAAGCCATGGCGCTGCTGGCCTTAACTGCGTTTCTGAATTCAATGTTATCTTTTCGCCCTTTTGCGTGCCCGGTTGTGATTTCAGCAGCATGGGCGAAGCCATCTAAGCCATATGCTGAAAAATAGAGGAACTGCATTAACACTGCATTGGCCGCGAGGATCTCATCCCCCATGCCGGCGCCTAATCTTGTGAAATATGCAAACGCAAATATAAGGCACAGCGTACGAATAAAGATATCCCGGTTTACGGTGAACAAGGCAAGAATATGAGAACGAAGCCAAACATTCTGCCAGTCAACATTGTAGGTGAAGAAATTGGACTTCTTTAGAATGATCCACAAACCTACAGTGAAGCCGACACCTTCTGCGATCACTGTTGCTAGCGCGACACCCTCTACCCCCCAGTCAAGTTGTACGACAAAAAACAAATCCAACAGAATGTTCACAGAATTTATTATGACCTGAAGGATAAATGTTAACTTTGGCTCTCCCTTACCGATAAGCCAGCCAATAATGACGTAGTTAGACAGGGCAATAGGCGCACTCCATATACGTATCGTGCTGTATTGAAAGGCCAGATTCTGAACCGCTTCACTGCCATCGATCAATGTGATGCACAGCTGTAACAGAGGCGTTTGCAAGGCGATGAGAATGAGCCCAAACAATAACGCAAGTAGTATGGGGCGTAGAAAGGCCGCCTGTTGCTCCGGGAAGTTTTGAGCCCCAAAAGCCTGAGATGTAAAACCGACCGTCCCCATTTTCAAAAAGCCAAATCCCCAAAAGAGAAAGCTGAAAATTGTTCCCCCTACGGCCACGCCGCCGATATAGGCAGGGTCTGGTAAATGACCCATAACAGCGGTGTCGACAGCACCCAGTAGGGGGACTGTCAAATTTGATAGAATTAGCGGAACTGCTAAGGCCAGAATGTGTGTGTAATGGGAAGGCAGCTTGGTCAATAGTTCGGTACTTTGATGTGGAGAGAATGGGATAAAGGAATTGTCTTATATCCCATGCACTACCGTTATCGTACTTTTATTTTTTCCTTGGTTTAATCACGATAAGTGGCACATAGAAACATGAGCCTTTGAAAGATATATCAACGTGATTGATTTGGAACAGGTCAAGAATGTAGTCTGCGCCGGTATTTTGATCCCCGGCGTGTAGTCGCTGCCAGCCGTGATCTTGGAAACTCAGCTGTTTGCTTCAGAAACATAATGGTTTTTGCAGAGCTGTTATTTGTCTGATCAATGATGTCTTCATAATGTGACAATAACTGAATGGCTGCTAAAGCAGGGTCGATCTCATTTGGGAGACTCAAAACCCAAGCCAGGATAATGTCTTCTGGTGGCGTGTTGGTTTCTTCATCCATCATAAGCATCTGATGAATAATAGATTTAGGATCATTTGTGGAATTAGAAGGAACTGTCGCACAAGCGAAAGATAGTGTAGAGGCGTGACTCGTCATTGCATTTTCTCCTCCGGTGCACCCCGCCCGGGTTAATGGTTGATAAATGCGATGGCAGGTCTCCTGGCTCGTGGATCAACGATATCTATCCGTCCTTCCCAGCCTTATGTAGGCCAGTGGGTCATAAGATAATATCTCATCACTTACAGTTGCGGGGGCAGCTTTGGAGTCAGTCTTACAGACTTCACCAAATTCCCTTTTCATCCCATAGGGGGAACCTCGCGATTTAAAGTAAAGCTACTTTACTGGAATGGGGTATGTCAATTGATTGAATCTGGTGTTTCAGTCGCCATTAAGTCTGGCAGAATTTCTATGAATTGGTTTCAAATTTTTTAAAAAGAATCCTCGTGGCTATTGAGCGCCCGATTATTTTTGTTGTAACGGGTTTTTGTGAAGCACTTTCTACGTTTTCTGTCAGGACAAGCTTTTCCAATGAGAGTGTTGCCGAGGGTGCCTTTTTACGCGAACTCGTTTTGGGAAGGTCAACACCAAGTGTCGGCGTCGATCCTGTTGGCTTTAAATGAGATACTTCAACGCCGCCAGGATTTCTAGCGTGGTTTTCTGCGAGGGGAGTGTTTTTCTTTTGTTGCCGGGCAATCTTCTCTTGGGCTCTTTTTTCAAGTGCTGCGAGGCGGAGTTCTTTATTTATACGGTGTTTCTCGTCGCGCCAGGCCGTTAATACTTTACGGCGATAAGGGGTGCTGTATTTCTGGTTGTAAGAATGATACCTGCCAACAGCTGATGTCCATGACGGGGATTTTCCGCGCAGTTCAACAAGAAATTTAGCCGCGTAGGCTACGTTTGTGTGGGGATCGAAAGCAGCCTCCAATGATTTGAAAGCTTTGGCATGGTGGTACAAATTAACCTGCATGCAGCCGACGTCGATATTCTTGACGCCTTTAGATTTGAGTTTTTTTACCTCAGCAATTGCGGCTTGTTTGGTAGGAAGGTATCGCCCTTTCCCTTCTGCCATAACAGTCCAGGGCCATGCCACTCGGCTACCCTTTTCCTTGTCCCATTTGCCCGATTCAACTAAAGAAATAGCACGTAACAAATGCAGGGGAATTCTTTTTTCGATCTCTGTTTCTGTGATGATATCGGCACAAATATCACTGTTGTTTTTCGCACTCATGGATTGGGCAAAAGCGTTGGTTGATAGAAGGATACCAATAGCCAAGGCTAGATAGTATAGCGGATTACTTGGCATGATCTTTTGCTCCTTTCCTTGTTTTATTCAATTTGTCTGGTGATCGTTTGCGTTATGCAATTTTCGCCAGGTTCGTTTTTAGTCAGTTTGAATGGGCAGCATTCTCGGTAAAATCTCCCAACTTTCATTTGGAAATTTACGTGTTATGCGATTGATAAATTTACCGACATTCTCTTCTTTTAAGGCCAAAATTTTAACTGGCTCTTGGTTCTTGCGAATTAGAAAATCTTGACGTCTCTCATAATCGAACATTTTCTCCTCCAATTTTCATTACTCTTGAAATTATAACAAGCAATTTTGAGGCCAGTTATGTTCTGGTAAATTGGATTTGACTCTGGTTCATAGTCTTGAAGTCAGCAATGGTCTATTTTCTATGATGGTATTTCGTACGTAATTAGAGTTATTTTTTTGATAACAGTGTCTTGCCTGGATGTGGGGCTTTTTTGGGGGGGAGAACGAGAAGTCAGTTCTTTTTGGGGAAGAAGATTTTTTATTAATAAGTGCTTAACCATATAAACGTGTAAAACGGCAATATTTACCTGAACATTTCTACCTCTACAGGCCTCTCCCTAAGCTGCTTTCGAAGAATAGCAGTGTGAAAGGTGATCATCTTCAACGTTTGGGTAATAGAAGATCAACCTGTTCTAATAATCGAGGTCGCTTTGTTTGATGGAGCCGATAGCAATAATGAGATCGTCCATTAATGAGGCGATATCATCAAATTCTTGCCTGCGTTCAATCTTCTCTTCGTCCATGTATAGAGTACGGGATATCTCTATCTGAAGACAGTTAATACCCAGAGCGGGTTCGCCATAATGCTGGGTGATGAAACCACCGGGGTAGGGATTGTTATTAAGGACGCGGTATAAATTCTGTTCTAGAATATCCTCAACGGTTTTTGTGATGATTCTTGATCCGGCTTTGCCGAAGCGGTCCCCCAGAACAAAATGGACGGGTGATGGGCGAGAACTTATTGCATTGGCCTGTGTTGTCAGTTTGGGCATGGAATGGCAATCAATCAGAATGCAGTACCCAAATTTGCGCTTTGTCGCATCCACGAGCTGACGAAGTACTTTATGATAAGGCCAGTAAAATCGTTCTATACGTTCTTTCGCCTCGGCAAAGGTCAATTTGTCTTTGTAGATCTGTGTTTCGCTGGTGACGTTGCGGGCAATGGTTCCCAATCCAACGGCAACGCGGGGCGAGTTTGTATTTACATAACTGGGTAGCTCATCTTCGAACATATGTGGGTCAAGTTCAAAGGGTTCTCTGTTTGCATCTACGAAAGCACGCGGGAAAAGTGCACAAAGTAAAGGTGCCCCGAGTTTAGGGGCGTTTTGAAATAGTTCGTCAACAAAAGAATCTTCCGAGCGGCGCAGGTTATGAATATCCAGCTTAGAGCCTTCTACAAAAGCTTCCGGATAGTGATTTCCGCTGTGGGGTGAAGACAAAACGACTGGCAAAATATGCTGTTTTGGAAGGTGCAAACGATAGGATTCTGTTTCTCTGATCGAGCCTTGTTCGTCATTCTCAATTCGATTGTTTTGCGGTGTCGAATTTTTGTCACCCATTTCATTCACATCATAGGTCATGATATCGTCGTCAATAGTCCAATGAATAACATGGATGAAGATTTAGTCGTGTGACGGATCGTTCTCATAACGCTCTTTTGATTGTGGGCTGTAAAATGATGTATAAGCTTATACCTATTCTTGATGCTATGATAATGAAGTGTCGAGCATTTTTTTGAACTTTATTCGATTGATTTACCGTTTCTGATGGCTGACATTCTTCTTGCAGAAGATGACGATAACCTACGTTATTACCTGTGCCGCGCATTGGAGAGAGCGGGGCATAATGTAATTTCGGCCTCGAATGGGCAAGAAGCAGAAGAAACATTATCTTTTCATCGGTTTGATTTGGTTTTGACTGATGTTGTCATGCCGGAAAAAGGGGGCTTGGAGCTAGCTAAAATCGCCCGTTACCATCAGCCAGAGATCAAGATTATGTTTATTACAGGCTTTTCTGGAATTTTGATGGAGGAAAAAGACCCTTCATTCAAAAGTGATATCGTTTTGTCCAAGCCATTTCATCTCAGAGATTTGATTGATGAAGTAAATAAAGTGGTTTTGTAAGCGAAAACTTTTGCGAAAGGGCTTGTCAAACATTTGGCAGTTTGATACTTCCCTGTCTCACCGAATATTGCGTATTTATCAAACGATTTTTCGGATATAGGGCGTATAGCTCAGCGGGAGAGCACTTCGTTGACATCGAAGGGGTCACTGGTTCAATCCCAGTTACGCCCACCATGAAAACCTCAAGGGAAACCTTGGGGTTTTCTTTTGCCTAGTTCTTAAGAAGGCTATTTAAATAACAAAGTTATCGCAGAGAAAACGAGGATAATAGATAGACCATGTTTATATCTTTGGTCTTCAATTTTGCCAATTAGCTTCCTGCCTGTCAAAGCCGACAATATGGCGATCATTATCAAGGCTGTACCAATAGGATAATGTTCTGGTCGCAGAATGTTATTACTGGAATAGCTGATTAGCTTGATAAGGTTTACCCCTAGGGCGGTCGTCGCCATAACACCGATAAAAGATTGTTTTTCAAATCCCATGCGATCCAGCGCTAACGCTTTGATGGGGTTTCCACTGCTAAGTAACCCTGAGACATATCCATAAAAAGCAGCAACGATCAGGGCGAAAGATGTTCTTTGTGGAAGGGATAATTTAAGACCAAAAGCGCTAATAATAATGCTTAAGATGATAAAACCAGCGAGAAGAGGCCGCAATGGTTCCGGATCAATAGAAGCGAGCGTCTCTGCTCCTAGCCAGGAAAAGGGAATGCTTCCGATCGCTATAGTTGCTGAAAGCCGCCAGTTTATATGCTGACGGTACAGGATTGTTTTTGTGAAGGTCGACGCCATGAACAGGATAGTTGTCAGGGCAATACAGTCTTTGATAGGAATAAATAGTGAACCGATGGAAAGAACAATGAAGCCGCTGCCTAGCCCAAAGACGGCTGATACTAAAGAGCCAGCAAGGGCGATGATAAGAAAGAGATAAAGTTCCATCAGAGAAATCGTTGTTTGTTTCTCTTACCTTATTAGGGGGATATGCTTGGAAATGCATCGGATATTTCGTGTTGTATTACACAGGCTGAAAATAATTGTCATTGAAGTTTAATTTCAAAACAGTTGCTTTTGTTCGGTAGAGGCTTGTTATTACAGAGTTTATTTTTATATAGAAATAAATCTCAAATTTTACCTAAATTATTGTTTTTTTATAATGGGTTAGAGTTAATCTTTTTTTAATTGTGACTTGGTAGAAGTGCATGGTGAGCTAATTGAATTTTAGTGGAACGAGCGATGCCATCAAAAGAGATTCAGGTAATCGCACGGGGCTCAAATCATTAGGGTGAGCTAGTAATGACATCTTTTTCAGCGGCAATAACAAGACTTGTGAACCTTGCTCTGCGCATCAAGCAGGTGGCCGGTGCATGCTATGCCTGTGAAAAGGGATCTATATTTGTAAATTTTGGTGTGGTTGTTGTGCCGCTCATTGCCATGGTTGGTTTGGGGGTGGATGTCGGGCGCGGTTATGTGGTCAAAGCGCGTTTAAGCCAAGCTCTGGATGCATCGGCATTGGCGGCGGCACCCTACGCAGACAACGTTGTTAAGCTACAAGCTGAATTTACCAAGTACTTTGATGCCAATTTTCCAAGTGATTTTATGAATGTTGATGTTACGCTGGCAACTCCTATCATTAGTGACAATGGCACCAAAGTGACGGTCTCAGCATCTGCTGTTTTGAATACAACATTAATGAGTGTTCTGGGGGAAGAGACAATGTCTGTGGCGGCCAGTTCAGAGGTCACGCGGCTTATTACACCCTTGGATGTGGTGGTTTCCATTGACACGACAGGATCAATGGGAAGTTCCGACGGGTCTGGATCCCGGTTGAGTTCGGCCAAGGATGCCGCTGAAATTCTTGTTAATAAATTATTTGGTAATGAGACCGAAAGTGAGAATCTCCAGGTTGGATTGGTGCCTTGGTCTGCTGCTGTGAATGTGGCAGAACGTGGTGTGAGCTACGATTCTGCTTTGAACACATTTACGGGTGGGTACTGGTATACCAATAACTCTCCCGTTCCCTTTATTACAGAGCCTGATAGTGATTGGCGTGGTTGTGCCTATGCCCGCTATACTGATAACAGCAACGATGATGATGCTGATCATCTTTTATATGATGCTGACGTTGGTGGTGTGACCTGGGAAGCTTGGGAACCAATGCCTCGAAGGGTGGTGAATCCTAGTAATGGCTACTTGTATACTGTCAGCTGTCCAGCTTGGGGAATTTCAAAGTTATCTGGAACAAAAAGTCATGCGATAGCTGCTATTGATGAACTGTCTAGTCCCACAGGTACAACGACAATTGCTCAAGGTCTGGTTTGGGCTTGGCGTGCTTTAATGCCAGGGGAACCGTACAACCAAGCAAGCACTAAGAGTAATCTTCGTCGTGCGATTGTGATTATGACAGATGGCCTGAATACCAGTTCTTACCGCGATGCATACAGGGGTGATCTTAATGTATCCGAGATGGACGCCCGATTGTCAGCCGTTGCTGCGCAGATAAAGGCAACAGGTGTTGATATATATGTTGTCGAGTACCACGTTGAAACTAACCTGATGAAAAGTGTCGCGAGTGCCACGACCGCACCCTATTATTTTAAGGCTGATAGCGCAGCTGAACTGGAAAAAGCTTTTGAAAAAATTGGCACTGAACTATCTGAACTCAGAATATCAAAATGACTCTTATTCGATCTCTTTTTGGGAAATGCCGCTTTAAAAAATTCAGGAAGTGTGACAGGGGCGCAGTTGCTTTGGAGTATGCTCTTGGGTTGCCCATTTTCCTGACGCTTGTTCTGGGCGTCTTTGATCTGGGGGGGGTGTATTTTGCAACAATACTGTTAGAGGGTGGATTACGAGAAGCGGCACGATACGGTGTTACGGGTAATTTAGAACCTGGCGTGACCAAAGAAGAAAAGATACTTGAAACTATCAACATTCATGGCGCTGGTTTTGTTCAGGTAAAAGCGGACGAGCTCACAACCTTAGTTTATGAAGATTTTGACGCGATTGGTGATCCGGAACCTTATGTGGATGCCAATGGCAATAATGCTTATGATGGTGGAGAAACTTTTACCGATTTGAATTGTAATGGAGCTTGGGATTCAGATGCTGGGTTCGACGGTGCAGGAAACGGGTCAGAGGTTGTTCTCTACACTGTTGTCCATGAAACCCAGTTGATTACGGGATATGTCGCTAACTTAATTGGTGAAAACGGCAAGGTTAAATTACGTGCAAGCGTTGCGGTCAGAAACGAGCCCTATGGCGGAGGTGCGTCGTGTTGATGTCCTTACGATCAACGTTATTGAATAGTCGTTGCGTTTTTTTTCGATGCTTCAGATTTTTCCGGCGCTTCAAAAAATGTGACGGGGGGGTCGCGCTTGTTGAACTCGCCCTTATCCTCCCCATTTTATTGTTGATTTTATCCGGCGCCATTGAAATGAGCCGTTATATCTGGATACAGCATAAAGTGCTGAGACTCACTGCCGAAATCAGTGACTTGGTGACGCAGTCCAGAAATATGTCTGCGACTGAGATGGATGTAATTTTTACTGCGGCAGACTATATTATCCACCCATTTGATTTGGGGGCAAACGGGATCATTATCGTTTCCTCTGTCAGCGGAACAGGGGCAAACCCGCCTGAGGTGAATTGGAAACAGTGTGGGGCAGGGAGCTTGGCCGTTTCCGGGTCTGTGGGGCTTGCCGGGACAACAGCAACTGTACCGAACGGGCTGATTGTTGATCCATTGGACAACATTATCATCGCAGAAGTTTTCTATGATTATGAACCGTTGATTTTCGATAATATTGTAGAGAGTACTCAGATAACGCGAACTGCTATTCATACTCCTCGGATATCGGCTTTGATATCAATTCAACGTGACCCTGGACAAACAGACGGTTGCCCATAATCCAGAAATATTGTTATTAATGTTTACATAAATATTTATTGTAATAATGAATTTCATATAAAGAACGATGCGTGAGTTAATCACGTCAAAAAAACATCTTTGGGGGCGGCCACGAATACAGTGGTTAAATAAGGGATGAGGGTGTTCGGGTTTGTGGTTCAAGTATAAGTACGTTAGCCTTCTGGGCATGAGGAGCACTGCTTAGATGGCAAAATCAGCCAACACACAGGTTATGAAAGGCCAGATATCATTATTTGATAGATTGAAGGCCTGGTGGTTTGGGTATGAATTACGCATCGTGCCAAAAGCGCCACCCATGCCTGCCATAAAAGAACATGACGTTCGCGCAGATAGTCATGAGTGGGAAAATTTACGTATTAAACTTATTCAAGACGTATGGGGTGAAGGAAACACTACCCCGGGTGATGAAGAATATATTGAAGAGCTCATTAAACCTTTCGGTTTAGACCCTTCCAAAAATGTTTTGGATATTGGCGCTGGACTTGGTGGTGCTGGTCGGACAATGTCCGATAAGTTTGGTGTTTGGGTGACCTGTATGGAACGTGAACACGAAATGGTCGAAGCCGGGATGGAAATCTCGACCATGGCAGGAATGGCAAAAAAAGCACCCGTTCTTGCCTTTGATCCTGAGAAGTTTGAGTTCAAGCCAAAGTCTTTTGACTGCATATTCTCGAAAGAATCTCTCTATACAATTCAAAATAAAGAGCAATTTTTTAAAGATACTTGTCGTGCGCTGAAAGATGGCGGGCAATTTCTTTTCACTGATTTTATCGTAGATGATGACCCCGACGAAGAAATATTGAAGTCTTGGAAGGATGGTGAAGGAAGCAGTCTTCAGGTCTGGACAAAACTTCAATATGAACAAGGTTTCACGGCGGGTAATGTTCAAAGTCGAATTTTCGAAGACATGACAGATCGTTATCTTCAAATGGTCAAAAGCGGTTGGGCTGATTACTTGGGCCAGATGAAAGAAAACGGCGTTGACAGGAAGATGGAAGATGTCTTGGTCCGCGAAATGGAGCTGTGGGCGCGTCGTACACATGCTCTTGAATCCGGAACGATCAGGCTTTATCGATTCCTTGCAATCAGACAATCTCAGACACAAATGCTGTCTGATTGGTAAAGAATCCGAAAAAAGAGTCTCTTTTCTCTTTTGTTTACCCGAAAAGTTGCGTATAGAAGCGCTCAGTTTTCACACTGTTTGATCAGGCAGTTGACATCTAAGAGGTCCTTACATATTGTCCGGGCTTCTCGACAGCCCGATCAGCGGGCACATTTTTTGCCAAAGGTAGGACCATGAAAGTTGTAAACTCTCTGAAGACTGCCAAGCTGCGCGATAAGAACTGCCGTGTTGTTCGTCGTCGCGGCCGGGTTTATGTCATCAACAAGAAGAACCCTCGCTTTAAAGCGCGTCAGGGCTAATCTTGTTCACTCTGACGATTTGGTCAGAATGAAGTTAAGAAAAAAACCGCCTCTCGAAAGAGAGAGCGGTTTTTTCTTTTTTTAATCGCTAAATTTCAAATATTCCGATCTGTCGCAAATATTGTGACGTAAACTCTTTATCTCCACACTTGTTCTTGGCGCAAAGTTAAGCGAGGCTATGGGCCTAATAATAAATCTGGAGAAACCTGATGAAGATGCCTGATCCTGATCAGTCGATCGTGGCGAAAAGAGATGAGATTGCGGAAGCCTTAAGGGAAATAGTTCCCGGCGAAGGCGTGATTTTAAGTGATCGGGAATTACAGGTATACGAATCAGACGGACTTACGGCCTATCGCCAACCTCCTTTAATGGCTGTTCTGCCGCAAACCGTTGATCAGGTAAGTCAGGTGCTGGCGTATTGTCATGCCGAGGGAATTAAAGTTGTTCCTCGTGGTTCGGGAACTTCTCTATCTGGTGGTGCCTTGCCCTTGGCCGACGCAATTTTATTGTGTATGGGCAAATTTAATAAAATTGTCGACGTTGATTATGATAACCGTTGTGCAGTGGTTCAGCCGGGGGTCACGAACCTAGGCATTACAAAAGCTGTAGAGGGCAACGGGTTCTATTATGCCCCAGATCCTTCCAGTCAGATTGCCTGTTCCATCGGCGGTAATGTTGCTGAAAATGCGGGTGGTGTTCATTGCCTGAAATACGGACTTACCACCAACAATCTTTTGGGCATTGAAATGGTTTTGATTGACGGAACTATTTTAAGGTTTGGGGGGAAGCATCTGGATAGTCCCGGCTATGATCTCCTTGGGTTAATGACAGGTTCGGAGGGGCTTCTTGGGGTTGTGACGGAAGTAACGGTTCGTATTCTGCCCCAACCTGAAACAGCAAGAGCGCTCTTGCTTGGATTTTCCAGCTCGGAAAGTGCGGGGGATTGCGTTGCAGCCATCATATCTGATGGTATTATTCCTGGCGGCATGGAGATGATGGATAAACCAGCTATTAAAGCCGCGGAAGCATTCGTCAATGCAGGATATCCTCTGGACGTTGAAGCGCTGCTTATTGTTGAGCTGGATGGCCCGCAGGCTGAAGTGGATTATTTGATTGATCAGGTATCCGCGATTGCTGAAAAATGCGGGGCGATCACCAGTCGTATTAGCCAGAATGAAGAAGAGCGACAACTTTTCTGGGCGGGCCGTAAAGCCGCTTTCCCCGCAGTGGGGCGTCTGACACCGGATTATTACTGTATGGATGGAACAATCCCCCGTAATAAGCTTCCCCTTGTCTTAAAGCGTATGCGAGAAATGAGTGAGCATTACGATCTACGCGTTGCCAATGTCTTCCATGCAGGGGACGGCAATCTCCATCCCTTAATTATGTACGATGCTAATAATCCGGGAGAGTTGGAAAAGGCCGAGGATTTTGGATCGGATATCTTAAAGCTTTGTGTTGAGGTTGGCGGGGTGCTGACGGGTGAACACGGCGTAGGTGTGGAAAAACGCGATCTTATGCCGGAAATGTTTAACGAGATCGACTTGAAACAGCAGCTGCGAGTGAAGTGTGCTTTTGACAGTAAGGCACTTTTGAACCCAGGGAAGGTTTTTCCCGAACTCCACAGGTGTGCCGAGCTAGGACGTATGCATATACATAAAGGTAAGTTACCTTTTCCTGATATCCCACGCTTCTAGAGTTGTTCTGGAGTCATCCAGCTAGAAATAAAATCAGACGATCAGAAACGAATAATAAAAAACGTCACGAGAGTTTTATGAGTCATATCAAGCCTGAGAATGCAGACCAATTGGAAGAAGCCATTAAATGGGCTTTATCCGAAGAAGAGAGTATTGAAGTTACCGGCTCTGGTAGTAAACAGACATTTGGGCGTTCTGTGCAAGCCAACCATCAACTGGACATGTCTGCCTTAACCGGTATTACACTGTATGAACCAGAAGAACTCGTGTTATCGGCACGGGCAGGGACACCGTTGGTCGAGATTCAAGAAGAGTTGATCAAGAATAAACAGTACATGGCTTTTGAACCAATGGATTATGGCCCTCTTTTGAAGGGAGAACCTGATCCCGGAACGCTTGGTGGAATGATTTCTTGTAATCTATCTGGCCCGCGTCGGCTAAGGGCCGGTGCTGCGAGAGATCATTTTTTGGGTTTTTCCGGAGTTTCTGGGCGGGGAGAAACATTTAAGTCCGGTGGTCGGGTGGTCAAGAATGTGACGGGTTATGATCTTATGAAGCTTATGGCTGGGGCTCATGGAACTCTGGCCGTGATGAGTGATATTACAATTAAGGTATTGCCAGCTCCACCAGAAGAGAAAAGCTATGTCCTTTACGGTCTTACTGACGAGCAGGCAAACAAAGCAATGTCAGTCGCTTTGAACTCTTCATGCGAAGTTTCTTCGGCAGCACATATTCCGCAGTCTATTTCCTCGAAGCTTTCTTTTGAGACAAAAAAACGAGCGATAACGGTGTTGAGGCTAGAAGGGCATGGACCATCAGTCACCTATAGGGCGGACAAGTTGGCATCGCTTTTGACAGATTTTGACACGGGAAGTTTGATTGCTGAGCGGGAAAGCAAGCCTTTGTGGCAAAAGCTACGTGATGCAGAAGTTTTTACAATTTCACCCGAGAGATCAGTTTGGCGAGTATCGTTGCCACCAGCACAAGGAAGTACCTTTATTAAGAGTTTAAAGTTAGAGGATCAGGCCGAGTACTATTATGACTGGGCTGGTGGGCTTATTTGGCTGTCACTGACTGGTGATGGGAATGCCTCTGTGCTCAGGGATAAATTAAAGAGCATGGGCGGACACGCCACTTTGGTCAGGTCGCCTCATAATATTGGCGATGCCGCCACTCCTCAACATCCTCTTGACCCAGGAGAGCATGCCCTAATGAAGCGCATAAAGGATAACTTTGATCCCAAAGCTATTCTAAACCCTGGCCGCTTATACGCAGATCTATAGGAGAGACAAATGCAAACCAATTTTTCTCTCGCTCAGTTGGCTGATCCTAGTGTTGAAGAGGCTGAAAGCATTCTGCGTAAGTGTGTGCACTGTGGATTTTGCACAGCGACCTGTCCCACTTATGTCTTACTAGGAGACGAGTTGGATAGCCCTCGTGGGCGGATCTATTTAATCAAGGGTATGTTGGAAGAGGGGGAAGCGGCAACAGCGGAGGTCACAAAACATCTGGACCGTTGTTTGTCTTGTCTATCCTGTATGACGACCTGTCCGTCGGGGGTGAACTATATGCATCTTGTGGATCATGCCCGAAATCATGTTGAACACACTTATAAGCGCCCTTTGTTTGAAAGGTTGTTGCGCAATCTTTTGAGTTATCTTATTCCTCGGCCCTTCTGGTTTCGTGGCGCATTGAACATTGCCTCTTTGACAAAACCTCTGATGAAGAACTTTGTCACTGGAAGGATAAAGGCACTGGTTGATCTTGCGCCAAAGGAACTCCCCGCTGCAAGTGTTGTCGATCAGCCCCAGACATTTAAGGCAGTTGGTGAGACAAAAGGGCGTGTGGCACTTTTGTCTGGCTGTGCACAGACTGTTCTTGCGCCTTCTATAAATGAAGCAACGATTAGGCTTTTAACAAGGCATGGTATCGAAGTTGTTGTTGCCAAGGGCGTGGGCTGTTGCGGGTCGCTTGTTCACCATATGGGCAAAGAGACAATGGCAGAACGGCAGATGAAGGCTGCTATTCAAGGCTGGGTGACTGAACTCGAAGGTGAAGGACTGGATGCTATTATTACTAATGCGTCTGGGTGCGGAACCACGATCAAAGATTATGGCTTTATGCTCCGAAATGATCCTGATTGGGCGGAACGTGCAGCAAAGGTTTCTGATCTTGCAAAAGATATCACAGAATACCTTGCAGATCTTGAACCTTTGGCGCTGGTGGATAAGGAGGACGATCAACCGGCAAAGATTGTTGCCTACCACGCCCCATGTTCAATTCAGCATGGTCAAAAGATCACTAAGCAACCAAAAGAGCTTTTAACCGGGGCGGGTTTTGTCGTGCGCGATGTAACCGAGGGACATCTGTGCTGTGGCTCTGCCGGAACCTATAACATTATGCAGCCAGAATTGGCCGAGAAGCTCCGGGATCGCAAAGTCAAAAACATTGAAACACTGACACCGGATATCATTGCCACTGGAAATATCGGGTGCCAGTGTCAGATATCTTCAGGTACAGATATTCCCGTTGTCCATAACGTTGAACTCCTCGATTGGGCCACAGGCGGTCCTAAACCGGAAATTTTGGATTGATAACGCTTAAGGCGACAAAGGGTTACCTTGATAAATTACGAACTGGAGAGACATGATCTTCGAAGGGGACATGTCGTCTTCGAAAGCTTGTGCCTTCCAGATATTCCGGTTTGCTGATGCGGTCCATACGAAAATGGCGGAAATCTTCGCGCGCGGGATCCCAGGCTACCAAATACCACAGTGGTGGTAAGATCAGCATAGCTTGAGGTTCAACAATTCGGGTTGTTATGGCCCCTTTTGCATCGCGGTATCGGAAACTTAGTTGCAGCCGTTGAAGAAATGCGGTCTCGAATGCGGGCAACAGTGCTGACTCTATAGCTTTCATATCAGATATGTCGACTTGGGGTGAAAGCTGTCCGACGTACAAACAATCTAGGAAACGGCGCAAGTCGCGTACTTTGTCCGATGGCAGGGCTTTTTCTATCTTAGCGAGCCCAGCATCAGCGAGGGCTGAAAAGGGTAAGTTCCCGGCCGCACGCATGGATGCGACGCTGATAAGAAGGGCAAAAATCTCAGTAACCGAGAGCCGCGCGGTGGTCTGAACCGATTGTGGATCAAGTTGTAAGCCACCCCCGCGACCAGGCTCGGAATGAATGACAAAACCTTCGTCGCGCAGCGTACTGATATCGCGCAATATTGTCCGCCTTGATACACCAACCTCTTCTGCTAACTCAGCTATTGTCGACGTTCCGTTGCGGCGAAGGCTACGCACAATGGCATCAAGTCTGGGGCGAATATTCATTTTATAAGCTTATCAATAAATAGTGCCAGTATTTGTCACTATTTGGTTTTAGTCAATGATCATTCAAGTCACAAGAAGGTTTGCGATTGTAATGCACATCCCTAAACCTCTGGGACAAAAGCTAAAAGGAAACACAATGTCTATCCCAATCAATTTTCCAAAGCCCACCTTTGTTTCCGTTAACGGTGTCGAGTTGGAAGTTTTTGAAGCTGGTCAAGAGAATGCGGGAAACCCAATTATCCTTTGTCATGGTTGGCCAGAACACGCCTTTTCCTGGCGTCATCAGATGCCCGCGCTTGCGGCAGCTGGTTACCATGTCATCGTCCCAAACCAGCGAGGTTATGGCAATTCATCCTGCCCAAGCGAAGTAATAGACTATGATATTCAGCACCTGACCGGAGATCTTGTTGGACTTCTTGATCACTATGGATACGAAGATGCGACCTTTGTTGGTCATGATTGGGGGGCAATGGTCGTCTGGGGTTTGACTTTGTTGCACCCCGATCGAGTAAATAAAGTCATAAATCTGTCCTTGCCTTACCAAGAGCGCGGAGAAAAGCCTTGGATCGAGTTTATGGAAGAGTTTTTTGGTGACGACTTCTATTTTGTTCACTTCAACCGACAACCGGGTGTTGCAGATGCTGTGTTAAACGATAATACGTTCCAGTTTCTGCGTAATATGTTTCGCAAAAATGTCCCTCCAGCCCCACCTGAACCGGGTATGATGATGATCAATCTTGCTGAAACAAAAACGCCTCTGGGTGAGCCGATCATGGATGACAGTGATCTTGCCGTTTTTGTTTCGGCCTTTGAAGGAACAGGTTTCACAGGTAGCATAAACTGGTACAGGAACCTTGACCGTAACTGGCACCAGTTGGCAGATGTAGATCCCGTCATTCAACAACCTGCACTGATGATTTATGGTGACCGGGACCCCATCGCGAAGTCTGAAAATCTATCCGATTTTGTGCCTAATGTTGATGTGGTTAATCTGGACTGCGGTCATTGGATTCAGCAAGAAAAACCGGAAGAAACGAATCAAACAATTTTAAACTGGTTGGCACAACAAAATCAGAGTTAGCGCAAAGAATATTGCGATGGGCCGATAAAGAAGTATCTGAGAACATTGGTAATTATTTTATGGCATATTTTATAAAATAATTGGACTTGAGGTGTAATCTGTCTGGCAAAGTTAATTTACCCAGAGTAGTCTGAGCTTCTCTGGTTAGGATTTCCAAAATGACACGTGACACTCTTCAGGGCGTATTTCTGGCTCTGGCCGCATTTTTATGGTGGGGGCTGACACCACTATATTTCAAACAGATAGAAGCGGCAGGACCTATAGAGGTTCTGAGCCATCGCGTGATTTGGTCTTTGGTTCTTCTTGCTATCTTGCTGTTCGCACGGAAAAGATGGTCAGAGATTAAAGAGACTTTCAGTTCGCCCAAGATCTGGGGGTGGTTGCTGCTAAGTGCCGTACTCGTTGCGGTGAACTGGCTTGTATTCATTTGGTCGATTTCCAATGGACACTTGGTCGAGGCAAGTCTGGGTTACTATATCAATCCTTTGGTCAACGTACTTCTTGGTGTTGTCATACTTGGGGAGCGGCTAAAGCTGTTACAGGGAATCGCGGTGGGATTAGCCGCGTTGGCTGTTGGATATCTTACTTATATCGGGGGAGAGTTCCCATGGATTGCTTTAGTGTTGGCAATGTCATTCGGGTTTTATGGACTTATCAGAAAGCGTTTGCCTGTGGGGGCACAGGTCGGGCTTTTTGCTGAAACGGCAATGGTCACACCTATTGCCTTGGGCTATCTGATCTGGATTGGGGTTCAGAACGAGATCACTTATATTACTGGTGGCACAGGCATTAGTTTGCTGTTGATGCTGGCCGGGGTTGTTACAACCGTGCCGCTGGTTTGTTTTGCTGCCGCTGCAAGACGCTTGAACTATTCAACAATTGGCATGATTCAATACGTTGGCCCAACCGTTAATCTGTTGTTGGCAACGCTGCTTTTTGGCGAAGCCTTTACCAACGTACATGCCATCTCTTTTGGACTGATCTGGTTCGCGGTCTTTTTGTTTAGTGCACAATCCTTTGTCGATATGAAGCGCGCAAAAAAACAGGTTGCGCTTTAGGCAACCTGCTTCGTTTCGTGTGTATAGCGCTGTTCGGTGGTCTTAGTCTTTTGGCATAATGACAATTGCACGGAAATCGTTGACGTTTGTTCGCGTTGGTCCGGTGATGATGAGATCATCAAGAGCCTGAAAAAAGCTATAACCGTCATTATTGGCAAGATGTTCTTTGGCATTAATGCCGAGTTTAACAGCTCGTTCGAGCGTATCAGGGCTCAAGATCGCACCGGCATTGTCTTCACTGCCGTCGATGCCGTCGGTGTCACATGCTAGAGCATAGATATTTGCGGAGCCACCAAGCTCAACAGCAAGAGCGAGCAAGAACTCTGCATTTCTGCCGCCGCGGCCATTTCCTTTGACCGTGACGGTTGTCTCGCCACCGGATAACAGTACACAAGGTGCCTGTGTGGGTTGATCGTGATTGGTGACCTGCCTTGCAATGGCGGCCATAACCTTGGCGACTTCACGGGCCTCCCCTTCGATTGAATCACCTAGGACGACAGGGGTAAAGCCATGCTTTTCAGCAACACGTTTGGCTGCGTCAAGAGAATCCTGCGGGCGGGAAATCATGTGCATCGAACAGTTGGCAAAAACCGGATCATTTGGTTTGGGTGTTTCGTTTGCCGCCTTTTCCAAGTATGTGGCAACAGATGCAGGTGGTGTAATGTCGTATTTCGCCAGAATGGCGCGGGTGTCTGCAAATGTGCTGGGGTCTGGAACGGTTGGGCCGGATGCGATGACATCGGGATCATCACCGGGCACGTCAGAGATCAAAAGGCTAACCATCTGTGCCGGGGCGGCAGCGGCAGCAAGCTGTCCGCCTTTAATAGCCGATAGGTGTTTACGCACCGTGTTCATTTCGATGATGTTTGCGCCGGATTTCAACAAAGCCTTGTTGATTGTCTGTTTGTCTTCAAGGGACAAGCCGTCAGCGGGCAGAGCCAACAAAGATGAGCCACCGCCGGATATAAGGCAAAGAACAAGGTCATCAGCACTGAGGCCCTGCACCATTTCATAGATACGCTTTGCTGCTTCACGACCAGCTGCATCCGGTACAGGGTGGGCGGCTTCGACAACTTCGATGCGGGTGCACTTTTCGCCCTCGGGCATGTCGTGGTCATAGCGGGTTACGACAAGGCCTTCGATCGGTCCGGCCCAATTTTCTTCGACAGCTTTGGCCATAGCAGCGGCGGCCTTTCCGGCGCCTATCACGACGGTTTTTCCCTTGGGTGGGTTTGGTAAGTAATCAGGCACAGCCAATCGGGGATTTGCTGCATCCAGACCAGCCTGGAAGAGATCTCGTAGGAACTTTTTAGGGGATATCGCGTTCATCTACAGGGCCTTCGCTTAACAAGTGTCATAAACCAGAGATGCCTTTATGGAAATGAACAGGGGCATTCGTCAAGAGAAGCCTTCGGAATAACTGTTATTCCTGCCTTTCTTTGACGTTGTGATGAAAAATCTGGTCGGTTTTTGTCTTTGACGCTAGATAGCTTATCTGATTTTGCACGCAAAAGCTTTCAGCTGTGATGGGAAAGTAATCTCTGATGTTCGTGGGCTGGTGATGCGATGGCAAAATTCCTCTGGAAATCACGCTAAACCAATACAATATTGAGGAAGGCATAAAAGCCTTGAGTTCAGTGGTATTGGGCATAGAGTAGCGACGTAAAGTCAGGGCCTCATCATAAGGCCTGAGTTAAGGTAAA
This sequence comes from Kiloniella sp., assembly GCF_048270245.1. GTDB lineage: Bacteria > Pseudomonadota > Alphaproteobacteria > Kiloniellales > Kiloniellaceae > Kiloniella. The sequence goes on from NZ_JBLWTH010000001.1 coordinate 859,560, forward strand.
AGTAATAGGAAGATAATGGATATCCAAATTCTGGCTTCGGATGAACCAAGCCCGGTGAGCGTTATTAATGAAGATGCTGAAACCCCTTTTGTTTTTCTCTGTGATCACGCGACATCTTTTATTCCTAAATCCCGCAATAATCTTGGTGTCGAAGATCACCATCTGACCCGGCATGTGGCCTATGATATTGGTATCAAAGACGTGACCGAAGGCGTTGCTAAACATTTCAAATCTCGGGCTATTTTCAGTAACTTTTCACGTCTTCTGGTCGACCCAAACCGCAAACTGGATAACGATGCCCTGATGCCTTTGGTAAGCGACGGATGTCATATCCCTGCAAATCAGGATATGCCAGAGGCAGAGCGAGAAGCCCGCTTAAATGCTTTTTATTGGCCCTATCACAATCAAATTCAGACGACGCTGGATAACATGATTGAGCAGGGACAGGTGCCAATTATCGTGTCCATGCACAGTATGACCCATGAAATGGCCGGTGTTGCCCGCCCGTGGCCTGTCTGCGTGTTGTGGAATCAAGACCCTCGCATTCCGTTGCCCTTGATTGAAACTTTTACGCAACAAGGCTTTAACTGTGGGGACAACGTGCCCTACACTGGCCGGGATGGTCATGGCTATACAATGGAAATGCATGCGGATCGACGGGGACTACCCAATGTCCTCATTGAAATTCGTCAGGATCTAATTTCAGATCAGGCGGGGATAGATCAGTGGACGACCCATATGATCAATGCCTTTGAAGAGGTTCTGCATTGCCCGTCGCTTAAAGAAATAAAGTGCTATCTATAAAGATAAGCACAAAAAGAAATACCTTGTTTTGGGAGAAAAAAATCATGAACGAGCAAACCAAACTGGAACTGGAAGCAGCGGCGTTCAGACGCCTTGTTTCGCACTTGCAAGATCGTACAGACGTTCAGAATATTGATATGATGAACCTCGCCGGATTTTGCCGGAATTGCTTGTCCAAATGGTATATGGCTGCTGCGGAAGGAAAAGGCGAGACCATGGATTACGGACAGGCCCGTGAAATCGTCTATGGGATGCCCTATGACGAATGGAAATCGAAGCACCAATTGGAAGCAACGGCTGAACAAAAAGCGGCCTTTGAAAAAAGCAAACCCGCGCACGATTAGTCTTGCCAGTCAGTTAAGCCAACCATTAAAACAGACTGTGGTAAGCGAGAGACATCTTGTAAAAAAGTCTCCTTGGTTACTGCGGGGCATTGCCAAAGCAGAAGCAGGGCGCTAATTTCCGCACAGACAATTTATGAGACAACTCATTACACGTGATTTTATAAAAGGGCCCCGGGCATGAGCGATTTCGAATCAAGCTACGAAGAAAATACTTCTGACGACAGCCAGTCAGATGATATGGCAACAGAAACAACAAGTTCCTCTAGCGCAGCGCCCGTGCCAGGTGAAATCGCTGGTGTAACGGCGGACCGTCTTCGCGGATTTATCGAGCGCGTTGAGCGTCTGGAAGAAGAGAAAAAAGGCATCGCCGACGACATCAAGGAAGTCTATGCCGAATCTAAAGCGCTTGGTTTCGATACCAAAATCATGCGCAAGATCGTTTCTCTCCGCAAACTTGAACAGCAAGAACGCATGGAGCAGGAAGAGCTTATTGACGTCTATAAGCACGCTCTTGGTATGGTGTAACTTTACTGAACATCCATAAAGAAAAAGCCCGCCAATCGGCGGGTTTTTTTGTGAGATTTTATGGTTGTTGTTTAATGGTGATAATATCTTTTTTCACGTATAGGATGTTTGCTTAGTTGTAAGAAAAACAAGTAAGTTATATTCTGAATTATGACTGATAAAAATAAGTTGGATAGAACGAAAATTTCATTCTCTCAGGCTGAAGGCCTTGAGCCATTGCCCTCTTTGTTAAATATTGGAGAGCTTTCTAAAGAAGCTAGGAGTTTGATATGGCATGCTATCTACGGTGATTTTGTAGGGGCGAACTACGGTGATTATATTGAACTCGATCAGCGATGGAACACAATCCTTTTTGAGAAACATGTGACCATTGATTACCTTCCCACTGATGAATTTCGCTCGGATTTTGATTATCATCGTGAAGAAGTAAAAGCGCTTATTTTTAATGGTCCTTTGCATAGTGTTTTTGACTTTTTAACATTTGTTCTGAGGCACGGAGATTGTCCTCGTGAATTGGATGATAAAATTAAATGGTCTTTGGAAAAGAGTAGAACCGCATACACTCTGATTAGCGATGGCCCCACAATCATTCCTATTGTGACGCAAGAAGAGGGGGTAGCGATTAAAGAGGCTTTCGAGGTTGCAATTAAGAATAGCTTCGATGGTGCGCGTATTCATCTACGTAATTCAGCGGATGCATTGAACAGAGGTGACACTACAGGAAGTGTTCGTGAGAGCATCCACGCTGTTGAATCTGTCGCCCGTAGATTAAATGAAAGTGCTTCGAAAAGCCTTGGCCCAGCTCTAACAACATTAGAGAAAAGTATAACAATACACCCTGCTTTAAAAAGGGGTTTCTTGAGTATTTATGGATACACAAGTGACCAAGAGGGTATTCGCGATGCTATACATGAGGGTAAGGTCGAAGTGGATGTAACCGATGCTGCTTTTATGTTCGGAGCTTGTGCTTCTTTTGTAACATATCTTATTAATAAAGCTCGTCTAAGCGGGACGATATCCGAGTAAAATATCATCCCAACTATTCTTTCTCAGCTTTCTTCAGGCACGAGCTCCTTTTGAAGTGTTTGGTAATCAGTTTTCCCTGTGCCGAGGACGGGGATTTTATCCATAATTTCGATTTCGCGGGGGATCATCAGTTCGCTGATGCCTTGGTCCTGAGCTTCTTTTAACAAAGTTGCACGGGTGGCGTCGGGGCATTCTGTGGCGAGGATGAGTTGCTCGCCTTTTTTGACATCCGGGCGTGTGATGACGGCGTGCATAAAGCCCGGCCAGATTTTGCTGGCGAGATCTTCTGCAGCGGTCAGCGAGACCATCTCGCCTGCTATTTTGGCAAAGCGTTTGGCACGGCCCTGAATAGAGATAAAGCCATCAATGTCCATGACCACAATGTCCCCGGTATCGTACCAACCGTCTTCGGGTGGTTGAAGCTGTCCGGGGGCCTCGGCGCGTAGGTATCCCTTCATGACATTGGGGCCTTTGACAAAGAGGCGTCCGCCTGTGGGGATACCGGGTACAGGTTCCAGTCTGCTTTCAATACCGGGCAGGAAGCGTCCGACCGTACCCGCTTTGTATTGAAGCGGGGTATTGGTGGATAGCACGGGGGATGTTTCTGTGGCGCCGTAACCTTCGAGAATTCTCAGGCCGAATTTCTCTGACCATGTTTTTCGGGTGCTGTCCTTGACCTTTTCCGCCCCGGCAAAGATATGTCGAACCGAATAGAAGTCGTAGGGGTGGGCGACACGGGCATAGCCCGTCAGGAAGGTATCTGTGCCAAAGACAATAGTCGCATTAGTATCGTACACAAGAGCGGGAACGATGCGGTAATGGAGCGGGGACGGATAGAGGAAAGTTTTAATGCCAGAGAGGATGGGCAGCAAAAGGCCGCCTGTTAAGCCAAATGAATGGAAAATGGGCAAGGCATTGAAAACGGTATCTGTCGAGTTGAAATCCACCACGGCTGCAAGCTGGCTTCTGTTGAACAGAAGGTTGTTGTGGCTGAGCATGACGCCCTTTGGCACACCTTCTGATCCTGAGGTGAACAGTACGACAGCTGCATCATTACTCTCTGGCGCAGATTTATTGTGGAATGTTCTGGCGAAGTGGCTTTTTGCCCAACCGCACAGCTTGTTGCCGAGGGAGATTTCCTCTTTGAGGTCTTCGAGATAGATAATTTTGTGTTCGCGGCCCAGCGCATCAGCCAAATCATCAAGACGTCCGAGTTCGATGAACTTACGGGATGTGATGATGGTTTTGATCTCTGCGGTTTTACAACAGGACAGCAGGTTCTTTTCGCCCATGGTAAAGTTGAGCATGGCCCCAACGCGCCCGATGGCCTGTATCGCAAAGAACGACACCGCCGCTGCCGAGGAGTTCGGGAGCAACAGGCCAACAATCTCTTGCGGTTTTGTAAAGTTGGCAAACTTGTCACCGAGAACAAAACTGGATGTTATCAGTTTGTCGTAGGAAAGCGGCGCACGTTGAATGTCTTCGACAACCGCAGCGTCCCCACCGTGTATATCACGGGCATCCAACAGGTTCTTGAACAGACCGCCTTCTGGTGGGCACGAGGTAAATGCAGTTTCGCTCATCAAATCGTGGAGCCCAACACTGATGGCTGAACGTCGTTCTCTGCCGCGAATATCGTCACTGAGGCGAAGTTTTTTCGGTGGATGAATGGTTATAATAATTTTGGGGAACCAGCGTTGGCGTATTTTACCCTTCAGACGTGAGAAGGGTGTGTATTGCGCGCCTTCGATATTCACAGGCAGCAAAGGTGCATCTGCGTGATCCGCAATCATGCCGGGGCCTTCGAATATCTTCATCATGCCCCCGGTGACGGTAATACGCCCTTCGGGGAAGATCACGCAGCGTTTTCCGGATTTGACCACATTGATCATGGTTTTGGTTGCCATGGGGTTGGTCGGGTCAATCGGATAGAAATCAACAACAGAGAGGAAAGGTTTTACCCACCAACGCTGAGCGACATAGGTATCTATCGCAAAGGTCGGACGACCGGGTAAGAAAGCTGCAAGGAGGACACCGTCAAGGAAGGAAACATGGTTGATGACGATAACGGCTTTTGGCCCCAGTTCGTCAAGGTTTTCTTCGCCTCTAACTTCCACGCGGAAACAGATTTTTAGTATGAGTCTGAAGAAAAGCTTTGTTGGAACTTCGGGCAGGAGTTTGCAGACATAGAGAGCGACGAAAAGGTTGAGTATCCCAACGATCAGGAACACTTCAGGAATAGTAAAGCCAAGCATGAACAGGCCCGTTGCCCCAATGGCTGAGACAACCATAAACAGGGCATTGACGATATTGTTGCTGGCAATATTCCTTGCCCGGTGACTTTCGCTACTTTCATGTTGAAGAATGGCATAGAGCGGTACGATATAGAGGCCACCGCTAATAGAGATAAGCAGCAGATCAATCAAAACCCGGATAAGCTCGGGGCGTTGGAAGTATTCTGCGAGGCCAATCAACGAGGATGACGCGGATGTTATGGTGTTCGATGCGAGATACAGGTCAAAGCTGAAAAGCGATAACCCCAGAGCGCCAAAGGGAACGTAACGTGCTGTGATTTCACCTTTGAGCAGCTTGTTGCATATTAGTGAGCCGAGAGCGATACCGATAGAAAACATGGTGAGAAAGAGAACGCTGATCAACTCGTTTCCACCAATAATTTGCTTTGCCAATGGCGTGAATAGAGAAAGAAACGTTGCACCAAAAAACCAGAACCAAGAAATTCCCATGATAGAGAGAAATACAGGGCGATTGCCCGCGCTGTGTTTAACCAGATTATAGGTTTCTGCAAGAAAGTTTGGGTTGATTTTTAGGGCTGGTTCAGAGGCTTCGGCTTTGGGAATAAAGTAGCTCGTGATAAGACCGATCAGGGATAGAGCTATGATGAGGAGGGAGACAGTCATCAAGCCATCCTCTGTCATAATTACAATGCCGCCGATGATTGTGCCGATCAAAATGGATAAGAATGTTCCTGCTTCGACCAGCCCGTTTGCACCGATAAGCTCTTCATCACGCATGTGATCAGGAAGAATACTGTATTTAAGGGGGCCAAAGAAGGCTGACTGTGTTCCCATTAAGAACAAGACGACCATCAGATAGACGGGGGAGTTCGTCAAAAAGCCATAACTGGCAAGCCCCATAATGATTATTTCAAGGTATTTTGTAAGGCGAATTAAGCGCGACTTTTCAAACTTGTCCGCAATTTGACCTGCGATAGCCGAGAAGAGAAAGAAGGGAAGAATAAAGATGCCCGCAGCCTGGGTGACCATCGCCTTGGCTTCTTCTGGTGACAGGTGGAGCATCTTGTAAGTAATCAAGACAACGAGAGCATTTTTAAAAAGGTTATCGTTTAAAGCCCCCAATGCCTGAGTGAGGAAAAGAGGCAGAAAACGTTTACTTTGCAAAAGATGCAATAGATTTTCACCACCAGATTCTTTGGGCTGAGATTGATTTGCCAAAGTTTCGTCTTCTCTGTTTTTATCGTCTGGGGACATCCCTAGCTACTCCGCCTCTTTATCGTCTTTTGCTGCATAGTGCCGAATTGTTTTGATGATTTAAACTAACTTTGTGTTTTTACTTATTTAAATATAAGTGAGCAATCACTCATATTTGTAACTTTTTGAATTCAAAGTCAAGTGTGGGGTTGAAAATTGATGTGTCAAAGAGTGAAAATTTACAAATTTAGATAAAAATGGTCGTTAATAGAAATGTCATAAATAAACTGTTAACCAGTTAAATGAGTATTGATTTTATTATTTTTTAAATTGTGCTTTCTTTTGTTTTTATTGGATTATTCTGTTTGTGGGTGCCTTTGAGACAACGAATGATGTCAGTTTTTAAACGCGTATGATGGTATTTTTATTCCTGAATCAACGATAAAACGGTCGTTTATAACCATGAAAAGGATTTTGGCTTTCCCATTATATCCTCGGCCCAACCCGTTATCTTCTCGGATCGTTCCTACAGAACATGGGTGATTATATAGGAAATGTAATTCCTTTGAGCCTCTGGACCAATGCAAATGACGAAGCGAGCCAATGGCAAGGCTGGTGGACAGCTTTCTATTGGGGCTGGTGGATGTCATGGGCACCATTTGTAGGTATGTTTATTGCGCGTATTTCACGTGGCCGGACAATCCGTGAATTTATTCTCGGTGTTCTATTGGTGCCAACATTACTTGGTGCTGTCTGGTTAACCTCATTTGGTGGTACTGCATTGCATATCGAGCTCTTTGGTGATGGGGGTATCGTCGAGGCAGTTAAGTCTGATTTGACGTCAGCTCTATATGTAACCTTGCAAAAAATGAATGCTGGTTTCATGGGATCAATCGCTGCAATTGTGTGCGACACTCCTTATTGCGACCTATTTCATTACCTCTTCTGACTCCGGTACCTTAGTGGTTAACACTCTTCTATCAGTCGGGGATGAAAATCCACCTACTGTGCACCGTGTTATTTGGGGGCTTGGGGAAGGTTTTGTTGCTGCCGCGCTATTAATGGCAGGGGGGCTTAAAGCCTTACAGGCGGCGGCGATTGCCGCAGCATTGCCGTTCTCAATTATCATGATCTTTATGATGATTGGCTTGGTAAAGTCTCTTCGTCAGGAAGATTTAGGTATTGCTTATGCACCAAGCGGAGACCGTGTTAGCGGAAGTTTGAACGACTAACCGTTTATGCGTAAACGTTACTAAATGAAACGGCCCCACTAAATGTTGGGGCCGTTTTTTGTGCAATTTCTATTTTGATACTTTGGGATAAAGGGACTCAATTTCTTCCTCATATAGCTCAATAACTTTGTGGCGTCGAACTTTTAGCGTTGGTGTCATCATTTCATTGTCAATTGTGAAAGGTTCTTTGGCGATCACAAATTTACGCACTTTCTCAAGCGGGGAGAGCTGTTTGTTAATTTGATCAACGGCTTTGGCAATAGAAATTTTTAACGAAGGATTGTTGTGTACAGAGGCGAGAACGGCGGCAACTCCGTTGGCTTCGCCCCATAGGTCGAGAAACTCGTCATCAGGAACGATAACAGCCGTTAAGTGAGGGCGTTTGTTCCCGTATACCATGGCTTGATGAATTGAGGGATGGAGAGATAATTTTCCTTCCACACGGGCAGGGGAAACGTTATCCCCCCCGGATAAAACGATAATATCCTTTTTGCGGTCAGTGATCTTTAGTCGTCCGCGATGATCAATTTCGCCAATATCCCCGGTATGAAGCCAACCATCTTTGATGGTTTCATCGGTGTATTTCTGATCATTCCAATAGCCTGACATCAAAAGCTCGCCCGAAGCCAGTATTTCGCCGTCATCAGCGATTTTGATTTCAACGCCCCTGAGTTGAGGGCCGACAGTGGACATATCTATTTTGTCGTGCCTGTTAACCGCGATAACTGGGGCCGCCTCTGTCTGTCCATAGCCCTGCAGAATTGTCAGGCCAAGCGCATGAAAAAACAGTCCGACATCCTCATTCAGGGCCGCGCCGCCGGAAACCATTGCTTTCAGGCGTCCCCCAAAACGCTGACGAAGTTTGTTACGAACCAATTTTTCCAAGAGGCGATCTTGAAGGTTTTCGACCAACCCGAGATTATCCGACTGATAGTACTTTTTTCGGCCGAGGGCTTCTGCTTTGTAGAATAGTTTGCGTTTGAGCGGCTTTTCTTTTTCCAAGCCACGGGTAATGCGACTGTGCATGGACTCAAATAATCTGGGAACTGCCGTCATAATAGTCGGACGGGCCTCAGCAAGATTGCGCAACAGATGTTCTGCCCCTTCGCCGTAGTAGATTTGCGCCCCCAGCAGTAATGGGAAAAACTGTCCGGCTGTATGTTCGTAAGCGTGGGAAAGAGGAAGGAACGAAAGAAATACCTCATCCCCCAAGCCAAGATGATAGAGAACGTCCCAAGCGCCTTCACAGTTACAAAGTATTGCGCCGTGGCTTAACATGACTCCTTTGGGAAGTCCGCCCGTTCCTGATGTGTAGATGAGACAGGCCACATCTTTTCTGGTGAGCTTATCTGCCTCTGCTTCGATATCCACCGAAAGGTTATTCCCTTCGGCGATTAAATGCTCCCAATCATGTATAGGCAGTTCTGATTTGCCTTCGCTGATCTCAAAGATGTCCATGTCATCCTTGTCGATCGTATCCATCGTAATGGCCCACAGACAATTGGGGGCTTCTTTTGCCGCGGGAAGGGATTTCTTACAAAGAGCGTTCGTGGAGACAATGATCCCCTTGGCATCTGAATGGTCAAGGACGTGTTTATGGTTGGTGTGGGTATTTGTTGTATAGGCTGGAACAGATATCCCTCCGGCAGCCATAATGGCAAGATCAGCAATAAACCATTCGGGTCTGTTTTCGGAAACAAGGACAACTCTGTCGCCTTTTTCAAGTCCGATCTTTTTCAGGCTTCGTGCTAATGCGGTTACCCGCCGGGATGTTTCTTCCCAACTAATGGGCCAGTATTGTTTGTTTTCTTTGAACCAAAGAAAAGGCTGTTCTTTTTTCTCTGTCGCATGCGCGTAAAAGAGACTGACAAGGTTCTTGTAGTGCGGCGGAGAAATAGTTTGTTCCATGTTCCTTGTTAGGCCTTTACCTGTTCGCGTGATTTCTTATCATTATGTATTGTAATATTTGGCGATTCACGCCTTGTTTTCAATTTCTAGATCCTAACTTATACAGACAACGTTCGTATTTGAAGACCGCGTTTGCGGAATGAGAGGAATTTTTATGACCGAAGCTGCTCACCCCAAAGAAGTAAATGATGAAAAGCTTGGTACTTTACCCGCGTGGGATTTAACTGATCTTTATCCCGCACCAGATTCTACCGAACTGGAAAATGATCTGGTTGCTGTCGAAAAGTCAGCCATTGCTTTTAATGCAAAATATGCGGGGAAGTTAGCGGATCTGGACGGGGAAGCTCTTTGCGCTGCGATTGAAGTGTTTGAAAACACTCAAGAGATTATGGGCAAGGTGATGAGCTATGCTTATCTGGTCTACGCTGGAAATATGAGTGATCCGGAAGTTGGAAAATTTTTCCAGTCTATGCAAGAGCGCAGCACAGGTATTTCCTCACACATCCTGTTTTTCTCTCTAGAGCTGAATCAGTTGGACGAGGGTGATCTACAGATCAAGATAACAGATAGCTCCCTTTCCAAATATGCCCCTTGGTTGAGAGATTTACGGGCACAAAAAGATTATCAGCTTTCTGATGATGTCGAGAAAATCCTTCACGAGAAGCGTGTTTCCGGTCGCTCAGCATGGGTGCGCCTGTTTGATGAAACGATGGCGAGCCTTCGCTTTCCTTATATGGGGGAAGAGTTCAGTTCTGCGCAGATCTTGAATAAACTCAGTGATCGCGACCCTAAAGCACGTAAAGAAGCGGCTCAGTCACTGGGGAAGGTGTTGGGCGAAAATCAGCGCCTTTTTGCGCATATCACGAATACTTTGGCGAAAGATAAAGAAGTCGAAGATCTGGCGCGCGGTTTCTCTCGTCCTGTTTCTTCGCGGAACCTCGCTAACGTTGTCGAAGACGAGGTTGTTGATGCTTTGGTAAGTTCGGTGGCTGATTCTTATCAGGATCTTGCGCATCGTTATTATAAACTGAAAGCAAAGTGGTTTGGGGTCGAACAGCTTCCTTACTGGGATCGAAACGCACCTCTGCCGGATGACGATGATGATGTTATTACGTGGGCCGATGCAACAGAGACTGTGTTGACTGCCTACGCAGGATTTTCGCCAAAGCTGGCTGAAGTGGGACAAAAGTTTTTTGATAACCCCTGGATTGATGCACCTGTTCGTCCGGGTAAAGCGCCGGGTGCCTTTGCTCATCCGACCGTCCCTTGTGCGCATCCTTATTTACTTGTGAATTATCAAGGTCGGACACGGGATGTAATGACCTTGGCGCATGAGCTTGGGCATGGCGTGCATCAGGTTCTCGCCGGAGGGCAAGGACCACTCATGTCGGATACACCGTTAACGCTTGCTGAAACGGCTTCTGTTTTTGGTGAAATGCTGACTTTCCAGTCTGTCTTGAAAAAGAAAGCGGATGCCAAGGCGCGTAAGATCATGCTGGCTTCCAAAGTTGAAGACATGCTGAACACTGTTGTGCGACAGGTTGCGATGCACCAGTTCGAAACTCGGGTTCATGATGAACGTCGTAAAGGGGAGCTGTTGCCCGAACAGCTTGGTGAAATCTGGATGGAGACCCAAAAAGCAAGCTTGGGGCCTGCTATTCGTTTCGAAGATGAATACGCAGCCTATTGGTCTTATGTCCCACACTTTATTCATGCGCCGTTTTATGTTTATGCCTATGCATTCGGGGATTGTCTGGTCAATTCTCTTTATGCGGTTTACCAGCAAAGCGAGGATGGGTTCGCAGAGAAATATTTGGATATGCTTTCTGCGGGTGGTTCAAAACGTCATAAAGAGTTGCTCGCGCCCTTTGGTCTAGATGCAAGTGATCCGGATTTCTGGAAACAGGGACTTAAAGTTGTGTCTGGATTTATTGATCAGCTGGAAGCTATGGAGCAATAATATTGCTCTGTTGTGATTTACCAGCCTCAAGGCAGGAGTTTCTTGAGGCTGGTAATGACTTAATCCAAGGTAAGTGACCCAGTTTCAAGGAATGATTCAAGGTTTTTGATATAAGGCGCTGGATCGATGTTGTGGCGATCAAGCCATTCCTGGCTGTAATAGGTATCGAGATAGCGATCTCCGGAATCGCAGATTAGCGTAACAATGCTGCCCTTTTCTTTACGGGCTCTCATTTCGGACATGAGAAGAAAGGCACCATAAAGATTTGTTCCTGTGGATGCCCCGCATTTGCGTCCAAGTAGTTTTTCCAGAACGTTGATTGCCGCAATAGACGCAGCATCAGGAATTTGAATCATGCGATCAACCAGACTGGGCACAAAAGAATGCTCAACTCTTGGGCGACCGATGCCTTCAATTCGTGATCCAGAACTGGTTAGGTTTTTATCACCCGTTTTGTAGAAGTCATAGAAAACAGAATTTTCTGGATCAACCACACATAGTTTTGTTTCGTGCGTACAGGATTGATCATAGCGGATAAAGCGGCCGAGTGTTGCGGATGTGCCGCCCGTACCCGCACTGGCTACAATCCATTCCGGGTAAGGGTGGGGTTCTAGTGTCATTTGCGAAAACAGGGATTGAGCTATGTTATTATTGCCCCGCCAATCAGTGGCGCGCTCTGCATAAGTGAATTGATCCATGTAGTGACCGTTTAACTCGTGCGCGAGCCGTTCTGATTCAGTGTAGATATCTTTCGCATCAACCAAATGGCATTCACCACCATAAAATTCAATTTGTGCCAGTTTTCGTTGGGCTGTGGTTTTGGGCACGACGGCAATAAATCTTAGATTTAGCAATCGGGAAAAGTATGCTTCGGATATTGCTGTGCTGCCTGATGATGCTTCGATGATAGTGGTATCCGGCCCAATCCATCCGTTACAAAGACCATAAAGAAAGAGTGATCTTGCAAGCCGATGCTTCAGGCTACCTGTCGGGTGTGTGCTTTCATCTTTAAAATATAAATCAACGCCAAGGCAACTTGGCAAATCCAGTTTGATAAGGTGGGTATCAGAAGATCGGTTATAATCCGCTTCGATTTTGTTGAGAGCTTGTTGAACCCAAAGTCTTTTATTCATTAGAAAATCCGAAAATCGTAGTTCTTAAAAACACAGGATAACATAAGCTTTGATCCTGTTGATATCTTTGCGGGCGAAGGTATATGACCAATGGCGTTATTTTCTCTCAAATATAAGCATATTTTAGGTTTTTATTGAGATAATTTCCCAAAATTTTTTGCCTGCAAGGTGAGGAAGATTGAGTTGGTACTTTTGAAGGTCAAACACCATATAAAGGTTTAACGTTTCATATTTGGCAAGTTTCAGAGATTGTACGAAAGATCAGCAGAATGCAGGATGACGAAGATCTCCAAGATATAAGCGATTCAGGATCACGTCTCTCGGGACGTTTGAAACGCTATGCCAAAGTCGGAAGCTCTGTAGGAGGACTTGCTGCACAGGTTGTTGGAAATCGTGTATTGGGGACAGGTCTGAACTCTGCAAAACATTCGGCAGAGTTGAAGAACGCTTTGGGAGGGCTTAAAGGGCCCTTGATGAAAGCGGCACAAATTCTTGCGACGATCCCCGACGCACTGCCCAAAGAATATGCTGAAGAGCTTCGCCAGCTGCAATCAAACGCACCGTCCATGGGATGGTTGTTTGTGAAGCGTCGTATGAAGACGGAGCTGGGGACGGGATGGCAGAGAAAATTCCAATCCTTTGATCAAGTCGCAACGGCAGCGGCATCACTTGGTCAGGTCCACCGTGCGATTGCTTTGGATGGGCAAGGGCTTGCCTGTAAATTGCAATATCCGGACATGATTTCGGCCGTTGAGGCTGACTTAAAACAGCTTGCTTTGTTGTTCGGGATTTATCGGCGTTATGACAAGGCGATTGATCCTTCAAATATCTTACACGAATTAACCGATCGCTTACGAGAAGAGCTGGATTATCAACGTGAAGCGCAAAACATGGGACTTTACGGGCACATGCTTGTAGATGAAAAACATGTATGTGTACCGAAAGCTGTTCCCGAGTTAACGACCAATCGTTTGATCACGATGAACTGGCTTGATGGTGTCCCGCTTCTTGATTTTATCAGTTCTCATGAAAACGATCTGGAAATGCGAAATCAGGTCGCGATGAATATGTTTCGTGCCTGGTATGTTCCCTTTTATAAATATGGCGTTATTCATGGTGATCCTCATCTTGGCAACTATTCCATACGAGAGAACGGTGATGTCAATTTGTTGGATTTTGGATGTATCCGTGTTTTTGATGCATCTTTTGTTAAGGGGGTTATTGATCTTTATTTTGGGCTTGAACGAGATGACGAAGACCTGGCTGTTCGGGCTTATGAAAGCTGGGGTTTTAAAATTCAAAGTCGAGAGATGCTAAATACGCTGAACATATGGGCGCATTTTCTTTATGGACCTCTGCTTCAGGATCGAAAAAGAACCATAGTTGATGACTATCAGGGGGGCGCTTACGGTGCCGGAGTAGCAAATAAGGTGCATCAGGAGTTACGTCGGTTAGGTGGGGTAAAGCCACCAAGAGAATTTGTTCTCATGGATCGTGCTGCTGTCGGTCTTGGGTCAGTGTTCATGCACTTGAATGCCGAAATAAACTGGCATCAACTGTTTCATGATCTTATTTCGGATTTTGATCACCAGATTTTGTTGGAAAGACAAACATCAGCCTTGAACGAATTCAATGTTCCAATTCCGACACATGGATAAAGTTGATCTGTAAGTAGCTATTTGTCACCTGTGTATACACGCGAATCGATATTTTTGTATATTACAGCAATAAATTGTTATTCTTTTTTAGAATTATTTCCTAGCTGGCACAGGTGTTTCCCTTGAGTTATGGCGCTTTTAGAATGTTTTTGTGCAGTGCACACTTGCAGCTTTGATTTTAATTGCCTTTTAATAACGATGACAATTTGTTGGGTATTTCTATCCAATGACAATTCTTGTGGGGAGAAAATATGAAAATTGCTATTCCCAAGGAGCGTCGCCCGAATGAAACACGGGTCGCTGCTTCTCCAGAGACGGTGAAAAAACTCGCCGCGTTGGGGTGTGATGTCTTTGTGGAAAAAGGAGCAGGTGTTGCGGCCAGCTTCACGGATACAGCGTATAAGGATGCTGGCGCGACGATTGGGAAAGATGCCGCGACAACCTACAAGGATGCTAAAGCTGTTCTAAAGGTGCAAAAGCCAATTGCAGGCGGTAAAGATGATGAACTTAAAGTTTTGCCTAAAGGTACCATCGTTGTCTCAATAGCAGATCCTTATCGTTCTGAGAAAGAATTGGATGCTTATGCAAAGGCTGGATTAACAGCATTTGCAATGGATTTTGTACCACGTATTACCCGTGCACAATCGATGGATGTTTTGTCCAGCCAATCAAATTTGGCAGGATATAAATCTGTGTTGGACGGTGCTGCGGTGTTCAATCGTGCTTTTCCGATGATGATGACCGCTGCCGGGACTATTGCTCCGGCCAAGGTCTTTGTCATGGGTGCAGGGGTTGCCGGGCTACAAGCTATTGCAACGGCACGGCGTCTTGGTGCCGTCGTATCGGCGACGGATGTTCGTCCGGCTTCGAAAGAACAGGTTGAATCGCTTGGGGCAAAGTTTGTTGCCGTTGAAGACGATGAGTTTAAACAGGCTGAAACCGCTGGTGGTTACGCAAAAGAGATGTCGGATGCCTATAAGGCAAAACAGGCAACCTTGATTGCAGAGACCATTGCCAAGGTTGATATGGTCATTACCACGGCATTGATACCAGGACGTCCTGCGCCAGTATTGGTAACGGCAGAAATGGTCAAGTCAATGAAACCAGGATCGGTGATTGTTGACCTTGCTGTCGAAAACGGTGGTAACTGTGAACTGTCTGTAGCCGGAAAAGTTGTTGAAAAGGATGGTGTATCCATCGTTGGTTATAACAATGTTCCCGGACGTTTGGCGACGGATGCATCTTCGCTCTATGCCAAGAACGTTTTCAATTTCTTTGAACTTCTGTTCGATAAAGAAGCTAAGGAATTAAAAATTGACTGGAATGACGAAATCATCAAAGGAACCTGTGTAACACACGAAGGTTCGATTGTTCATCCAGCGTTGGCCCATACTGAAAAAAAGCCGGCTTCTAAAACAGAGACAGCGGCCGAAGGTGAGCCAGCAACACCAAAATCAGCGGCCCAGAAGACTGCTGTAAAAGCGCCAGTAAGAAAAACAACTACGACGAAAAAAGCACCTTCTAAACGGGCGCCTGCAAAGAAAACAACAGCGAAGAAAACGACAAAGGCTGCGGCGAACAAAGCTGCTCCAAAGCCTAAAGCTGCGCCTGAAAAAGCGTCGGCTAAGCCCGCTGAAAGTAAGCCCGAGACAAACACTGAACCTAAAGATAGGGGAGATGCCTGATGTCTAGTGAGGAATTTATAAACAAGGCAACTGATGTCGCTAATTCAGCACGTGCCTTATCTGACGAGGTTGCATCCCTTGCATCTGAGGCCAGTCGCCTTGCTATCGACACGGCCGGGCAAAGTGCAGGGGCCCCATTTATTATGGGCTTGACGGTGTTGGTTTTAGCTGTGTTTGTTGGTTATTACGTTGTCTGGAATGTAACCCCTGCATTGCACTCGCCTTTGATGGCGGTAACCAATGCCATTTCATCGGTGATTATTGTTGGCGCACTGATTGCGGCGGGACCAGCCGATGTTGGTTTTAGCGAAATCATGGGTTTCATTGCCATTGTGTTGGCTGCTGTAAACATCTTTGGTGGTTTTATCGTCGCGCAGCGTATGCTGCAAATGTTCAAGAAAAAGCAATAGGGGGAGCTTACTATGTCATCAGATCTTTCTGCTCTGTTATATCTGGCTGCTTCAGTCTGCTTTATTATGGCGCTTCGCGGGCTTTCGCACCCGACAACCAGCCGACAGGGAAATATTTTTGGTATCGTCGGGATGGTTCTGGCCATCGGAACGACCCTTATGGCGCCTGGCGTGGTGAGTTTTGGCACCATTCTTCTTGGACTGCTTGTCGGTGGGGCTATTGGTACTGTCATTGCCTTGCGCATTAAAATGACTGCCTTGCCGCAACTTGTTGCAGCCTTCCACAGTCTTGTCGGTTTGGCCGCGGTTTGTGTCGCTTTAGCAACCTTCTACAAACCAGAAGCCTACGGTATTGGACGGGTTGGCGATATTCAGATCTCAAGCCTTGTTGAATTGGCAATTGGTACAGCCGTGGGTGCGATTACCTTTACGGGATCAGTGGTCGCGTTTGCTAAGCTGCAAGGACTTGTTTCGGGTGCACCGCTGGTCTTCAAGATGCAACACATGCTTAATGCTGCACTTGGCGCGTTAGTTGTTGTGCTGCTTGTTTTGCTCTGTACAACGCAGGAACCTCTTTATCTCTGGGTATTGATCGCGGTTACACTGTTACTCGGTTTCTTACTGATTTTACCGATTGGTGGTGCGGATATGCCTGTTGTTGTGTCCATGCTGAATTCCTATTCAGGCTGGGCCGCGTGTGGCATCGGGTTTACCCTGCAAAACAACCTGTTGATTATTACAGGTGCGCTGGTTGGCTCTTCAGGGGCAATCCTCAGCTACATCATGTGTAAAGCCATGAACCGTTCGTTCATCAGCGTTATCCTTGGTGGCTTTGGGGCCGAGGCTGATGATGGTCCCGCCGGGAGCGGCGTTGATGATGATCGGGTTGTAAAATCCGGCTCTGGCGATGATGCGGCTTTCCTGATGAAAAATGCGGGGTCAGTTGTTATTGTGCCGGGATACGGTATGGCTGTTGCACAGGCTCAGCATACGCTGCGTGAAATGGTTGATTTGCTGAAAGCTGATGGGGTTAATGTGCGTTATGCTATTCATCCTGTTGCGGGACGTATGCCAGGGCACATGAACGTGTTGCTGGCGGAAGCATCTGTGCCCTATGACGAAGTGCTAGAAATGGATGAAATCAATCGCGATTTCAAATCAACGGATGTTGTTTTTGTTATCGGTGCGAATGACATTACTAACCCAGCTGCCAAGACAGATCCCAAATCACCTATTTATGGGATGCCTATTCTGGAAGTTGACCAGGCCCAGACCGTTCTCTTTGTGAAGCGTGGTATGTCTGCTGGATATGCTGGTGTTCAGAACGAGCTTTTCTTCAGGGATAACACGATGATGCTGTTCGGTGATGCGAAACAGATGTGCGAGAAGATAGTGAAGTCTTTGGAGCAGCTCTAAGAGCTTCTTATCGTTGCTGTATTGGAAAAAGGGCATCCTCGGATGCCCTTTTTATTTGGTTTACGGGTGTAAGAACCTCGTACCAAAGAACCAACATGCAGTAGGTTTTTTACAAATTATTGCTTGATACTTGGCTTGAAAGGGATCATGTATCCCGTCCCTTTTTCCAACCTTATATAAACGAGGATGAAGCCATGAGTGATATCTCAATTGGTATTGATTTCGGTACGACGAATACTGTGATTGCTATGGCTGACCAAAAGGGAGCGGTGAAATCCGTTAAATTCAAGCACGATGATATTCTTCATGATGTTTATCGTAGCTTGCTTTGTTACGAGAAGCATAGCCCGGCTAAAAACTCCAGAGTAGATGTGGCTGGTGGCCCTTGGGCATTGGAGCAATACCTAACGGCGCGCGGTGAAGTGCGTTTTCTTCAGTCTTTCAAAAGTCATATCGCCAGTAAGCTGTTTCAGGAAACGCAAATATTTTCCAAGCGCTTTACCTTGCAAGATATTATGGCTGATTTTTTTACACAGTTTGTCTCGGATGCCGGAGATCAGATCCCTGAAGATAAAACCACCGTTATTGCCGGGCGTCCAATTATCTATGCAGGGCATTCTCCGGATGAAGACTTGGCGCGCGAGCGATATGATGCGGCTTATAAAAGTATTGGTTTTTCTAACGTAAGTTATGTCTATGAGCCTGTCGGCGCGGCGTATTACTACGCAAAAAATATTGAGAAAGAAGCAACTATTCTAGTTGCTGACTTCGGCGGCGGAACAAGCGATTTTTCTCTCATCAAGTTTGAGCGTTCAGGCTCAACCTTGCGATCAACACCTTTGGGCTATGCTGGGGTTGGTATCGCGGGTGATACCTTTGATAGTCGATTAATTGATCATGTGGTTTCACCGTCTCTTGGTAAAGGCAGCGGGTACTATTCCTTGGATCGTAAGGTTCTTGATATGCCCAACAGTTTCTACAATCGTTTTTCCAAGTGGCACGAGCTTGGGGTTTTGAAAAGCCCGACAACCCTTCGCGAACTTCGTGAATTAAAATCAGTGGCGGTTCATCCGGAAATGATCGAAGCCTTTATCGATGTTGTCGATAATGATTGGAGCATGGATATTTATGATGCCATTTCCAAAGCGAAAATGGCTTTGACGAACAGCAATGAAACGAATTTTTCGGTTCACTTCAGTGACAAAAAAATTGAGAAAACGATTTATCGACAAGATTTTGAAAACTGGATTGCAAAGGATTTGGCTGTGATCGAAAAAAAGGTCGATAGCTTGTTACAGGAAAGTAAAATTCCTCTGTCTCAGATTGATAAGGTCTTTATGACGGGGGGAACATCTTACGTTCCGGCTGTGCAGACGCTTTTTGCCAAGCTTTTCGGAAAAGATAAATTGGCAAGCGGGAAGCAGCTTGAATCCGTTGCTTACGGCCTTGCTCTGGTAGGGCAAGATCCAGACTCTCAAAGCTGGGCTGTTTAGATCGTGATTGCTTATACTTAAAGTAAGGATCGGGTTGCTGAGGAGAGAGATGACCCGAATTTATTCTAGACGCAAAACGGGCCGCCTTCTGAGTTAGAGGGCAGCCCGTTCTTCTTCCAAGAGGAAGATATCTCGCCTTAAGCGACGTTCACAGAACGTCAATCAGACTTTAATAGCCTTCGCGTTCCATACGTTTACGAAGAAGTTTGCGATAGCGACGAACTGCTTCGGCACCCTCGCGCTTTCTGCGCTCACATGGTTTTTCGAAGTGACGACGCAACTTCATTTCACGGAAGACACCTTCGCGTTGCAGCTTTTTCTTAAGCGCGCGAAGAGCCTGATCAACATTGTTATCACGAACGTGTACTTGCACGGGCGATCAGCTCCTTTCTAACGTCAGTCCATGATTGGTCTGACAGAGTTTTCTCGGTTACCCGAGTTGAACACATAAAGAACATCCGCTGGACCGATGGTACAGCAGGTTCATGGCAGTACCTATCACAGCCTTTTATGAATGTGAAGGGAAGAATAAGGAGCACCCCAGATTCTTTAGAAATTCTTTTTCCCAGTATTTCTGTGCTTTAGCACTATAATATGATAACTTTTGTAAAGACACGGTGTTTTATTTTGATTCTGTGTAACCAGAGTTCCATAGTATAAACATGACCTTACTAAATATATCAAAAATGGGACATCCTGTTTTACGACAGATTGCTGCGCCTGTTTCTGATCCGACATCAGCCGAAATCCGCGAGCTTGTTGAAAACATGGTCGAGACCATGACAGAGGCCGGTGGTACAGGCATAGCAGCCCCTCAGGTTTTCGAGTCGAAACGTATTTTTGTCTTCTTCGTTTCCGAAGATCGCGCGAAAGTTGAAGCTGAAAGATTGGGGATTTCGATAGAGGGCGAGGCAGCTGTGCCTTTGACTGTTCTTGTGAACCCCGAAATTGATTTTATCGGCAATCAAATCGATGAAAGCTGGGAAGGGTGTCTTTCCATTCCGGGCTTGATGGGGAAAGTTCCTCGCCAGAGATCAATTCGCTATCGCGGGTTGGGGCTTGATGGTAAGCTTATTGAGCGTGAAGCCACCGGGTTTCATGCGCGCGTTGTTCAGCATGAATACGATCATTTGAACGGTGTTCTCTACCCAGAACGAATGACAGATATTAAATCACTTATTTTTTCATCAGAAGTCGGTTATCAAAAAGCTGATGAATGAGATCTTTGGGATAAGTGGAATGTTTCTGCACACTATCTTCCCAGAGCAAAATTGTACGTGAGCTAGGAAACTTAAGGAATCGTGATATGAGCGAAGCAAAAAAAGTCAAACTGTTAGAAGCTTTGTTATGCATTGTTCCTTTTGAGGGGTGGAGTGATGCTGCTCTTACTGAGGCGGGAACCAATTGTGATTTCTCATCTCAGGATGTTTCCATTCTCTTTCCAAGGGGCATAACTGATGTGTTGCGATTTTATAATCAACTGCTTGACCATCAGGTTATGGAAATTTTGGAAAAGAATGGCGCGGTTGACATGAAAGTACGCGATCGAATTACATTAGCTGTAAGAACCAAACTGGAGCTTATGACACCGGATCGTGAAGCCATTCGCAAAGGCGTAAGCTTTTTTACAATGCCGCTTAAGGCGACTGAAGGTATGCATAATGTTTATGATACCGTCGATGCCATGTGGTTAGCCGCCGGGGATACATCCACCGATTATAATTTTTATAGCAAACGCTTGTTGCTTGCGGGTGTTTATAGTTCTACGCTTTTATTTTGGTTGGATGATTGTTCTGAAAATTTTGAAAAAACCTGGAGCTTTCTTGATCGGCGTATTGCAGAGGTTCTCAAAATTGGCGGCGCGTTAGGTAAAACAATAGGTAAGGTAAGTGCGCTGGCCAATAAATTTCAAGTTTGTGTCCCTTTTTCCAAGAAGAGCCCGTAAGAGAATCTTGTCATTCTTAGCATCTTTGTCAGATCGGTTGATCGCGGAATATTTTTTTGAGCCATTGATTAGCCGGGCGATTACGTCCTTGGGTATTAATCACAAATTCTTGTCCTTTTGGGGCTGATTTTAGCTCCCAACCCTTGGGTGTCGGTCTCCATTTGTCTATTTTTTGGTGATAAGATAGTGCGGGTGTCGGGTGTGCAAACCATTTAGGTAAATTCCAGACGGAGCGAGTGGAATCCTCAGCAGTCAAAACTCTGTCCTGATTTATCTGGGGGAAAACACCTCCGCCGGGAATATCGAGTTCTTTCTGATCGATCTTTAACTTGTCTTTTGCAATGTAAAGGGTGTTGTTTGCCCCAAAAGAATGTGTGAGATGAGGGTGATCCGCATAGGCTGGGTATTGTTTTGCTGTAGAGTGAATATCCGTGCCGATGTTGATCACCTTTTGAACCTGTAGCCATCCATAGATAACGTGTAGGTCTGGTTGTTTGGACAAAGGTCGCAAATTATTATCTACGCACCTGAACCAGCCAAAGAAGAGAAATATGTCTCCGGTCGTGACGCCTTGATTGGCAAGATGTTGCTGAGCTGCACCATATTGCCCAAAGCAACAGGTCCAATCGGGATGACGCGGAAGGCTGTCGGGATAGAGATCAGGATCTAGATGCGCTCTGTCTTGAGGGGAAGCTGCTTTGGGTTTTAGCTGCTCAATGATAGCCCCTAAGTGCCCAATCGGCGAGGCGATCTCCTGATAAGTCTTTGGCCCCATTGGGCAGAATCGGGCTTGGACCGCCCCCATATTGAGCATCAAAACCTTTTCGGCTCAGGATAATTCGCATCTCATTACGATGTTAATTAATTCCGGGGAATGATCCGGGTAAAGTGCCCCATTTTGCGTCCGGGTTTTGCTTCGTCTTTGCCATAGAGGTGCAGTTTGCTTGCGGGATCAGAGAGGATTTCTTCCCACTTTTCAACATCGTCCCCGAGTAGGTTTGTCATGACGGCATCTGAGTGACGGAAAACAGATCCAAGATTTAATCCTGCAATGGAGCGAATAAACTGTTCAAACTGGGATGTGACGCAGGCATCCATGGACCAATGACCGGAATTGTGTGGGCGTGGTGCCATTTCGTTGATCAGGATTTCATCATCCGTGGTGACAAACATCTCTACGGCCATCATGCCGACGAGTTCCATTTCTTCGGCCATGTGCCGTGCCAAAGCTTCTGCACGATCACTAATCTTTTGCGAGATGCGTGCCGGGACGATTGTTTGGTCCAGAATATGGTTTTTGTGACGGTTTTCTACAGGAATATACGCCTGACAGTCACCTTGAATACTTCTGGCTACGATAACAGAAATTTCCATACGGAAATCGACCAGTGCTTCTACAACCAACTCTGCTTGATCCAAATTTGGAGCAACTGCATTCCATGCATCGGTTAATTTCGTATCAGCAGCTATAAAAGTTTGTCCCTTGCCATCATAACCCATTTCGGTGGTCTTCAAAATGCAGGGGCGTCCCATGTCTCTGACAACACGATCAAGTGATTCGGGGTTCGTGACTTCCATATAACGTGTCGTCGGAACGTTAATAGAGTTGCAGAAATCCTTTTCACGTAATCGATTTTGGCAAATGTGTAGAACGTTTGGGCCAGGATTAACCGGGATGCGGTCAATCAGAAAGGCGGCGGTTTTGGCAGGAACATTTTCAAATTCATAAGTGACAACATCAACGTGTTCAGCAAAATCAGCAAGGGCCTTTTCATCATCATAAGTTGCTGTCGTTGAATATTTAGAAACTTCACTTGCAGGACTATCGGCTTCGGGACAGTAGATGTGGCAATGATATCCCAGCTCAGCAGCCGCAGATGCAGCCATTCTTCCGAGTTGTCCACCCCCAAGAATACCAATAATGGAACCTGGGGCGAGTGGGGCTGAAAGCGACTTGCTCATAATCGTTGTCTCCACGGATTTCCGTAAAACGTTGCCTAAATAATAGGTGTCTTAATTAGAGGGTATCAACTGGCTCTATGGCGACAGCATCGGTTTGTTTTTGACGCCAGTTATCCAGAGCTTCTGCAATCTTTTCGCTTTGAAGCGCAAGCACTGATCCTGATAAAAGAGCTGCGTTGATCGCGCCAGCTTTACCAATTGCCAATGTCCCAACGGGTACTCCGCCGGGCATCTGGACGATTGATAGCAGGCTGTCTTGTCCCTTCAGGCTTTTGCTTTCGATTGGAACACCAAAAACAGGTAATGGCGTCATAGCGGCTGCCATCCCCGGCAAATGCGCAGCGCCACCAGCACCAGCGATAATAATGCTCAGACCTCTGTCGCGCGCTGTCGTGGCGTATTTAACCAGACGATCAGGGGTTCTATGAGCAGATACGATACGTTTTTCGTAAGATATACCCAAGGCTTCGAGGGTTTCGGCCGCATGTTTCATCGTGGGCCAGTCGGATTGGCTACCCATGATTATACCAACTTGCGGAGATTTCTCGGACATTGCTTAATCCTGATTTAGCTGTGTATCGGAGCGCATTATTAAGACGTGTGAGAAAAGAAGGCAAGTAAAGAGAACACAATGCTTTGTCTGGAAATTACGGAGAATTACCGTTTTTTGGTAACTTTATGTAAAATGATTGTATATAAAGTGCATTGAGTATTTATTTTTTGGCGCCTCGTTTGATGGGATGGCTTTAAAATAACAGATGTTCCGGCAGGAAGCTGGAATGAAAATAAAGCAAAGGGATTGCTTGTCGTATGAAGGTCCAAAGACCAACCGGTGGAACTGGCTCTGTAAGCAGTGTCGGGCGTGTTTCGGCAACACCGACTGTTAAACCAGCACAAAAAGTTGATGGAGTGTCTGATGCGACAGCTCCTGTAGATGTTGCCTCGATTGGTGGCATTCCAGAGGCCGAGTTCACGCCAAAGGTTCGTGCTGCGATTGAGAGACTGATGAAAGAAGTTCAGGATGTTCGTCAGGAGTTGGATCAGGCCAAAAAAAGAGTGGATTACCTTGAAAAGCTTGCAGATCAGGACGTTCTGACACCTGTTCTAAATCGCCGTGCTTTTGTACGCGAGCTTGATCGGATGATGGCGTATAGCGAGCGCTATGAGGTGCCGGGCAGTGTTATTTATATCGATGTGAATGGCATGAAAGAAATCAATGACGGGTTGGGGCATGAAGCCGGTGATGAGGCGATTAAACATGTTGCATCCACATTGCTCAGTAATGTGCGTTCTTCTGATATTGTCGGGCGTTTGGGGGGGGATGAATTTGGTGTGATTTTACTTCAGGCTCCACCGGATATCGCAGTAGAGAAGGGACAGTTATTGGCTGGGGAAGTTGCAAAGATACCTTTTGATTATGAGGGGAATTCTGTGAATGTTCATGTTTCCCACGGTGTCCACAGTTTTCAGGGCGGGGATGCTGATGCGGCGCTCAAAGCAGCTGATAAGGCAATGTATGAACAGAAAAAAGCTAAACAAAATACTTCTGGAGAACGAGATGCCTCTTAGAGGTATCTGAAAGCCCACCCCTAATCGGCTAGAAAATATTTAGGTTTTTGCAGACCGTGTCTGGGAATGGTTGTTCAGGCTATAATATCTGGCAGCAACTTGCTTTCAATTCTGTTCATACTGTCTTTAAGATTAAGCTTTTTCTTTTTTAATCTTACAAGCTGTAACTGATCAAACGGAGCGTGCTCTTGCAAGCGGGCGATAACATCATCCATGTCTCGATGCTCCTGTTTGAGCCTTTCAAGTTCTTCGATTAGCTCTTTTCTACTACTACCTGTTGTATTTTCCACGTGTCAGGGTCTCTTGAACTCACATTTAACAGAAGGAGTTACTTATACTCTGACTTTAAAAATAAACATAGTTTTTGTGTAAGTTTTATTTCGATCGTTGTGGATTTGGTGAAAAGAGACTGATTTTGGTTTGCTGAAAGGGCATTCTAAATAACAGTTAATAGCGATTCGATAGTTTGTTCTTTATTCGCAGTGCGCTATAAACTGTGGTGAAAATGTTTGATCAAAGCCAGTTGCCCATAAATCCTTTTTGGAACTTCTCTCTTGATGTTTACGGACAGCAAGGAGTTGCTCCTGCCTGTCTGGTTTTGCAGGAAAAGTATGATCTGGATGTTAATTTATTGCTCTTTTGCTGTTGGGCCGGCTTTTGCGGAAAGCAACTGAGCACAAAAGAGCTTTCCGGCTTGATCTCTGGTATTGAAAAGTGGCGAGATCACGTGATCCAACCCTTGCGCGATATTCGGACATGGATGAAGGCAGAAACCATAAATGGCTTTCGCCATACAGAGGGGCTGCGGAATCTTGTGAAAGATTCGGAACTATGGGCCGAAGCTTTGCAGCAAAACTTTATGCACCTTCATATGACGTTGCGACCTGCTTTATTACCCTCGTCAGGAATGGCCGCAAAAAACATGGTTTTATATTTGGAGCTATGTGAAGTTGACGCCATTGGAACCGTGGATTGTGCTGACTTAGCCGCAATTGTTCGTGGCGGGTTCCCAGAGTTGCCACCCTTGGAAGCTGTGTGGCTGTTTCAGTAAAAGATCGAGCTAATTTTCCTGTCGCATCATTGGCGGGTGCTGAGGTAATCTAGCCTGGTGTGTGGGCTTGGTTTAGGATGATAAGTTGGTGAAGACCAAGTCCGGTGTCCCAAGTTCGATGTACAGGTCACCGGGTTTCACGTCCAAATCATCGAGTTTCAAGTTCAGTTCTTTGGGCGCTTCTTGCTATTTTCATCCCATCGGTTCATCCCCGGGATCTCGATATCAAATAAATCAAGAATTCTACCCAAGCTATAATCTACCATTTCGTCCAAGCTATTTGGTTTGGCATAAAAGGCTGGAACAGGCGGTGCGATGATTGCGCCCAGCTCGGACAGGTTGACCATGGTACGCAGGTGCCCTGTGTGAAGTGGTGTTTCCCGAACCATAAGAACCAGTTTTCTGCGTTCTTTTAAGATAACATCTGCTGAACGGGTCAAGAGACTCGAGGTGACGCCACTTGATATTTCAGACATGGTTCTGACAGAACAGGGGGCAATGACCATGCCGAGTGTTCGATAGGACCCGCTGGAAAGACAAGCGGCAATGTCTTTGACATTATGAGTGACATCAGCAAGATTTTTAACGTCTGAAACTTTTAAATTACTTTCGTAAGTCAATGTGATTTCAGCAGAATTACTCATGATTAGGTGAGTTTCAATGTCAGTAGGGCGTAAGATTTCCAAGAGGCGAATACCGTAGGTTACACCGCTTGCTCCGCTGATTCCGACAATAATTCTCTTCTTCGTCATGGGTAACTATCTTTCACAAGTGTGATAAAAAAATGAAATATATGTTGCCTGGCTCTTGGCAAGTTTGTCTGACAGGTCTAGCATATATACACGCTGTCTTCTCAACAATGTTTGTGGGTTTGGGTGGTACGAAAAAAACAAGATAATTGCGGTTGGGACGCTTTGAAAATATCCCATATGCGAAAGCCTAATAAACGGCCTGCGGTCTTGATTTTGCCATCTCAAACACGATCAGTACTTTCTAAAAACTTTTTCAGATATTGTAATGGAGATTTTTCATGAAAATTTCTAGTGCAATGATGATTCTTGGAAAAATTAATTGAAGTAAAGATTCACAACATTAAGTGTGATTGGTAGCAATTGAAACTTAGTATTTAAAGGGAGACGAATATGGCCACTGCCGAACGCATCGAGTCCTTGCGCACAAAACACGTTACTTTAGAGAGCGCTATTGATCAGGAGAGTACGCGCCCGCATCCCGATGAATCCCTACTAATGTCACTTAAAAAGCAAAAGCTTCGCGTTAAAGACGAAATGCAAATGTTGAGTGATCCCCACTAAGAATGCCGAGGTATTTAGCGTACCTTTTGCTTGCATTTAGATAAATGAAAAAAGCACTCGTTCGGTTTTTCCGGGCGGGTGTTTTTTTATTATCTTGCCTGTAAAAAATTTGTAAAATAATTATCTAATGCAGG
The DNA here is from genome assembly GCF_048270245.1 of Kiloniella sp. Lineage (GTDB taxonomy): Bacteria > Pseudomonadota > Alphaproteobacteria > Kiloniellales > Kiloniellaceae > Kiloniella. The sequence goes on from NZ_JBLWTH010000001.1 coordinate 886,577, forward strand.
CTTCTGTGTATTGGGGAAATTGATCCCTTAGTTAATATGCAGCAAGCTATTCTGACCGGTCGGGGAGGCTGGATAAAAAATATATAATCATGTTGGGACAACATCATGGGTTTATTTGATGACGTGCAAGCGCGTTCTTTGGCAGAGTCAGAGACTTTCTGGGCCGAAGCCGCATCGGAAATTAATTGGTATAAACCATATGCCAAAGTGCTAGACGACACTGACGCGCCTTTTTACCAATGGTTTAGCGGGGGAGAACTAAACACCTGCTATAACGCGCTTGATCGACATGTAGAACAGGGGCAGGGCGATCAGACAGCCTTGATATACGATAGCCCTGTCACCGATACAAAAGAGAATATCAGCTATTCCGATCTCTTAAACCGTGTCGCCAAATTTGCGGGGTCACTTGTTGAGCTTGGTGTTTCAAAGGGTGACCGCGTTATTATTTATATGCCAATGATACCGGAAGCGGCGGTCGCAATGTTGGCTTGTGCAAGGCTTGGTGCTGTTCACTCGGTCGTCTTTGGAGGATTTGCAGCTAATGAGCTTGCAACGCGTATAGATGATTGTAGCCCGAAAATTATCGTCTCTGCTTCTTGCGGTATAGAGGTGAACAAGGTTATTCCCTATAAGCCTTTGCTTGATGAAGCGATTGATCTTTCAACACATAAGCCTGATCACTGTGTAATCTGGCAACGCCCGCAAATAGAAGCATCTATGACAGCCAAGCGCGATGTGGATTGGGCACAGGCAGAGGCGAAGGCCTCGGCTGTTGATTGTGTCCCTGTTGCTGCGACAGATCCGCTTTATATTCTCTATACCTCTGGAACCACAGGGCAGCCCAAAGGAATTGTACGTGATAATGGCGGGCATGCTGTGGCCCTGCATTGGTCGATGAAGAAAATATATAATGTTGAACCTGGCGAGGTCTTTTGGGGGGCGTCGGACGTCGGCTGGGTTGTTGGGCATTCCTATATTGTGTACGGGCCGTTAATTTACGGGGCAACCTCTGTCATGTACGAGGGTAAGCCAGTTGGGACACCCGATCCCGGTGCATTTTGGCGCGTTATCTCGGAACACAATGTTTCTGTTCTCTTTACAGCGCCCACAGCTTTCCGGGCAATCCGGCAACAGGACCCGGACGCTACTTATTTGGAAAAGTATGATCTTTCACACTTCAGGACTTTGTTTCTTGCTGGGGAGCGATGTGATCCTGATACATTGAATTGGGCGTTGGAAAAACTAAAGGTCCCGGTCATTGATCACTGGTGGCAGACAGAAACAGGGTGGCCGATAGCTTCTAATTGTCTTGGAATTGAAGAATTACCTATTGTAGCTGGATCTCCTGCCCGATCAGTTCCTGGGTGGGATGTTCGTATTCTCGATGCTGAAGATCATAATGAAATGCCTGCGGGGGATATCGGGGCAATCGTTTGTAAGCTTCCTCTGCCGCCAGGAACCTTCTCGACCCTTTGGAATGCGAAAGAGCGCCACCGCCAAGCTTATTTGTCAAGTTTCCCAGGTTTTTATGAAACAGGGGATGCTGGTTATAAAGATGAAAATGGTTATATCTATGTCATGTCCCGGACAGATGATATTATCAATGTCGCAGGACACCGCTTATCAACCGGGGCGATGGAAGAAGTTTTAGCGGCTCATGAAGATGTTGCTGAGTGCGCGGTAATTGGCGTGGCAGATAAACTCAAGGGCCAACTACCACTCGGCTTTATGGTTCTAAAAGCGGGAGCCAAAAAATCTCATAGCGACGTAGTTGCGGAAGTTATACAAAAAGTCAGGCACGATATTGGACCGGTTGCGGCCTTCAAGCTTGCTGTGGTCGTCGGACGGTTACCCAAGACGCGATCGGGTAAAATTTTGCGTGCGACGATGCGTAAAGTTGCCGATAACGAAGACTATAAAATTCCCGCGACCATTGATGATCCGGCAATTCTGGATGAAATCAGAGTCGCCCTGACAAGCATTGGGTATGCAAAATCGTAACGTCGCTATTGTTTCTGCTGGGAATTGTACCGACTGATCCGTCCTGAAATATATAAACTTATTTCAGGACGGGACAAACCTATAAAAAAGGCCTCTTAAAAATAAGAGGCCTTTTTGGGTTTTTGATATGTAGGATATCAATCAGTCTTTTTGAAAGCGCGTGTGAAGGCTTCGTACGGATCTTCCGGAAGTTCTTCTTTGACCGGTGCAGCTACAACTTCCTCTTCCATTGGTTCTGGTTTTGGAATGATGCGGCCAGCTTTTTCAGCTTCTTTGATCGCTTTGTCGATTGTCGCGTTCAGATCGACTTGCTTACAAAGGCCAAGCAATACGGGGTCACGAGGACGAATGTTACTAATGTTCCAGTGAGATCGATCTCTGATCGCCTGAATGGTTTTCTTTGTCGTACCAATCAGTTTTGAAACATGGTTGTCTGTAAGCTCTGGGTGGTGGCGAACCAACCATGCAATTCCGTCTGGTTTATCCTGACGTTTTGCAATTGGGGTGTAACGAGGACCCTTTGTCCGTTTGGACGGCTGTGGCAAATCATCCTGCTGATAAAAACGCAGAGACTTTGACGAATCCTTTTCGCAGCGTTCTAGTTCCGCGCGCGTGATCTGAGAATTTGCAATGGGGTCCATACCCCGAATACCTACAGCGACTTCACCATCGGCAATTCCTTGCACTTCGAGTGTGTGAAGTTGACAGAATTCTGCAATCTGCTCAAAGGTTAGCGATGTGTTCTCGACCAACCAAACGGCGGTCGCTTTTGGCATTAGTGGTTGAGACATTGGTTCTCCTAATCGTGCCGTCGGCTAATGATCCTTCGGCTACGGTAATACGTATCCAACGGGTGGCTTACCCCGAATATACCGCGAGGCCAAGCAGTAAATAAAGGATTGAGGTGTTTTTTTATTAATTAGCTGGCTTTGGGGCTACTTTTCAAGTTTTAAAACAATTTTTCCGATATGTTTGGATGATTCCATTAATTTATGAGCTTCAGCAGCTTCTTCCAATGGTAGGACTTTGTAAATCAGAGGACCCAGCTTGCCACTTTCAATTAATGGCCAGACTTTTTCTTTTAGATTATTACCTATCTGGGCTTTAAATGCTCTGGAACGGGCACGCAGGGTTGATCCGGTGATTTTTAAGCGTTTGAGCATTACAGGCATGAAGTTTACATCTGCTTGTGATCCTGACAAGAAGGCGATGAAACAGAGGCGGCCGTCTGTTCCCAAGCAGGAAATATCGCGTTGTATGTAGTCTCCGCCGACCATATCCAGAACGACATCGACGCCTTTTTTCTGGGTGAAAGCCTTAGATTCTTCTACAAAATCCTGTGTTTTATAATTAATAGCCAAGTCGGCCCCGAGATCTAGGCAGGCTTGACACTTTTCATCGCTACCTGCCGTGGTAATCACTTTGGCGCCAAAAGCTTTGGCCAATTGAATGGCGGTTGTGCCAATGCCAGAGGTTCCGCCGTGGATCAGAATAGTTTCGTCGGGTTTAAGTTCACAGCGATCAAAAACATTGCTCCACACAGTGAAATAGGTCTCTGGTAGTGCAGCGGCTTGTTCCATGGAAAGATTTTTGGGGATTGGTAGGCACTGTCCAACCGGGGCGGTACAATATTCAGCGTACCCACCGCCGCCAACAAGGGCGAGAACCTTATCTCCTGGTTTATATTGGTTGATTTGTGCCCCTATTTTGACAATCGTTCCTGATATTTCAAGGCCGGGAATATCGGATTCTCCCGGGGGAGGTGGATAGAGACCCTTGCGTTGAATCACATCTGGACGATTTACGCCAGCATAACTGACTTTAATAAGGACCTCATCTTCTGCAGGGGCAGGGATCGGACGGTGTGTCGGCACCAGTTGATCTGCGTCACCGTACTCTTTGATTTCAATTGCCGTCATCTTTTCGGGGAATGGTCCGGAAGTATCTTGTGCCACGCGTTTACCCTGTCGGTTATTAATCTGCTGTTTCTCTTTTAGATCTTCAGTTTAATATGCAGAGATGGAGATTGCCAATGGCAACAATTGATGTGCTCGAAATTCATAATTAGTAATCAATGCCAAGGTATATGTCGCAGTATGTGAACAAACCGTATGTAAGTAAAAAAGTGGGGATGGTATGGATATTGACGATCTTGAGCCCAGAAAAGGTAAGCCTCAGCTCAAAAACTTAGAGCCTATGGGGTTGAATGAATTAAGAGAATATATCGCGCGGCTAGAGGACGAGATCACGAGAACGCAAATAGAAATAGATCGAAAAGAAAAGCATCGTCAGGGGCTGGACGGTTTGTTTAAAGCTTAAGTCCAGTCATCGAGGTGTTTGTCGCACCGCAAAACTGTAACGATGGTAAGGGGGCATTTTGTTCGTCAGTTTAGAAATAGTTTTACCGGTCTTTGCAATTATCTTGTCGGGATACATCGCTGGTAAAAGACAATGGGTGTCGTCTGGTGCTTTGAAGGGACTTTCCTTTTTTGTGTATTATATGGCGATCCCGGCCCTTTTGTTCCGTACAATGGCTCAAGGAAACTTGTCCGCGGATATCGATTTTTCTCTTATCGTTGCTTTCTACAGCGTTTCGCTTTCTATTTTTATTTTGAGCGCGGTTCTCGGACGGTTTTTGTATGGTCATGGGCTAAAAGAAGCTGCTGTGATGGCAATGGGGGCGACCTATGGCAATCTTTTATTACTTGGTTTTCCCTTAGTCTATTCTGCTTTTGGAGATAAAGGCATGGTCCCTTTGACCATGTTGATTGCTTTTCAGGCCCCGATACTTATGGCCTTAACGTCGATGTTGACGGAATATGACCTGTCGCGCGAAGGTGATGGAGGGCATGGGGCCAAAACCATGTTACTTTCTTTGGCAAAAGCGATTTGGAGTAATCCCATTATCATAGGTCTTATCGCAGGCGGGCTTTATCAGCTTTCAGGTTATGAATTTGTCTCGGTTATGGATCGTTTCACGGCTTTGTTGGGTGGGGCTGTTGTCCCCTGTGCTCTTTTTTCATTGGGGGTATCCCTTACTGAATTCAAACTCGCGGGTGATTTGAAGCAAAGTTTTTTAATCGTTGTGTTAAAAACAATTATCTATCCCTGTATCGTCGCAATCCTTGTTTTTAACGTTATTGATGTTCCGCCTTTGTGGGCAGCGGTCGCTGTTATTTTGGCCGCGCAGCCGACAGGTGTGAACGTTTTTATCTTGGCACAGCAATATGGGGTCTTTACGGCAAGGGCGGCGTCTGTCGTGCTTTCATCTACGATTCTATCTGTTGTTACAGTAACGATGTTGATCGCATACTACGTGAACGTCTTACCCAAGTAATTGTTATCAATTCTTATATTACAGGAGAAATAAATGTCGGGCCTCAAAGGGAAAGTGGCGGTTATTACAGGATCGACCAGCGGTATTGGTAAGGGGATTGCTGAAATTTTAGCGGCAGAAGGTGCTGATATTATGCTGAACGGTTTTGGGGACCGATCCGAAATTGCAGATTTGGAGAAAAAAATAGCCGCGGATTTCGGTGTAAAGGTAGCCTATTCAAGTGCTGATATGAGTAAATCATCTGAAATCACGGATATGATATCTGAGGCTCAAAAAAAACTTGGTGCTGTTGATATTTTGGTGAATAACGCAGGGATTCAGCATGTTTCACCTGTTGATGAGTTTCCTGAAGAACGCTGGGATGCGGTTATTGCCATTAATCTTTCGTCTGCCTTTCATACGATAAAGGCGTCTTTACCTGGGATGAAAGAAAAAGGATGGGGCCGTATTATCAATGTTGCTTCTGCACATGGTTTGACCGCATCGCCAAATAAATCAGCCTATGTTGCGGCAAAACATGGCATTGTCGGGTTGACCAAGGCTGTTGCGTTAGAGGTCGCGACGAAGGGGATTACCGTGAATGCGATCTGTCCTGGGTGGGTCTTAACTGATTTGGTTCGTGCTCAGATCGAGGCCAGAGCAAAAGAGAGCGGCAAGACTTTTGAGGAAGAAAAGCGGGCTTTGGTTTCTGAAAAAACACCATCTCAGGATTTTTCAACACCTGAACAGATAGGTAGACTTGCTGCTTTCTTATGTAGTGAAGCCGCAGACCAAATGACGGGGGCACCCTATTCAATAGATGGAGGATGGATGGCACAATAATTTATAAGCTATTATTATCGTTATTTATTTTTCATCTGATGAATACTAGAGCCTAAGGGAAGCTTTTTATTTGCTTCCCTTTAATTTTGCCTCTTGAAAAAGAAAAAATAGATCTTAAATCTTTAAGTGTAAGAACAAGATTTATGTTGTTAACTCTTTTTTAGTTCATTTCTTATAATCTTGTAATATCAAAAAAGGTTTTTTAGTTCTTTTATTACTATTTGTCTTTTTTTTGATGCCTCCCTGTTGACTTGCCGCCGGTTTTTTGCCGGCGGATTTTTTTTGCGTAATACTTTGATATCATTTGAATAGGCATTGATTCAGAGAGCGAAAAGCGCCTGAAAAAAGGCAAATTTTGTCGTAAAAATGTCAAAAAACAAAACAACCCCTTGACGAGAGGCTCGAGTCTTCATAACCTCTTGCATAACAAAGGCAAGTTGACAGGGTGGACAAACAGACCAAACGACATAGATCGTAATGTCTGTTAGATATATTGCCAAAAAAACAAAGGCCGAGCTTATCGAATATAAGCTCGGCCTTTGGCGTTTTTGATCTGAAAATTATTTCTGATCTATTAGCTCAGGTTCTTTGGAATCCCCATTTGAAATTGGGATAGTTCGTGGTTTTTTTGATTCTGGAATCTCGCGTGCCAGCTCAATGACAAGCAGGCCGTTCTCAAGATTTGCCCCAGTTACCTTAATGTGGTCTGCCAAATCAAAGCTTTTTTCAAAGGACCTATTTGCTATTCCTCTATGCAAATAGGTGACTTCTTCGTCCTTATCGCGTTCTTTTTTTCCAGAAACATGAAGAGAATTTTCCTTGATGGTGATCTCTAGTTCGTCCTGTGCAAAACCAGCAATAGCCATTGTGATACGATAATCATGTTCGGCTATTTTCTCTATGTTATAAGGGGGATAGCTGGATGTTGCCGTGTCTGGTCGGGTGGATGCATCAAGCATATTCATCATGCGATCAAAGCCGACAGTCGCACGTAGTAATGGTGTAAGGTCACGATGGTGCATTGCGTGTTCTCCTTCTGAGCAACAAGCTAAACAATGAGCCTACCGTCATGGTCAGGCTCGGGAATACTAAGAAGCCCTATTGGCACTCCTTGTACTGTTTGAGTTAGGATGTGAGCTGAGTGTTTTCAAGATAGGGCCATAAAAAAATAGCTGGATGATTTAGGAGATTGATTTTTTTCAAGAAACGCGGGGAAGGAACACTGGCAAGAAACTCTGGCAAGAAACTCTGGCTGAGTGGCCCGAGAACCCGAAGGCTTTCACATTGATTATTCGGGCCAAGAATTTGTTAAGCCCCTTGTGGTAGGTTGAATAAAACTCTGCATGTGACTGTATTATTATGCAGAGCAGCGACGATCAGGCGGTTTATGGTTACGTATCTGGATTCGACTTATCAAGAAGCCTTGTCCCTCACCAAAGAGGCAAGGGATTATCTGGCCGATAGAGCCAGTAACCGTCATCCATGGTTAAAGCCGGAAGACAGGCTGCAAATTTGTTGTGAAAGTATGCGGCTTACAACTCGGCTGACACAGGTTGTAGCATGGCTTTTGTTGCAAAGAGCAGTTCTTAATGGCGAGATAACTTTAGATGAGGCTAGGCAGCCGGATAACAGAATCTCTGGTCGCAACGTTTGTGAAGTTGCAGATGAATTACCGGATGGTGCTGATCCAAGAATGGTCGATTTGATGGGGCGCAGCTACCAGCTTTATATGCGTGTGGCGAGACTGGATTCTCAATTGGATAGAGCAAAAAAAAAGGCTCCGTAAAACGGAACCTTTTTTAACATTTAAACAGTTTGGCTTAGTTCTTGATGCCAAAAGCTGCAAAACGCTTGTTGAACTTAGCAACCTGACCACCGGTATCAACCAAGCGGTGCTCGCCAGTCCAAGCTGGATGACTCTTAGGGTCAATATCAAGACGCATAGTATCGCCTTCTTTGCCCCATGTAGAGCGTGTTTCGAATTCACTGCCATCAGTCATTACAACTTTGATGGTGTGGTATTCTGGATGAATATCTTTTTTCATAGTCCGTATCCCCTTAGGAAGCGGGGGCTATTTAACCGAACCTGCGCCAAGAGGCAAGTTAATTCCACGAATCGTGTAAATTTACCTGTCAGAGGCATAGGGTCGCATTGAAGCCGTTAATAAATTGTGGTTTCTCATACTGGAGTACAAAGGTCAATTCCGTTATTAGGTAAGTTATTATTTTTATGGAGTCCAGAAATGGAGTCCTTCATCAGGAAAGACAAGTATGACCCGCAACAGTGGAAAGAGTTTAGCTGCCGCATCGAAAGAAGATGCGCCTAAAAGCAAAGAGTTAAAGCATCTGTTGTTGTTATGGCAGTTTGTGCGGCCATATAAACTGCAAATCTGTGGTGCGATGATTGCTCTCGTCATTGCTGCAGGCACTGTGTTGGGGCTAGGGAGAGGGCTTAGAGCGCTGATCGACCAAGGTTTTTCAAGTGGAAATGGCGAGCTTCTTGATCAGGCTGTTTTTGTTCTTTTTGGCGTAACTGTCCTTTTAGCACTGGCAAGTTATTCACGGTACTTTCTCGTGTCGTGGATTGGAGAAAGGGTTGTTGCTGATATACGTTCCGCCGTATTTGGCCACATTATTAAGATGTCTCCTGCCTTTTTCGAAGTCACCAGAAGTGGTGAAGTTCTTTCAAGGCTGACAACGGATACGACGCTTTTACAGGTTGTTGTTGGGTCGTCTTTCTCTATCGCTCTTCGTAATTTATTGATGTTTTTCGGTGGGTTAGTTCTTCTTATTGTAACGTCGCCGAAATTAACGGGGTTTGTTGCGCTTGTTATTCCTTTTGTACTGATCCCAATTCTATTCTTTGGCCGGAAAGTGCGGACCCTGAGTAAAGACAGCCAGGACAGGATTGCAGACGTTGGTGTATATGCTGATGAGACAATCGGGGCGATTCGTACCGTACAGGCTTTTAGCCATGAAGCGCTTGATCGCCAGTATTTTTCGGATCGTGTCGAAGATGCTTTTACCACGGCAGTGACGCGAATCCGATTTCGAGCACTTTTGACGGCGATTGTTATTGTACTGGTTTTCGGTTCGATTAGCGCGATTCTTTGGGTTGGTGGTCGCGATGTGCTGGAAGGTCGTATTACCGCTGGTGAGCTGTCCTCTTTTGTTTTCTACGCAATTGTTGTCGCGGGATCACTGGGTGCCTTTAGTGAAGTTATAGGTGACTTACAACGGGCGGCAGGGGCAACAGAGCGTCTGTTAAGCCTTCTGGCCCTAAAAACAGATATTGCGGCACCAGAAGCTCCAACACCATTGCCTGCCAAAATTAAAGGGGCAGTCTCTTTCAAAGATGTGAGCTTTAATTATCCGTCCAGACCAACGCAATCGGCTATGACAGCGTTTTCTGCGGATATCAAAGCAGGTGAGAAAGTGGCGATTGTCGGGCCTTCTGGGGCAGGGAAAACGACAGTTTTTCAGTTACTGCTTCGTTACTATGATGTGCAACAGGGCGCTGTTGAGATTGATGGTGTTACTCTTCCCGACTTTGACCCTGTTGAAATGCGTAAACACATTGGCTTGGTTTCTCAAGAGCCTGTGGTTTTCTCGGCTACTGCCTACGAGAACATTCGCTATGGCCGTCCAGATGCGAGCCGCGAAGAGATAATCAATGCAGCCAAAGCTGCGTCGGCACATGAGTTTTTGGAAAAGCTTCCTGATGGATATGATACTTATCTCGGCGAGAAAGGTGTACGTCTTTCTGGTGGACAGAGACAGCGTCTTGCCATTGCGCGGGCTATCCTGCGAGACCCAGAAATTTTACTTCTGGATGAAGCAACGTCTGCTTTGGATTCTCAAAGTGAAGTTGCTGTTCAAAAAGCATTAGATAATCTGCTGGATGGGCGTACAACAATCATGATTGCTCACCGCTTGGCGACGGTCTTGAAAGCAGATCGTATTTTGGTCATGGACGAAGGCCGCATCGTGGCAAGTGGAACGCATGCTGAGCTGGTTAAGCAGGATGGTCTTTATGCACGGTTGGCAGAGTTGCAGTTCGGGCCGGATTTGGATGCAGAGCTTACGGTCCAAGCAGCAAGCTAAACTTCTTTTTTGGTCGTTGTCTTATTATCCTATGAAAAAATAAGCATCTTATAGAGACTGCTGAGGTGACCTATTAACGTTGTGTCAGTTTTAGCTCTATACGGCGGTTACGTCTGAAGGCAATTTCATCACGACTGCTGTCTAAGGGCTGGAACTGGCCAAAGCCTGTTGCTGCCAGTCTGGATGCCGGTATGCCTTGGGTTATCAGAAATTTGACAACGGATATCGCTCTCGCTGTTGAAAGCTCCCAGTTAGAAGGGAATTCAGCTGTAGAGATCGGTTGTACATCCGTATGGCCATCAACACGTAAAATCCAGTCAATATCATCAGGGATATTGGCAGAGAGCTCTTTGAGGGTTTTTGCCAATTGTCCCAACTGTTCTTGGCCTCCAGCTTCCAGTGTTGCTGAGCCACTGGAAAAGAGAACTTCTGACTGAAAGACAAAACGATCTCCGACAATGCGGATGTCTTGTCTATTGCCCAATACTTCCCTTAGCTTGCCAAAGAATTCTGATCTGTATTTCGCCAGCTGCTGTACTTTTGTCGCCAGTGCAACGTTGAGGCGTTTTCCCAGATTTAAAATCTGCGTTTCTTGCGCAGCATTAATCGCTTCGGTGATTTCCAGCGTAGCAGAGATATCCGAGAGTTGTTGGCGAAGCGCGGCAATTTGTTGGTTTAGAAGCACGACTTCGGTTTGAGCTTCTTCTGTAAGGGCCTTTTGACCCGTAATACTCGTTTCTGCGGTTGCGAGCTTTGCCGTCAGATTGTCCCGGAGCTCTTTCAACAGAGCTATTTCAGCGAGTTGGGTTTCAACTTTCTCTTTATCAGCTTCAATGATTTTATAAGCGTCTTCCAGTTCGGCATTTACTTGTGCTGATTCCCTAGAAAGCTTGGCAGCAGCCAATTCCAATGCAGAAAGCTGATCTTCTATGCTCTTCTTGTCGTCTTGAAGTTGTTGTTTTTCGGTTGCGAGCTGATCGTTGTTTTCTTGTAACAGAGCTTGTGCGCTAACAAGGTCTTTTAATTGCTTACTGACAGAGAGTAATTCGCCTTCCAGATTTTCTTTGTCTTCCGAGAGAGACGCTAATTGATTCGCGAGACTGTCACGTGAAGATATGGAGCTTTGTAATTCCGTTGTAAGCTGGGTAACGCTGGAACGTAATCTGGTATTTGCTGATTTCTCTAACGAGAGGAGCTCTGCAAGTTCGCTAATTTCCCTGTTCAGATTTGAGAGTGCCTTGTCTTTGCCGCTGAGTGCGTTGCTGAGGGCGAACTGAGCAACCATGAAGACCATGAGCACGAAAATGATGACAAGAAGCAATGTTGCCAAGGCGTCGACGAAACCAGGCCAGATATTGATAGATCTTTTACTGCTTCTGCGGCGGGCTGAAAACATTCGGAGTTATTCGCCTTCTGCCATTGCTGCCAATGTGCGAGTTAACAGACGAATTTCGCTTCTTATTTCCTGGACAGAACTTTCTCTGCCATTTGCTATTTCACCAGAAAGCTGTTCCAGGCGAAGATCCATGTTTCTCAGGTGTCCTTTAGAGGCTTCGTCTAGACCTGCGTTTGCTTGGGTAGATTGTGTTTGCGCTAATTGGCTGAGGATGGGTTTTAGCTGTGATTGTGTTTCTGCAATGCTGAGCATAACGCTTTGTTCTGCGCGCATATGATCCGTCAGTGTGGACATCCGTTCCGTGAGTGTAATTAAAGACTGATTCCCGCGAACACGTTCTTCCTCATCCCGAGACATTGTTCTTTCCAGTTTCTCGAGACTTTCGGCTGTCTGTTCTAACAGCGCAGAAATATAAGCTGGAACTGATTGGTCACCTTCAGCGCCGGGCCCGCCACTGGAAAGCTTGGTGATGCCGGATAGCCATTCTTCCAAGTGGTTGAGAAAACGGTTGTGTGCCTGTCCTGCTTGTAATTCCAAGAAGCCGAGAACCAATGAACCCGCTAAACCAAACAATGAAGAACTGAAGGCTGTTCCCATACCGGATAATGGAGTTGCTAAACCAGATTTCAACTCGTCAAACATAGCAGAGGGATCGTCTGCTGTTGTGCTGAGGCCAGCGATTGTATCGCCGACGGCATTGACGGTTTCCAGCAATCCCCAAAAAGTTCCAAGAAGACCTAGGAAAATCAGCAAGCCGATCAAATATCTGGAGATATCGTGGCTTTCTTCTATGCGGCTTTGGATACCATCGAGAAGAGTCCGCATAGAAAGAGTGGAAAGGCTCAGTTTGCCTTTTTTCTCTCCGATCATAGTTGCCATGGGGCCGAGAAGCCTTGGTTCTCTGACTTCGTTCATTGAACCGGCAAAAACCAAACCGCCTTCTGTTTCTCTTTTTAGGTGTTCCAGCCAAGCAAGTTCTGGATTAAGAGAGAGTACTTGCCGGAAAATATAGATAATACCCAAGAAAAGAACGCCTAAAATCATGCCGTTCATAACTGCATTGGCTATGAAAGCTTCCTGGAGACTTGGTGCAAGCGCTGCAACAGCAATACTTACGATCCCCAGAAAAATCCCCATTCGGATAAGGTAGCGTGTTGGCCGTTTCATGCGTTAAGCGCCCTCTGGTATTTAGAAACTTTCATGCAAGGTACAGTTTTTATTAGGCAAAACTAAGACAGCCACTTCCCGTGCACGAGAGTTGCTCTAAGAATTAGTTTTGGACAGGAATAATCTCTACCCGGTCCGGATTGCCATTTTTAGCTTTGTTACCTAATGCACGGACATGCATTCTAGTGCTCGGTATGCCTTTTTCCATAAGTACGCCTCGGACAGCGAGGGCTCGGGAGAGAGAAATCCGGCGGGCTTGCGCATTACTTTCGTTATCACCCGCATAGGCCAGAAGTTGAACAACTTTACTGTCGTCGGCTAAAAGCTGATCTGCGAGTGTATTTAGTTGTGCTCTTGCTTCTAAACTCAAATCCGCATCACTTGGTTCAAATAATAACTGGATAGGCCCAAGTTCTTCCGGGGAGGTAACGGCGGCAGTTTCGTTGTTTGGTAACAATTCTACGGGTGAAGGTGTCGCTTCAGCCTCTGTTGGAGGAGGTGGCGGAGCAAGCGCTTCCGTGCTCTCTGTTAAGGTGGTTTCTGCTATTGTTGGTGCCGTTGGTATTGCCGTTTCAGAAACAGTCTCAGCAGGCTCTGGAACTGGTGGCGGAGTCAAAACAGGCTCTGCGGTCACAGTTTCAATCTTTGGAGCTGGGGCTGTGATTGATGGCGTTGGCGCGGTTACTTTTGGTGTAGGTGCAGAGAACGTTGTTCCTTCAGCTGCTGTTGCGGCTGTTTCTGTAGTCTCTTCCGCGGATGGAGCTTTGGGGGATGGAGCTTTTGGAGCAACAATTTCTGGTTCAACAATCTTCGGTGTTGCAACAGGCTCAACCTTGGTTGGTTGTGTTTCTTCCACGGCCGGGGCAGGTGGAATTTTGGAACTTGGTGCTTGGGTCTGACTAACGGGTTCAACCTTTTTAGACGTGGCTTTGGGCGCAGGTGTTACTGACGCAGTTTCATACACAGGAGCTTGAGGTGCCGGAGCCGAAGGGCTTTTCTCTATAGCTGGTACGTTCTGTACAGCACGACTTCCACCATTTGGGGGCGGAACCAATAACTGTGATTGGGGTGAAAAGGCCGGGATTTGAGATGGGTACTGTGGCTGTTGCCCTGTGCTTGCTACCCGAGTGCCGGATACCTGTGATAAGGGGACAAGAGGTTGTCCGTAAGGATTGTAGAGGCTTGAATTTGTTGTTTGCCCAGGCTGTTGCGGATAGGTCCCCTGAGCATAAGAATTTTGGCCATATCGTTGTTGCCAAGAATTATAGTTCTGCGGATTGCCCTGTGCAGAATATGGACTTTGGTTATATCCTGAACTTTGAAAGTCAGCGAAATTGTTTACTGTGACCTGACTATGAGGGAAATTTTCAGGTGGGAAAAGCAGGTTTCCCGGTCTGCTGAGGTATTGATTGTTTCCCGCGCCGGGATAGCCCGCTGGGGCCGGTTGCCCGCTGGTTTGCCCGCCATAGGAATATCCATTGGAATAGGCAGGAACGGATCCAATCAGCTGTTCATTCACATAAACGCCAGAACTTCCAGACCCGCCAATGATTGTTGTGTTCTGTGCTACGGCTGCTGATGTACTGCATAGTAGTGCGAGTGTGGCACAGCTTGCCTGTAACATCGTTGAGCGATTTTGGTGTCTATTTTTATATATATAGCTCATAGGCTTGAACAATTTCCATCCCCCAGGATGATTCTCGAATGTGAATCTTTGTCCGTAGCTTAATGCTCATAGAGGGATACGACAATAGGGAAGGCTAAAAGAAACAAAGGCTCATGGATGATGAGCCTTTGTAAAATAGTCAAAATGGTAATTTAGAGAGCGCGGAAAGCTAGTATTTACCGGACTCTTTGAACAATTTCACCATCTTAGGGTGCAAATCAATATTCGCACAAAGAATACTCTCGCTTTTTAGCTTGAAAGCCCGGCCATCGATTTCTGTAACCGACCCGCCAGCTTCTTTTACAAGAAGTAAGCCGGCAGCAACATCCCAAGCTGAAAGATCTCTTTCCCAGAATGCATCGTAGCGTCCGGCTGCGACATAAGCGAGATCAAGGGCTGCTGCCCCCCATCTGCGAACCCCTGCAGTTTGTGCCATTACAGCATTGATTTCACGCAGGAATGGACCTCTGTCACCACGCCCAAGGAAAGGAGTTCCAGTCGCAATGATCGTGCTATCCAGACTTACACGACCAGAAACCCGCAGACGGCGGTCATTCAAATAAGCGCCATTACCTTTTTCAGCCGTGTACATTTCATCTTTGATCGGATCATAAACAACAGCGGCAACGATTTCGTCACGAACTTCAAGAGCAATAGAAATGGCAAAGTGAGGCAAACCGTGTAGAAAGTTTGTTGTGCCATCGAGGGGATCAATAATCCATCTCTCGTCCTTGCTCTCGCCTTTTTCTACGCCGGCTTCTTCTGTAAGAAAGCCGAATTCAGGGCGCGCTCTTTTCAGCTCTTCCTTGAGAATTTTCTCAGCTTTAAGGTCTGCTGTTGAAACGAAGTCAGCAGGTCCTTTTTTGGAAACCTGTAGGTTTTCTACCTCACCAAAATCGCGTTTCAGGCTACGGGCGGCTTTTTCAGCGGCGCGGATCATAACCGTAATACGGGGGGAGCGATATACCATCGAAATTACTTTCCGTGTCAGAAGGCCATACTTTAAGGGGCCGTGTTTTAAGAGGGGCCTGATTAAGCCCCTCTGTGATAAACGATTTAGTCTTTGGCTCGTTCCACATAACTGCCATCAGCAGTGTTAACAACAATGCGTGTGCCAGCTGCGATGTGTGGGGGAACCAAGATACGGGCGCCATTATCCAGAACACCAGGCTTGTAAGAAGAAGACGCTGTCTGTCCTTTGACAACGGCGTCTGCTTCGACAACTTCACAGATTACGGTGTCAGGCAAAACGACAGAAATTGGCTCTTCTTCGTATAACTCAATAGAAACTGTCATTCCATCTTGGAGGAAGATAACAGGTTCACCAACCATGTCTTCGTGCAAAGCAATTTGCTCGTAACTTTCATTGTTCATGAAGGTAAGCATGTCATCTTCGCGGAAAAGAAACTGATATTCGATTTGATCCAAGCGGACACGATCAACATCTTCACTTGCGCGAAAGCGTTCGTTCATTTTGGTACCATCGCGGATATCTTTTAGTTCCACTTGCAGGTACGCCCCACCTTTGCCCGGTTGCGTGTGTTGAGTTTTCATGGCACGCATCAGGCGGCCTTTGTGCTCAATAATATTGCCAGGGCGAATGGCATTACCGTTAATTTTCATGATCTGTGCCCGTCTTCAGTTGTCAAATAACATCAATTAGTGTGTGTACTTTTATGTCGCTGGGGAAACTATCAGGTCCTAAGCGTTCAGGCAATCGCCTCGTTTACTTCTATGATTGCCGTTGTCGAATTATCAGGATGGCTCCATACGGCAGTTTGTAGCGCGATGAAATCGGCCCCGGCTTCAGCATGTGCTTTAGCGATTTCAATTGTGATGTCATCCATGGATACACAAGGGGGCGTCATCATCGTTTGCCACCATGTGAGAAGTTCCAGACCTTTGGGGCCGCCTTCTTCAAATTCACGAACGTCAGGATCTTCAATTTCCGGCAAGGGGCGCCTATTGTTAAAGGCAACGTAATCGGCCCCAGCCTCGCCAACTAGGATTGCATCGTGTCGAGATATACCGCAGTCAACACCAACAATATAATCTGTTCCAAGATACTCGCGTGCTTCTTTATAGCTACCTGCATCGTTTAGATGCACACCATCACACCCAAACGCTTTGGCGGTTTGGTAATCATCTTCTATGAGAAAGGCGATATCACGTTCTTGCGTTATGGGCTGAAGGGTTTCAACAGCTTTCTTCAATGTTTCTGCGTTGTTAGCTGTCCCACTAAGCAAAACACAAGAAATCCCGCCTCCGTCCAAGGCCTGAATATATGTGGCTTTAAACTGTTCGACGTCCTTGTCACCAGACAACAGGTCGGTGGGTGTTAGGAGATAAATTTCTGAATTCATACCTTCTCATACCTAAGCGGGTGGTTGCTGGCAATGGATAGAAAAGAATAGCTCATATCACAAAAGCGAATAGGTCATACCAGAAAAGAACGAATGAAAGAGCCAGAAAAGAAAATGGGGTTCAAAAGAACCCCATTCAAATCAAAGAATTATATTCTTGTTACAGGTGTTTTCCCATAGCAACGGCTGTATCCAACATACGAAGGCTGAAGCCCCACTCGTTGTCATACCAAGCCAGAACGCGCACAAAGTTACCCCCGATAATCTGGGTTTGCGTGGTATCAAAAACTGATGATGAGGGATTGTGATTGAAGTCACAGGAAACCAACGGTAGGGCATTAATGCCAAGAACACCTTTAAGGTATCCTTTGGAAGCATCAATCATAGCGTTGTTGATTTCTTCAACAGTGGTATCTCGTTCCGCTGTGAAAGTCAGATCAATACAGCTGACATTGGCGGTTGGAACGCGGATTGCGTTTCCTTCCAGCTTGCCTTCAAGTTCAGGAAGAACCTCACCGATTGCCCGGGCTGCCCCTGTTGATGTCGGGATCATTGAAACGGCCGCAGCACGTGCACGACGCAAATCTTTATGCTTTGAATCAACCGTTGTTTGATCGCCTGTGTAGGCGTGCGTGGTTGTCATAAAGCCGTTCTTGATACCGATTTGATTTTGGAGAACGTCAACAACCGGGGCAAGACAGTTTGTTGTACAGGACGCGTTAGATACAATTTTGTGGTCAGCGTTAAGTTGCTTGTGATTAACACCGTACACGACAGTCAGATCACAGCCTTTTTTAGCAGGAGCAGAAATCAAAACTTTTTTTGCACCACCAACCATGTGAAGGGACGAGCCCTCTACATTGTTAAAGGCACCAGTGCATTCCAGAACGATATCTACGCCATAATCGCTCCACGGCAATTTAGCCGGGTCGCGGTCATGCAGCATTCTGATTTTTTTGCCGTTGATAATGATGTTTTCATCATCCGCTTCGACCTCGGCATTGAGGGTGCCGTGAACGGAATCAAATTTAAGCATATGGGCGTGGATAGCGGGATCGCCAGATGCGTTAATAGCAACGATTTCGATGTCGTCACGATTGGTTTCAATTGCTCCACGAAGTGTGAGGCGACCAATGCGACCAAAACCATTGATTCCAACTTTGACTGTCATGATTTGGAACCTATTTTCTTTATTTAGTTACACGTATTCGAGGCTTTTGCCTCTTAGTACAACACCCCAACCTTTCGGATGGGGTGTTCATTTGATTGAAGATTAATTCAGAGCGCCTGTCGACGCCCTGCTGTTATCCTCGGCTCTTTTCAAAAATGCCTGTTGCATAGCATCGGCATTTTCTTTTTTACCAGCCCAAGTTTTGAGGGGGGCTGCTTGTAGGGCACGACCATAGGAAAAACTAAGCTTCCATGGTAGATTACTACCGATCTTGTTCATGGCATTGAGATGGTTTGTTGCCAAATCATCACTTTGACCACCAGAAAGGAAAACAATGCCCGGAACAGCAGCAGGCACACAGCGCAAGAGGGTTGCGACAGTGCGTTCAGCAACTTCGTCAACAGAATTCTGTTCGGGACAATCCTGCCCAGCAATCACCATGTTTGGCTTTAGAAGAATACCTTCTAGTTCTACTTCCTGATTTGCCAATTCAGCAAAAACGGAACGTAGTACTTCTTCGCTAATGGCCTGACAGACATTGATGTCGTGATCACCGTCCATCAGAATTTCAGGTTCAACGATTGGAACCAAGCCAGCTTCTTGTGCAAGCGCAGCGTAGCGTGCCAAGGCGTGTGCATTGGCGCTAACCGCTGCAAAGCTGGGGGTTTCTTCAGTGATTTTATAAACACCACGCCACTTGGTGAATTTGGCGCCAAGTTTTGCATACTCTTTCAAGCGATCCCTAAGACCATCAAGGCCTTCGGTGATCGTTTCAGTGTCATGCCCGGCAAGTGGTTTGGCCCCAAGATCAACTTTAATGCCGGGAATGATCCCTTGATCTTGAAGGACTTTACTAAGGGGCGTGCCATCAGCTGCATTCTGACGCAGGGTTTCATCATAAAGAATGACGCCGCTGATAAAATCATTCCCACCTTTTGCTCTGAACAAAAGCTCGCGGTAATCGCGACGAGAGTCTTCGGTTGATTCTACGCTTATAGAATCAAACCGTTTCTTTATGGTGCCCGTGCTCTCATCAGCGGCAAGAATGCCCTTGCCGCTGGTTACAAGAGCTTGCGCAATATCTGCAAGTGATTCAGTCATATCTAAAATCCTTTAACAGATCCCGAGCTTTATAGACGAGCTTTAACTGCGTCTACGATTGCTTCAGGTGTGATTTTAAACTTCTTGTAGAGTTGATCAATCGGGGCCGAAGCACCGAAATCGGTCATCCCGACAAATGCGCCCTGTGATCCAATCCACTCGTGCCATCCAAATGGAAGAGCGGCTTCAACGGCAACGGTTAGTGTGCCAGGGGAGAGGACTTCATCACGGTAATGCTGTGGCTGCTGCTTGAACAGTTCCCAGCATGGCATGGAAACAACGGCTGTACCAATGCCCATTTCTTCAAGAAGTTTCTGACCTGCAATTGCAATCTCCACTTCTGATCCGGTTGCCAATAGTGTGACCTGGCGATCAAGCACAGAAGGATTAAGGATATAAGCACCGTAACTGGAATAGTTTACAGATATATCCTTGCGCTGTGCAGGAAGACCTTGGCGTGTCAAAGTGATCACAGAGGGAGCCTCTTCGCTTTCAAGCGCCAGTTCCCAACATTCGGCAGCTTCAATCGCATCTGCTGGACGGAAGACATTGAGGTTCGGGATCGCACGAAGAGAGGCAATGTGCTCGACAGGTTGGTGTGTCGGGCCATCTTCACCCAAGCCGATAGAATCATGCGTCATGACATAGATAACGCGTTGTTTCATCAGAGCAGAAAGACGAATAGACGGACGGCAATAGTCTGTGAAGACTAGGAATGTTCCACCGTAAGGAATAAAACCGCCGTGAAGAGCAAGGCCGTTCATCGCAGCTGCCATACCGTGTTCACGTACACCGTAATAAATGTAGCTACCACCGTAGTTGTCTGCACTTACAGGGCCCTGAACACCGGATTTGGTGTTGTTGGAACCTGTGAGGTCAGCAGAACCACCAATCATTTGCGGGATTAGCGCTGTAAGCTCTTCTAATGCGTTTTGAGAAGACTGACGGGTTGCCAGTTTTGGTGCTTCTTCGCTGACTTTGGTTTTGTATGCCCGGAAAGTTTCTTTCCAACCATCGGGTAGTTTGCCTGCCATCTGGTCTTCGAAAAGCTTGCGTTTGTCAGCTGGGATTTTTGCGAGTTCTGCGTCCCAAGCTGCAGAGAATTCTGCACCGCGTTTACCCGCTGATCTCCATGCCTTGAGAATGTTCTCAGGAATTTCGAACGGGGCGTGTGGCCAGCCAATTTTTTCTCTTGTGCCAGCGATCTCATCGTCGCCGAGGGGCGCGCCGTGGGTTTTCGATGTTCCCGCTTTTGTCGGGGCACCAAAACCAATGACTGTTTTACAGGCAATCAAAGAAGGTTTGTCACTGTTACGGGCAGCTTCTATTGCCGCTGCAATTGCTTCTGGATCGTGACCGTCGATTGCAACCGCATCCCAGCCACAGGCTTCAAAGCGTTTGATCTGATTATCAGAAACGGACATGTCCGTTGAGCCATCAATGGTGATGCCGTTGTCATCAAAAAGAACAATCAGCTTGTTCAGCTTCAGGTGACCGGCCATTGAAATAGCTTCGTGGCTGATGCCTTCCATAAGGCAGCCATCACCGGCAATTGCATAGGTGTGATGATCAACAATTTCGTCGCCATAACGGGCGTTCATCATGCGCTCGCCCAAGGCCATGCCGACAGCTGTCGCAATTCCCTGACCAAGTGGGCCTGTGGTTGTTTCAATGCCCGGAGCATGACCAAATTCAGGGTGACCAGCTGTGATGCTGTCTAACTGTCGGAAGTTTTTAATCTGATCCATTGTCATGTCTGGATAACCAGTCAGGTGAAGCAAGGAATAGATCAGCATTGATCCATGACCAGCAGACAAAACAAAACGGTCGCGGTCTGCCCAGTCAGGGCGTAATGGATCAAATTTAAGAAAACGGCTGTAAAGTACGGTAGCTACATCAGCCATGCCCATTGGCATTCCTGGATGTCCAGAGTTCGCGCGTTGAACGGCATCCATGGAAAGAGCACGAATGGCATTTGCCATATCAGTGTGGTTGCTACCTGGCGCGGCGTCCGCAGCAGATACGGGAAGGCGCAGTGCAGTCATATTCAAGGTCCCCAGTTGGGTTCAGATTATCCTGTCTGGAATGTTTAAGACAGGGGTCCATTAACGGCGGCAAAATGCCCCTTTGCACCGCCAAGGTCAACAGTGATCTGAGGAATGGCTGTTAAGTTCGGGAAAATGACCCTATAAAGGACACAATGAAAAGACTTGTAAGCCAGGCGGTTGACCTATGTAAGATGGGCATCTTATTCTGGTTAATCTTTATATTACCCTGTAATTGAACTGGGTTACTGAATCTGGGGATAAAATTTCAGCAAATGGCTGTTTCTTGATATGACGAGATTATTAAAAGCTCTGGAGCGTCTTGCTCTGGCAGTGGATACAATTGAGAAAAACTTTGAGGCCACATCAAACGAATCCGATGGGACACTTCAAGAGATGCAAAAAAATCTCGATCAGAGTCTGAAAGAGAATGCTGATCTTAAAACCACAAAACAAGAAGTTGGTGATCGTCTTGATAAAGTGATCGGGCAACTCTCGGCCTCACTGGAGAAGTAAGAACATGGCGCAAGTAACACTGACCGTGAACGGACGCCGCTATTCAGTTGGTTGTCAGGATGGACAAGAAGATCATCTTTTGGGCTTGGCCAAATATATCAATCAAAAGATTGACGAACTTAAAGGGTCAATGGGGCAGGTAAGTGAAACCCATTTAATGCTTATGGCAAGTTTGCTTCTTGCAGACGAGTTACATGAAGCCTATATCCAAATTGATGATGGTAAATCCGGAAACGGCAAAAAAGATGCTGCTGCTGACGAGGTTGAAGCAGAGAAAGTCGCAAGTGCGCTGGAAAGTTGTGCGGACCGTCTGGAATCTATTGCCGCCCGATTGGAAAATCAGTAAAAGATCTCACTGGTGCTGCGGGGTGCGTTAGGCTGGTAAAATCCCTGGGGCCAATAATCTTCTTTAGGGAGCTGTCCCTGTCAAGATCGTGGTCTTGGCATATGGCGCCCACCTGCTTATGCAGGCCGCAAGAGGACTTTGAGCCGACGGCTACCGCGGCACCACGTTTTCCTCTCTGGTTTATTCAGCCCTGGTCAGGGTAAATAGCGACGAATTTGGAGGGGATGATGAATACATCGAATATAGATGAGATAGATCAACGTAAAAAGTTACTCCGTAAAGAAGCCAAGACGAATCGTGCTGAAGCTTACAAGCACAATCCAAATGCGGCTGATCAGCTATGCAGACGCCTGTTTGAAACGATTTCATTGCCTGCTCATTCAGTTGTTTCCGCCTATTGGCCTTTGGGGGATGAACTTGACCCCATGCCATTATTACAAGCCTTACATCATAAAGACTTCACCCCGGTGCTTCCTGTTATGTTGGGTGCTAATAAGCCCTTGGTTTTCAGAAGCTGGGCGCCAGGCGATACGCTTGATGATGCTGGTTTTGGGACAAAAGAACCGAGTGCCGACAAGGACGAATTGGAGCCTGATGTGCTTTTTGTTCCTCTTCTGGCCTTTGATCGTGCTGGATATCGGCTTGGCTATGGTGGCGGGTTTTATGACCGGACGCTGGATAAGTTGCGGGCTAAAAAATCAGTCATTGCGATTGGTATAGCCTATGCTGGGCAGGAAATGCCCGCAGTTATTCGTGGACCTTATGATCAACCTTTGGATTATATTGTGACTGAGCAGGAAGTTATCGAACTTTCCTGATCGCTCAGACCTAAATTCTCTATTTCGGTAGTTTAAAGATTATCGGGATCAGGGGTGATTGGGTAAATTCTTTGCCAAGCTCTTCCTCACGGGGTAGTACACGCGTTGTATTGAAAGAAGGTGTTTTTCCTCAATAACCCGTAAATTAAAGAGACTGTTATGAGATTATTGTTCTGTGGTGATGTTGTCGGGCGCTCTGGTCGAGATGCAATTGTTGCGCATTTGCCAGGACTTCGCCGGGATCTGAAACTGGATTTCGTTATTGTGAACGGCGAAAATGCAGCATCGGGTTTTGGGATCACAGAAAAAATCTGTAAGCAGTTTTTGGATCACGGTGCTGATGTTGTTTCTGGTGGTAATCATAGCTGGGATCAGCGAGATTGCATGGTTTACATCAACAAGGAAAATCGACTGTTGCGTCCTTTGAATTATCCAGAAGGCGCGCCTGGGCGTGGAGCTGCACTCTATGAGGCGCCCGGTGGGCGTAAGATCATGGTGATGAATGCCATGGGGCGAGTGTTTATGGACCCGCTGGATGATCCCTTTGCAGCGATTTCCAAAATACTGGATCGCTATAAAATGGGGCAGCAGGGACTTTCTGCGGTTGTGGTTGATTTTCACGGAGAAGCAACCAGTGAAAAAATGGCCATGGGACACTTTTTGGATGGCAAAGTCAGTCTTGTTGTTGGAACGCATACCCACGTGCCAACCGCTGATCATACAGTGTTGCCAAATGGCACAGCCTATCAAAGTGATGTTGGTATGACCGGGGATTATGATTCAGTTATCGGCATGAAAAAAGAAGTTCCCGTCGCGCGCTTTACCAAAAAATTGCCGACAGAACGGATGAGCCCGGCAGTTGGAGAAGCAACTTTGTGTGCATTGTATGTAGAAACAGATGATGCCACAGGGCTAGCTACTCGTGTAGAGCCTGTGCGTGTTGGTGGACGCTTGTCTCAAACTATTCCACAGGTTGATTAAGACATAGACTGAATTTTTCGTCTTTGACTATATGACTTCTTTTCTCTTTTTTTTATGTGGTTGGTATTCTGACATTCCTGTCATAAGCCTCTAATTATGAGAATTTTGGCAAAAAAAAGAATAGTGCCCTTGACCATTCAGTCAAGGGCATTATTTGTATGGTGAATTATATGATGGAATGTCTAGATGACAACAAACAACACCAAGGAAAGGTTGCTAGAAATCGCAACAGAAATGATATGGCGTAATAGTTATTGTTCTGTAAGTGTTGATGATATCTGTAAGGCAGCCGGCGTTCATAAGGGGAGTTTTTACCATTATTTCAAAAGTAAGGCTGATTTAGCATTTTCTTGTATGGACAGAAAATCTAATGAAGCTGTTGGCATGATGGACAGAGTTTTTTCTCCTCGGAAGCATCCAATTCAACGGATTTTTGATCTTGGCGAAGAGGTTTTGTTTCATCAACGTGAAATCCAAAAGCGTTTTGGTCAAGTTTGTGGTTGTCCTTTCATGACTCTTGCTTCCGAAATGGTGGGGCATGATACAGAAGGGCTTTATACTAAGTCTGATCAAGTGTCGCGGATGTTAGAAACCTATTATATCTGCCTGGTGCGGGATTTGATAGCACAAGGCTATCTGTCTGATAACATTGATGCTGTTAGTCGTGGTGAAGAGACTTATCGCTATGTCGTCGGTATGGTTATGGTCGCAAGAATACAAAACTCTCTTGAAGCTGTGGAGCGTGATCTGATTACCGGATTAATTCGTATTGTAGGACTCCGGGATGAGGACGTTGAGAGCTTTCTTCAAGGAAAGAAGCTTACAGCTTAAGAGAAGTGGTCTCTGGTGAAAAAATCTGGAATTCAATTTTATATTTTGACTTGAAATTTGACCGATCGGTCAAGTGATTAAGAGAGATACGTGATGTCGTTATCAAGTAATAAAAGAAAGCTTTTTGTGGCGGCAAGTTTTATTGCTGCTCTAGGGGCTGTGGGTATTGGTATTTATTCCGAAGGTCAGGCAGTTGAAACGACCGATAATAACGTCGTTACACAGGGGGCTCCGGCAGCCCTACCTGTGACAGCGATTCGTGCCAAGGCCGTTCCTGTTCAAATTTGGTCAAAGTACTCTAGTCGACTGGAAGCTGTTGATTTTGCGGAAATTCGCCCACAGGTCAGTGGCACGATTACCGAGGTTTTGTTTGAGGACGGACAAGCTGTAGAAAAGGGGGATGTTCTGTTTGTGATTGATCCCAAGCCATATGAAGCTGCTGTTGCTCAGGCTAAGGCTGAATTAAGTTCAGCAAGAAATCAGGCATCCTTTGCAAGCAAGCAATTGAAACGGGCTCAGGGGTTGATCAATTCAGCAGCAATTTCTGAACGGTTGCTTGATCAACGTAAAAACGACGCTAGTGTTTCATATGCCTCGGTTAAAGTGGCTGAAGCACGCCTGATTCAGGCCGAGATTGACCTTGATCGTGCAAGTGTTAAAGCACCAATATCCGGATATGTTAGTCGAGCAGAGATCACACGAGGGAATCTCGTTGAGGCTGGCGGTAACGCACCAGTTTTGACTTTCATTGTGTCAAGTAACGGTATCTATGCTGCCTTTGATGTTGATGAGCAGACTTATCTGAACCATATCCGTACAGTTAAGACGCTTAATCAGGAAAAGGCTGACAAAATTCCTGTACGCTTAACGCTGGGGAGCGGTGGACAACTTTTTGAAGGTTTTGTTCATAGTTTTGACAATCGTATTGATGCCGCCTCTGGAACAATACGTGCGCGCGCTTATTTTGCAAACAAGAATGGGATGTTGTTGCCGGGGATGTTCGGTTCAGTCCAAATCGGTAGCGCTAAGGCTCAAAACCATATTCTGATCTCAGAAACGGCAATTGGTACCAATCAGGATCGTAAGTTTGTTTATATTGTTGATGCAGAGAACAAGGCGGCCTATCGCGAGGTACTTTTGGGGGAGCGGTTTGAGGGAAAGCGTATCGTCACCAAAGGTCTGAATAATGGCGATGTTGTCATTACGGAAGGTTTAATGCGTATCCGCCCAAGTATGCCCGTTGACCCTCAGTTTGCTGACAAGGTTGCTAGGGCAGATTAAGTCTAGAAATAAGGAGAAGAATATTCTTCTTTATTATTTCTTGTAAAATAACGAAACGAACAAATGCATATCCTTACTGCATAATCTGAGGGGTGTGCTTAAAGTTTCGTGCCGATTGCAGATACACTCTTTTTCCGCTTGGACAGTACCATGAATATTTCCGGTTTTTTTGTGAATAGACCTATTTTCGCGTCTGTTCTTTCGGTCCTTATTTTTATTGCTGGCGCGATTGCCATGCTGGTTCTACCTATTTCCGAATATCCGGAAGTTTCTCCGCCGTCAATCGTCGTAAGTGCCCAGTTTCCTGGAGCAAATCCTGCTATTATAGCGGAGACAGTTTCAACGCCACTAGAAGAGCAAATTAATGGTGTTGAGAACATGCTTTACATGAACTCTTTAGCGTCTTCAGACGGTGTCATGCAGTTACGTGTGACCTTTGCTATAGGAACAGATCCCGATCTGGCCCAGCAGCTTGTTCAAAATCGTGTGCAGCAGGCGTTGCCCCGTTTGCCAGAGGTCACGCGTGATCTTGGCGTGACGGTTACAAAATCATCTCCAGATCTGACTATGGTGGTTCATCTGCGTTCACCAAAAGGCAGCTATGACATGCTGTATCTGCGGAATTTTGGTACCTTGAGTGTGCGCGATGAACTTGCCAAAATTCAGGGGGCTGGGCAGGTGCTTTTGTTCGGTTCTGGTGATTACGCGATGCGTGTCTGGCTGAATCCTAACAGGATTGCAGAGTTGGATTTGACGGCTTCGGAAGTTGTAAGTGCAATCCGTGGGCAGAACCTTCAGGTCGCTGCTGGTGTGATTGGTGGGCCTCCTTATGACGATGGTGTTCAGATCCAGTCGCCTGTCAATGTAAGGGGACGTTTACAAAACAAGGAAGAGTTTGAGCAAATTATTATCAAGCGAGACGATAGTGGTACCATCACGCGCTTGTCGGATGTCGCACGTGTCGAACTCGATGCTCAAAACTATGCACTACGTTCTTTATTGAACAATGAACAGGCTGTTGCTTTGCCGATTTTCGCTTCTCCCGGTGCCAATGCATTAGATATTGCGAAAGATGTTCGGGATACAATGGAGCGTCTTAAGAAAACGTTCCCTGATGATGTCGATTATTCCATTGTTTATGATACGACGGTTTTTGTGAGTGATTCCATTGATGCGGTTATGAAAACCCTTCTTGAGGCAATTTTGTTAGTTGTGCTGGTAGTGATCATTTTCCTACAAACATGGCGAGCTTCAATCATTCCGTTGCTGGCAGTCCCGGTTTCAATCGTTGGTACCTTTGCATTCATGTATGCCTTTGGGTTTTCGATTAATGTACTATCGCTCTTTGGTCTTATTTTGGCTATTGGCATCGTTGTTGATGATGCGATTGTGGTCGTGGAGAATGTGGAGAGAAACGTTGCAAACGGAAAGAGCCCTAAGGACGCAACGATTCAAGCGATGAAAGAGGTTACGGGGCCAATTGTTGCTACTTCATTGGTTTTGGGTGCGGTATTTGTTCCGATTGCTTTTGTAAGTGGTTTGACGGGGCAATTTTATAAACAGTTTGCCTTGACTATTGCTATAGCGACTTTCATCTCGACAATTAATTCTCTGACATTGAGCCCGGCTTTATCTGCTTTGTTGCTCAAGCCAGCACACCAGCATAATGACTGGCTGACAAAGCTGTTCAATTTTCTTTTTGGCTGGTTTTTTAAGCTGTTTAATGTCGGTTTCGGCAAAAGTCAGAATGGCTATGTTAAGGCAGTTGGTCTTTTTACCACACGCAAGACCATTATGATGTTGATTTTTGGCGGGTTCGTTTATCTAACAGGGCATACCTTTACGTCTGTTCCAGAAGGTTTTGTCCCGGCACAAGATAAGGGGTATTTGATTAGTTTTGCGCAGTTGCCGCCCGGTGCGACACTCGAACGTACCGAAGAGGTTCTGCGCGAAATGGGAGACATTGCTCTTCAACAGGAGGGGGTCGCCAATGCTGTTCAGTTCCCCGGGCTTTCTGTAAATGGTTTTGTTAACAGTCCCGCCTCGGGTATTGTGTTTGTTACTCTGGATAATTTTTCAGAAAGAACGGCTCCGCATCTTAATGGTTTTGCAATCGCTGGTGCGTTGCAACAAAAGTTTAATTCTATAGAGCAAGCTTTCGTTGCAATTTTCCCGGCGCCACCAGTCAGAGGGTTGGGAAATACAGGAGGTTTTAAATTGCAGGTCCAGGATCGAAACGATCTTGGTTATGAAGCTCTTGATGATGCCGTTCAACAAGTACTTGGTAAGGCCTATGCTGATCCAGCTTTGACCCGTGTTTATACCAACTATAACATTAGTTATCCGCAACTTTTTGCCAATCTTGATCGTACCAAAGCGGAGCGTCTGGGAATCTCAGTCGAAGAGGTTTTTAGGACTATGCAAGTTTACCTTGGCTCTCGTTTTGTAAATGACTTCAACCAGTTCGGGCGAACTTACCAAGTAATTGCTCAGGCAGATAAGGAATTCCGCTCTGAACCCGATGATATACTTGCTTTGCAAAGCCGTAATCTGGATGGACAAATGATTCCTCTTGGGTCTGTGTTAGAGGTTGAAGAAACATTTGGTCCGGAGATCGCCTCGCGTTACAATGCCTATCGTTCGGCTGATATCAACGGGGATGCAGCACCTGGGTATTCATCTGGTCAGGCTCAGGACGCCATTGTCAAAATCTTGGATGAGACACTTCCGCCTGGTATTGATTATGAATGGACTGAGCTTACTTATCAGCAAATTTTGGCTGGCAACACAGCGGTCTTTATCTTTCCGCTCTGTTTATTACTTGTCTTCCTTGTTTTGGCGGCGCAATACGAAAGCCTAACTCTACCTCTGGCAGTGATTTTGATCGTGCCAATGGCAATTCTCTCTGCAATGCTGGGTATTAAATATACAGGAGGGGATAATAATATCTTTACGCAAATTTCACTCTTTGTTTTGGCGGGGCTTGCTTCTAAAAACGCGATTTTGATTGTCGAGTTTGCTCGTGAGTTAGAGCGCGAGGGGAGATCAATTGTTGAGGCTGCTGTTGAAGCATCTAGCCTGCGTCTGCGGCCTATTCTAATGACTTCTATTGCATTTATTATGGGTGTTCTTCCTTTGGTGGTGAGCCAGGGTGCAGGAGCAGAAATGCGTCAGACTATCGGTGTCGCCGTTTTTTATGGAATGATCGGTGTGACGGTCTTTGGACTAATTTTTACACCCGTTTTTTATGTCCTTCTTCGCAAATTAGAAGTTGGTTTAAAGAAGAAACACTATCAAGACGATGCTGTGTTAAAGCCATCAGATATCGACGGAGCAAAGTAATTCGTTAGTTGGGATTCTAAATAATGGACAACTAGGGGGGGCTATCATTTTTGTCAAACCTTGCAGAGAAGCGGTTACCCAGAAAGCTATCATGGAGTACTTTCTGGCTAGCAAAATTTGACCTCTTGTTGGAACCATATGTATGTAATACCAGCCAACTTTGTCGATTTGAGTAGAACCTAGAATTATGTTTTGGCTATTGGTATGATGAAAGAGAATCCAATAGTCCAACGTGAGGAGGGGCAACTTAGTCCGTGTTGTAATATAGAAAAAGATGATACAATAGGGCTCGTTATTCGTCTAGAAACTGTAAATGTCGGAGGACGCTGATCCCAAACTATTCCACTGGTTGATTAGCGCTCTTGAATTACGAGTGTTTAGCGATTTTTTTTGATAGAGCTTTAAAACGCTGAACCTCATCAATCATCATATTGGTTTGCTGAAGAGTGTCTTTGGCGATAGACGCTACTTTTGTAGCGGCTTCTAGAGGGCGATTTGGCAAGGGGCTTGCCGTTTCAATAAGCGTGTTTAAAGCGTCCAGATTTGAATAAAATGCGTAGTCCTCTGTCAGGTCAGCAGCTTGTTCAGCAAGTTTTGAAAATTCTTTTGCATCAAGTTGATTGTCCTCTGGGAAATCGAGGATGTGAAACTTCTCTGCCATGATGTGTACCCGATCCAGATATCACGTTCTTTAGTTAATGATAGCCTACTCTATGCACTTTAAATTAAACTTTAGTTAATGATTTTGGTTAAGCTTATCAAGTTTCAAGGGCACAATAGCGGATGATCATTTAGTGTTGGCGTGGCTGAAAAAAGAAAACAATTCTATTAGGGCTTCTTCTGGCAGCGAAATCCTGCTAGAAGGCAATTAAAAATACCGTTTAATAATACAAGAGCTAGGAATTCTGCTCATGGCAGGCCATTCACAATTTAAAAACATTATGCACCGTAAAGGTGCCCAAGATAAAAAACGTGCAAAAATCTTTGCGCGTCACACCCGCGAAATTATGGTTGCAGCCCGTTCTGGATTACCTGATCCAGAACAAAACTCGACCTTGCGTAATGCCATCATGGCTGCACGTGCTGCGAACATGCCAAAAGATAACATTGATCGCGCCGTTAAACGTGTTGCTGGTGGGGAAGATGTCGCGAACTACGAAGACGTTCGTTACGAGGGGTATGGTCCAGCTGGCGTCGCAGTGATTGTTGATGCGTCAACTGATAACCGCAACAGGACTGCATCGGAAGTTCGAACCGCCTTTTCCAAGCTTGGTGGTAACCTAGGGGAAACAGGCAGCGTCTCTTTCATGTTTGACCGTGTTGGTTCATTGACCTACCCCGCTTCTGTAGCTGATGCTGATGCAATGTTCGAAGCCGCTGTTGAGGCCGGCGCAGATAACGTTGAAAGCACTGATGATGATCACGAAATTATTTGTGATCCCGGTGATTTTGCGGATGTTCGCGATGCTTTGATTGAAAAATTTGGCCCGCCGACAGAGCTTGGTCTACAGTGGAAGCCACAGAATACTATCAGCTTGAACGAAGATCAGGCATCAACAATGTTGAAGTTGATTGATACGCTTGATGATAACGACGATGTTCAAAATGTGAGTGCGAATTTTGAAATCGACGACGAAATTATGGCTAAGCTTACCGCTGGTTAAGTTATAAAGGAGGCCGGGTCCAGAGATAATGCGGATCATTGGAATCGATCCCGGCCTTCGTTTTACCGGGTGGGGAATCATCGAATCAGAAGGTAGCAGGCTGCACCATATTGCAAATGGTGTTGTGAAAACGCTGTCGACGAACGATCTTCCCAAACGCCTTGTGGAAATCCACGACGGTATTCAAACTGTTCTTGCAGATTATCAGCCCGATGAAGCGGCTGTTGAGATTACCCTGGCGAACAAGAACCCAAGTTCAACGCTTAAGCTTGGTATGGCGCGTGGTATTGCCCTCATCACTCCGGCTTTGGTTGGTTTGCCTGTGGGTGAATACTTGCCAATGATTGTTAAAAAGTCAGTCGTTGGCACAGGTCACGCAACAAAAGATCAGGTGCAAATGATGGTTGAACGGCTGTTGCCGGGGTGTAAAATTACCTCTTCTGATGCTGCGGATGCCTTGGCGATTGCTATTTGTCATGCCCATAATGCTTCAACGGGTAGAAAATGGGCCCAAGGAACCGAAGATCCAATCAGTGCTGCTTTAAAAAAAGCAGGGATTGAAGATCCAAGAACTTTGAAGAAAACAGGCAAAACGTGGGGGAAGAAGTTTAGATGATCGGTAAGCTGACCGGAAAGGTTGATTCCACAGGGGATGACTGGGTTATGCTCGATGTTGGCGGTGTTGGCTACATTGTTTTTTGTTCCAGTCGTACGCTCTCTGTTCTGCCCGGCGAAGGTGAAGTAACAAGCTTGTTGATCGAAACCCATGTCAGAGAAGATCATATCCACTTGTTTGGGTTTGCGACAGCTGCTGAAAAAGAATGGTATCTCTTGCTTGGTACTGTTCAGGGGGTGGGTGCAAAGGTTGGTCTTGCAATCTTGTCGGCGATATCGCCCGATGAACTATCTGTTGCCATTGCTGCCCAGGACAAAACCACAATAACCCGAGCAAATGGTGTTGGACCCAAGCTAGCAATCCGCATCATGAACGAACTTAAAGACAAAATTGCCAAGCTGTCACTTGGAACGTCAGGCGAGATTGTTGATAGTTCGGCGGCAGAAGGTAAGCCTGCATCAACGCCGATGGCGATTTCAGAAGACGCAATTTCTGCCCTGGTCAATTTGGGGTACCGACGTTCAGAAGCGTACAGTGCGGTTGCAAAGATATCCAGCGAGAAAGGGGCTGATACGCCCCTTGAGGAACTTATTCGTGGTGGTCTTGCGGAGTTAATGCGGTGAACGACGATAGATTAGTATCCAATGAATTTTCCGAAGGGGATGGTGTAGAAAATTCTTTGCGTCCTCTGAGCCTCGGTGAATTTATTGGGCAGCGTCAATTACGTGAAAACCTGCATATTTTTATTGAGGCTGCAAAACAGCGTGGTGATGCGCTGGACCATGTTCTTTTCTTCGGTCCACCAGGTCTTGGAAAAACAACCTTGGCCCAAGTGGTTGCTCGTGAACTCGGCGTTGGCTTTCGGGCGACGTCAGGCCCCGTCATTGCGAAGGCTGGGGATCTCGCGGCTATTTTGACGAACTTGCAGCCACACGACGTACTTTTTATTGATGAAATCCATCGCTTGTCGCCCGTGGTTGAAGAGATCCTTTATCCGGCGATGGAGGATTTTAAGCTGGATTTGATTATTGGTGAGGGACCCGCCGCAAGGTCAGTACAAATTGACTTGCCGCCCTTTACGTTAATCGGGGCAACGACTCGTTCTGGATTGATTTCTACGCCTCTGCGCGAACGGTTTGGTATTCCGCTCAGGCTTCAATTTTATGAGCCAGAGGAATTACAACAGATTGTTTCCCGCGGGGCTAAAATTCTTGAAGCGCCGATGAGTGATGATGGCGCCTTTGAAATTGCACGCCGGGCAAGGGGAACGCCACGGGTATCTGGTCGATTGTTACGTAGGGTCAGGGATTTCGCTGCGGTTGCGGGCGTTGAGTTGATTGAAGCGGCTGATGCAGATGTGGCCCTCCGCCGTTTGGATGTTGACGAAAAAGGCCTTGATGCCATGGATCGCCGATACTTACGTGTTATCGCAGAGAATTATGGTGGCGGTCCTGTCGGTGCTGAAACTCTCGCAGCTGCTTTGTCTGAACAGCGAGACGTTATCGAAGACGTTATCGAACCGTATTTAATTCAGCAGGGCTTTTTACAGCGAACACCACGTGGACGTTTACTTAGTTCCACAGGGTATAAATACCTTGGTTTGAACGAGCCTGTTGAGATCAAGGCCCGTCGGTCATCACAAATGGATCTTCTATCCGGTGCAGGAGCGTCAGGAGATAGCCCAGACGATAATAGTGAAATCGGGTGATCAGGGACAGATATGAAACAAATTTGTGATCTTCCTCTAACTGGGGTGTTTGAAAAAGGCAGTCATTATTATCCCGTTCGTGTTTATTACGAAGACACGGATAATGCCAAAATTGTGTATCACGCCAATTACTTGAAGTTTGCAGAGCGAGCCCGAACAGAGATCTTGAGGCTCCTTGATTTTGAACAGACAGATCTAAGTAAGCGGTTTGGCCTTTTTTTTGCCGTAAAAGATTGCTTTCTTAAGTTCGCACAGCCAGCGTATCTTGACGATTTGTTGGTTGTTAAGTCCAGAATTACCCAAATGAAAGGCGCTAGCTTCTCATTTGAACAGATTATTTATCGGAACGATGTTCTATTAGTCCACTGTGATATCCGTATCGCTTGTGTGGACGAAAAGGGGGGACCCGCAAGGATCCCATCAGAAATAAGTCAAACTTTGAGTAAGTTCGGGGTGTAAGCCCGGGGTATAAGTTTGGGGAATGAGTTTAGGGTGCTAAAAGGAGCTGTCAAAGCCGATGGCAAATGAAGTTGTAGAAACAGTCGAGACAGTCGGTCTTGGTAGCAATGTCGTTGATTCCGTTGCATTGGGTGGGGCATCAGCCGTTCATGATCTTAGTGTGTGGGGATTATTTCTTCAAGCCGATCTGATTGTAAAAATCGTTATTTTTATCCTCATTATTGCCTCTATCTGGTCTTGGGCAATCATGATTGATAAAATTGTCAAACTGCGTAGCTTGCGTCGCCGGGCTGATCAGTTCGATGAAGCATTTTGGTCAGGCGGTTCGTTGGATGATCTTTATGATCGCATCGAAAAGCGCCCTTCTGATCCTGTTTCCAGTATTTTTATTTCTGCCATGCGTGAATGGCGGCGTGCCAGTAGTCGCGGTAATGCTAGCCGCAGCGATCATGCCCGCGTCAGTTTACAGCAGCGTATTGACCGTGTGATGGATATCAGCTTGAACAGGGAAATGGATATCTTGGAAAGAGGCATGGTGTTCCTTGCTTCTGTCGGATCTTCAGCGCCTTTTATCGGCCTTTTTGGAACGGTATGGGGTATCATGAATGCTTTCACCTCGATCGCAGCGTCAAAGAACACCAGCCTTGCTGTTGTTGCCCCCGGGATTGCAGAGGCTCTGTTTGCAACGGCACTTGGTCTTGTCGCGGCTATTCCAGCAGTTCTTGCCTATAACAAGCTATCCAGTGATATCGGGCGTTATGGCGCACGACTGGAAGTTTTTGCCGGCGAGTTCAGTGCGATTCTCTCTCGTCAGTTAGAGGAGCACTAGAATGGCAGCGCCGACGCTTGGTGGGGGGGCATCCAAAGGCAGCGGTCGTTGGAAGCGTTCCAGCCGCAAACCGATGAGTGATATCAACGTAACACCCTTTGTGGATGTTATGCTTGTGCTCCTGATTGTCTTTATGGTGACGGCGCCACTCTTGACCGTCGGGGTGCCTGTTGATTTGCCCAAAGCACAAGCCAAAACGTTGAATGCTTCCGAAGAACCGCTGGTTATTTCTGTAAACGCCACGGGTGAACTTTTTCTGCAAGAAACCAAAGTGACAGAAGAACAGTTGGTTCCACGCTTGAATGCAATCACTGAGAATAAACCGGATACGCGGGTTTATGTGCGGGGCGATAAAGCCATCGATTACGGGCGGGTCATGCAGGTCATGAGTCTTGTTAATAGTGCGGGTTATGACAGGGTCGCTTTGATTGCTGAATTACCCAAAGAACAGAAGTAGTCGCTAAGAATATGCGTACAGGCATTGCTGTTTCTTTATTAATGCACATGGCGTTGTTGGCGTTTGTAATTTTCGGATTACCACGCTTTAACAAGCCCTTTCTTGCTGAGCAGGTTGTGCCTGTGGAGTTTGTTGTTCTTGCCGAGCTTGATTTGGAAAAGCCGCCAGCCCCTGAACAGGACAACCCTGAACCCGAGCCGGAAGAGACTCCTGAGCCAGAGCCTAAACCGGAACCAGAACCTCAGCCAGAGCCCGCTCCTGAACCTGAACCACAGCCTGAACCTGTTCCAGAACCAGAGCCTGCGCCGGAGCCGGAGCCAATCCAGGAACCGGAACCTGTTCCCGAGCCTGAACCTTTGAAGGTTGAGGCGCCAGAGCCGGAGATTATCGAAAATATTGAGCCAGAGCCTGAAGAAGTAAAAAAGGCTTTGCCGCCAAAACCGAAATCGCGCCCAAAACCGCCTAAACGTCCGGAACCCAAACCGGAAGTCGTGCAGAAAGAGGAAGAACCGAAGCCAAAAGTCGATGCGCTTACGTCTATTTTGAAAAATGTGGATAAGTTGAAGTCAGCACCAAAGAAAACCACGACCAAGGGTAAGGCACCAACTAGGCCGACACGACAACGTGCTTCCGCTGCGCAGATCAATGATATTCAAAGATCTCTTCAGCAGCAGATGCGACAGTGCTGGCGGGTCGATGCCGGGGCCTTACAGGCTGAGGAAATGATCGTCGAGATCTCTGTGCAAATGCGCCAAGATGGGAGCGTTAGCGGTGTGCAAATTGTTGATCAGAACAGATTTAACAAAGACGCATATTTCAGAACTGCCGCTGAGAATGCTCGACGTGCTGTTATCAGCTGTGCGCCCTACAAGCTTCCAGTTGATCTCTACGGTGATTGGCAAACAGTGAACATGACATTTGATCCATCAAAGATGTTTGGGCAATGATTTCAAGGCTTCGTTCTAAAGGCGCCTTATATTGTTTTGTCTCGGTAATATGTTTGTATTCACAAAGTATAGCGGTTGCCGAGCCTTTTGCTTTTATAGAAACAGCGGGTAAATGCTGGAAAACAAATTTTAGCCCTAATTCTTCTTTAGATACTATTGTTGAATTATCAATGAAGTTATCTCGAGATGGTCATGTTGAAGAGGTTATCGTTGTTGATCGTGAGAGATTCGATCATGATGATGTCTTTAACAATGCATTGAACGAGCTTAGTAAAACACTTGTCGGGTGTGGTCCTTATAAATTTCCTAGTGATCTCTATGGTGACTGGAGAATGATTAATATTCGAATTGATCCATCAAAAATGTTCGATCAATGAACGGGAGAAGAACAGTGATGTTAATAAAGGCAACGCGCGGATTGCTGGTTGCAGCGGTCAGTGTGTTAGGAATTGCGATTGGTAGTGTGCCTGCGCAGGCTGAGATCAACGTAAATATTACCGAAGGTTTTGTTGAACCTTTACCCGTTGCTGTTGCGGACTTTAACGGCGGGCAGCCAGAAGCACAGCTGATCGGGCGGGATATTGCCGAGGTGATTTCTGCAAACCTTGAGCGTACAGGTTTGTTCAAACCTATCGATAATAAAGCCTTCATCCAAGACCAAAACTCTCTTCAGGTTGGGGTTCGTTTTG
Source organism: Kiloniella sp. (assembly GCF_048270245.1). Taxonomy (GTDB): domain Bacteria; phylum Pseudomonadota; class Alphaproteobacteria; order Kiloniellales; family Kiloniellaceae; genus Kiloniella. The sequence goes on from NZ_JBLWTH010000001.1 coordinate 923,237, forward strand.
GGGATTGGCGTTTGATTAATGCCCAAGCACTGGTGACAGGCTCTGCCCAGGTCCAGGGCGATGGCAAGGTCCGTATTGAATTCCGCCTTTGGGATGTCTATGCCGAGAATATGATGACAGGCTTTTCTTATACCTCGACTCGTACGAACTGGAGACGGATTGCACATCAAATCTCTGATGCCATCTATAAGCGTCTAACAGGGGAACAAGGGTATTTTGACACCCGTGTTGTCTATGTCTCTGAAACAGGGCCACAGAATCGGCGTCAAAGACGTTTGGCAATTATGGATCAGGATGGATTCAATCATAAATTCCTGACAAACGGCAGGTTTGATGTTTTCACACCGCGTTTTTCTCCAACGTCACAAGAGATCACATATTTGTCATTCGAGGGGAATGTTCCAAAGGTAAAGCTGCTCGATCTACAAACCGGCCGTGAAGAAACCCTTGGAAACTTCAAGGGAATGAGTTTCGCACCGCGATTCTCTCCGGATGGAAACTCTGTGGTAATGAGTCTTGCTGATCGTGGGAATACAGAAATTTACACGATGGATCTACGGACCAGAAAGTTTTCGCGTCTGACAAATCACCCAGCTATTGATACATCGCCGTCTTATTCACCGGATGGATCTAAGGTTGTATTCAACTCTGATCGTGGTGGTAGTCAGCAACTTTATGTGATGGATATTAATGGTGGAAATGTTAAGAGAATCTCTTTTAACAAAGGACGTTACGCGACACCTGTGTGGTCCCCGCGCGGCGATTTGATTGCTTTTACACGCCTTTCCGGTAGAAAATTCTATATCGGCGTCATGAAGCCTGATGGATCAGGTGAACGTATGCTTGCGGAAGGTTACCATGCCGAGGGACCAACGTGGTCACCGAATGGTCGCGTTCTCTCTTATTACAAACAAGGCAAGTCCGATAGTCGTGGTAAGGTGAAAAGCAAAGTTTATACGGTTGATCTGTCCGGATATAACGAAAGAGAGGTCGTTACGCCTCTTGATGGAGTTGATCCGGCTTGGTCTCCACTATTGCAATAAGCTGTATGCTTGATAAATAACAGTTATATCGTTATAGTCGTGGACGTTTCCCGATTTAATCGGTGTAACTGGGGGTTTATTGAGTTTCTTCGTTGATTTGTTGTTTCAGACAGATCACCTAACAATTTTAGTATTCGGGTATTACTCGAGAGGGCGAAAAAATTATGCGCTTTAAGTTGCTCACAATGTTTGCAGCCGCACTGTTCCTAAGTGCTTGTGCCAGCAATTCTGATAACAATGCAGACGGATCAAACGATGGTTCATCTGCAACAACTGGTACAACTGACCAGTCCTCCTCTGTAAGTTCTTCATCCATTCAGGGGCCACAGCCTGGTTCTCTGGAACACCTCGTTGTAAACGTTGGTGATCGTGTTTTCTTTGGTTATGACCAAAGCGACCTTCAGGGCGAAGGTCAGAAAACTACTGAAGCACTTGCCGTTTGGATGAACAGCTATCCAGCTGTGACGCTGACTGTTGAAGGTCATGCTGATGAGCGTGGAACACGTGAATACAACTTGGCTCTTGGTGAGCGTCGTGCAAACTCTGTACGTGATTACCTTGTTGCTCTTGGTGTAAATCCGAATCGTGTTCAGGTCGTTAGCTTCGGTAAAGAACGTCCAGCTGTTCTCGGTTCTACCGAAGAAGCATGGTCTCAGAACCGTCGTGCAGTCTTCGTTGTAAACTAAGCGCATAGACTGATCTTATTAAAAATCCCGTTTGGTTGACGAAACCAAACGGGATTTTTTTGTTAAATTACTGCTTTCATATGTGTGATATTTGGTGTGCCATATTCTCACCAATATAAGGCTATATATAATCAGGACCTACTATCGTTTAAGGGTGCAAGAAAAAATGTCATTGATGGCTGTTAGTTTGAAAACGTTTCGTTTAGGCGCGGGTGCTGCGTTCGTTGTTATGGCAATGCAAACGAGTGCTTGGGCGCAAAATTCACAAGTACAGGGGTTGGTTAATAAAATTGATCGCCTTCAACGTGAACTGGTGACACTACAACAACACGTTTATCAGGGTAAAACGCCATCTGCCGAAGAGCTTGCTGCTGTAGGTTCGGATAGTGGCGGTGCTAATGCGGGACGATTAGAGCTTCGTCTTTCCCAAGTTGAAAACCAAATGAGAAGTCTGACCGGGCAATTTGAGGAAGTAAATTTCCGTCTGGATCAGCTTGGTAAAAGGCTAGATAAGCTTGTCGCTGATACGGATTTACGATTGCAGAACTTGGAAAATGGCCGACAAGTGGGGGCTGTGCAACAAGGAACATCTCTTGCTGCAAACAACACAGCTTCGCAGGCCCAGCAAACGACGGGACAGCCATCAGCATCCGGGCAACCTGGTGTGTTGGGAACAATCCCAGCAGAAGATTTGAATAATTTTAATACTCAACAACAGGCAGCAACGGCACCAAATACAGCAGTAGATAGTGCGTCACCACAAAGCTTGATCCAAGGCGGATTACGCTCTGACGAAGTGGCGAGCTATACGCTCCCCGGCGATACACCAAAAGAACAGTATGACTATTCCTTTGGTCTGCTTCGTCAAGCCCGCTATGATGAGGCTGAACAGGCTTTCTCTAAGTTTGTTGAAAATCATCCAGAAGATTCTCTTGCCGGCAACGCGACCTATTGGTTAGGTGAAACTTATTATGTCCGCGGTGATTACCAACAAGCCGCCATTACCTTTGCAGATTCTTTCCAGCGCTATCCCAATTCTTCTAAAGCACCAGATAATCTTTTGAAGCTTGGTCTTTCGCTTTCTTCGCTTGGTAATACATCAGATGCTTGTGGTACGTTTGGGGAACTTTTGAACCGTTATCCCAATGCAAGTGCGATTGTTAAACAACGTGCAGGTCAGGAATCTCAACGCTTGAACTGCCCTTAACTTCAATGCAAAGAGTTTCCAGTGGGTGATCTTCCGACGGAAAAGGTGCTGCAATCAAGGCCCGATTCCAAATCACTGCCAATTAGCGAGGAAGAGTTTGCACAGCTGATGTCTGTGATTGCTCTTCCTCGAAATCCTTTTCGGATCGGGGTTGCTGTATCTGGTGGTGCGGACAGTATGGCACTTTGTCTATTGCTCAGGTATTGGGTGAAAGCTAAAGGTGGTGAACTTCTTGCGGTGACTGTCGATCACCGTCTGCGCCCCGAATCTGGCATTGAAGCAGACTGGGTACATGCACGCCTTTCGGCTGAAGGAATTGAACATGATATTCTTACACGTTCTCTTGGGGTGGATAGTGAAGAAAAGGGGAGCTCGCAGGTTCGTGCGCGCAAAGCACGCCATGCTTTGATTGCCAAATGGGGGCGAGAGAAAGAGATTTTTTTTCTGGCCTTGGGGCATCATTTAGATGACCAGGTTGAAACGTTCCTTATGCGCCTTGTCAGACAAAGTAAATCTGATGGCTTGGCTGGTATCTCTATGCAACGACAAGACGGCGCAATGACGCTTATCCGTCCTTTACTTGGTTTTCCAAAACAGCGTTTGGTTGAAACCTTAAGGCATCATGGCTGGGGGTGGATTGAAGAGCCTAGTAACCAGCGGGCAGATTATTTAAGGAACCGGATTAGACAGCAGCTTCCTTTGTTAGAGCAGCAAGGAATAAGGAAAAGCAGCTTAGAGCGTATTACCCATAGTCTGGGGCGAATTCGTCGATCACTGCAAAAAAGGACCGATGCCTTTATTGATCAAAGAGTACGTCTGAATCCAATCGGATACGCTGAAATTGATTTTCGCGAATCGGAGGAAATTCAAACGGAAATATTCCAAAGAGCTCTACAACGCACTCTTTTGACCGTTGGGGGAGGAGATTATTCTCCTAAAACTATAAAGCTTGATCGTTTGGTTCAATCTTTGATGAGTGCAGATTCGGTTAAGCTGACGCTTGCTGGCTGTGAAATTATCAAAAAAGATGATGTTATCTTTATTGTTCGAGAGAATAGGTTGGTGTCAAAGTTGTTGTTAACCCCTGGACAGGAATGTCTTTGGGACAACAGGTTCTTTGTACAGGTTAATGACGAAATGAAAAATGATAACCTAATGTTACAGACATTGGGGGAAAGAGGGTGGCAGGACCTGTGCGCGTTACATCCAACAGTAAAAAATGTCGGTGTTTCCCGTTTTGTCCGATATAGCCTGCCAGCTGTTTATAATGGGGATAAAATCATAACCGTTCCCCATTTAGAGTACCTGAATCCGGACTGGATCGATGAAATTCAGATGAAAATGCGATTCGAACCAAAAAATATGCTGATTCAGTTGCCCTTTACGGTTGCTTAGGAGCGTAAGCGCATTATCTTCTAGGAAGAAGTGATTCATTTCGCTGGACCTGTTTGGGTGCAGCACAGATTTTTTGGAAGGTCGTTACCTTGAATTTCAGCCGTAATGCAGCCCTATGGATTGTAGTGGCCCTGCTTTTGTTTGCCCTGTTCAATTTGTTTCAGGGGCCGTCGTCTCAGAGCGGGCAACAACAGGTAGCTTATTCTGAGTTCCTAACCCAGGTCGAATCTGGGCAAGTTACCTCTGTTACTATTCAGGGGCGTGAAATCAAAGGTGTTTCCAGTGATGGACGTCAGTTCTCTAGCTATGCGCCTGATGATCCCAAGCTTGTTGAAACGCTGCGTGATGCTGGCGTGATCGTAAAAGCAATACCAAAGGAAGAGGGATCTACACTGATACAGATTCTGATTTCATGGTTCCCTATGATCCTGTTGATTGGTGTGTGGATTTTCCTTTTCCGCCAAATGCAGGGAAATAGCGGTAAGGCTATGGGCTTTGGTAAATCCAAGGCTAAGCTGCTGACGGAAAAGCAAGGGCGCGTCACCTTTGATGATGTAGCAGGGATTGATGAAGCCAAAGAAGAACTTCAGGAGATTGTTGAATTCCTGAAAGATCCTCAAAAATTCCAGCGGTTGGGCGGAAAAATTCCAAAAGGTTGTTTGCTTGTTGGCCCTCCGGGTACAGGTAAGACGTTGTTGGCGCGGGCGATTGCCGGTGAAGCAAATGTGCCTTTCTTTACTATTTCCGGTTCTGACTTTGTCGAAATGTTTGTTGGTGTTGGTGCTAGCCGTGTCCGCGATATGTTTGAACAGGGTAAAAAGAATGCGCCGTGTATTCTGTTTATTGACGAGATTGACGCTGTCGGTCGTCACCGTGGCGCTGGTATGGGCGGCGGTAATGATGAACGCGAACAGACACTCAACCAGCTTCTCGTCGAGATGGATGGTTTCGAATCAAACGAAGGCGTGATCATTATTGCGGCAACGAACCGTCCTGATGTTCTTGATGCTGCACTCTTGCGTCCGGGACGTTTTGATCGCCAGGTTACTGTATCTAATCCTGATATTCTTGGTCGCGAAAAAATTCTCAAGGTTCACCTACGCAAAGTTCCTTTGGCACCGGATGTTGACGCGCGTGTTGTTGCGCGAGGAACACCTGGTTTCTCTGGTGCTGCTTTGGCTAACCTTGTTAACGAAGCTGCCTTGCTTGCTGCCCGTTCAGGTAAGCGTGTTGTTACGATGTCTGACTTTGAAGATGCAAAAGACAAAGTGATGATGGGTGCTGAGCGTCGTTCGATGGTCATGACGGATGAAGAGCGAGAAATGACAGCCTATCATGAAGCCGGACATGCTCTTGTCGGTATTCATGTTAAGGGCAATGATCCTCTTCATAAGGTGACAATTATTCCGCGTGGTCAGTCACTGGGTGTGACCATGAACCTGCCAGAGCGAGATCGCCTTGGCTATAAGGTAATGGAAATGAAGGCGCGCCTTGCGATGATGTTTGGTGGTCGTGAAGCTGAACAACTTATCTATGGCGCAGATAATGTTACGACGGGTGCTGGAAATGATATTCAGCAAGCGACAAACATGGCCCGTTCCATGGTGATGGTTTACGGCATGAGCGAAAAGCTGGGTCGCCTGCGTTATGTATCGCGTCAGGATGATCCGTTTAGCTATGGCGGCGGCGGTGATAATGGCCTGAGTGTTTCCAGTGAAACCCAGAAGATGATTGATGACGAAGTGCGTAGCATTATTGAGACGGCTGAAAAGCAAGCTCGTGATGTTTTGACAAAACATCGTGATCAACTTGAACTTATCACCAAAGCACTTTTGGAATATGAATCTCTATCTGGTGAAGATGTTAAACAGCTTCTGAAAGACGGCAAGATTGATCGTAGTGATGATAGTAATTCTGATCATGGCTCTGATGTACCTCGTACTTCAGTTCCAAAGAGTGGAAAAGTTCATCGCGATGACGAAGAAGATGACAAGGGTGGTGCAACACCAGAACCTCAGCCTGAAAGCTGATCGTTTTTCTGTCATGTTGATTTAATAAAACCAAGGCCTCGCATTCTGTGGGGCCTTGGTGTTTTACACAGATATCCACAGGTATCTCATGTCACATAAACTCTATATTCGCCCGGTTGGAATATCTTCCACCCAAAGCTCTGTTGGCAAGGCATTGCCCTTTATGGGGAATGGCAACAGCTTTGCTGCTGCGGAAGTGACGATAAGGGTTTCTTCCAGAGAAATTCGTGAGCGTCATGTTCTGCCCACTTCGGAGATTTTGCCGTGGTTAACGGATAATAACCATACGGACCTAACTTCTACGGCATCTGATCTCTTGGCGACTTTGGGGAAACCAAGGTCTTCTTTTGCGGGGCTGGATATGTCTAGGCCCCATGTTATGGCTGTCATTAACGTCACGCCCGACTCCTTTTCTGATGGCGGGGATCGTTATTCTACTGGTACAGCCGTTGGTGATGGTTTGCGGATGATTGACAAGGGCGCGACAATTCTTGATATCGGTGGGGAATCAACGCGACCAGGTGCTGATCCCGTTTCGTTGGACGAAGAGTTGAGGCGGGTTATTCCTGTTGTCGAAAAGCTCGCCGAAGCAGGAGCCTTGGTTTCAATCGATACCAGACATGCAAAGGTGATGACAGAGGCCGTGCAGGCTGGTGCCGCTATTATCAATGATGTCACGGCGTTGGAAGGTGATGCGGAAAGTCTGGAAGCTGCTGCCAACGCAAAAGTACCTGTTATTTTGATGCATATGCAGGGAACCCCTGAAACGATGCAGGCAAATCCGCTCTATCAGGATGTTGCTCTGGATATTTATGATTATTTGCAATCGCGTGTTCAGGCGTGTTTGGAAGCTGGTATTCCAAAAGATATGATTGCAGTTGATCCAGGTATTGGCTTTGGGAAAACTGTGGATCATAATCTTAGATTATTGGATACTTTATCTCTTTTGCATGGCATCGGATGCCCGATCTTGCTTGGGGTGAGCCGTAAGAGTTTCATAGGTAAGTTGTCACAAGGCGAAGAACCAAAAGATCGTGTGGCAGGATCACTTGCCTGTGCCTTAGCGGGGTTGGATCGTGGTGTTCAAATGTACCGGGTTCATGATGTGGCAGAGACAAGTCAGGCCTTTGCAATCGGACAGGCTATAAGACAGGCTGTGTAAAAAGAGTATTTAAAAATATTAGTGTTGGTGTTGGAGTTATAAAAAAGAGATGAGCCGTAAATACTTTGGAACAGATGGTATTCGTGGAAAAGCGAATGAAGAGCCTGTAACAGCTGAAATTGCACTGGCTGTTGCCAAAGCTGCTGGGGCACATTTCCAACGCGGTAATCATCGCCATACAGTCGTGATCGGTAAAGATACACGTTTGTCCGGCTATCTTCTGGAGCCAGCATTAACCGCAGGTTTTGTTTCCGTTGGTATGGATGTTGTTCTTCTGGGACCTGTACCAACACCTGCTGTTGGGATGCTGACCCGCTCTATGCGGGCGGATATGGGGGTCATGATTTCGGCATCCCATAACCCCTTTGAAGACAACGGGATCAAGCTATTCGGCCCAGATGGTTTTAAACTATCCGATGATGTCGAAGCTAAAATTGAAGCGCGTCTACAGGACAACAAGTCAATTCCCCTCGCGTCGAGTACTAAGCTGGGGCGTGCACGGCGTCTGGACGATGCATCGGGGCGATATATTGAGTTTGTTAAAAATACCTTTCCAAAGGATTTGCGTCTGGATGGAATGAAAGTTGTTATCGACTGCGCCAATGGAGCAGCATACAAGGTTGCGCCAACTGTTCTTTATGAACTGGGTGCTGACGTTATCCCCGTGGCGGTGACGCCTGATGGCTTTAATATCAATCGGGATTGCGGTGCGACGGCGACTACTTTGATGCAGGAAGCAGTTGTCGCGCACGGTGCGGATATTGGCATTGCCCTTGATGGAGACGCCGATCGTTTGATTCTGGCTGATGAGCACGGGCAAATTGTCGATGGCGATCAGGTGATGGCAATCATTGCCAAGACCCTCCACGCGCGTGAGCTTCTCAAGGGGGGCGGCGTTGTTGCAACGGTTATGTCCAACATGGGGCTGGAAACATATCTGAATGACCTTGGGTTAGAGCTTATTCGTACTCCCGTCGGAGATCGCTATGTGGTTCAGACCATGCGTGAGCAGGGGTACAATCTTGGGGGTGAGCAATCCGGTCATATGGTGATCAGCGATCACACAACGACCGGTGATGGCTTAATTGCAGCACTACAGGTTTTGGCTGCGGTTATCAGGGCTGATCGTCCAGCAAGTGAAGTTGTTCGCGGGTTTACCCCGTTACCGCAGTTACTGAAGAATGTTCGCATTACGAGCGGTGTGCCGCTGGATGATGTGTTAGGTATGGGCAAGGTACAAGATGCCATAAAAGCCGGGCAAGCTCAGCTTAATGGCAAGGGGCGTGTCCTTATTCGTAAGTCCGGAACCGAGCCTCTTATCCGGGTTATGGCTGAAGGCGAAGATTCTGATCTTGTGACTACTGTTGTGTCCGAGATTTCAGATACAATCTCTAACGTAACGTAATTGGGTTTCCAAACGTGTTTGTTAGGTTTTGAATATATCACCTAAAATGTTTTAGACAGGTGGCCGTACGCCACTTGTTTAAAAGACAGACGTGCCGACGTCGGGACCTTTTTTTAATATCCCGGCCAATATGTCTAATCCTCTGATCAACTTTTCTTCTGAACCGGGTTGGCCCAGACAGATCCTGACGGCATGTGGCGGGGCTTTTCGCCCAACGATAAAGGCTTCAGAGGCAGAGATGGTTACACCAGCTCTGTTGGCTGCATGGGTAAACTGGCTGGATCTCCAAGGTGCGGGTAGGTGAAGCCAGACATAGATACCCAATGTTTCGCTTTCCATCTCGTAGTCGGCAAAGATCTCTCTGGCAATTTCAACACGGCGTCGTGCGCTCTTTTTTCTACCTTCCAGAATTTTATCTGCAGACCCACTCATGATCCATCTTGTTGCAATTTCAGCGGTAACAGGGGAAGCCATCCAACAAGTAGCACGAACTGCTGCGACTAGACTGGAAATACTGTGTTGCGGACCTGTCAGAAAACCAACACGCAAGCCAGGGGCGATCGTTTTCGCCAGGGAGCTGATGTAATAACAACGCTCTGGAGCTAGGTTTGTAATAGGGGGTAAAGCGTTTTCAGCAACAAGACCAAAAACATCATCTTCGATGATTGAAACTCTGTAACGCCGTGCAATGTCGGCTATGGCTTGCCGACGTTCCATGGGGAGCAAGCGTGTTGTTGGATTTTGAAAATTAGGCACGCAGTATAAGAACTTTACGTCACCTGCTTTACAGGCTTCCTCAAAGGCTTTTGGTAAAATACCGTGTTCATCCATTTCAAGACCATCAAGACGCAGTCCAAGCATCCTGCATACCGATTGTATGCCGGGATAGGTCATTTCTTCACATAAGACGCGATCACCCGGGCGCGCTAGTGCTGCCATAGCGACGGCTATGGCGTGGTGAGCACCTGCGGTGAGAATTACGTTATCCGGCTCAACCGTGAGGCCGTTCATATCAAACCATTTAGCGCCAGCTTCACGATGGTGAGCCAGCCCGGAATGGGGTTGATAGCTAAGCAGAGTTGAAATTTCCGGGTCGGTAGAGATGCTTTGCAGCGTTGATGACATTTCCTTTTCTTCAACGTCTCCTGGGGGCGGATAAGCAAAATCCATCTGGATTAAATTGTGATCTTTAAATCTCGATTGATTAAGCATGTGACGTTCAGCGGCGGATGGTCCGTGAACAAAAGTGCCACGTCCAACTTCACCAAATGTAAGTCCCCGACGTTCAGCTTCGGCATAGGCGCGACTGACCGTTCCAACAGTGACACCAAGATGCCAGGAAAGATCACGGTGCGTCGGAAGACGATCACCCTGTTGCAGGAAGCCGTTTCGAATATCTTCGGAAAGGGCGTCAGCAATTGCCATATAGCGAGGACCTGCCCCGAATTTTACTTTTGGAAGCCAATTTGTCATGGTGACAATGTAATGATTGACCCCCTAATTAGGCAAGATATAACTGAGACAATATGTAGTTTTTATGCAATTGTTCGCTCTGCTTTAAATAATTTATTTATTTTCAATTTCTTAAGGTGCGGTTGATCGGGTGATGTACAGGGGAAGGGGAAGACAATGTCTCGTGAATTGTTACGTAATGCTTATGAAAGAGGTGAAAGATATCTTTCTGAGGTTGATAGCCAAAGAGTCTTTCCGTCTGATCATGATCTTAAGGCGCTTAGCCAGTTTGAGGAGCCATTTCCTGAGAAGGGGCATGATCCCAATGATATCTTAAAACAATTGGATGAGGTGGGGTCCCCTGCGACTGTCGCATCTGCCGGGAGCAGGTATTTCGGTTTTGTCGTCGGGGGTAGTTTACCTGTCACGGTTGGTGCCAACTGGATGGCAACTGCTTGGGATCAGGTTGCGTCTTCTCAGGTGACATCGCCTGTGGCCGACAAAATTGAAAAAGTAACAACGCAATGGCTTTTGGATATCTTGGATTTACCAGAGCAATCCGCGGTTGGTTTTGTGACCGGGGCGACAATGGCAACTTTCACCGCTTTGGCGGCTGCGCGGCATAAGATTTTGAAAAAACACGGATGGAACGTTGAAGAAGATGGTCTTTTTGGGGCACCTGAAATCAAGGTTGTTGTGAGTGATGAAGTCCATGTCACGGTACTTAAAGCGTTGTCTATGCTGGGCTTGGGAAAGAAGAGGGTTATTAAAGTCGCAACCGATGCTAACGGGGCTATTGATATCAGCAAGTTACCGGTACTGGACGACCAAACAATCGTTTGTACGCAAGCAGGGAATGTGAACAGCGGTGCCTTTGATCCTATTGATGAGATTTGTAATCGTGCCCATGCGGTCGATGCCTGGGTACATGTGGATGGTGCCTTTGGTCTTTGGGCGAGGTCTTCGGTATCTCGAGCGCATTTAACCAAAGGTATCGAAAAGGCTGATTCCTGGGCTGCTGATGGGCATAAATGGTTAAACACGCCCTATGACGGAGGTCTTATCATTTGCCGGGATGATGATGCCCTTCATGGTGCAATGTCAGTTTCTGCTGCTTATCTGAAGGAACGGGATGGGGCATCGCAAAGTTATATTCCGGAGTTTTCCAAACGTGCCCGGGGTATTGATATATGGGCAGCGCTCAAATTTCTGGGGCGCGAAGGGCTTGATGACCTGATTTCCGGTTGTTGTGATTTAGCTCAGTATTTTGCAAAAGGTCTGGAAGCTTTGGGATTAAACATTTTGAACGATGTTGTTCTCAATCAAATCGTGATCTCCTGGGATAGCGTAGAGAAAACAGAAGCCCTAATTGAAACGGTTCAACAAGATGGCACGTGCTGGTTTGGCCCCACGGTCTGGAAAGGTCACAATGCGTTTAGGCTTTCAGTATCATCATGGAAGATAACACGCCAAGATATTAATCAGTCTTTGAAGGCGATTGAAGATGCCATGAAAAAGATTGAGGCAGAGAATAAGATCGAGCCAGCAAGATAGGAAAGAGAAGGTCTGAATAATGATGGAAATTCCACTGTACCAAGTAGACGCATTTACGGGGCAGCTTTTTAGTGGGAATCCGGCGGCTGTTTGTCCCCTGACCGAATGGTTACCGGATGATCTGTTGTTTAAAATCGCAGCAGAGAACAATCTGTCTGAAACGGCCTTCTTTGTTCCGACACAACAGGGGTATCATTTGCGCTGGTTTACGCCGACAACCGAGGTTGATCTTTGTGGCCATGCTACTTTGGCGACAGCACATGTGATTGCCACTGAACAGGATCAAGCAACCAAAGAAATTTCATTTGAATCCAAAAGCGGTGTGCTGAAGGTTGCCTGTCGCGATGGGCAATACACGCTTGATTTTCCGTCTCGCAGCCCGTCACCTTTCGATGGCATTTCGATGGTTGAAGAGGCGATTGGTGTGCGCCCGCAAGCAACCTATATATCAAGTAAGCTAATGGCTGTACTCGATGACGAAGAAAGTGTTCTTGCCGTTGAGCCAAACTTTGACAAAGTTGCCGAACTGCCTGGGGATGGTTTGATCATTACATCAACCAGCCGTAATTATGATTACGTTGCCAGATACTTTGGCCCGCATTGTGGTATTCCGGAAGATCCTGTAACTGGCTCAGCGCATGTTGTTTGTGCTCCTTATTGGAAAGGCGTGCTTGGTAAGTCGACAATGATTGCCAAGCAGGTTTCTAAGCGAGGTGGTGTCCTTGAGATAGAGGATTGTGGAGATCGAATTCTTTTAACGGGAACGGCAATACTTTATCTCAAGGGGGTAATCTATCTATAGTGTATCCGGTTGGTTCAAAAAGAGATCATAGGCATGAATATCGAAATAGTAACATCACCTGAGGATTTTTCTTCTGTTGTGCGGCTTTTCAAGAACTATGAGAAGTGGGCGCAAGCATGTCCTTGTTTCGAAGGATTTGAGAAAGAACTGGATGAAATCGATAAACGTTATTCGCTGCCTAATGGTCGGTTATGGATTGTAAAATCTATTGAGGGTGAAGCTGTCGGTGTTGTTGGTGTAAAGTTCAAAGAGGCGGCTTGTTATGAGCTGAAGCGCCTTTGGATTGAACCGTCCGGGCGGGGTCACAATACAGGACAGGCCCTTATCAATAGAGTTTTGGATTTTGCCGCGGAACAAAAGGCACGCTCAATTTTACTTGAAACTGTCCGGGGGCAAATGGATCACGCGATCAAGCTCTACAAAAACTCAGGCTTTCTACAGACTGAATTTGATGAAATCACTAATGTTATGAAAATGTCCTATACCTTTTAGAGCGGCCATATCCAGAGGATAAGAGGCACAGACACCACAAGGATAATGATATCTAGTGGAAGTCCCATGCGCCAGTAGTCGCCAAATTTATATCCACCCGGTCCCATAACAAGCAAATTGGATTGATGCCCGATGGGGGTTAAGTAGGTCGATGAGCTTCCGATTGCGATTGCGATCAGGAAAGTGTCAACATTCACACCCAAACCATTCGCAATAGAAATACCAATAGGGGCCATCAGTACCGCTGTCGCAGCATTATTCATGACATCAGATAAAATCATGGTTATGAAAATCAATAATCCCATGATGGCCCAGACAGGAATATGTGCGCTCAATGATACAAGCGGTGAGGCAATCATGGCGGTGCCTCCCGATGTTTCCAAGGCTAGCCCGACAGGGATCATTGCTGCCAAGAGCACGATAATTGACCAGTCCACAGATTCGTACAGTTCTTTGAGGTTGAGTTCACCCAACAAAACCATAGTGCCAACAGCACCGAGAAAAGAAATTTGGGGGGGCAAAATACCAAAGACGACCAGCAGAATTGCAATTGCGAATAGAAGAGGTGCAACGATTGATCCCCGTTTTGGGATTAAGGAAAGCTCTCTTTCTGCAAGAGGCAAAAGCCCCAGAGACGCGAAAGTTTCAGGCATTTCTTCTCTGATACCTTGAATGAGAAGAACATCACCAGGCATAAAGCGAACACGTCCAATTCGTTCGTTGACGGGCTGCCCTTGTCGGGCAACGCCAAGAGTATTAATGCCATGGTGGGTATGTAATTGCATGTTATGTGCTGTCCGACCTTCTAGTCTAGAGCCTGGTGTGACCACGGCCTCTAATACGCCAACGCGATCTGATTGAAGGTCTTGAGAACTGTCATCCGCAGAGCCAACAAGTTCTAGGTTAGCTTCGTCGACAACCCGTTGGAGAGTATCCGTATCGGATTCGAGCGTTAGAATGTCCCCGGCCTTAAGGCGCATATAGCCAGAAGGTGCGAGCATACGATCTTCGCGTCGAACCAAGGCTACGACAGCGACGTTACCCTGAGCCAGTGTTTCCAAATCAACAAGACGGTGTCCCACATAAGGTGAATTCTCCGGAATTCGGACTTCGGCTATATAGTCTTCAATCTGGAAAAGGCTTTCATTCTCGCTGTTGTTTACAGCTCTTTTGGGCAGCAGGCGCCAACCCACGACAGAGATAAAAAGAATGCCTGTTAAGGCGACACCAAGCCCAACGGGTAAAAAATCGAACATGGCAAAGCCTTGCCCGGTTTCTGCCTGCCGAAAACTTGAGATGATGATGTTTGGTGGCGTACCGATCAATGTCGTGAGGCCGCCAAGTAATGAACCAAAGCTGAGGGGCATCAGGACTTCACTTGTGGGCCTTTTACTGTTGTAAGCACTGCCGATTGCTATTGGTAACATGAGGGCGAGTGCGCCGACGTTGTTCATGAATGCGGAGCAAATGGCAACAACGGTGGTCAGTGCCAGTATGTGAAGTGTGGGATGTCCCGCAGCAGGCTCTAGAAAACGAGTTGCCAACTCGACGATACCCGAATTACGCAATGCCTGTGAGATGATCAAAACGGCGGCAACCGTAATTACCGCAGGATGCCCGAATCCTTCAAAGGCTGTATCCGCAGGGACAACACCAAGGATCACAGATCCAATAAGTGCCATCATTGCAACAACATCGTACCTTATTCGGCCCCATATAAATAAAATTAATGCGAGACCTATAATGGCAAAAACGATAAATTGATCGGTATTCATTCCCACCCTGCTTTGGCCACCTAACTTTGCGAAGTTAATTACTAAGTATATAGAAAATATTCTGGAATAGCACTGACTACAATGCTGTGCTTATGCAAAAATTTCATTTCTGTGAAAATCAGGCAAATAAAAGGAAGCATTTTGCGGTGCAATATGTTTATGATGCGTCCGCGACCTGAAAAAGTCGGTTTGCGACCCTAGCTTATAGGGTGGTTTGTTTCGTGTAGTTAAAAAAAACTGCCATACTGGAGTAAAATGTCCAATGAAAGAAAAACCTAGTGAACGTCCCTTAAATCCAAGATTTTCATCCGGGCCTTGTTCCAAGCGTCCTGGTTGGTCTTTGGATTCACTAGGCTCTTGCTGGCATGGAAGATCTCATCGCGCAAAAGGCGGAAAAGCCAAGCTCGCGGAAGTGATCGAAAAGTCACGCAAAATCCTTGGTATCCCCGAAGATTATCGTGTCGGAATTGTCCCAGCTTCCGATACTGGTGCCGTAGAAATGGCACTGTGGTCTCTTCTCGGACCACGGGGAGTAGATATGCTGTCATGGGAAAGTTTTGGCAAAGGTTGGGTTACAGACGTAATCAAACAACTGAAACTCAATGATGTACGTACTTTTGAAGCCGATTACGGGAAATTACCTGATCTATTACAAGTTTCTTGGGATCGTGATGTGGTCTTTACCTGGAACGGTACGACCTCTGGTGTTCGTGTGCCTAATGGAGAGTGGATCAGTTCTGATCGTGCGGGACTTTCTATTTGCGATGCAACATCAGCTGCTTTTGCGATGCCTTTACCCTGGGATAAGCTGGATGTCACAACGTGGTCGTGGCAAAAAGTTCTGGGGGGAGAAGGTGCTCACGGCATGATCGCGCTCAGTCCGCGTGCTGTTGAACGGCTTGAGAACCACGAGCCATCTTGGCCGATGCCTAAGATTTTCCGTTTAACAAAAGGTGGAAAATTAAACGAATCGATCTTCACTGGAGCCACTATTAATACGCCTTCGATGTTATGCGTCGAAGATGCACTGGATTCTCTTGGTTGGGCTGAAAGTGTGGGTGGCCTAGAAGGTCTGGTTGGTCGTTGCGATGCAAATTTTGCAGTCATTTCGGATTGGGTTTCCAAAAGTGATTGGGCTGCCTTTCTTGCTGAAGACACATCGACAAACTCAACAACATCCGTTTGCTTGAAGGTAACGGCTGACTGGTTCACAGCCCTTTCTGATGATGCGCAGGCCAAAGCGGCCAAAAGACTTGCAGCATTGTTGGAAGAAGAAAATGCCGCGCTTGATATCGGTGCTTATCGTGATGCACCGGCGGGCTTGCGCATTTGGGGTGGTGCCACAGTTGAAACCTCAGACATCGAGCTTTTGTTGCCCTGGTTGGATTGGGCAATAGAGCAAGTACGTACAGAATTCGAATAGAGTGTTGGAAAAATGGTTAAAGTACTCATAAGTGATAAGTTAAGCCCGAAAGCCGCAGATATCTTTCGCGATCGTGGCGTTGAAGTTGATACTAAAGTTGGTCTTTCCGAAGAAGAATTGATTGCCATAATTGGTGACTATGATGGTCTGGCTATCCGGTCCGCTACAAAAGTAACGCCAAAGGTTTTGGAAGCTGCGAATAATTTGAAAGTTGTTGGACGTGCGGGTATTGGTGTTGATAACGTCAATATCGACGCCGCTTCTGCCAAAGGTGTTGTTGTTATGAACACACCTCATGGTAACTCCATTACCACGGCTGAACATGCAATTGCGATGATGTTTGCTGCTGCCCGACAAATTCCGGAAGCAAACGAATCAACACAAGCTGGTAAATGGGAAAAATCCCGTTTTATGGGATCTGAGTTAACAGCCAAAACTCTGGGCGTAATTGGTTGTGGAAATATCGGTTCTATTGTTGTTGACCGTGCACAGGGATTGAAGATGAAAGTGATTTCTTTTGATCCTTTTCTCTCACCTGAACGCGCCAAGGACCTCGGCGTTGAAAAAGTTGAGCTGGACGAGCTTTTGGCGCGTGCCGATTTTATCACGCTTCATGTTCCTCTGACGGATCAAACCAAGGGAATTATTGATGCCAAGGCGCTGGCGAAAACCAAAAAAGGTGTCCGCATTATTAACTGCGCCCGTGGTGGTCTGGTTGTTGAAGCTGACCTTAAAGATGCCTTGGAAAGCGGCCATGTTGCCGGTGCAGCGAGTGATGTGTTCGAGGTTGAGCCAGCAAAGGACTCTGTTCTTTTTGGAGCACCGAACTTTGTTGCGACACCACATTTGGGGGCGTCAACTGCTGAAGCGCAGGAGAATGTTGCCTTGCAGGTTGCTGAGCAACTTTCTGATTATTTGCTGACGGGTGCGGTAACCAATGCGTTGAACATGCCGTCTCTGACTGCGGAAGAGTTTAATAAGCTGGAACCTTATATGGCGTTGTCGCAACAGTTGGGTAGCTTTGCGGGGCAGCTTACACGGACAGGTCTGAAAGCGATCAAGATCGACTATGAAGGCTCCGTTGCTTCCTTTAATTGCCGTCCGTTGACGCAGACAATTGTTGCCAGCCTTTTGGCTCCGATTATGGATTCAGTGAATGTGGTCAGCGCTCCTATTATTGCAAGAGAACGGAATATTGATGTCAGCGAAGCCAAACATGAACGTGATTGCGACTTCCAGACATTAATCCGTCTGACGGTAACAACCGAAAAAGGTGAACGTTCTGTCGCAGGGACGCTCTTTGGTGGCAAACGTCCGCGTCTGGTGAATATTAAAGGTATCGAAATAGAGGCGGAGCTTGGTAAACATATGCTTTATCTGACCAACGAAGATACGCCCGGATATATCGGGGCACTGGGTATGCAGTTGGGCGAAGCAGATGTGAATATTGCGACGTTCCATCTGGGAAGAACAGCACCTGGACAGGATGCGATTGCTCTTGTTGAACTGGATAGTCCTCTGGATGCGGCACAGTTAGACAAGGTCAAACAACTTCCGCAGACCAAGCAGGTTGTGCAACTTAACTTCTAAGCTGAAACGCTATTATAATTAAGCTCTGATTTTGCATAAAGCATAATAAGTAGGCTGTGGGACGTTCCCACAGCCTTCTTTTTGAACTCTTGGGGGGAATTATCAGGATACTGAATTTACGACATATTTTTTGATTATTGACAGAAAAGAGTAACTTTTCAGCCTTGAATCAGGGAATCAGGTTGCTCTTGGAGAGTAAAACCTGTAGTCAATCACCGAAAGAGCCCAAGGTTAGACCTTTTCTCGGTCACGGCAGGTTTTTTCGCATCGTATGAGCTTAAAAACGACCCGGAACGCATACCATGAAAAAGAATGGGAACCAGGCTTTATTGCCAGCTGGCTTGCAGGACTTATTAATGCCTGCCGCCGCGCACGAAGCCGAAGTAGTGCGCCGTCTTATAGATAGTTTTTCATCTGAAGGTTATGACCGCATCAAACCCCCATTGTTGGAGTTTGAAAATGCGTTGCTTTCAGGCGCTGGCGAAACCCTGTCTGACCAAATTTTCCGCCTTATGGACCCGTCAAGCCATCGCATGATGGGGGTACGTGCAGATATCACCCCTCAGGTCGCCCGAATTGCAGCATCACGTCTGCAGAATGCACCGAGACCATTGCGCCTTTGTTATGGCGGCGATGTTCTGCAAGTAACGGGTAGCCAGCTTCGTCCTGAAAGACAGTTTACACAAGTTGGCGGCGAGCTGATCGGTATTACTGACAACACGGCCGATGCTGAAGTTATTTTGGCCGCTGTCACGGCGCTTGAAACTATTGGTGTCAAAGACCTAAGTGTTGATATCAATCTGCCAACGCTCGTTCCCGCTATTGCAAAAGAGTTTGGCTATGAAGCCGAGCAGGCGCTGGAATTACGGATTGCTTTGGATCGTAAGGATGCAGCTGAAGTTGAAAAGATCGCGGGTGAAAACGCGGGTTTCTTCCGACAGCTTTTAAGCGCCGCGGGTTCGGCTCAACACGTTATTGAATCTGCTCGAAAATTAGGTTTTTCTGGTGTGGCTGCAGACGAATTTTCCAAACTTGTTGATGTGGTTGAATTGGTTGCTGAATCTGCCCCAGAGCTAACGGTAACCTTGGATCTGGTTGAACACCGTGGTTTTGAATATCACACAGGAACCAGCTTTATCTTTTTTGCCAAAGGGGTCCGGGGGGAATTGGGACGTGGAGGACGGTATGATTCAGTGAGTGTTGATAATATTACTGAGCCTGCCACTGGTTTTACCCTCTTTATGGATACAGTTTTACGAGCCCTGCCAAAGCCAAAAATAGCACGCCGTATTTTTCTTCCTCATGGAACACGGCGTGATGAAGGTGCCGCATTGCGCGCGCAGGGTTGGATAACAATTTCGGGTCTTGGACCTGTCGAGAATGATCGCGCGGAAGCGCTGCGTTTGTCCTGTAGTCATCTCTTAGAGGATGATCACATACATGAGTTAGGAAATAACTGACATGTCTAATGTTGCTGTTGTCGGCTCCCAATGGGGAGACGAAGGTAAAGGTAAAATTGTTGATTGGCTTTCTGAAAGAGCGGACGTTGTCGTTCGTTTCCAAGGTGGTCACAACGCGGGTCATACACTCGTTATTGATGGCGAAGTTTATAAACTTTCTCTTTTACCTTCTGGTATCGTCCGTAAAGGTAAAATGTCCATCATTGGTAACGGCGTTGTTGTTGACCCCTGGGCTCTTTTGGCTGAGATGGATCGTCTGCGCGAGCAGGGCGTTGAACTTACGCCCGAGAATCTAAAAGTTTCAGAAAATGCAGCTCTTATTTTGCCACTGCATGGTGAAGTCGATCGTGCGCGTGAAGCTGCTGCAAAGGGTGATGCCAAGATTGGTACAACAGGCCGTGGTATCGGCCCAGCTTATGAAGACAAAGTTGGCCGTCGTGCTATTCGTATTTGTGACTTGGCAGATGCCGACTTCCTGAAAGAACGTGTAGATGCACTATTGCTGCACCACAATGCTCTGCTCAGAGGCTTAAACCAGCCTGAAATTGATGGCGCTGGCGTTGTTGAGAAGCTTTTGGAAGTTGCGCCAAAAATTCTTCCCTTTGTTGATGTTGTTTGGCAACGTCTTGAAGAATGCCGCAAAACAGATAAACGCGTTCTTTTCGAAGGTGCCCAAGGCGCTATGTTGGACGTTGATCACGGTACCTATCCATTCGTGACATCATCGAATACGATTTCTGGTCAGGCTTCTGCTGGATCTGGTGTTGGTCCAAGTTCTGTTGGCTATGTTCTGGGTATCACCAAAGCTTATACAACTCGCGTAGGTTCTGGCCCTTTCCCAACAGAATTGTTTGATGATGTCGGGCAACGTCTGGGTGAGCGTGGGCACGAGTTTGGTACTGTAACAGGTCGCCAACGCCGCTGTGGCTGGTTTGATGCTGTTATGGTGCGCCAAGCATGTAAGGTTGGTGGTATTACAGGTATTGCCCTAACCAAACTTGATGTTCTTGATGGTTTTAAAGAGCTTAAGGTCTGTGTTGGTTACCGTATCGATGGTGAAGAGTACGATCACTTGCCATCACTTGCGAGCAAGCAGGCTAAAGTAGAGCCGATCTATGAAACACTCGAAGGTTGGGACGACAGCACATATGGTGCTCGTTCCTGGGCTGATCTTCCTGCGACAGCGATTAAATACATCCGTCGTATCGAAGAGCTTATTGATGTTCCTGTGGCTTTGCTGTCAACAAGTCCGGAACGTGATGATACTATTTTGGTTCAGGATCCTTTTCATCCTAAACCATAAAAATCTAATCTGGACTATATAAAGTCTTTTAATAAAAGCACTTCTCTGACACTGGGGAGTGCTTTTATTTTTTACGCTCTCGTAGGCGTTATATATTTTTTGTTAACTATCTTTTTTACCTTTCTCTGTTATAGCTCTAGAACAGTATTCATCTTTTGTGTTGTGAAGGCCGGGGGGCCTGTTCTCAGGTTGAGGAAGTAATGCCTACTCATATCAAAGAAATTGCCAACGAATTGGCACATTTACAGCAACCTGTAGAATTCGAAGGTAAGTTTCGGCTTCTTCCTGCTGAACGTCTGCCTGAATTACAATCACCGGGAACGCTGGCGATCGCAGCGGCCAGTCTTAAGGGCAATAATTCTCTTTTTGCGTTGATCTGTCAGAAGGAAGCTGCACCCCGGTTTTCTATGATCCGGTTGATGAGCCGTGTTAGCTGCCCGGTGATGATGACACCTGTTGGTTCTGGGACGGTAATCTTCCCCGAAGATAATGTTCGTCGTTTCGTTCTTGTGTATGAACGGCCTTCCGGAACTCGTCTGATCCCAGAAGCGGGCCAGCTTGTTCCGAAAATGGACGAAGAAACAATTATTAATGGGTTTATACATAATTTATTACCCGCCCTGAGAGAGCTTTCTTCCAGAACACTGATGCACCGTGCCATTCGCCCTGAAAATATTTTCGTAGCATCTGATGGCAGGGCAATGTTGGGTGAGTGCCTTTCAACCCCTGCGGCCTACGCACAACCTGTGCTCTACGAGCCAATTGATTCGGGTATGGCGTTACCTTCGGGACGCGGTGAGGGTGGTGTACTTGATGATTTTTACTCATTTGGTGTTCTCTTGGCGGAAGTCGCGATGGGGGGCTCTCTTCTCAAGGGGAAGTCCGACGCAGAAATTATTGAGGCGAAAATAAAGCTTGGGTCTTATGGTGCATTGGTGGGGCAAACCCGCGTACCTCTTAAATTGATGGAGCCTTTACGCGGATTATTGAGTGATGACCCCTATGAGCGTTGGGCTATGCCAGACATTGAAATGTGGGCTAATGGTCGTCATTTAAGCCCTAAACAGGTTCCGTTACCTCCAAAGGCTGTTAGATCAATCTCTTTTGCTGGGAAAGACTATCTAACTGCACCAATGCTTGCCAATGCGATGAGGTTAAATTGGTCAGAGAGTAAGAAGTTGATTTCATCTGATCATCTAGATTCCTGGGTTCGACGTGCGCTGTCCAATGAAGATATGGGGGATTTAATCGTTCTTGCTGAACGGACGTCAAGTGCCTTGGCATCAACAGGAAGCGGGGATGACAGGGCCGTTTCAGCTTCTATCATGGCATTAGATCCAGCGGCACCGATTATATACAAAGATGTTGCCGTTCGTGTCGACGCCATCGCGCAAGCGATTGCATTGGAATTTTTTGAGCCGGGTAAGGTAGAGCAGTTTCTTGATGTTATCAGGATGAAGCTATCCCAAGCTTGGGTGACCTCACAAACCAGAACCAAGCCTGAATTTATTGCCATCATTAAACAGATTGAGCACTTGGCCCAAAATGTAAAAAGCATGGTTCCGGGATATGGGATGGAGCGGGCGGTCTATGCCGGTAACGAGGGCTGGCCTTGTATGTCTCCTTTGGTTGGGGACCATTATGTTGATGATATTAAAAATCTATTACCAGCGTTAGAGAATATGGTTGCTTCTGGTCGAATAGAGGGGGCACCAGTTGACCGGCATATACTTGCCTTTGCCATGAACAATATGCGTGGAAATTTTGATGCTCTGTTAAAGCGGTTTGAAGATCCTTTTGACAGGGATGTTTATAATGGGGCTTCGTTAAGAATTTTGGCAGATATGCAAAAACAGTTCGGGCCACCCAATTTACCCGCGTTATCGGCTCATATGGCGAACTTATTGATAGATTCAGTGGAGAATTTTCATAATACGGCTTTTCGCAAACAGCTTCGTGAAGCGGTTGAAAATGCGACGACCGAAGGAAAATTAACAATATTACAGTCAATTTTGGATAATTCTCAAATCAAGGATCAGGATCAAACAGGTTTTGATCAAGCGCAGATGATTTTTTCTAACCTAGAAGCCCAAGCAACTTGGCTTGAGCAGGGTGGCCTTGTTTCAAATGAAAATGTCCAACTTGTAAGTGAGAAGACCTCGGCGGTAATTTCCGGCTTATGTTCCAGCTTGGCATTGGTTGGTATGACAATCGCCTGGGTTTTTTAGAGGATAAAATGAGTCGCGTACTTCTTCTTCTCGTTTTGCTTGTGCTTGCTGCGGTATTAATGCCGTCTGCAATTTTGCTTGCGGTATTAATGGTGCCGAGTTTGGTCGTTTATGTAATTGACCGCAACCCGCATCGCTATTTTACAGTTACGATAGGTTTGCCAAATTTTTGCGGGGTTCTTCCTCCATTAATGGAACTTTGGGAGCGGGGACAATCCTTTGATGGTGCTTTCAGCGCAATTTCTGATCCCTGGAACATGATGATTGCATATGGTGCAGCGGGCTTAGGATGGATTCTTTATCTGGGAACACCGATTTTTGTTTCCAGCTATTTAAGCATCTCAACCGATGGCAAGATTAAAGCCATTCGCCGCTATCAGGATGATCTTGTCGAGGCGTGGGGAGACGGCGTTAAGCAATCGGTGAGTGCTACTACGCCTGAGCAAGATACTGAACCTCAAGAGCAAGAAGTCAGTTGAGTCTTTTCACTCTCTTTAAAATCATGATTAAATAATAAAGAACAAAAAGGGCGAAAAAGAGTTCCTGGACTTCACTTGCCCTTTGAAAAAAACGAAAAGGCACATCCAAAGCGGCAAATAGCCGTTCTGTCATGCGTGTGGTTTCAGCAATAATCGCAGTGGGTAGTAAAACCAGTGTTGGCACAATAATAGCGTAGGGATGGTTTCTCAGGCTTGGCTTGCGCAGAAAAATAAAGGGGAGAATAATACCACCTAAAATGATGCCAATTTCCAGAATTGTGCGTGGTTTTTGATCCAGCCAAGAGCTGGTGTTATGGAAATTGGTTTCTCCTTGGTCATTAATTTTTGACCATTCGTCAGATGTATCCCATTGGAACCAGTGCTGCCCCCAACTCGCTTCTTCCCCGGACATATAAAAGCTGCCCAACGCAGCAAGTAAAATCCAAAACCAGAGGAAAGAAAACGTCGGCACCTTTGGGTGAAAAATGATACGCAAAGCCAATAGAAAAGATATGGCTGGAATAATTGCATGAGAGGTTTCCAGTATTCCTGTCCGTTCGTTACCGATCCAGTCACTATAGACCTGACCTGGTAGAACAAGTCCTGTCACCAACAGAATTAATACCAGAATGATAGGTAGCCATAACCACATCCATTTGGGAAGGTTGTCTTCGAATGTCTTTTCAGAAGAGGTCATGACGAGCCTTGTTTTTCTTTTCATAAATTGATTTTGGAAATTAGCTTTTCAAAACGTTATTTTCCAGCAAATTTTTATTAGGAGACTGCGGTGTTTGGGAAAGACTGTCTTACTGGACAATAAAAAAGCCAGCTAGACGTATCCAACTGGCTTTTTTGTGTTTTATGTTGACCTATGAAATGGCTAACTTTTGTTCGATGGCAGCATTCTTGATCGCTTTTTGCAATTTTTCGAACGCACGGACCTCGATTTGTCTGACGCGTTCACGACTGATGTCATAAACATGAGAAAGATCTTCTAGTGTCGTAGGGTTGTCTTTTAAACGACGTTCTTGAAGGATATGTCTTTCCCGCTCATTCAGTGTTTGCAATGCATCTTCAAGTAAAGCCCGACGTTTTGTGAGCTCTTCAGACTCTGCAAATTGAACTTCTTGGCTTTCTGTTTCATCAACCAACCAGTCTTGCCACTCTCCGTCACCATCAATGCGTAAGGGAGCATTCAAAGAGTTATCCGGACCGGCAAGGCGGCGGTTCATCTGAACCACATCGTTCTCTGAAACTTTGAGGGTGTCGGCGATATGAGTTACCTGTTCAGGTGACAGATCACCTTCATCAATAGCTGACATTTGCCCCTTAAGTTTGCGCAAGTTAAAAAACAGCTTCTTCTGCGCAGCGGTTGTCCCCATTTTGACGAGAGACCAAGAGTGAAGGATGTATTCTTGGATTGATGCTCTGATCCACCACATTGCATACGTGGCGAGACGGAAACCTTTTTCCGGGTCAAAGCGTTTTACGGCCTGCATCATGCCGACGTTGCCTTCGGAAATTAGTTCCGAAACGGGTAGTCCGTATCCGCGATAGCCCATTGCAATTTTTGCAACGAGACGCAAATGGCTGGTCACAAGTGTGTGTGCGGCATCTGTATCGTCATGTTCACGCCAGCGTTTGGCGAGCATGTATTCCTGATTCTGCTCTAGCATAGGAAACTTACGGATATCCTGAAGATATCTCGATAGGTTTCCCTCTGGTGTCAGGGCTGGGATTTTTGATGATACCATTTTACGTTCCCCTTTTCGTAGCTAGTTATGATGCGATGCTCACAACGGCAATTCTCTGCATGATGCTAGATATGGTGTGTCATGCCGCGGTGCACAAGAGGTAACTTAATTCTAAATGCGATTTTTAATTATTATAAACTAATAATCAAATCTTTCAAATCTCTTGATAGTTCACTGGAAAAAGAAAGGTTTTCTTTTGTTATGGGGTGAACAAATCCAAGTGTTTTGGCGTGTAACGCCTGTCGATTGAAAGTTTTCATTAGCACCTGTGCTTCTTCGGGAAGGTTTTTGTGCCTGCTTTGGCTTTGACTGCCGTATAGGGGGTCGCCGAGAAGCGGGTGGCCTATGTGGGTCATGTGGACGCGAATTTGATGGGTGCGCCCTGTTTCCAAGCGACACTCTATTATACTTGCCGCGCCATTAGAAAGTACGTCCAAGGTTTTATAGTGGGTTACAGCCGTTTTTCCGCCCCTCTGTACAACCGCCATCTTCTTTCTGTTCTTTGGGCTACGGCCAATATTTCCTTGAATTTGACCCGCAGCGGGCTTGGGAAATCCCCATACAATTGCATTATAGCTACGTTCTATATCGTGTGTGGCAAAAAGCTGTACCAGACCCTGATGGCATTCGTCCGTTTTAGCGACAACCATTAAGCCGCTGGTGTCCTTGTCAATACGGTGCACAATGCCGGGGCGACGTACGCCCCCAATGCCTTTGAAATCATCTCCGCAATGATAGAGCAGGGCGTTGACCAACGTGCCATCGCTGTTTCCTGGGGCGGGATGAACAACCATACCTGATGGTTTATTTACAATAAGAAGGTAAGGATCTTCATATATAATATCGAGCGGGATATCTTGTGCTATCGGTTCTGGATCAGCTGCTAAGGGAACGGTCAGTGTTAATTTTTGACCCGGCTTTAAACGGTAATTCGGTGTTTCAATTATGGCTTCGTCAATGGCGAGGCAGTTTTCAGAAATAAGCGCTTGCAACCGGCTTCTGGACAGATCAGGAAGGTGGTTCACGAGAAAGCGGTCGAGGCGTTGTTTTTTTTCTGCATCTGAAACGATCAAATTGTAGATCTGTGGATGATCAGTGTTATTGCCGTTATCTGGCATGTTTTCCTCGTATTGGCTTCTCTTTACAGACTGCTCTGGCTTGCCGAACAGGCTTTGCTCGCTTATTACATGACTTCCTTTTACTCGTGGGTTGATTAAGATGAAAGCTATTAAGATAGCCGTTGCGATAATGACTATTCTTCTGGTTGTTGGTTTTGCCGTTGTTATTTATACAATTTCGACAAGGCTAAGCGATGGAACTCTATCAAAAGAAACCAATGAAGCTGAAATAGTTTCTGAAGCGCAGGTTATCGGCAAGGACTTGAAAGTTTCGGGGCAGAGCTTTGGTTCTATCGAGGTGAAAATTCCCGCAGGGTGCCGCTTGGCTGATGCGCAATTACGAGGGAATACGGTTCTTTTCCGTTTTGATGGCGAACTAACACGCGATTGTCAGCGTGTGGATATTTATGACAGTAGCAATGGCACCAAAATAGGTGGCTGGCAGATTGATATTTCAGGCAACTGATATCCTCAATAAGATAGCTAAATGTATTTTAAAAAGTTGATTAAAGAATAGATGGAACAGGCAGTATGACGAACTTTGCCTCAGATAACGTCACAGGTGTTTCGCCTGAAATTATGGATGTAATGGTCAAAGCGAATGATGATCATGCAGCGATGAGCTATGGCGCGGATAAGTGGACAGATGGCTTATCAGATAAAGTTGCTGAAATCTTCGAGACAGATGTGACGGTGTTCCCTGTTATTAGTGGGACAGCGGCCAATGTTTTACCTATCTCTTATTTAACCCCAGCCTATGGCACGATTTATTGCCATAAAGAAGCGCATATCAATACTGATGAATGTGGCGCTTCTGAATTTTATTCGGGTGGCGCAAAGCTCATTCCTTTACCCGGGGATCATGGTAAGTTTACGGGACAGTCGCTGAAAGACGCAATTTTTGGGCGCGGTGTTCCACGTCATACGCAGCCCAGTTTGGTTAGCCTGACCCAAACAACTGAGGCTGGAACACTTTATCGGCCCGATGAAATTATGGCGATTGCAGAAGTTGCCAGAGAAAATGATCTCAAGGTTCATATGGATGGTGCCCGGTTTGCCAATGCTGTTGTCGGGACCAATTGCTCGCCCGCTGATCTTACGTGGCGTTCCGGGGTCGATGTTCTTTCTTTCGGGGCGACCAAAAACGGAGCAATGGGCGCTGAGCTAGTTGTGTTTTTTGGAAAGCCAAATGTAAAAGAACTTGAAAACAGGCGCGTACGCGGCGGGCATTTTATTTCAAAAATGCGTTTTTTGTCTGCTCAACTGACTGCTTATCTGGACAATAATTTATGGCAAAGAAATGCCATGCAAGCCAATGATATGGCGAAGCGTATGGAGATGGGACTGTCTGGTATCACCTCGATTGAATTCGTACATCCTGTAGAAGCAAATATACTTTTTCTAACGATGCCAAGGGCCATGATCAGTGCCTTGAAGGAAGCAGGTTTTGAATTTTATGAAATGCTGCCAGGGAAAAAAAGATCTCTGGTTCGTTTGGTCATGTCCTTTAATTCAAGTCAGTCTGATGTGGATCGGTTCGTTGAAATCGCGCGGGGACAAATCCTTTAAGGCTTCTGCGTTTATGTGAATTAAATTGTGAAAATAGCCCCAGTTTAGCCTATTGGTTAAGCCGGGGTTTTTTATTTTTTTAGAGTAAAAAAGAAAATAGTTAATCCAACTCGCAGGTGAGAACGTAAAAAATATAAGAGCAGTATCAAAAGATTAGAGTATCGTGCATTCGTTTTGTGTTTTTTTGATACCCGCCTTTATGAGTTTTAGTTCAGCCTCCTAAAATCTCATTGTTGTGTAAAGAAGCGATAGAAGGCTGTTTTTATAAAGGAACGCATTTCAGGTTAAGCCAATATATAGAGGAGGTCATAATGCCCAAGACCGATATTTTCGACGCCTATTCCGAGCTATACGGTAGCCGGCAAGAAAGCGAAATGTCGTTGAGGGATTACTTGTCTGGATGCAGGGAAGACAGGGTTATGTATGCCTCGACAGCAGAACGAATGCTGGATGCCATTGGTACGCCTGAACTTTTTGATACAAGCCAAGATGAACGTATGGGCCGGATTTTTATGAACCGGACAATCAAGCGCTACCCAAGCTTTAGTGAGTTCTATGGTATGGAAGAAACCATAGAACGTATTGTTGGTTTCTTTAAACATGCTTCTCAAGGCCTCGAAGAGAAAAAGCAGATCCTTTATCTATTGGGACCAGTGGGCGGCGGTAAATCTTCAATTGCTGAGCGGTTAAAGATTTTAATGGAGAATTGTCCGGTTTACGTTTTGAAAGCCGGTGATCATATCAGCCCTATTTTTGAATCTCCTCTTGGCCTGTTTAATCCAGAGACAATGGGTGACCTCCTTGAGGACAAGTATCACATTCCCAAACATCGCCTGACAGGGCTGATATCTCCATGGGCACTTAAACGTTTAGAAGAATTTGAAGGAGACATTTCCAAGTTTACCGTGGTGAAGATGTATCCATCAAAACTCCGTCAAATTTGTATTTCCAAAACAGAGCCCGGTGATGAAAATAATCAGGATATTTCGACCCTTGTCGGGAAGGTTGATATTCGCAAACTGGAATATTATAGCCAAAACGATTCAGATGCTTATTCCTATAGCGGTGGTTTGAACATGGCGACGCAGGGTCTACTTGAATTTGTTGAAATGTTTAAAGCGCCGATTAAAATGTTGCACCCGTTACTGACCGCGACGCAGGAAGGTAATTATGTGGGGACGGAAAACCTGGGGGCGATACCTTTTCAGGGGATTATTCTGGCGCATTCAAATGAATCTGAATGGCAAAATTTTAAGAACAATAAAAACAATGAAGCCTTTATTGACCGTGTTTGCGTGATCAAGGTTCCCTATAGCTTACGCGCTAATGAAGAAGCTGATATTTATCATAAGCTGCTGAGAGATAGCGACCTTAATGATACCCACTGTGCACCGTCAACATTGGAAATGATGTCACAATTCAGTGTGATGACACGTTTAAAAGAGCATGAAAATTCCAATATTTTCTCAAAAATGCGGGTCTATAATGGTGATAATCTAAAAGATGTCGATCCGAATGCAAAACCGATTCAGGAATACCGGGAAGCTGCTGGACAGAACGAAGGTATGAATGGTGTGTCTACCCGTTTTGCCTTCAAGGTTTTGGCCGAGACATTTAACTATGATCCGAATGAAGTTGCAGCCGATCCAGTGCACCTTATGTACGTGTTGGAACAGGCAATACAGCGTGAACAATTCCCTGATGAAATAGAGAAACGCTATCTTGAATTCATCAAAGGCTATTTATCTGTCCGCTATGCTGAATTTATCGGGAATGAGATTCAAAAGGCCTATTTGGAATCCTATTCAGATTTTGGACAAAATCTTTTTGATCGCTACATTTCTTATGCAGATGCGTGGATCGAAGGACACGATTTCAAAGATCCTGATACGGGACAACTGCTTGATCCTCGGATTTTGGATCAGGAACTGTCCAAGATTGAGAAGCCGGCGGGAATTTCAAACCCGAAAGACTTTAGAAACGAGGTTGTGAAATTTACGCTACGTGCCCGAGCTAACAACAAAGGGCACAATCCCCGTTGGACATCCTATGAAAAATTACGAGAAGTGATTGAAAAACGGATGTTTAGCCAAGTAGAAGACCTGTTGCCAGTGATTTCTTTCGGATCGAAAAAAGATAAGAAGACTGAATCCAAGCACAATGAATTTGTCGATCGGATGGTTGACCGTGGCTATAGCAGGCGACAGGTTCATCGTCTGGTTGATTGGTATATGCGTGTCAATAAAGCGGGTTAGTCAGATTATCTTGCGAGGCAATGGATAGGTGGATTAACAGCATGATGCATTTTATTGACAGGCGACTAAATCCAAAGGGCAAGAGTTTACCCAATCGGCAGAGGTTTATTCGTCGTGCTCAAAGTCAGATACGCGAAGCCGTAAAAGAGGCAGTAAATGGCGGTAAAGTGACCGATATAGGTCATAATGGCCGGATAACGATTCCCTCTAAAGGCTTAAACGAACCTCGTTTCAAGTATGACTATTCTAAAGGCAAACATGATCGTGTTTTGCCTGGCAATAAAGAGTTCTCGACTGGGGATCAGATAAAGCGTCCGCCAAAGGGTGGTGAGGGACAGGGCGGCAAAAAAGCCAGTGAGGATGGAGAGGGAGAAGATAGCTTCCAGTTCTCTTTGTCCAGAGAGGAGTTTCTGGATGTTTTCTTTGAAGATCTGGAGCTGCCAGACTTGGTGAAAACGTCGCTGAAAGAAGAAGTCGAGTTTGAAAAACAGCGTGCTGGATATGTGCGTGTTGGATCGCCAAGTAACCTGGATTTGAAACGAACAATGCGGCATAGCCTTGCCCGCCGGATTTCGATGAAGCGGCCAGGAAGTGAGGAACTTAACACTCTTCGAGAAGAGATACTGGACCTTGAGGCGAGAGGGCGGAAAACCAAAAAACTAAAAGAGCTCCACGAGCAACTTGAATTGCTAGAGCATCGTCGTCGATTTGTTCCCTACATTGACCCCTTGGACGTTCGCTACAAATCGTTCACAAAAATTCCAAAACCGAATACGCGCGCCGTGATGTTTTGCTTGATGGATGTTTCCGGGTCAATGAGTGAAAGCATGAAAGATCTGGCAAAAAGGTTCTTTATGCTTTTGCATCTATTTCTTTCGACCCAATACGAACGGGTTGAGCTGGTTTTTATCCGCCATACACACATGGCAAAAGAGGTTGATGAAGAGACTTTTTTCTATTCCAGAGAAACAGGGGGAACCATTGTTTCTTCTGCTCTGGAAGAAATGCAGAAAGTTCTAAAAGATCGCTATCCCCTTGGCGACTGGAATGTCTATGCCGCCCAAGCGTCTGATGGCGACAACTTTGCAAGCGATCGGGAAAAATGCCTCGCCATAATGGGGGATGTTATCCTGCCGGCCTGTCAGTATTTTGCTTATATTGAGGTTATGGATGAGCAAGAACTTGAGATCTTCAAAGACGAACAAAACATGACCGATCTTTGGCGAATTTATGCTCAGCTAACCGGGAGCTTTGAACAATTTGCCATGCGAAGAGTCGTCAAACCGAATGATATTTTTCCTGTTTTCAGGGATTTATTTGCAAAAGAGGATGCCGGGGGAAATTAAATACCAAAGAAAGCTGAATGTCTCGTGAAACAAAAAGCCCAATGAGTTGGTGATTTTGTACGATTGATGGTCAGGACAGAATTAGAAGGGATTTTTTATGGCAAAGGCACAAGAGGTACAGAAGCCGCTGTATGAAGGTGCAGAATGGAGCTTTGAGAAGCTCGATTGTGTCTATGATGCCATCGAAGAAATCGCAAATACCGAGTTGGGGTTAAATGTTTATCCGAATCAAATAGAGGTTATTACCTCTGAACAAATGTTGGATGCCTATTCAGGCATTGGTATGCCACTGATGTACAATCATTGGTCATTTGGTAAGAGCTTTGTTCAGGACGAATTTTATTACCGCAAAGGTATGCGGGGCCTTGCCTATGAGATTGTTATAAATTCTAGCCCTTGTATCAGCTACGTCATGGAAGAAAACACCATGACGATGCAGGCACTGGTCGTCGCCCACGCTGCGTTTGGGCATAATCATTTCTTCAAAAATAACCATCTATTCAAACAATGGACAGATGCAGAAGCTATTCTGGACTATATGCATTTTGCCCGTGAATACATCAATAAGTGCGAAGAGCGACATGGTGTCGAAGCCGTGGAGGAATTGTTGGATGCGGCACATGCACTTCGTGAGAACGCGGTCGATCACTATTCAAGGCCTGTCCCTATGTCTCGTGAGATGGCGAAACAGCGCATAGATGATCGTGAAGAGCATAAACGCGGTGATTATAGAGATATCTGGCGTACATTGCCACATAATGAAGCGGACGTTGAGGATGATGAAGTAAAAAGCCAACGTCAGGAAGCCAACATGGCCAAGTTTGGGTTGCCGGAAGCTAACCTTCTTTATTTTTTTGAAAAACATAGCCCCGTACTGGAGGACTGGCAGCGAGAAATATTGCGTATTGTTCGAAATATCGCCCAGTATTTTTACCCGCAAAAGCAAACCAAAGTGATGAACGAGGGCTGTGCCTGTTTTTGTCATTACTACATTATGAACAGACTATTTGATAAAGGCCTAATCACCGAAGGCGCAATGCTGGAATTTATTGATTATCATACTAGGGTTGTGGCCCAGCCAAATTTTGATGATCAGAGATGGACCGGGATAAATCCATATGCTTTGGGTTTTGCCATGATGCAGGATATTTACCGCATATGTCATGAACCAACAGATGAAGATAAACAATGGTTCCCCGACATAGCAGGATCCAACACTGGTATTGAAGTTCTTAAAGATGCCTGGGCAAACTATCGGGATGAGAGTTTTATCTTGCAGTTTTTAAGCCCGAAGCTGATCCGGGATTTTAGATTGTTCCAGATACACGACAATTCGTCCCTTCCACACTTAAAGGTAGAAGCCATTCATGATAGCCGTGGATACAAAAAAGTCCGGAGTGCTTTGGCTAAATCCCATACTGTTTCTGCGATGACATTGGATATACAGGTTGCTGATGTTGAATTTGAGGGGGATCGTGCGATTACCTTACGCCACATGGTGCACGACGATGTGCCAATTGATGGCAAAGAAGCTGAACAGGTGATGCGTAGAATAGCGCAATTGTGGGGCTATGATGTTAGTCTTTATTGCGAGGATGCGCTTACAGGAAAAATTCTCGCGACTTATGATGTTACCGCTTGTTGAAACGTGGTTTTCCTAGGGACGTCAGGGCTGCGTAGAGGATATGTATAAACCCCAACTTTTATACTGTTTAATTATTTGCTAGCTGTTATTCTTGATGAGTCGTTGAAGAAGCTTGTTTTCTGTTGCCTATATTTGGAAACAAGCTTCATTAGTAACACGTGTTCAAAACTTAACTGTCAGGATTAATCATCTTGAAATATCGGTGTTTGCCGCACCGATTTCAGAGGGGAGCACAGGACAATTAGCTCGATTAATGAAATAGATACGCAAGAATTGGATAAAACTTATCCTATACGTGATGAGGTGGTGATTCAGTCCTTGTCAAATGAAGTTGGGGAAGAAGCCATTCCCTTTCTTATCGAACAGTTTCTTGCCGATTTAAGGACGCATCTCGCGGGTGTTCTTAATGCAGCACGAGTACATGATAGCACCGAGTTGGAAAGGGAAAGTCATACTTTAAAAAGTGTCAGTGGAACTTTTGGGGCTCTTCGGCTACAGGAACGTATGCGACTTATTAATGAAGCTTGTCGACTTAAGAATCATGAGCACGCGATTGAGCTCGTTATAGGTGTTGATGCTATCGGGGCGTTAACAATGGAGGCCTATCAGGATAAATAGAAGAATGTGCGCCTTGTCTTGTACTGCTTGGGTCTTGTACTGCTTGGGTCTTGTCCTGACTTGGGTCTCTTGTAAGCTTGGCAAGGCGTATGTTCCCTCGTATCATCAATGTTTTCTTGTTTAGCTGAATAATACACCCGATTGGTACGATATTTGATGACAGACACACCCTCTATTTTACTTGTAGAAGATACGGCATCTCTTGTTGCTGTTTATACAAGTTATTTAAAGCGTTCTGGTTATGAATCGACTCAGGTGATGTCTGGTAAAGAAGCCCTTCATGAGCTTGAGGGCGGCGGATACAGAGTTATTCTGCTAGACCTACAATTGCCTGACATGGATGGTATTGAAATCTTGCGTATGGTGCAGGAACGAAAATTACCGATCGCTGTGGTTATTATCACATCAAATGCATCTGTGAACATAGCCGTCGAATCAATGCGTTTGGGGGCTTATGATTTCCTTGAGAAACCGTTTTCTGCTGATCGACTAATCGTTACAGTGCGTAATGCTTTGAAGCATATGCAGCTATCCGAGATGGTTGAAGCCATTAAAGAGCGAACGCATTTCTATGGGTTTATTGGCTCTTCCTTTGCGATGCAGTCCATTTATCGTACAATTGATTCTGCGGCGGCTTCCAAAGCAACGGTCTTCATCACAGGCGAAAGCGGTACAGGAAAAGAAGTTTGTGCAGAAGCAATTCATAAGTGTAGCCCCCGTGCAGAAAAGCCATTTGTCCCCCTTAATTGCGGGGCAATACCAAAGGACTTAATGGAATCAGAGATCTTTGGTCATGTGAAGGGGGCATTTACAGGGGCAATTGGGAACAGGGACGGGGCTGCGACACAGGCGGATGGCGGGACTTTGTTTTTGGACGAAATCTGCGAGATGGATCTTGATCTACAGACAAAGCTCTTACGCTTTATCCAAAGTGGCACTTTTCACAAAGTCGGTAGTACCCGCTTGGAGAAAGTAAATATTAGAATTGTTTGTGCGACCAACCGTAGCCCCTTGCAAGAAGTTCAAGCAGGACGGTTTCGCGAAGATTTATATTATCGCCTTCATGTTATCCCTATTCATCTTCCGCCATTAAGAGATCGTGACGAGGATATTCTGGAAATTGCCAAATCTTTTTTAGTTGAATATGCAAAAGAAGAAGGCAAAGAGTTTTCCATCTTCTCTTCTGATGCAGCGGAAGTAATTAATAATTACAATTGGCCTGGGAATATTCGCCAACTGCAGAATGTCATAAGAAACTCAATTGTCTTGAACGAAGGCAAGGTTTTAACCGCAGATATGCTGCCGTCGTTAAGTAGTCAAAATTCGAGTGTTGTGCAATATAAGGAAAGTGTTACCGCAAGTGATGATGGCAATCTTAGAAGCTCAATCCCTGACGCCACCGATTTTTTCGTAACCGATCAGGCGACACCCGCGATGGAGTTAGCAGAAGTTTTACCGCTTTGGATGATTGAAAAAGACGCTATCGAAGGTGCTATAGAAAAGTGTGATGGCAATATCGTAAAAGCAGCAAGTTTGCTGGATATCAATCCTTCGACAATCTATCGTAAGAAGGCCCAGTGGAAAGAATTGGCGAAGAAAACACCCTAGTTATAGTTTTTCTTCTTTGCTTTCGGGTTTATCAAAGTACCAACCATCAAAATGACAAACAGCATCGTTAGTGCCAGTGAAACGTATATCAAAGCTTCTCCTTGATATACTTGTGTCGCTTGACCGCCAACAAGAGGCATTAATCCGCCTATCCCCCATAAAAATCCGAATGATGCATTTGCCGCAATCAAATCAGCCCCCTTGTATTCGTGCCCAACAGCGGTAAGAACGGTGTTGTAGATAGATGTCAAAATTCCTCCCCAACAAAATAGAAGGAATTTAAACACGAAAATCATATGGGAAAATTGGAATGTCAGGATGATGCATAACATGCAAACTATTCCCAGAATAAGCAGTAGGCGCGGAATGTTCATGTGATCTGCAAGCCAGCCGATTGGGTATTGGAAGACAAGGCCGCCAAGAAAAAACAAGGTTAGCATGACATGCATATTGTGCTGCGCATATCCTACTCTGGAACCGTAGTAATGAAAAAAAGTTCCCATTAAAGTTTCTGTTCCCGAAGCAAGAACAACCGCAGCACAATATGCAGGGGCGATCAGTATAAATGAAAATTGATTAAAGCTGCTCGGGGTTTTCAAATCCATCTCTGGATCTTGAACCAACAGTAAAGGGATTGTTGCGAGGAAACAAATACAGGCACCGCTTATAAAGGGAAGCCAGCTATCGGTTCCCGTGATAACGAGAAGTAGAGGACCGGAAGCAAAGCCTAGGCCTAAGGATATATTGAAAAGGGCGAGTATGCGTCCACGGTGAGATGAGATGGCCAGGTGATTAATCCAGCTTTCACTGCCAATGAAAATCCCGGCAACAGCCATGCCCATAACAAAGCGGATGAGAACCCAGGCAATTGGTGTTGGAAAGAGAAACAGGCAAACAAACATGAGTGTTTCGCCAAGCATACAAATGATGACAAACTTTCTCATGCCGAGATAGGAAATACAGGCAGGGACAAAAGGGGAAAAAAGTACAATAGCTATTCCAAGCATGGAACCGATAAGGCCAATAAATGATCCGCTATTCCCATCGCGATCAAGTGAAATCGTCATCAAAGGAAGCGTAAACCCCATACTAATTCCAGCAATAGATACGCAGGAAATGACTGCTATCAAATCTTTAAGATTCCGAGGGTGTTTTGAAGTTAGTTCTTGTTCCTTTGTGATTTTATTCACACGGATATTTTTCCCTTAATGTTAATACGATGCTTTCAAATGCTGGCTGGGTATCGATTTTTTTTGTAAGAGAGAGCCTAATGACGTCAATGAATTGACCGCGTTGTGTGTTCGCTGGAAAACAAAATGCCTCTGCAATCAGTCCTTGTTCTCTCATTTCCAACAGGCTCTCAACTGTACCTGTAATATATCCGTTACACAGACCACCAAACCATCGGTCCTCGGAATTACATAGCTGGGCAAGCTCTTTATTCGTAAGTTGTTGGGCTGCAAAAGCATTGGTGGAAACGAGTATAAAAAAACTAATAATGAATGTTCTAAGCAAAACGTCGTACCTGGTTATAAAAGTGTTGAAAGCCGAGTTTATCACGGAATTGCACGCGATGGTTTATTTTTGCAAGGGATGCGTGGATTTATCTGAAATAACGCAATTTAAATAAAGGTATCTCTTGCAAACGATTGATTAAATACAAGCTTATGAGTAGTTTAGAGCTTAACAATTATAGAGTGTGATTTTTTACACAAAACCATAAACATAAAACATCATAAAAGGTTGGATCGTGCGCAAATTTACGATTTCAATATCCATAATATTACTTCTCGTCATTGGTGGCGTGCTATTTGGGCCAGGTTTTATTAACTGGAACCAGTATAAAGGCGACATAACAGAGCAGGTTTATGCTCATACGGGACGAACTTTGGATATTGAGGGGGATCTTCATCTTAGAATACTCCCTGTGCCAAGTTTTTCTGCGGCGAATGTCCGATTGGAAAACGACCCAAGATCCAACGAAAATACAATGATTTCCCTTGATGAGTTGGGTGTGAAAATTGCTGTTTTCCCATTGTTGAGTGGTCGACTTCGGGTTGATGAAGTTATTTTAAGAAAACCTATCATACATGTTGAGAAGTTTGCAGATGGTTCGGGAAACTGGGTTTTCTCTCCTGTGGATATTGCTCAAGGGAAAGCAGATAGCGGGCTTACACCAAACCCAAATAACGCTTTAGATAATAATGAAGACGAAGCTGATAGCACCTTCTTCTCCGGTGTTGTGCTTGATCATTTTCGAATTATTGACGGTACCGTCCATTATAGAGATGGCAATGTTCAGGAGACTTTTGGAGGGATTAATGTTGAGGTAGCTGCAAAAAGTCTTACAGGTCCTTTTACTCTGGGTGGTGATTTGTTGCTGAGAGGGCAGCGTACAGAGATTGAACTGGATTTGGGCCAGTTTGCCGACGAAGGAGCAACCGCAATTAATGCAGGTATTCGCCTGCCTGATTCCGAAGCAAAGCTAAAGTTTAATGGCTTGGTCTCTCGTCATGTCAACAGTACTTCCTATCGCGGAAAATTTGACGGGGATGGAAGTGATCTGGGGGCGTTGATTTCAGAGTTGTTTAAGGTTGATGTCAAAACAAGTGCGGATAGTCATTTTGAAATCTCTGCTGAGCTGGAGGGTGACCTTAACAAGCTTTCTGTGAATGATCTTATCGTTCGGGTTGGGGCGCAAAAAGTGACTGGCACGGTTAGTGCCGGTCTGAAGGGCGGTGTCGATATCTCGATGAACCTGGCAAGCCCAAGAGTGAACCTGGATGATATTCTCACAGTTCAAGATGCGATCCAAAAGAACAAGATCTCGACCACAAAAAGTACTTCCGATGAGAGCAATGCGGTAACAGGGCATTCAACGTCAGAAGTGGGTCAGGGAACAAAAGAGCTTTCCAAATCTTCGTGGCCAACGTTTTCCCCTGAAATTTCTCTTCAGGCGCAAATCAGTATTGATGATATTATTTACAATCAAAGAATTGTGCGTGGTTTGGTTCTGCAGTCCAGCCTCGGAAATGGTTTGTTCGAGATTCAGAATTTAAGCGCTCAACTTCCAAGTGGTAGTCAAATAGCTCTTGCTGCCAATTATCAAAATCAAACAGTTAATGGACAATTGAACGCGCGGACAGAAGATCTGCGCGGACTTTTGACATGGCTTGAATTAGATGTTCCTGATGTCCCCAATGATAGGTTACGACGGTTGGATGGTAAGCTGCGCTTTAGCTTGAGGCCTGAACAGATCGTTCTAAATCCGGTCTCCATTACGTTAGATGTTACTCATCTAGATGGGGCGGCTACAATTGCGCTTCGTGATCGTTTGGGTGTTGGGGCACGTGTTGTTATCGATCGAATTGATTTAGATGCTTATAAGATAGGTGAAAAAAAGGCTTCATCTGATAAAACAAACGAGAATGCTGAGGTGTCTAACGATTCTTCTTTGGCTGATAATAGCAATTCATCAACTCAGAAAGCATCAGCTAACAGAAATAAATCGGAATCGTTGTTGGGGCGGTTGGATGCTAATCTGGATATTACTCTTGGGGAAGCCGTGTACCAAGGTATTCCGCTTCGCGGGGTGAAGCTGGATGCCACTTTGCAACAAGGTAATCTTCAAATAAGAAATGCGTCTTTGGATGATATTGAGGGGTCTTCTCTCGCTTTATCAGGTGCGATCAAACAGATTGAGACTGAGACTCCTTCTTTCGATACGACAATAATCGCCAAGCTGGCTGACCTTCCAAAGCTTTTGACGCTTGCCGGACAAGATAAAATTAAGGGAATGCCTCAGCTGGGCTCTTTAGAGATTAGTGGTAATGTTCAAGGGACTAAAGACAATCTATCTGTTGATCTTCTTGGGGCAGCAATAGGGGGGTCCTATCAGGCCAAAGGTGTGATTCAGCCCGGAACCAATTCGTTGTATCAAGGTTTGGTGGTTATTGATCATCCCGATGCTGCACAGCTTGTGAAAAGACTTAATCCTGAAGCTTCGACTAATCCACAGTGGGGACGGGTTTCTGTTAAATCTGTCATCAAGGCGGGATCGGGAGAAGTCGAACTGTCAGAGCTTGATGGAACCATTGCCAATACTCGTATCCAAGGGAGTGTCGTCGCAAACGTAAAAGGTGCGAAACCAAAGGTGACAGCTAACCTGATGACAGGTCAGCTGAATCTGAATAGCCTTTTGCCTCAATCAGGACAGGGCGGTGCATCCGGCGGTGCATCCGGTGGTGGCAGCTCGGTTTCTGCCGGATTGAACCGACGCTGGTCTCAGGAAAAAATGGATCTGTCTGGATTGTCTTCTTTGGATGCCGAGATCTCGCTTATATCTGATGCCGTCCAGAAGGATGCTCTAAGTATCGCAGATGTACAGGCAAAAGCGACGTTGCAGGATGGTGTTTTGACACTTTCCCAGTTTGCAGGCGTTGCCTATGGAGGTGGAATTACCGCAATAGGCACTGTTGATGGCCGAGATAAGATTCTTGTGGATATGGATATCAAGGGTGACAATATTGATAGTGGTTCGTTGCTTCGGGACATGGCTGATTTCAAAAGAGTATCAGGCCCAGTTTCCGTTGAAGGTAAGATTACGACAAAAGGCAGGTCTGAAGCTGATCTTGTTCAGGCATTAAATGGTAGCGGTCAGATTCATGGTGTTTTAACCGCAAAAGTTAAAACTAAAGAAGTTGTTGGCGGAGCGCTGCTTGGCGTCCTTGGTTCCAAACTAAAGGGGATTCAAGGCGTTGGAGATGCAACGACAACATTGTTGCAATCCTTCGCAGGACATCCCGCTCAGTTGAAGGGGACGTATACGATTCATAATGGTGTTCTTGTTTCCAAAGACCTTCGAGTTGATGGCAATCGAACATCGGTCTTTACGGCAGCCACAGTGGATTTACCAGCATGGTTGATTGAAAGCCAAAGTGACCTTTTTCGTGAGGGCGAAGACCCAACCAAACCTTATCTAACCGTTCATCTGAAGGGTGATTTGGATAAGCCGAACCCAAGGGTCAAAGGGCAGTTCCTGCAATCAAACAAGTCTAATACAATCAATCAGCTCTTGGGTGGGGAAGTTCCTAGTGAAGACGTTTCCGAACCGCAACCAGAAGCGACGGGGGAACCTGTTGAGCAAACGAATGAGCCAGTTGTTGAGGACAAGAAGTCCAAGAAAAAGAAAGCCAAAGAACTTCTGAAGGGACTTTTTAAGGAACTTGGGGGGTAACTGCTGGGGGGGCGACAGAGAGCGTATCTTCTTCGCTATTTTTAAGTCGCTCTTTTAAATGGTTCAGGACAAGAATTCTTAAGGCACTTGAAAGATTGCTTGTTCTTGCTTCATCGACTTTTTCAACAAACTGGTTGAGAGATAAGCCTTCGCTTTTCGCAAGGAGCTTTATTTCCTGCCAAAAGCCTTCTTCCAAGCTAAAGCTGGTTCTGTGCCCGGATATGGTTACGGAACGTTTTTTGATTTCTTCCGACTTGAAGTCCAGAACCATGTTGTTCTCGCGCAATAACAAAGAAGATAAGGCGGGTAATATGATTTATCACCCGCCTATAGATCAACCTAGGCTTTACGAGGACCGACCATGTTTTCAGGGCGGACCTTTTCATCAAACTCTTCTGCTGTCAAAAGGCCGAGTGCTACAGCTGCTTCTTTAAGTGTGCTGTTTTCCACGTAGGCCTTCTTTGCAACCTTCGCAGCGTTGTCATAGCCAATATGCGGGTTGAGGGCCGTCACCAGCATGAGGGATTGTTGCATCAGGGTTGTGATGCGCTCTTCGTTTGCTTCGATACCATCAACACAATTTTCGCGGAATGAGTCACAGGCATCCCCAATCAGCTTGGCAGATTGCAGCAGGTTGTAAATCATCACGGGTTTGAAAACGTTGAGTTCAAAGTGTCCGTTTGATCCGGCTACAGTAATTGTTGTGTGGTTCCCCATAACCTGTGCGCAAACCATTGTCATCGCTTCGGCCTGGGTAGGATTTACCTTGCCGGGCATAATGGATGAACCAGGCTCATTTGCAGGCAACAGCAGCTCTCCCAGTCCGCAACGCGGGCCAGAGCCAAGCATGCGGATGTCATTGGCAATCTTCATCAAGGAAGCTGAAAGAACGTTTAACGCGCCTGATGCCTCAATAATGGCGTCATGTGCTGCAAGTGCCTCAAACTTATTTGGTGCTGTTGTGAATGGTAGCTTTGTAATGTCAGAAACCTGAGCAGCAAATTTTTCAGCAAAACCTTCGACAGAGTTCAAGCCGGTACCAACAGCGGTGCCACCCTGCGCAAGTTCGGCTAGGCGCGGAAGTGTATTTTTGATCCGGGCAATGCCATATTCGATCTGCTTGGCATAGCCGGAAAATTCCTGCCCTAGGGTCAGGGGCGTTGCATCCATTAGGTGTGTGCGGCCGATTTTGATGATTTTTTCATAAGCTTTTGCTTTGGCATCAAGCGAAGCATGCAGCCGTTCAAGTGCAGGAATGGTTTCCTCACTTAACTGTCTTACGCCCGCGATGGACATTGCCGATGGGAAAGTATCATTTGATGACTGCCCCATGTTGCAGTGATCATTTGGGTGCACAGGGGATTTCCCGCCACGCTCACCAGTCAGGATTTCATTTGCGCGACCAGCAATGACTTCATTGGTATTCATATTGCTCTGCGTACCAGAGCCTGTTTGCCAGACAACCAGCGGGAAGTGATCCGTCAGCTTTCCGTCGATAACTTCTTGTGCGGCTTGGCAGATCGTCTCGCCGAGCTTTTTATCCAACACACCTAATTCAATGTTCGTGCGTGCAGCAGCAAGTTTTTGTGTGCCGAGTGCCTTAATCAGCGCAGGTGGCATTTTTTCGCCACCAATCTTGAAGTTCTGAAGCGAGCGTTGAGTCTGAGCACCCCAATAACGGTCTGCTGCGACGTCTATTTCGCCCATGGAATCTGTTTCAATACGAATGTTGCCTTTATCGGACATGCTGTTGGCTCCCTAACTTTCTCTGGCAGCTGATTTGATAATTGAGCAGTAGCAGGTTTGTCTGTTATCTGTTCAGTTGTAATGTTGCGCCGCAGTATACACAGATTGCGTCACGGAAAAACAGGCTAACTGAACTAATTATTCTCGATGACGGTTATCCCTTTATTTCTGTTATCCTGAGTTGCTTCTATTTTTCAAGGTTACTTGATTGTTTTTAGCACAGAGTCGTCTCAGGCAGAGTTTATCGTTTTTTTGCTTTAGGTTTCTTTTTCGCATGGGCGCGTTTTGATGCAGCAATTGCCAGTTCGGCCCAATGAATAAATTCTTCTGGATCTTCTTGTGCTGTTTCCGGGACAAGCCAGTATGACATTTTTATGGGTTTGTTTTTGCCTTCGTACGTGAAAGGTTCACTACCGGCTTCAATAAAAAGGGTTTCGCTTTTTTTATCCGCTTTTAAATAGATGCTACCAAAGGCCTCTAGAGCAAACATGATGTCTTCAAAATACAACCCATGTCCGCCAAACATTGGTTTAACTCTGATTTCACCCAGTGGAAGGCAGAGATTGATTGCTTCTTCGACACAGCTAGGTAAAATCTTGCTCATGAATTTGTCTCGTTGATAAATGCGTTTATAGCGGCAATAGCTTCTGACCAGTTTTGCTCATCTGTTCGACCTGATTTTTTCCGTGGGCTTAAGTTATGATTCCCGTTTTCTGACCAGTAGACTCTTATTTTATCTGATAATAGATAATGCTCAACCTCGTCTGGTTTTCCAAACGGATCACGTGTGCCTTGTATGATTAGGCAGGGTGTTTTGGCATTTTCAAGATGTGCGGTTCTGGTGTTTTCTGGTTTGGTAGGGGGGTGAAAGGGATAGCCGAGACAGATAGTACCAGTAACATTCATTTCATCCGCGATCATACTGGCCATGCGCCCGCCAAGGGATTTCCCCATTATATAAAGAGGGCGCTGAGGGTGCTGATCTATTACTTGTTGCCAGAATTCCAATAGTTTCGGCGCTCTGTCCGGGGGGCGCTTCTTCCCGGTTGTTCGGCGTTCAGCCATAAAGGGAAATTCAAACCGGATAATGTTGTGGCCTTGATTTCCTAACTTTTCAGCGAAGTAATTCATAAAATCGGTATCCATAGGGGCGCCGGATCCGTGGGTGAAAAGGACAGTTACCTTATTCGTATCGAGAGCTGCTTCTGGGCCGTTCTGTAAAAAATGGATGCTTGTCATGATGCTTTCATGTATATTTAGAACAGGTTATGACTTTTGATGCACAGATCTACGGTATAGAGCATGAGTGATATTCGCCAGAAAGATTTATCTGACAAGTCTGTTCAGGACATGAATTCTGAAGAGAAGAAAGAAATGCGTCGGCGTTTTGAAGAATTTGCTAGCCAGGTCGGCCAGAATAATGACTCTATTCTCGCCACACCCGAGAAACCCAAAAAAGTTGTTAAGTGGGACCCCAAAACGATGGGCCGGGCTGAGAAGAAATAGAACGCGAAAGGCACTGTATTAGTGGGGGAAAGGCCAAAACAAGCTTGTGCCCATACCGCAGAATATATTGCAACGCGGCATCAATTTGCTATACCACGACATACAAAGAGTATTTCGGGTTCTACATAGTCCCTTACAAAAATCCGATGCTCAATAAATGTATCTAACGTCAGACGTCGGGATAACCATGAGCCTGTATACAGATTATCTAAAAGAAATTGAAACGCGCAAAAAACAGGGATTAAACCCTAAGCCTATAGAAGATGATGCGCTTACAAGAGAAGTCATTTCTCAAATCAAAGATCCGAATAATGAACACAGAAAAGATTCTCTAAAGTATTTCATCTATAACACCTTGCCTGGTACAACCAGCGCGGCAGGGGAAAAAGCGAAATTCCTAAAAGATATTATTCTTGGTGAAGCGAGCGTTGAAGAGATTACGCCCTCCTTTGCCTTTGAGCTACTTTCGCATATGAAGGGCGGTCCTTCGATTGAGGTTCTCCTTGATCTCGCCCTTGGTGATGATCAATC
Source organism: Kiloniella sp. (assembly GCF_048270245.1). Classification (GTDB taxonomy): domain Bacteria; phylum Pseudomonadota; class Alphaproteobacteria; order Kiloniellales; family Kiloniellaceae; genus Kiloniella. The sequence continues at coordinate 967,655 of NZ_JBLWTH010000001.1, forward strand.
GATTGCGAAACAAGCCGCGGATGTACTGAAAACTCAATTTTTCCTTTATGACGCAGATATGGCGCGTTTGAAGGCAGCATTTGATGCCGGAAACATCGTGGCTCGTGATGTCCTTGAGAGCTATGCCAAGGCAGAGTTTTTTACAAAACTCCCCGATGTAGAAGAAGAAATTAAAGTTGTTACCTACATCGCAGCCGAAGGTGATATTTCCACCGATCTATTGTCACCGGGTAATCAGGCGCATTCTCGTTCAGATCGTGAACTACACGGCAAATGTTTTATTTCTGAAGAAGCGCAAGCCGAAATTCAGGAATTGCAAAGACAGCACCCTGATAAGCGGGTGATGCTGATTGCTGAAAAAGGCACCATGGGAGTTGGGTCTTCCCGTATGTCTGGGGTGAACAATGTCGCTTTGTGGACAGGTAAACAAGCTAGTCCCTATGTTCCATTTGTTAATTTTGCACCGATTGTTGCAGGTACAAACGGTATTTCCCCGATCTTCCTGACAACTGTTGGGGTAACTGGTGGTATTGGTATTGATCTGAAGAATTGGGTCAAAAAGCTGGATTCCGAAGGCAAGCCAATCCTGAACAATGACGGTAATCCGATCCTTGAACAAAAATATTCTGTAGAAACAGGTACCGTTCTCACCATCAATACAAAAGACAAAAAGCTTCTCAATGATGCTGGTGATGAAAATCTAGCTGATGTGGCGTCTTCTTTTAGTCCACAAAAAGTTGAATTTATGAAGGCGGGTGGTTCTTATGCGATCGTCTTTGGTAAAAAACTTCAGACCTTTGCTTGTGAAACACTGGGTGTTGAACTGAAGTCTGCTTTTGCGCCTTCAAAAGAGATCCACCACGAAGGACAGGGGTTGACTGCGGTTGAAAAGATCTTCAATGCAAATGCAGTTGGTGTTCGTCCAGGGGCTGTTTTACATGCAGGCTCAGATGTTCGTGTGAAGGTTAATATTGTCGGTTCTCAGGACACGACAGGTCTGATGACGTCGCAAGAGCTTGAAGCTATGGCTGCAACTGTGTTAGCCCCGACAATTGATGGCGCTTACCAGTCTGGGTGTCACACAGCATCTGTTTGGGATTTTAAAGCGCAGGAAAATACGCCTAAACTGATGGCTTTTATGCACAAGTTCGGTCTGATTACTGCGCGTGATCCAAAGGATGTTTATCATTCTATGACCGACGTGATTCATAAGGTCCTGAATGATATTACGGTTGATGACTGGGCAATTATTATTGGTGGGGATTCCCACACGCGTATGTCAAAGGGCGTCGCTTTTGGTGCCGATTCAGGTACTGTTGCCTTGGCTTTGGCCACAGGTGAAGCAACCATGCCAATCCCAGAGTCTGTAAAGGTAACCTTCAAAGGTACCATGGCTGATCACATGGACTTCCGCGATGTGGTCCATGCGACACAGGCACAGATGCTCAAGCAGTTCGGTGATAACGTCTTTCAAGGGCGTATTATTGAGGTGCATATCGGTACCTTGTTGGCAGATCAGGCCTTCACCTTCACAGACTGGACGGCTGAGATGAAAGCCAAAGCGTCAATCTGTGTATCTGAAGATGAAACCTTGATCGAATCTCTGGAGATTGCAAAATCACGTATTCAGATAATGATCGACAAGGGCATGGAGAACGAAAACAAAATGCTCCATGGTCTGATCGCGATTGCTGAAAAGCGTATTGCCGAGATCAAATCAGGCGAGAAACCCGCTTTGACACCTGACGCCAACGCGAAATATTTTGCTGAAGTCGTTGTTGATCTGGATGAAATCGACGAGCCGATGATCGCCGATCCTGATGTAAACAATGCAGATGTTTCCAAGCGGTACACTCACGATACGATCAGACCAATTTCTTACTATCAGGCAGAGAAAAAAGTAGATCTTGGCTTTGTGGGTTCCTGTATGGTTCACAAAGGCGATGTGAAAATCGTAGCTCAGATGCTCCGTAATCTTGAAAAAGTAAACGGTAGTGTTGAATTCAAGGCGCCTCTGGTTGTTGCTGCCCCGACCTACAACATCATTGATGAGTTGAAGGAAGAAGGCGACTGGACTGTTCTGCAGAAGTACTCTGGTTTTGAATTTGACGATGCAGCCCCGAAAGTTGAGGCCCGTACAGAATACGAAAATATTCTCTATCTTGAGAGACCTGGCTGTAGCCTTTGTATGGGGAACCAGGAAAAGGCTGCCAAGGGTGATACGGTTTTGGCCACTTCTACACGTCTTTTCGAAGGGCGGGTTGTCGAGGATTCCAAAGATAAAAAGGGCGAATCTCTATTGGCGTCAACACCAGTTGTGGTTCTTTCCGCAATCTTGGGGCGAACACCGACAATGGAAGAATATAAAGCCTCTGTCGAAGGTATCGATTTGACAAAATTTGCCCCGCCACTAACAAAGCCGGGAAATACAAAGTCAGCCCATTTCTAAAACGCCGATAAGTGGTTTTTAGCTTATTTATGCAGGGGTGGTCATTTTGGCCACCCCTGTTGTTCGTTTGGTCCCTTTTGGTATTTAATTAAAGGGGACAGATGTGTGTGATAAATTTTTAGTTTAAATGCCGCCCGCTATCAGATTCTGATCATTGATCCAAGATGTTATGCAGAGATGGATTGGTTTAGGGAGCTTAAGGCTATAGGATTCAGTTAGAAGATACGTCCACAAGAGTTGCTACTGGGGCGCGACTTGATGCTCAAGCCATTATTGCACGACTTCAATTCGATGAATGAGTTTCGGAACGCTGCGCGTGGTTAGGTTCAACAACCCGAGATTACTTCTTTCTGAAGGTATCCAGTGTGACAATGTTATCACCGGATTCACGTTGCTTTTCTTTGATTTTCTGCTCTTCCGGGCTATTATCAGCATTTGCAGCAGTATCGCTGTTTTCAAAGGCGTCTTCTTCAAAATCCTCAAGAAGATCTTCGAGTTCTTCTTCCAAATCTTCGCCATCACCATTTGTGATATCGAACTGCAGACCAAACCGTACGGATGGGTCTGCGAAGGCAACAATCGCCGAATAAGGAATGCTCATACGTTCTGGAACATCCGAGAAGCTGAGCGTTACGCTAAAGCCATCTTTACCAACTTCAAGATCCCAGAATTGATATTGAAGGATGATGGTCATTTCGCCGGGGTAACGCGCTTTCAGATGATCAGGGATACTGACATCTTCCTGAGCCGTTTTAAAGGTGATGTAGAAATGATGGTCACCGGGAAGACCGTGTTCTGCAGCATATTCGAGAGATTCCCGAACCACGTTCAAGAGAGCTTTTTCGACCATATGGTCGTAGCGAAGTTCGCTTTCTGAAATCTCGTTGTTTCCCGACATACTTATATATTACCCGGCCGCTGCTTATCTGAACGTTTTATCGCTCTGATTAATTCTATACCTCTATCTGCTACTCTAACACAAAGCCAGAGTCCAGACATGAAAAGTGGGAGCTTCTGTTGCCAGGTGCCCCCGAACCCCGCCTAGGCTTGTGAAAACCTAGGGCTTAAAAGCGGTTGCTCAGACTGCAATTAAGCAGCGAGAGCTACCCCACGAGAATTGTCATTTGCAATTACTCAAAACGGCCCGATAACGGCGGAACCATGCCGGGCACCGAACAAATCTTTACCACGCGTGTCGATCCTATTTCGCCCCCATAATTCACATTCATAAGAATGTAAGGAATGGTGGAGGCGCCGGGTACCGCCCCCGGGTCCACAACGCTTATTCCATAAGCCCGTTTAGCACCATAGACGGCCGAAGCCGACACCTTGAATATAGTGACTATGTATAGGACTTCACAAGGGCTGATGTCTCAAAAGGGTATTTTTCTTATCTAAAAGAGCTGGCTTAGTGCTTTTTTGCAAAAGGACATCTTCTGAACTGATGACTAAATCCTGACACGTGATATGATCTTTCCATCAAATTTTTGGATTCTTCCATCCTAACTTTTGCCTACTTTAGCTTTTGAAGGAAAATTAATGCGTCAGTATCTCGATCTCATGAAAGATGTCCTAGAGAATGGAACGGATAAAGGAGATCGAACAGGTACAGGGACACGGAGCGTTTTTGGACGACAGATCCGATTTGACCTCTCTCAAGGGTTCCCCTTGATGACGACAAAGAAACTTCACCTTAAATCGGTTGTTCACGAACTACTTTGGTTTTTATCAGGGGATACGAATATTAAATACCTCAAGGAAAATGGGGTTCGGATCTGGGATGAATGGGCTGATGAAAATGGTGATCTGGGGCCTGTCTATGGGCATCAATGGCGTTCGTGGCCCACACCTGATGGCACAACCGTGGATCAGATCACGAATTTGATGGCACAAATCAAAATTAATCCTGATTCCCGGCGGCACATTGTTTCTGCTTGGAATGTGGCGGAAGTGGATAATATGGCCTTACCGCCGTGTCATAGTCTCTTTCAGTTCTATGTTGCTGAAGGTCGATTATCTTGTCAGCTTTATCAACGGTCCGCGGATATTTTCCTTGGTGTTCCCTTTAATATCGCGTCCTATGCGCTTCTGACCTATATGATCGCGCAGCAAGCAGATTTAGAGCCGGGTGACTTTGTCCATACCTTTGGTGATGCCCATATCTATTCCAATCACTTTGAGCAGGTGAAAACCCAATTACAACGTGAACCACTCAAATTACCAAGCCTGCGGATCAATAAAAAGCCCGACAGTATCTTTGATTATACGTTTGATGACTTTGATATCTTGGACTACGAAGCGCACCCGCATATCGCTGGTAAAGTATCTGTTTGATTCTAGAACAGCGTTCTAATCGGTTCGAGTATATTCCAACAATAATATCGTTTGCGAGAAACTATAATGCCTTTCGATACCCTGACAACGCCGGCGCTTTTACTTGATAAAGATGTATTTGAAGAAAATTGTCGCGTGATGCAAGAGCGCGCCAATGAAGCAGGGGTCAAGCTACGCCCACATATGAAAACGGCGAAAGCTTTAGAAGCTTATCACTGTGCAACAAAAGACGGTTTTGATGGCATTACAGTTTCTACTCTGGCGGAAGCTGACTTTTTTGCTAACGGTGGTGTCACAGATATTCTCTATGCCGTGGGGATTGTTCCATCGAAGTTATCCCAAGCGCAGAGGATACAGGATAAAGGTGTTAAATTGACATTAACCACCGATAATCCCGATGCCATTTCCTTGTTGGATCATGAAGCGAAAAGGCTTGGAACAACCTTTCCTGTTTTGATTGAAATCGATAGTGGCGGGCGGCGTGGAGGCGTACTTGCCGGTTCTCAGGAACTTTTGAGTTTGGCCGAGGCTATTACGGGATCACAGTGCTTGAGTTTGAAAGGGGTGATGACCCATGCTGGTCATTCCTACCACGTCTCTACACCAGAAGAGATCGCCGAGATAGCAGAACAGGAGCGGGAGGCCGTTGTTAGTGCTTCTGTGCGACTTTTGACGGCAGGTTTTTCCTGTTCTGTCGTCAGCGCTGGTTCAACGCCGACAGCCGTTTTTGCAAAAAGCTACAAAGGTCTTACAGAAATCAGGCCGGGCGTTTATATGTTTGGTGATGTTGATCAGATGTTTATCGGGACCTGCAAACAAAACGAGATCGCTGCAACGGTTCTTGCCTCAGTAATCGGGCACAATAAAACAGCAAAACGTCTTCTTATAGACGCTGGTGGCTTGGCTTTGTCGAAAGATGTAAGTGCCAGCGAATTCTCTTCACATACAGGTTATGGCCTTGTATGTGGATTGGATAGCGAAGTATTCGAAGAGTTATACGTCGAATCTGTTCATCAGGAACACGGCCTTATTGCATCAATTTCGGGTGACCTTCCTTATGAGAAATTCCCAGTTGGAAGCCGTCTTCGGATCTTGCCAATCCACACCTGTATGACCTGTGCAGGCTTTTCCCATTATGATGTACATAGTGCCGAAGGAGAGCTTTTAGGGAAATGGGAACGGGTTAATCGTTGGTAACAGCATAAAAGTTTTATGAGGCCGGCATGAGTTTTCTGAAACGCTTCCAGGATGTCTTTATTTTTGTCGGCAGTCTTTGGGCTGTTTTTGCCTTGAACTGGATGCTGTCGGGCGCCCTTTATCAATATGGTCTTGTGCCAAGGAATATAGGGGCACTTCCGGGTATTCTCGTTTCACCCTTTTTGCATGCGGGTTATGTTCATCTGATATCAAATTCAATCCCTCTTTTGATTTTAGGCTGTTTGGTGTCACTTGAAACCCGGGGTGGACGGCGAGGGCAGTTTCGGTCGGTTTGTCTTGCTCTTATTCTCTTTTCCGGTGGCTTGGTGTGGTGCTTTGGCCGACCAGCGCTTCATATCGGGGCCAGCGGTATCGTCTATGGATTACTTGGATATCTGTTGGGGTCTGCCTGGTGGCGTCGCGATTTTCGATCAATCATCATCGCGGTATTTGTTCTCGCGCTATACAGTGGATTGATCTCTGGACTTTTTATCCCAATGAGAGGTGTTTCCTTTGAAGCACATCTGTTTGGCTTTCTGTCAGGCGGATTGATTGCCTACATTGCTTATTCGTCAAAAAAATAAATAGAAGTGTGACTTGAGTAGGCAATTTTCCCCTATTTTTTTACATCATCCTTTGATCGTTTAATCAAATAGCATCTTTAGGTTAGGGCGTTATTTGGGGCGATAAGGTTATTTGTTGTTTATGTTTTGTCGTGTTTTTTTAAGTAAATATTTTCCTTTTTAACAATTAAAGGTTGTTTTTTGTTTTGATTGTTTTTAGCTGTAATTAAAGATTTAACTTTATTTGAATGCGATGATATTTTTGAAATTAAGGGAAAATAAATACTATATGTCTAATTGTGATTGATCGAGAGTTTATTGTGGTTAGGGATGAAGATGTTAAAGTCTTTGAAGATTAGTACCAAGATTGTCTTTTTGTTTGTGTTTATTATTGCGATAACGGCTTCTATTGTAGGTGGCTGGGCTGCATGGACTTTTAAAGCAGATTTAACTCAAACCGTTATTGAACAACAAAATTCTAGCTTACGAACCGCTGCCGTTCTTCTGAAGAAGGAATACCCCGAAACAACTTTCTCTGTTGATGCTACGGGTAAAGTGCATGATTTGGTTATGAACGGTATTAGTGATTTTGACGATCATAGTATGATTGACGAAATTGGGACAACAACTGGTGAAACGGTTACGGTCTTTCGGTGGGAAGATGAGAGTAAAGATTTCTGGCGCGTGACGACAAACATTATAAAAGGTGATGGAAAAAGAGCCGTTGGAACACCTTTGGGACAAAAGGGAAAAGTTTATCCCGTTATTTTATCCGGAAAAACTTTTAATGGTGAAGCTAATATTCTTGGGAAAGATTATTACACGATATACGAACCAATTTTTTCTCCTGAAGGGCAAGAAATAGGAATCCTCTATGCTGGTGTTCTTAAAGAAAAAATAAATCTCGGTTTAAATAATATTATTAACGCACTCATAGTTGCTTCATTAATTGCTACTCTTATTGGCGCAGTTATCACGATTTTTGTTCTTCGTGGCTTGATGCGCCCAATTCCGATACTCGCGACCATGATGGAAAAGGTTGCGGGGGGAGATCTTGGAATTGAAAACATCTACATTGATCGAGGTGATGAAGTTGGCGAAATGGCCCAAGCATTAGAAGTTTTCCGCACGAATGCTGAAGAGAAAGAGCGATTAGAAAAAGAGCGTATTGAAGCTGAAAAGCAATATGAAGTTTCTGCAATACAAGAAAGAAAAGCTCTCTCAGAAGAGTTTAAGGCTTCTGTAGAGACAATTGTAAAGCAAGTATCATCTTCTGTGCAAAACCTTGCCGAGATTGCTCAAAATATGTCCTCGGATTCAGAACAGGCTCTAGCTGGTACCAATCAAGCGTCTGGTTCTACGCGGCATGCGACTGAAAGCGTAAATGCAGTGGCTGCTGCATCCGAAGAACTGGCTGCTTCAATTAATGAAATAATGCAACAGGTACAAAGATCAGGGAAGGTTGCCACAAGTGCGACAGACGAAGCTGTTGGTGCAAATAGTAAAATGGAACAACTGACGACAGCGGCACAAAAAATTGGCGAAGTTGTTAGCTTAATTGCCGAGATTGCCGAGCAAACAAACTTATTGGCTCTTAATGCTACCATCGAAGCTGCAAGAGCAGGTGAAGCAGGTAAAGGGTTTGCTGTTGTTGCATCTGAAGTTAAAAGCCTTGCATCTCAAACAGCTAAAGCGACAGAAGAAATAGAACAACAGGTAAATGATATTCAATCTGCAACTGGTTCTGTTGGCGGGGCGATCAAGGGAATTCAAACGATCATTGAGGAAATCAATGAGATCTCTACAGTGATTTCGTCTTCTATAGAAGAGCAGAGCAGCGCGACGGCTGAAATTGCGAGTAGTATTTCAGTTGCGTCTCAAAATACCTCTACGGCATCGGAGCAGATAGTTTTAGTGGAAAACTCTGTAAACCAAACAAATAGCGCTTCTCAGAATGTGCTTACTGCTTCGACTGAACTTCAAGGATTTAGTCGGGATCTTTCAAAACAAGTTGATGGTTTTATTAGTAAAATTGGTTAGTAATCGTTTAGTAGAACTAACTTCCTTCATACATGAACGCACTAATATTGATTATATGGACAGTGCGTTCATGTATAGCAAAGGGCTTTACGTCAGTAGAAAGCCTTTTGCATAGGGGTCGCGATCATCAATGAAAATGTTGTTTAGGCCGTGGATGCGTGCCCAGCCCTCTATGGATGGAATAATAGCATCGTAGCCACCCACCTTAGTTGTATCTTCAACGCGGCCTTTGAACAGGCTACCGATGATACTCTCGTGCACAAAATCATCTCCGATGTCGAGCTTTCCGCGGGCTGCGAGTTGTGCCATCCGCGCGGATGTTCCTGTGCCACAAGGGGAACGATCAATGCCTTTGTCGCCATAAAATACGGCATTTCGGGCGTGGGCGTCCGGATGAATAGGTGTACCTGTCCACTGTAAATGCGAACAGCCGCGAATTCGATCATCTTCCGGGTGAACAAAGTCGTATTTTTCATTGATCAGGTTACGGATCATGGGGCTTAAACGCTGGATATCCCCTGGCGTGATATCGCTCAGATCATGGTAGTTTTCCTGTTCCTCAATGATAGCGTAGAAATTACCGCCGTAGGCGACATCAAATTTGAGACTACCAAAGTTTGGCACATCAACATTGAGGTTGGTTGAGTGGAGGAAAGAAGCAACATTGCGAATACGCACAGAATCAACGTAGTCACCGTTCTTTTTATATTCAGCGATTACCAAGCCAGCTGGTGTATCCAGGCGTAAAACACCTTCTTCTTTGGGTGTAACCAGACCACGCTCGATCATAATAGTTACGGTACCAATTGTGCCGTGTCCACACATGGGGAGGCAGCCACTGGTTTCGATGAACAGAATACCGATGTCGCAATCTTCACGGGTTGGCGGGTAGAGAATGCTGCCGGACATGATGTCGTGTCCGCGGGGCTCAAACATTAATCCTGTTCTGATCCAGTCATACTCGGCAAGGAAGTGCGCGCGCCGTTCCAGCATGGAATTTCCTTGAAGAAGAGGGCCGCCGCCCGCAACAACCCGGACCGGATTTCCGCAAGTATGTGCATCAACACAGAAAAAAGTATGATTTGCCACGTGTGTCTATCCTTATGAAAGCTTTCTGCCGAACTGGGGCTTTGCTGTTTGAGGTTTTGTGATTATGTCTAAACTTGAGATAAATTAGTTGAAACGGTCAATTCTAAATGGCTTTAGGTCAAAATCAGGTGTCCGACCCGCAATCATATCTGCGATTGTTCGCCCCGTTACCGCGCCACCAGTGATCCCCAAATGACCATGGCCAAAGGCATAATGGACGTTTGGATGTTGGCTTGACTGGCTGATGACAGGAACGCTGTCAGGTGTCGACGGTCGGCGGCCCATCCATTTTGTGCCCCCAGCCCCATTCAGATTTGGCATATAATTTTTGGCTAGCGTTAGAAGTGTGTCACATCGTTTGTAATTGGGCTCGGCGTCAATTCCGGCAAATTCAACGGCCCCACCGATACGCAGGCCGACGCTCATAGGCGTGGCGACAAATTTGTCCTCTGCAAAAAGGACCATGTTGTTAAGATCAATGCCGGGTGCTGGCAGTGTTGTGTTGTACCCACGTTCGGTGTCCAGTGGAAAACTATCGCCAAGTTTTTTAGCCAGACGTGCTGACCATGCGCCAGCACAAATAACCAACTGATCAAACACAATATTTTGTCCGCCTTTGGTTCTCGCAGATGAGGGGTGGTTATCCTGATGCTCAATCTGTTCAACTTCATCTGTAATGTAGGTGCCGCCGTTGCGGGTAAACTGTTCTGCTAGGCCTCTGACTAAATCAGCCGGATTGGCAAAGTGCCCCCATCTTGGTGTATAGACACCGCATTTTGCTAATTCACCCAATTGAGGCTCGTGTTCCAGGATTTCAGATCGTGAAACGTGACGCGCCTCAATATCGTTTCGGCGGATCAGATCCCAGTAATAAGCGTCTTTTTCTCTGCCCTTTTCGCTTTTGTAAACGGTCAATGACCCTTCTGTTTTCAAAAGCGATTGCAAACCCGCTTCACCAAGAAGGGGAGCGTAGTCATCAAAAGCTGTCTTCAGATAGACACTCATCGCAGCAGTAGTTTTTTCTACCTGTTGATGACTACTGGATTTCAGGAACAGATACAGCCAAGGGAGGAACTTTGGTAGATAGGTTAGGCGAAGGGATAAAGGCCCCAAGGGGGCCAGTAACCAGCCGGGCACATCTTTCCAAAGTCCAGGAAGAGCAAAGGGAACAATTTCCGTCGCAGCAATCGCACCAGCATTACCACACGATGCGCTATCGCCAAGTGGATCACGTTCTACAAGGGTAACAGCGTGGCCATCTTTTAAAAGATAGCTCGCACTGCAAAGACCAATGATACCTGATCCAACAACGAGTATATTTTTTTTCGTTCCTGCGCTCATCCATAATCTCCAAAGGCTGAGTCGTGTTGCGTTACCTTATGGCAGCGTATAGGCAGTTTTTACTGTTGTGAAGAATTCAGCAGCATAACTGCCCTGTTCTCTGCTGCCATAGCTTGATCCTTTGGTGCCGCCAAATGGGACATGGTAATCAACGCCTGCTGTCGGCAAGTTTACCATTGCCATACCTGCCTTGGCATTGCGTTTGAAATCGGATGCGTATTTCAAGGACGTAGTGCAGATACCGGATGACAAGCCGAACTCGGTGTCATTGGCAACGGCGAGGGCCTGATCATAGTCGGCAACACGGATGACAGAAGCAACAGGTCCAAAAACTTCTTCACGATTGATGCGCATTGAATTAGCTGTCTCGGTAAAGAGCGCGGGAGACAGGTAGAAGCCTTTGGTCGCGCGTTCCAGAAGTTTGCCACCATAAGCAAGCTTTGCGCCTTCGTCCTGGCCGATACGAATGTAGTCCAGATCCTGTTTCAGCTGGCTTTCATCTACAACTGGACCAATGTGAACACCATCGGACAGGGCGTTGTCGATTTTTAGCTGCTCAAGTCTGGCGATTACTTTTGCGACAAATTCATCATGCACACCTTCTGTAACGATCAGGCGTGAAGATGCTGTGCAGCGTTGACCTGTTGAGAAATATGCCCCCTGAACAGCAGTCTCGACCGCTATATCAATATCGGTGTCATCAAGAACTACGAGCGGGTTCTTACCGCCCATTTCAAGCTGGAATTTAGCCATACGTCCTGCACAGGTGGCGGCTACATGACGACCAGTTGCGACTGATCCGGTGAAGCTGACGCCATTTACTTTAGGGTTGGTCAAAATTTCTTCACCAACAACGGAACCACGTCCCATGACGAGGTTAAAGACACCCTCGGGCAGGCCAGAGCGTGAAATAATATCAGCCAAAGCCCAACCGCAACCGGGAACAAGATCGGCAGGTTTGAAGACGACGGCGTTGCCATAACAAATTGCTGGTGCGATTTTCCAAGCCGGAATGGCAATCGGGAAATTCCAAGGGGTAATAATACCAACAACGCCTAATGCTTCCCTGACTACTTCTACTTCGACACCGGGGCGGACAGAGGCAAGTTTGTCGCCTTTTAAACGAAGTGCTTCGCCCGCAAAGAATTTGAAAATTTGGCCCGCACGTGCCGTTTCTCCGATACCTTCTGCAAGGGTTTTGCCTTCTTCGCGCGCAAGAAGCTCACCTAGCTCTGCTTTTCTCGCAATGAGTTCTGTGCCGATTGCATCCAGTACATCAAAGCGCTGTTGTGGTGTCGACTGTGACCAGCTTTTTGCCGCAACATCGGCAACATCAATTGCGTCACGGGTTTGTGCCGTATCGGCTTGGGTGTAAACACCAACGATTTCAGATGTGTTTGATGGGTTGATGTTATCACGGGCTGTCGAACCATCGACATATTGACCGTTAATGTAATTCTGTTTCAAAACTTCTACTCCCTTGGGTTGGGCAGGGCCATCATCTATTCGTTTGATCCGTTGTAATGGATCTCGATGAATGGCGATCATTTTTTAATCAATAACCCGATGTTTTCGGGTTCTGGCTGACTGTTTTGAAATCTTTGTAATCGCCTTATCTTTGTTCAATCGTTTTGACGGGAAAAGACGATAGACTTCTGAGTTTTTTGTCAAATCTGGTTAATCATTTCGGATATTATATGTATTCATTGGATATTGTATACAATATTTTGGTGTAAGTTGAAGTTTTAATGGAGAAAACGGGTTATCTAATTGAATTTATTTTACTTTAAGAGGAACCCTTTACCGATCACATCATCGTCTTCCATGGTGAAAATGGATTCACCAGTGTAATTTGCTTTACCTTTGACGCGAACCCGAACTGCTTGATGAGGGCCGTAGTTAAAGATGTCTTCTGCTGTTGCGTTGAATATACTCTTGGTGACGCTTTCAAATTGACGTGTTTGACCCGAGTTGATCTGTCCTTTGGTAACTTGAACGGCTATACGGGCGGTAACACCAGAACCGGTTGGACTACGATCGACCTGTTTGTCTGCAAAAACACAGATATTTGCTGTTGGTTTTGTTGAAAATATTTCTTCGCCATCTGTTAAAATCGTTCCGTAAAGAAACGCAAGATCTTCAGATTCCGGGTGAGATAAAGTCATTGATGCTTTTACTGCGGTACTAATGGCGTCTGCTGCTTGAACTAGATCACGTGTTGATGATTTACGAACATCTAGGCCCAATTGTTTTGCAGAAGCCAAGGCGTAAAAGGCACCGCCATATCCAATGTCATAGTTAACAGCGCCATAGTTAGGAATATTAATGTTCAGGTTTGTTTGGAAGGCAAATGCAGGAACAGACAGGAAGGAAACAGCACCACTTTTTCCATTCTTTACATCAACATCGGCAACAACCAGACCACAGGGGCATTCAATTTTAACTGTTGTTGTCGGCTCTACGGCTTTGACAATACCTTGATCAACGGCATAACGACCAAGTGCAATGACCGCATGTCCACACATTGTGCTGTAACCTTCGTTATGAAGAAAAAGAACACCAAGATCAGCCTCGGGATGTGATGGCTCAACAAGAAGAGCGCCATACATGTCATAATGGCCGCGTGGCTCAAACATAAGGAGATGCCTCAGATGATCGAGGTTTTCTCGGACATAACGACGTTTTTCGAGAATACTGGCCCCTTTGATCGTCGGGTATCCATCGGTGATAATACGAAGTGGTTCCCCGCCAGTATGCATTTCTACAGTTTTAATTTTGATGCCTGTCATAGTTTTTCTCGAAATTATTAGTTTTGAATATTTTATACAATAATATGGAGCTCAAAAAAAAGCAGCAAATAACAAAGCTGCTCTTTTTTGATAACCTAATGTTTTTACTTTAGCCTTACTCGTTCGGCTTGAAAAGCTTAACCAACTGATTGTTCGTCCAAAAATTCGATTAGGTTTTCACAACCTGCTTCTATATGACGATCAAGTAGGTCTGTTGCAGATTCTACGTCTCCTGCTTTACAGAACTTGAGTAAATCCCAGTGATCATCTCGTGCTTTTGCGCGTGCGCCAGCACTGTGCAGCTGAATCCGCAAGTAGCGATCAATATTATTGTGCAAATTTTGAACAATTGCCAAAGTTTTGGGGCGTTCTGCCGCGATGTAGAGAATGTGGTGGAACTCTGCGTTTAGCTCTCCCCAGAGAGATATTTCTCCATTTTCAAGGGCAACATCATACCGGTTTAGGATGTTTTCTGCGTCCTGAATAAGTTCTGGTGGCATTCTGGGGATTGCACGAGAGATTAAGTCGCCTTCAAGTAAGCGTCGGACATCAAAAAGTTCGCGGATTTCGTCACGGGATAGAGCCGAGACAACGGCACCTTTGTGGGCATAGAAGGTAACCAGGCCTTCCGCTTCCAGCTGTCTCAAGGCTTCACGAACAGGAATTCGACTAACGTTAAAGCGTGAAGCAATGGCGTCCTGTCTTAATTGGGCACCTTCTTTTTGCTGTCCGGAAAGTATTTCTTCTCTCAGAGCTTCGGCCACCGCTTCGGTGATCGTTTGGCGTTTAAAGCCGCCAGATTTATTATTGGTATCGGGCATTCGGTTTTGGGCTTCCGTTTTTATATTTGCTTAATTATGATGCCTTCATTGCCAATGATGGCTGGGCGGCATAATAGGATATTTTATCCTCCTTTGACCAGCAGCTTTCATAGATAAATCTGAAATCCAGCTTGAGAGACATGATCATCTTATCATGATTCTTCATGATTCTGGGTATCTTGTAGTTATGCGTGATGGAAAAGAGTAAATTAATGACGACTATTTCCTTGATTGTGGCCCACGGGAAAAACCGAGCAATCGGGAAAGATAACGTTATGCCTTGGCACATCCCGGGTGATTTGAAGTTTTTCAAAGCGCAGACGCTGGGCAAGCCTGTTGTTATGGGGCGTAAAACATTTCAATCCATTGGCCGTCCTTTGCCGGGTCGCCTTAATATTGTGATCACCCGTGACGGGAACTTTGCTGCAGAAGGTGTTTGCCTAAGCAAAAGTCTGGAAGAAGCTCTGGATTTGGCTAGAGAAGAAGTCAAGCGTCAGGGAGGAGGCGAGCTTATGATTATTGGTGGCGCGCAAATCTATAGCCAAGCCATAGATTTAGCGGATCGACTTTACATTACCGAGGTTGATCTTGAACCCGAAGCCGATGCTTTCTTTCCTGAAACCAAAGCTCAGGAATGGTCCGAGAGTTCGCGTGAAATACATGCGCCTGATGGAAGTACACCGGGATATGCTTTTGTCATTTCAAATAGAATTGCATCGTGACGTTAATAGGCTCGGTTTTGTTGCGTGTTCGGGACGGTCAAAGCAATTTCTGAGGTTCCCCTAATTTCACGTTTGAGTTTTTCTTTTAGTATGTCACTGAAAGCTTCAAAGCCCAGAACTTCAATCAGGAATGCGTTTTCGCCGCCAATAACATTTTTTAGATAATAGTCTCCGAGCCATGCAGAGGGGGCGCCGAAGCCGTTCGGGTTAGGGCGAAAGGACAAGACGGGCAACCCATTAATGGTTATACCCCGTTTAATGGCATCGTTTCTGGCCAGCTGAACATGTCGCCCATCACTATTTGGTCCATCCCCGGAAATATCAATGACCAATCTGGGGGCTATGAAGTTATTGTTCTCAATTTCATAGCTGGCTACATCAATCATTCTGCTAATGGATGTTGAGGGGGCTGAGCTGATCGGCCTATGAGTGAGTTTGTCCGAAAAGGTATTTGCGCTTTCTAAGCCATCAAGAATGACCCATTCAACAACTTTGATTTGATGTTGTTCGCCTGCCCATTCAATATAGGTCACCGCAATACGACCCAAAGGGCCAGATCGAATGCTATCAATAACTTCGGGATCTTTTAGGGCTTCTATATAACCTCTGCGTTGAAGGTTAGCTTCGTACTCGTCAACACTAGAAGAAACATCTACCGCCAAGACGAGTTCCAAGTCGACAGGCTCTTGCCCGGTCCCATAGTCGGCTCCATAGGCGGAGGTAATGCAAAAATAGCTTCCCAAAAGCAATCCCTGCATCAATCGGGAAATAATGCCGCGAAGGCTTTTAAATTTTTTTAGTGTGATTCTCGGTATAACCCAAAGCATGGAATGCACCACAGACAGCCTGATCAGATATTAAGACTCTCATAAAAAAACAAATTCTCATAACTGTATGAAAAAAGCCTCGTGAAAAATCCACGAGGCTTTTTGCTGGAGTATATGTTTTTGTTGGGAGAAGCGAGATTATTCCATCGAAATAGAAGGCGCTTTGCGTTCTGACCCTGCTAGACTGGACCAGACTTTGTTAGCGATAGAGGCATAACGTTTTGCATGTTCACCATCTGGCGAAGAAATCACGATGGGTTCGCCTTCGTCGGATGTCATTCTGATATCGATATGCAATGGCATTTCACCAAGGAAAGGTGTTTCCATTTTTTCAGCTTCGGCACGGGCACCGTGTTCTCCAAAGATGTGGGCTTCGTGACCACATTCTGGGCAGATGTATACGCTCATATTTTCAATGATACCAAGAACAGGTACATCGACTTTGCGGAACATGTTCAGGCCCTTACGTGCGTCGAGCAGGGCGATGTCTTGCGGGGTTGAGACAATGACGGCACCGTTCAGTGGGACCTGTTGTGCCATGGTCAATTGTGCATCACCTGTCCCAGGTGGCATATCAACAATCAGGAGATCCAGTTCACCCCAAACAACGTCGCGTAACATCTGGGTTAACGCGCTTTGAACCATAGGCCCGCGCCAGATCATCGGGGTGTCTTCTGCAACCAGAAAACCGACCGACATACATTTAATGCCGTGCCTTTCCATCGGTAATAAGGTTTTTCCATCTGGTGAGGACGGCTTTCCGGTTATTCCCATCATTCGGGGTTGAGACGGACCGTAGATATCGGCATCCATCAGGCCGATTTTTAGCCCTTGTTTTGCAAGTGATAGTGCGAGATTAATGGCCGTTGTTGATTTTCCGACACCGCCTTTCCCGCTTGCTACGGCAATGATGTTCTTGATGCCTTTGAGCTCGATCTTATTCCCGGGGCCCGGTGAGGGCGTCGATGAGGTTGTTTTGGGAGGGGGAGAAGATGCTTGGGACTTGGCTTGGCCCGGGGCATTATCTGCGGTGAGAATCGCGCTAACGGATAAAACGCCATCAAGGGCATGGACTGCTTTTTCTGCGGATTTACGTAATGTTTCCATCTCTGCAGCCTGTGCAGGATCAATTTCGATGGAAAACCCGACATTGCCCTCTTTTATGATGAGGCCGGAAATCATGCCAAGGCTGACAATATCCTTTTTACTCTGAGGTTCTACTATTGTTCTCAAAATATCGAGAATTTGTTGCTCTGTAACCATACTCATCCCTGAATTCCCCTTGAATTCTTTGCGCCTTGAACAATATGTGCAGGTACTCTTTGTTGGTCTCTTACACGTTGATTAAAGTGTTATGCCTTGATTATATAGTGGGGTCCACGACAAAGATAAGGGGGAATTGACGCACCCTCTGCGGAAAATATTTAGTTTTCTGTTGCACTGGGCTTGAAAAACAGGTGCATTTAGTGACAGATTCAAACAAATTCGTTTGCATATTAATCGATTAACACAGGGAAAATAGATGCCTTGGGAAAATAAAGGTTCTGGCGGCGGTGGCCCTTGGGGCGGCGGCAATGGCGGCAGCGGTGGCGGTGGAGGTGGAGGACAACGACCACCTGATATCGAAGACATGATTCGCAAGAGTCAGGACCGGGTAAAAGAAATGATCCCAGGTGGCGGTGGATTCAGTGGTAAAGGCTTTGCCTTTATCCTTGGGGTTGTCGTGCTTCTATGGATCGCATCCGGTTTTTATCGTGTCCAGCCAAACGAGCAGGGCGTGGTCCTCACTTTTGGTGAGTGGACAGCAACAACTGAACCAGGTTTGCATTGGCATTTGCCATACCCTATTGAGACTGTGATGACGCCAGAGGTCACGACTATTCACCAAATCAGTATTGGGTTTAGTGGTGGTTCGCGACAGGTCAAATCAATAGCAGCAGAAAGCCTGATGCTTACTGGTGATCAGAATATTATTGATGTGAATTTAACCGTTCAGTGGAAAGTTCGTGACGCTGGAGAGTTTCTATTCAACATACGTGATCAGGAAGCTACGGTGAAGATCGCTGCTGAATCAGCTTTACGTGAAATTGTTGGGCGGACTCTTTTTGATCAGGCGGTATCTACAGGACGTGATGAAATTCAGATAAAGGTTTTGTCGCTGCTACAAGAACTGTTGGATCAGTATAAGGCAGGTGTTCTTATCACAGAGGTTCAGTTGCAGAATATTCAGCCTCCTCAGGCTGTTATCGATGCATTTGACGACGTACAGCGTTCTTTGCAAGATAAAGACCGTGCCCGTAACGAGGCTGAAAAGTACAGAAATGATGCTATTCCTCGCGCAAGGGGTGATGCTCTGAAAGTTGTCCAGGCTGCCGAAGCTTACAAAGAAAGCCTTGAAAACAAAGCGACTGGTGAAGCCGAACGTTTTCTCTCTGTTTATCGTGAGTACAAGCAAAACCCAGAAGTGACGAAGCGTCGTATATATCTGGAAACGATGCAGAAAGTGCTTGGGAAAACAGATAAAGTCATTCTTGGATCTGATCAGGAGGGCGTTGTACCTTACTTGCCGCTTGATCAGCTTCGTAGAAATAGCCAGTGATAAGGGGTAATTACAATGAATAGCAAAATTACTCTTATTGGAGGTATCGTTGTTGCTGTCTTGGCTGTCTTGGCTAGCAGTAGTGTTTATACGATCAATCCTACAGAGCAGGTAATGGTCTTGCAATTTGGGCAGCATAAAAGAACTGTCCAAGATCCTGGGCTTCATTTTAAGCTGCCTTTCCTCGAGGATGTTGTACGTTATGAAAAGCGCGTACTGAATCTTGATCCTCCGGTAAAACGGATGATCCTTTCCGACAAAAAACCTCTTAATGTCGACAGCTTTGCCAGATATCGAATTTCTGATCCCCTTACATTCTTTAAAACGGTTCGTACTGAAGCCGGAGCACGTGATCGCCTTCAAGCTATGGTTATCTCAGAGCTTTTAAAAGTAATGGGCACGGTCGATCTGAATGTTGTTCTTTCTGACGATCGCGAAATATTTATGGCTAAAGTCCTTGCTCAGGTTAATGCACAGGCTAGCCGCTTTGGTATCGATGTTCTCGATATTCGTATTCGCCGTGCAGACCTTCCTTCAGAGACGAGCCAGGCTGTGTTTGCTCGGATGAAAACAGAGCGTGAAAGAGAAGCTGCGGAAAATCGTGCGCAAGGCTTTGAGCTTGCGGAAAGGATTCGAGCAACTGCTGATCGTGAGGTGACAGTTCTTGCTGCTGAAGCGAATAAAGAATCTGAAATTCTTCGCGGTCAGGGTGATGCGGCTCTTACAAAGATCTTGAATGATGCTTATGGGCAAGACGTGGAGTTCTTTAAGTTCTATCGTTCAATGCAGGCTTATGAAGGGGCGTTGGCTACCAATGGCACCTATATGGTGATTTCACCAGATAGTGATTTCTTTGATTACTTCTCTAGTGTAGATGCACCAGATAAATCAGCCAAATAAGTTGATTTAATACTTATGAAAGCGGCGGTATCTAAAAGATGCCGCCGCTTTTTTGTGATAGATATTCAGATTTTTGATGAATAAGTAGTGATGTAAAAATGATTGAATTTTTGACAGCTTTGGCGATGGTTCTTGTTATAGAAGGAATTTTTCTGTCACTTTTCCCTCATCGATTACGGCAATTGCTAGAGCTATTGGACGAAATGTCACCCAGTGCATTGCGTGCTGGTGGGCTTGGCTGTGCGGCCATAGGTGTTTTTCTGATCTGGGTTATCAGATCGGTTTAAGTCAGTGTTTTGCTGGCATAAAGTATTCTGACATAGAATACTCATGGGACAATAAAGGGCGAAATGTCACGCGTAAGTCACAATTACGCCCATTTCCTCCCCCATCGTCAAAAGCAACATAGCTTGAATCTACTTGGTTTAAGCATAAGTATTCGTTACTCGCTAAATGCGAAAGAATAGTTGGAGAAATCGTAAATGATAAAAGAAGCGGATCGTACAAGTAACCGTGTTGTGGCGGTGGCGAAGACCGTAACCGCCAATCAAAATTCACAAGGTTATCAGAATTTACATAAATGGTTTGTCGGTGTGACTGTTGCTATTGGTATGCTTTCTATGGCTGCTGCGGCGAAAGCCCGTTCCGCGCCTGATAGCTTTGCTGATTTAGCAGAAGAGTTATTGCCTTCGGTTGTGAATATCATTACGACGCAAACCATTGAGCCAAGTGAGCAGGCCGAGGGTGAACAACAAATTCCTCAGGGTGAGAACTTCGAAGAGTTTTTCCGTGACTTCTTTGAAAGAAGAGGTGGCAGTGGTCCTCAACAACCCCGTCGTGGTGGTGCACAAGGGTCTGGCTTTATTATTGATTCTGAAGGGTTGATCGTAACCAATCATCATGTGATCGATGGGGCAGACGAAGTTGCTGTTCGTTTACAGGACGGAACTGTTCTTGATGCCGAGGTTATTGGTACAGATCAAAAAACTGATCTGGCTTTGCTAAAGGTTGATACAAAGATCAATTTACCGGAAACCAAGTGGGGTGATTCCAATAAATCCCGGATTGGTGATTGGGTTCTAGCTATTGGAAATCCTTTTGGTCTTGGTGGGTCTGTTTCTGCTGGTATCATTTCTGCCCATTCACGTGATATTCGTTCTGGCCCTTATGATAACTTCATTCAAACTGATGCCGCGATCAACCGTGGTAACTCTGGCGGGCCACTCTTTAATATGGATGGCGAAGTTATTGGTGTTAACTCGGCAATCTATTCACCTTCAGGCGGGTCCGTTGGAATTGGTTTCTCTATTCCTTCGGCGATGGCGAAAAACATCATTGAACAGCTTCAATCGCATGGTGAAGTCAGACGTGGCTGGCTTGGTGTCCATATCCAGACTGTAACCGAAGAACTCGCCGAAGGTCTGCGGTTGGATGAAGCAAGCGGGGCACTGGTTGCCTCTGTTGCCGAGGGTGGTCCTGCTGAGAAAGCTGGTATCAAGCAAGGCGATGTTATTCTCGAATTCAATGGCCGCAAAGTTCCTGAAATGCGCAAGTTGCCGTTAATGGTCGCTGAAACATCAATCGGCCGCGAAGTTGATGTGGTGGTGTGGCGTAAAGGAAAGCGTAAAACCGTTCAGGTTGACCTTGGCCAATTGGATGATGATGTCGTTGCTGCGACTGCGCCTTCACAGTCAGAGAAAAAAAGTGAGCGTAAAACAAGTAAGGTTGATGACCTTGGCCTTTACCTTGGGAAGCTGGATGGCGAGACCAGAAAGCGCTTTAAGCTGAACGACAACGTAAATGGTGTCGTGATCACAGATGTGGTCCCCAACAGTAGCGCTGCTGAGAAAAGCTTACGCCCTGGGGATGTTATTGTTGAAGTGGATCAAGAAGAAGTGTCTGATCCGGGACAGGTGGCATCACTTGTGGGTAAAGCCAAAGACGCTGGTTTTAGAGTTGTTACGCTGCTTGTCTTTAAACAGGGTGAATATTCTTGGGTTGCGATCAAGCTTGATTCGTAATCAGAGAAGTTCTTGTTAATAAAAAAGGGCGTCCCTTTATCGGTGACGCCCTTTTTTTATTTCGATCAATGGCTGGGAGTAGCCTTTTAAGCGAAGTCTTCTTTGCTATAGCCTTGGTAATAGAGCAACGCGAGATGGTCGGTGTGTTTGACCTGATATTCCGCAGTGTCCTGTACGATAGGCTTCGCGTGATAACCGACACCCATGCCCACAGCTGAGAGCATGGCGAGATCATTGGCGCCGTCGCCGACAGCGCAAACATCGTTCAGGGTGATTCCCAGTTTCTGAACAAGATCTTCGGTTGCTTCCAGTTTGGCTTCTCTTCCGAGAATAGGCTCTGTTACTGTGCCATTCAGTTTACCATTTTCAATGTTAAGGGTGTTTGCGCGGTCTTCGTTGAACTGGCAAAGATCGCGTATCTGGGCTGTGAAAAAGGTAAATCCACCAGAAACCAATGCAGTATAGGCACTGTGTTTTCGCATCGTCTTGACCAGTGTATCTGCACCGGGGTTTAATTTCATCAGACTGGATATTTCGGTGAGTTCGCTTTCGGGAATGTCCTTTAGCAGAGCAACTCTTTCTCTGAGAGATTCTTCAAAATTTAACTCTCCGTGCATAGAGCGTTCAGTAATTTTAGCAATCTTGTCGCCGATTCCGTGGCGTACGGCCAGCTCGTCAATCATTTCTTGCCCAATGATGGTGGATTCCATATCTGCCACGAGTAGCTTCTTACGTCGATTAACTGTTTCTTGGACAGCAAAATCAAAAGAACTTCCAAGCAATTCCTGTGTTATCAGATCCTTGGCTTCTTTGAGCGCCAGGCCTGAGAAGAAGATGTCACAGGCTTCACCGTCAGAAAGCCAGTCTTGTTCTTCCAGTGACGCGCCATGCTCTTTCAGGCATGTGGAAATTGACTGAATAGTCGCGTGGTCAAGCAGGGAGCTATTCGGGCGGGTAACAAGGGTGGCAACAAAACGCATTGGGACGTAACCTCGGGTCTGATTTGTGGGTTTTGATTTGTTTTTGTAGCTCTTCAGATTAGGTTATAGTAGGAACCTGATAGACCTTGTTAAAGCAGAGAAGTCAGACGTGATCAACGATAAGCCTAAAGTAATTGTCATTACGGGACCGACCGCCAGTGGGAAATCAGCTCTTGGTGTAGATGCTGCCCTTGCCCTAGGTGGTGAAATTATCAACGCGGACTCTATGCAAATATACAAAGAGCTGGATGTGATCACTGCCCGCCCAGATAAGGCGGCTTTGGAAAAAGTTCCTCACCATTTATATGGCACGATTCCCGGTTCAAGCCGGTGTTCGGTTGAACAGTGGCGAACTCTCGCGATTGTGGAAATTGATAAGGCCCATAAACGCAGTAAAATGCCCATTCTTGTTGGTGGAACGGGGATGTATATCCGAGCACTGGAAAAGGGAATCGCAGAAGTTCCTGATATTCCGGATGTTATTCGCGAAAAAGGGCGGACTCGTTTGGCACAGGTCGGGGGCGAAGCTTTTAAAGCTGAACTTGCTCTGCTTGATCCTGAAATGGGGGCAAAGCTCAACCCGGGCGATAGCCAAAGATTAGCGCGAGCATGGGAAGTCGTTACTCATACAGGGAAATCACTTTTGCATTGGCAGCGGGAAGCTGAAGGCAAAGTGCCGGATTATGATTTTATCCGTTTTGCTTTGGTGCCTCCTCGTGAAGAACTCTACGATAATTGTAACAAACGATTTGAGATCATGTTGGATCAAGGCGGCTTAAAAGAAGTGGAAGATTTGCTCGCTTTATCTCTTGATTTCTCTTTGCCGATTATGAAGGCTTTGGGCGTTCCGGAACTTACTGAATATATCCAGGGGAAGACGAGTCTGGAGGATGCAATTTCGCGTGCGCAGCAAAATACCCGTCGTTATGCGAAAAGGCAGATGACATGGATCAGAACACAATATAATGACGCTGAAATTGTAAATGAGAAATATTCGGAAAGATTACAGGGTCATTTTTTTAATTTTATTCGCCAAAGCGGCTTGACCCCTTCTTGCTAAGAGGCTAGTTTTCGCGCTCGCAACCAAAAAGGAAGGCTAGAGAATCTTGGCCTTTTGCTTCTTTTCTTGCTACAGGCATTGGAGCTAGGATTGCACATCATTGAAAGCCAGTTTGTTTGAGAGGAATGAAACCAATGGCGACCGAACAGTTTACCGGCGCGGAAATAGTGATCAAAGCCCTGAAAGATCAGGGTGTGGACACCGTGTTTGGCTATCCTGGCGGTGCAGTGCTACCGATTTATGATGCTATCTTCAAACAGAACGACATTAAGCATGTTCTCGTTCGTCAAGAAGGTGGTGCGGTGCACGCAGCGGAAGGATATGCACGATCTACTGGTAAAGTCGGTGTCGTCCTTGTCACATCTGGTCCCGGTGCCACAAATGCTGTTACTGGTCTGACCGATGCTCTTTTGGATTCAATTCCTTTGATTTGCCTTACTGGGCAGGTTCCAACGCATCTTATTGGTAATGATGCGTTTCAGGAAGCTGACACCACAGGTATTACGCGTCCTTGTACAAAACATAATTATCTTGTTCGCGATATTGAGACATTGTCTCGTACGATGCATGAAGCTTTTTATGTTGCGCAGAACGGGCGTCCCGGCCCCGTTGTGATTGATCTGCCTAAAGATGTTCAACAAGGGAAGATTGACACTTATCTCGCGCCGGAAGACGTGAAACACCGAAGCTATCGTCCGCAAGTTAATGGTGAATCTGATCACATTAACGACGCTGTCGAACTTATTGCGAATGCAAAGCGGCCTGTTTTTTATGTTGGTGGTGGCGTGATTAACTCTGGATCTTCTGCATCCACGGTTTTGACTGAGCTTGTTCGTTTGACGGGTGCGCCTTGTACAACGACATTGATGGGGCTTGGGGCTTATCCGGGAACAGACAAACAGTTTCTTGGTATGCTTGGAATGCACGGTACGTACGAAGCTAATCTTGCCATGTATAACTGTGATGTCATGATCAATGTTGGCGCACGGTTTGATGACCGTATTACAGGCGTTATTGATGAATTCTCACCGGATTCTAAGAAAATCCATATCGATATTGATGCCAGTTCGATCAACAAGAATGTCATGGTTGATATTCCGATCGTCGGTGATGCCGGGCGTGTTGTTGAAGAGATACTTCGGATATGGAAAGAAAAGAAACACTCACTTGATGCTAAGTCTCTCAAGGCCTGGTGGTCACGTATTGATGAATGGCGTGCGAAAGACTGTCTTGGCTATGTTCAGGATGGCTCCATCATCAAGCCTCAACACGCGATCAAGCGTCTCTATGAGCTAACCAAAGATCGTAAACCTTATATCACGACAGAAGTTGGCCAGCATCAGATGTGGGCTGCACAGTATTTCCATTTTGACGAACCAAAAAAGTGGATGACGTCTGGCGGTCTTGGCACAATGGGTTATGGCCTTCCGGCGGCTGTTGGGGCCCAGCTTGCGCACCACGAAGATTTGGTGATTGATATTTCCGGGGAAGCTTCTTTCATGATGAACATGCAAGAGCTGGGTACAATTGCCCAGTATAAGCTACCTGTGAAGATTTTTATTGTGAATAATCAATGGATGGGCATGGTGCGTCAATGGCAACAGCTATTGCACGGTAACCGCCATTCTGAAAGCTACTCTGACGCGTTGCCAGATTTTGTGAAACTGGCTGAATCTTTCGGGCTGAAAGGCATGCGCTGTGAAAAGGCGGAAGATCTGGATCAGATGCTTCAGGAAATGATTGATTCCCCTGAGCCGGTTATCTTTGATTGTCAGGTCGCAAAAGAAGAAAACTGTTATCCGATGATTCCATCAGGTGCAGCGCATTACGAAATGTTGCTTGGTCCTGAAGATACTGCTGCGAAGCCAATTTCCGAAGAGGGAATGGTTCTCGTCTGATCGTGGATTGATTTGTTGTTCGTATTGCTTTGTTAAAAGTGTGCGAAATGAATTGTGACAAAAACTATTAGTAGGATATGCGTCCCATGGCGCCGATGGATACAAATATTGAAAGCCGCACGATAGCGGTTCTCGTTGATAACGAGCCTGGCGTTTTGGCCAGAGTTATTGGCCTGTTTTCAGGCCGCGGATATAACATTGAGAGCTTGACTGTGACTGAAGTTGACGTCGCACACGGGTTCTCAAGAATTACGGTTGTAACATCTGGTACGGCCCAGATTTTGGAACAGATTAAAGCCCAGTTGGGGCGTCTTGTTCCTGTTCACCGCGTCCGTGATTTGACAAAGGAAGGGACTTCTGTTGAAAGAGAACTTGCTTTGATCAAAGTTGCTGGCGCTGGTGAAAAGCGTGTTGAGGCATTACGGATTGCGGATATTTTCCGTGCCCGTGTTGTCGATTCCAGCCATGATCACTTTGTTTTTGAAATGACCGGGCAAAGTGACAAGTTGGATGTCTTTGTTGATCTAATGCAACCCTTAGGATTGATTGATGTCAGTCGGACAGGTGTTGTAGCCATTTCCCGCGGGGCGAAGGCGCTCTAGGCGATACAACCCACGAGATTTTCTATTTGATTTAGCTATGAATAGCTACAGTAAGGAAGGAATAAGCGATGCGTGTCTATTATGACCGTGATGCGGATGTAAATCTGATTAAAGGTAAGAAGGTTGTAATCGTTGGTTACGGTAGCCAGGGTCATGCCCATGCTAACAACCTGAAAGACAGCGGCGTTAAAGATGTGCGTGTAGCACTTCGTCCAAGCTCAAGCTCTGTGGCAAAAGCTGAAGCGGCTGGCTTTGAAGTTATGGCACCTGCTGATGCAGCTGCTTGGGCAGATGTCGTTATGATCCTGACTCCTGATGAAAATCAGGCAGCTCTTTATAATGCTGATCTTGTTGCAAACCTCAAAGAAGGTGCCGCAATCGTCTTTGCTCACGGTTTGAATGTTCACTTCAAGCTGATTGAACCACGTTCTGATCTTGATGTTTTCATGATCGCACCTAAAGGCCCGGGTCACACTGTTCGTAGCGAATACCTCAAAGGTGGGGGTGTTCCATGTTTGATCGCTGTTCATCAGAACGCTTCTGGTAATGCGCAGGAAATCGCGCTTTCTTATGCTTCTGCTATTGGTGGTGGTCGTTCTGGTGTTATCGAAACGACTTTCCGTGAAGAATGTGAAACTGATCTCTTTGGTGAGCAGGTTGTTCTTTGTGGTGGTCTTTGTGACTTGATTAAAGCTGGTTTCGAAACATTGACTGAAGCAGGTTATGCACCTGAAATGGCTTACTTTGAGTGCTTGCACGAAGTGAAACTGATTGTGGATCTGATGTACGAAGGTGGTATGGCGAACATGCGTTATTCCATCTCTAACACTGCGGAATTTGGTGACTATGTAACTGGTCCTCG
Organism: Kiloniella sp.; assembly: GCF_048270245.1. Lineage (GTDB taxonomy): Bacteria > Pseudomonadota > Alphaproteobacteria > Kiloniellales > Kiloniellaceae > Kiloniella. The sequence goes on from NZ_JBLWTH010000001.1 coordinate 994,749, forward strand.
CATCATCACTGACGAAACAAAAGCTGAAATGAAGCGCGTTCTTGCTGATATTCAGTCTGGTCGTTTCGTACAGAAATTCGTTTTGGATTATCAAGCGGGTCAACCTGAGCTTAAAGCAACACGCGGTTTGAATGCCGAACATCCAATTGAGGAAGTTGGTTCTCGCCTGCGTGCGATGATGCCATGGATTGGTGCAAACAAGCTTGTAGACAAAGAAAAGAACTAATTTTCTTTATATTTTGAAAAAAAGGCGGGTTTTCCCGCCTTTTTTTGTGTTTGATAGCGTTTATTAACCATCTTTAAAGCTCTTTCTTTGCACGATGTGTCTGTGGGGGAATAGGTGTAAATACAGGTTGATAACAAGGAAATCGTGAAAGAGTAACTAAACTGCGATTTTCGACCTTTCACAAAACGTGAAAAGTGTTATTGTACCCGACCATCGGGACATTCTGTTTCGGGGGGAATTTTGTGACTTTCTCCAAACATTACGGGGTCGTGCCTTGCAAGATAGGTTTTGCAAGAGTATCCCTCGCATTATTGTGTATGACGTTTGTAAATTAGGGATAGCTAATTCATGGTCTCTTTGTTTGGCATGTTTTCTACCGATATGGCCATTGACCTCGGTACCGCCAACACCTTGGTATATGTGAAGGGGCGGGGCATTGTCCTCAACGAACCTTCAGTGGTTGCAATTGGTGAGAAAAAAGGCAAGAAACAAGTTCTTGCTGTTGGTGATGAAGCCAAGTTAATGCTTGGTCGTACACCTGGTAACATCCAAGCTATTAGGCCATTGCGCGATGGTGTTATTGCTGACTTTGATGTCGCAGAAGAAATGATTAAGCACTTTATACACAAAGTGCATGGCCGCCGTTCATTTGCCCGCCCAAGAATTGTTGTCTGTGTTCCTTTTGGGTCTACAGCGGTTGAGCGCCGTGCCATTCAGGAATCTGCTGAATCTGCTGGTGCTCGCGAAGTTCACCTTGTCGAAGAGCCAATGGCTGCTGCGATTGGTGCTGGACTGCCTGTGACAGAGCCAACGGGTTCTATGGTCGTTGATATTGGTGGTGGTACAACGGAAGTTGCTGTTCTATCTCTTGGTGGAATTGTTTATTCAAGGTCTGTTCGTGTTGGTGGCGACAAAATGGATGAAGCTATTATTGCTTATATCCGTCGTAACCATAACCTTCTTGTTGGTGAAGCATCAGCCGAACGTATCAAAAAGGAAATTGGATCAGCTTGCCCGCCAGAAGATGGCGAAGGCATGACAATGGAAATCAAAGGCCGTGATCTTATGAACGGCGTTCCTAAAGAGTTGATTATTTCAGAACGTCAGATTGCTGAGGCTCTTGCCGAGCCTGTAGGTGGCATTGTTGAGGCTGTTAAGGTTGCTCTTGAGCATACAGCGCCGGAACTTGCTGCTGATATCGTAGATAAGGGCATTGTCTTGACAGGTGGCGGCGGATTGTTGCGTAATCTTGATTATGTTCTACGTGCCTCTACTGGTCTGCCTGTGTCCATTGCAGACGATCCTCTTAGCTGTGTAGCCATGGGAACGGGGCGCTGCCTCGAAGATTGGAAAACACTTCAGCACGTTCTCATTCAGATGTATTAAAATAAATTTGAAATTATTTGATGCTTTCATCATTTTAAAAGTTATTTTTTAACTTTTTGGTGTATAGTATATAGAATAGTTTCAAAGGTTTGTGGCAATTATCTCATGTTGAATGTAACAGGAGCAGGACTTGAGTAAGAGGATCGGAGCCATTAGTCATGTGACGACGCCTGTTCAGGCGTGGCTTCATGGTTCTGCGTATGCTGTTTTGATCGTTGTTGCTATAGCATTGATAATTATGGCAAAAACAGGAAATGTTGGCGTTGAACGCGTCCGTACAGCGGTTGTTGATGGCGTATCTCCCTTGATGGAAATCGCCAATCGTCCTGTTGTTATGATAAGTGATACGATTGAAACTGCCCAAAATTATGTGGCGCTAAAATCTGAAAATGAAGAACTACGTCGTCAGAATGAAAATTTACGACGCTGGCAAATTGCAGCTGCTAAATTGCAGGGTGAAAACGCATCTCTACGAGGCATGTTAAATCTTGCACCGACACGGGCGCCAAATATAACGACGGCGATGGTCGTTGCTGATCAGGGTGGCTCTTTTGTCCGTTCTGTCGTTGTTAATGCTGGCAGCCTAGATGGCATAACCAAAGGCCAAGCAGCGATGACAGGTCTCGGTCTAGCTGGACGTGTGGCAGAGGTGGGGCGTCATTCTTCACGTGTTATTTTGTTAACTGATTTGAGCAGCCGTATTCCCGTTTTCGTTGGATCTTCTAGAGCCCGGGCCATCTTAGCTGGGGATAACTCTCCTTCGCCATCTTTATTATACTTGGATGAAGGAACGGAGGTTAAAGTTGGGGATGCGATATACACCTCCGGTCAAGGTGGTGGTTTTGTTACGGGCTTGCCTGTTGGCGTCGTTCACTCCTTGACGGATGTTTCGATTAAAGTGAGGCCTTATGCCGATTGGGGGCGTTTGGAGTTTCTTCGTCTTGAAGATTATAGACTGAAGCAAAATCTAGATATCCTGTACTCGGATAGCGGGGCCGAGAGACAAAAGTGAACCCAACCTTTTGGCAACGTATTGACGGACTTGCGCGATCTGCCTGTCCTTTCACGATTACGCTTTTACTCTCAGTTTTATTTCTAGTTCCCTTACGCATTCCAAACTTGGCAGAGGTTGTTCCTTCGGTCTTGCTGATATCAGTATTTTATTGGACATTATACCGACCTGATTTGATGCCGGTATGGGCTGTTTTCGGGCTAGCTTTTATTCATGATCTGTTGTCCGGTATTTTGTTGGGTGTTGGAGCTTTAATTCTTTTGTTGTTTTGTTTGGCATTAAATGGGCAGCGTAAGTTTCTTGTCGGTGCATCATTTTCTGCGCTTTGGATTAATTTCTTTATTCTCTCCAGTTTGGCTTTTCTATTTCAGTGGGTCTTAATATACTTATTGGAACCGGGTATTCCTGATTATAGACCAGTCATTTTTCAAAACCTGACAACAGTTGCTGTTTACCCTGCTTTTTCATGGATTTTTGCCTTGATTCAGCGAACGTTACTCAAGGATTAGGAATTATTTATGCCGATGGTTCACGAAGACCAGGACCGTCATAAAGGTTTTACACGTAGAATACTGATGCTTTCTTGCGGAAAGGCTGCATTATTATCTGCCCTTGTTGGCCGTATGTATTATTTACAGGTTATCGAGGCCGAAAAGTATAAAACCCTTGCTGAAGATAATCGTGTAAATTTACGCTTACTTCCCCCAAGGCGCGGCAATATCCTTGATCGTTTCGGTGTTGAAGTTGCAAATAATCAGCAAAATTTTAGAGTGGTTGTCGTCAAAGAACAAACGCCTGATCTTATGGCAACCTTGGATGCTCTCGCCAAGCTAATCAAACTTTCTGAACATGATTACAAACGTATTCTAAGGGATGTAAAACGTAAAAGAGGCTTTGTACCTGTTACTGTAAAAGATAATCTGAGTTGGGATCAGGTCAGTAGTATCGAAGTGAATTCTGCTGATTTACCTGGGGCTAGCATCGAAGTTGGAGAAACTCGTTTCTATCCATATGGGGCAGATATGTCTCATATTCTTGGATATGTGGCGGCAGTCTCTGAAAAAGAGCTAACAGGAGATCCGTTGCTTGAGCTGCCTGGCTTTAGAATTGGTAAAAGCGGCATTGAAAAATATCATGATAACGATATGCGTGGGCAGGCAGGCACCAGTGAATTTGAGGTGAATGCTTATGGTCGCGTAATACGAGAACTCGCCAGAAATGAAGGCGGTAGTGGTCGTGAGATGATCCTGACTGTTGATGCTGGGCTGCAAACTTTTGTTCAACAGCGACTAATGAGTGAGTTGTCTGCAGCAAGTGTTGTGATCGATATTCAAAATGGGGATGTACTCGCTATGGGCTCTGTGCCGGGGTACGATCCAAGTGCTTTTAATCTTGGCCTTAGTAGTAAACAGTGGAATGGGCTGATTAACAATCCGTATACGCCGCTGTCTAATAAGGCGATTTCGGGTACCTATGCCCCAGGATCAACCTTTAAAATGATTGTGGCCTTAGCTGCAATGAAAGAAGGTATCGGTGCTTTAAGTCATACGGCCTATTGTCCTGGTTTTATGAAGCTCGGGAATGCAAGGTTCCATTGTTGGAAGCGTGGTGGTCACGGCAATGTTAATATGATCGAAGGATTACAACATTCCTGCGATGTATATTTTTATGATGTTGCCCGTCGTATTGGCGTTGATAAGATCGCAGAAATGGCAAACAAATTTGGTCTAGGAGAAAAGGTAGGTATTGATCTCCCAGGTGAACGCTCGGGCGTTATTCCGACCAAAGCTTGGAAAGAGGCAAATATCGGCGAGCCATGGCAGGGTGGAGAAACGCTTGTAACTTCTATTGGGCAGGGGTTTGTTCTCGCAACCCCCCTTCAATTAGGGGTTATGGTCGCCCGGATCGCTGCTGGCGGTAAAAAAGTAATTCCCCGTCTCGCACGAGGTTATAGAGACGGCGAGAAAACTGTTGCTTATCCTGTTCCTGAGTTTGAGGACTTGGGTATTCCCTCAGAGCATATGAAAATGATTTTTCAAGGGATGGACGCTGTTTCGAACAATCCTCGTGGCACGGCTTATAAATATCGTATTAAAGATGAAGGCTGGGAGTTGGCTGGTAAAACCGGAACTGCGCAAGTACGCAGAATTACACTGGCGGAACGACAGGCGGGTGTTTTCAAGAACGAAGATTTACCTTGGCGACGTCGAGATCATGGGTTGTTTGTTGCTTATGCACCAGTTGATAATCCTCGTTATGCTTGTGCCGTTGTTGTTGAGCACGGTAGCGGATCGAAAAGTGCTGCCCCGATTGCCAGAGATATCTTGCGGGAGACACAAAGGCGTGATCCGGCTAATACGCCAGCTGTTCCTTTGCAGCATACGGCTGAAGCGACCAATACGGCTGATGAGGTGTAACTATGGGACAGCAACCACATTACCTAGGCCGACATAATCCCGAAATAACTCTTGGTCAGAAATTATGGCAATTAAATTGGGGGATGATTATTCTCATCTGTATGATTGCCTCTATTGGTTTGGGGATGCTCTATTCTGCTGCTAACGCAAGCTTTGATCCCTGGGCGTCACGGCAGGCGATCCGCTTCGCGGTAGGCTTTGTTTTTATGATTATCGTTGCTCTCGTGGATATAAGATTTTGGTTCCGCGTTAGTTATCTTTTTTATTTTGGTGCTTTGATACTTCTCGTCGGTGTTGAGGTCATGGGGAGCATCGGAATGGGAGCTCAGAGATGGATTGATCTGAAGTTTATTCAGTTACAACCATCAGAGTTGATGAAGGTTGCTATTGTCTTTGCTCTTGCCCGATATTTCCATGGTGTATCACAAGAAGATATCGGACGAATTTCCTTCCTGATTATTCCTTTGGCGATGGTTATTGCCCCTTCTGTACTTGTGCTGCGACAACCTGATTTGGGTACCACCGGTATGCTCGTGATGGCATCAGGGGCGGTTTTCTTTTGTGCTGGCGTTCGTCTTTGGAAGTTTGCAATAGTTGTCTTATCGGGGCTTGCCGCGATCCCGATTGGGTGGCAATTTTTACACACCTATCAAAAAAACCGGGTTTTGATCTTTCTTAATCCCGAGCAGGATCCTCTTGGAACTGGATACCATATTCATCAATCCAAGATCGCTTTTGGATCTGGTGGTGTGTTTGGTAAGGGCTTTCTTCAAGGATCGCAAAGCCATCTAAATTTCTTACCAGAAAAGCAAACAGACTTTATATTTACCATGCTTGCGGAAGAGTTTGGCCTGGTGGGCGGGCTTGTTCTGTTAGGCTTATACGTTCTTTTGATGGTTTATGGTCTGGCGATTTCACTACGTGCAAGAAATCAGTTTGGTCGGCTGTTGGCGATTGGCCTAACCTTTAACCTCTTCCTATACGTTTTCATCAATATTGCTATGATTATGGGGCTGGTACCTGTCGTTGGTGTTCCATTACCTTTAATATCATATGGCGGAACAGTCATGTTGACAGTTATGGTGGGGCTTGGTCTTGTCATGTCGGTGTGGCTACATAGAGACATTAAGATTTCCCGTCATGGCGTACATGATGAATAGATTCCCGTCATGGCGCGCTGTGGCGCGCATGATCAATCGCTTATGTCTCTGTGCTGAATGGTTCCTCGGCTAGTGTCTCTAATATCTATATTAGAGACACCAATATCCATAGCCGTTATCGAAGCGACGGTCTCTCCACATTCCCTTCATGTCAGCAATTAAGCCTGCTGGCTTTATGATTTGCTGGATATTGATATTTGTCAGCTCTTTGTAACCCCTATGAGGGACCGCCCCAATGACGCAGTCATAAGGTTCATCTGTTTCGAGAGATGATTTCAGTTCAATGTCAAAGAACTCTTTAGCTTCCAGGGGATCGGCCATTGAATCGTGGACATCAATTTTGTGCCCAAGCTCTTTTAGGTCCTGAACAATATCTATTATTTTTGTGTTTCTTAAGTCTGGTACGTCTTCTTTAAACGTTAATCCGAGAATAAGAGTACGCGGCTGATGCATACTTTGGTCTCTGGCGAGTATTGTGTTGTGAATGGCATTACTTACAGCTTTGCTCATTGCTTCATTTGTAGAGCGGCCTGACAATATGACCTTTGGGTCGTGTCCTACTGCTGTTGCACAATGAGCGAGATAGTAAGGATCCACGCCGATACAGTGTCCGCCAACAAGACCGGGTTGGAAGTTCAAGAAATTCCACTTTGTGCCCGCAGCCTCTAAAACATCGTAAACTGAAATGCCTAGATTCTGGAAAATAACAGCGATTTCATTTACGAAGGCGATGTTGATATCCCTTTGAGCATTTTCAATTACTTTTGCAGCTTCGGCCGTTTTAATATTCTTTGCTAAAAAGATCCTATCGCCGTTCATTGTGCCATAAATACTTTTCAGTAATTGAGCGACTTCCGGGGTCTGACCGGCAACAACTTTTGTGATGTTATCTACGGTATGTACTTTATCCCCAGGGTTGATTCTCTCTGGGGAATAACCAAGAAAGAAGTCTTTGCCACATTCCAAGCCTGATCCATTGGCGAGAATAGGACCACAAATGTCTTCTGTTACACCGGGGTACACCGTACTTTCATAAACAACGATATCCCCTTTTTTTAAGAAACTGCTCACAGTTTCAGATGCTTTTTTTACCGGGGTAAGGTCCGGTGTATTATTCTCATCGACAGGTGTTGGAACCGTTACGATATGAATGTTGTGTCCACTGAGTTCCGCTTTGTCACTTGTCAGGTGAAGTGTAGAATTTCGTAAATCGGATGTTTCTATTTCGCCGGTGCGGTCAACGCCTTCTCTCAGTTCATTTATACGGCTTTGGTTTATATCAAAGCCAGTAACTTTATAATGCTTTGCTAAATGGACTGCTAGCGGAAGGCCAACATAGCCTAGGCCAATAATACTAATTGTTGGATTTTCTGTCATAATACCAGCTTGAATATGTCAAATCTAATCTGTGTCCGTTGTAAGTGATCATGCATACCTAGGCAATATGAATTCAAGAGAGGCGGGAGTTGTTTGTGATAAACTTCTGCTGAACATTCCAAAAGATTGCTGCTTGACTATTTGTTTACCATTTTGGTGTTACTTAAAGTAGTGCGAATATGTCATGAAATCAAAAGGTTGTCTTAAATGGCAGAATATAAAGGTATCGAACGGCGCCTGGTTTTCCGCCTGCTTGATTATTGGGAGAAGAAAAAAGACGGTCGGAAAATGCCGAGTTTGGATGATATTAAGGCTTCTGAACTGGGAGATGACTGGGATTGGTGTTTTTTAATTTTGCTGGGCGATGAAGATGAAAGTGCAACTTTTCATTATATTGGATCTTTAATCTGGCCGAATGATCGCTCGCCTTTAGTGGGAAAAGAAGTAAGTGCTAGCCCTGATGAAAGTCTAGTTAAGCAAGCGACCCGTTTTATGCCCAGAGTTCTAGAGTTGGGGGTGCCTGTCAGTGTCGGAGGTGAGTGCTCAGATGGGGGGGATAAGCTTCTTTATCGCAGCACATTAATGCCTTTATCTTCGGATGATGAATTTGTTGATGCGCTCTTTGGCGGTGCCAATTGCCGAAAAGTGATGAACAAATAGGGATTAAAGCCATGATGTCTCAGGCTGTTTCTTTCGAAGTTGATACATATCAGAATAATCGGTGGGTACTGGAGTGTGTCCTTGATGATAAAGATATGGCGCTGTCTACAGCAAAAAGGCTGTATGATTCCAAACGTTTCTCTGCTGTGAGGGTTGTGCAGGAAACTTATGATGAAAATAGTAACTCTAGCCGCGAACGGGTTATTTTTGAAACGACTGTTGCTGATCGGGATAATCGAGCTGCTAAAGCGCGTCAAACAGCAACGAAAGTTGACCGATCCGAGCGCCAGCCTCTAAAAAAACGACCTCGTAAAACAACAGAACAGAATCCTGCTAAGAAAAGTGGCCCCAGTCTTTGGGTGTTGCTTCTTCTCTTCGCAATAATCTCGGCCGGTGGCCTGGGGCTGTTGGTTTATGTAAAAAGTCTATAATGCTCCTGATGTAAAAATCCCCCGAAGTTTATCGGGGGATTTGTCAAAAAATCTTCGGGTTGATTTTTGATTCGTTATTTCCAGTAAGTGGTGAAATCTTCCGGATCTGGGCGTTTACGGTCTTTTACTTCTCTCTCAACGCTGCCGACATACAAGAAGCCGATAATATCCATATTGTCTTCTAAGCCTAGTCCGGCTTTGACATTTGGATCATACGCAGCGTTTCCGGTTAACCAGATTGCTCCATAATTCCGTTCATGGGCGGCAAGCATAATGTTCTGTGCTGCGGCGCCAGCAGAGAGAACGCGTTCGTTTTTGGGAACCCCGGGTTTTTCATCTGTCATTACAGAGCAGACAACAATAACCAATGGAGCTAGTTTGGGGCGGCTGCCTTCTTTTTCCAGTTGTTCTGCTGTTGCGTCTGGATTTCTTTTCCTAAGTGATTCAACAAACAGATCAGATAGTTTATTTCTTGCGTCATCTTCTATAACGATAAAACGCCATGGGCGAAGCCATCCATGGTCAGGTGCGGTGACGGCTGCACGAAGCATGTAGTTGATGTCTTCTTTGCTTGGGGCTGGGTCTACCATCCATTGGGTGACGATAGATTTGCGAGATAAAAGAAATGACAAGGTGTTCTCCTAATAAGCTGTATTTCTCTCAATAAATGATAATTCTAACATTTACACCCTCTTTTTATTTTTCTTCATAAGAAGATAGTAGGGAATTTTTTTATTCAAAATAGATCATTAATCTGTTTGCAATCAATTCTCATTTACACTATGTATTGGGCGTGGATGAAAATCATTCTCAATGGCGAGAAAAGAAATGTACGTTTGCATATGTAATGGTTTTACAGAAAAAGATGTAAAAAACGCGGTCGGTTTGGGCGCGTCTTCTGTTGCGGGCGTATATAAAGCAATGGATTGTTCACCACAGTGCGGAAAGTGCGGTTGTGACATCAAAGATATGCTTGATGAAGAGAAATCGTTTAATGCACAGTTTGCAAAAATGAAACATCTCGCGGCTGAATAAATCAGCAATACCAAAAAATTTTATCACAGTTTCTTCTCAGTATGTTCGTGCGGCTTATACCGTGTTTCATTAGGTTTTCCGGTATGCACATTGTTTGTAAGTTTTTGATAAAATGCAACGCTAAGTGATTTTTCCTAGGATTTCTTTGAGATCTGAACAACCCATTATTAAATGATTTCAATAATCAAATATGCTATCTAACAATTTGGAGCAGTGGTTTTAACGTTGCTGTTTCTTCTGTTGCCTAATAGTATTAGGCAACAGATTATATTGTATAAATTAAAGTTGTTTTTTGGTGAGGGATTATGAAAAACGCACAGGTGAAAGCTACACAGTTAAAAGATTATGTAGCGCCAGCTTTCTTAGTAGACCATGTAGATTTGGCGTTTTTCCTTAAGCCTGAAGCAACAAAAGTTCATTCAAAATTAAAAGTTAGACAAAGCTCAAATAGCAAAAAGCCTCTGGTTTTGGATGGGGATGAATTGCGGTTGGATTCTGTTGCTATTGATGGACGCGTGTTGAGTACTGATGAATATCAACTTAATGAGTTTTCTCTTACAGTTTCTGACTTTCCGGCGGAGGGTGAACTGGAGATCGTTACCTTTATTGATCCAGTCCAGAATACTAAGCTTGAAGGGCTTTACCTGTCAGGAGGTAACTTTTGTACTCAATGCGAGGCCGAGGGCTTCCGCCGTATAACATTTTACCCTGATCGTCCCGATGTTATGGCAACATATACAGTGACAGTACATGCAGACAAAGCAAGTTATCCTATCCTGCTTTCAAATGGGAACCTGATTGATCAAGGTGTCAATGAAGATGGAAGTCATTGGGCCCGTTGGGATGATCCCTTTCCTAAGCCGAGCTATCTATTTGCCCTCGTAGCAGGGGATTTGGCTTGTCACGAAGACGTTTTCAAAACACGTTCTGGTCAAGATGTAACCCTGAAAATTTTTGTTGAGCATGGGAACGAAGATAAGTGTGCCTATGCTATGGATTCCCTTATCCGTTCAATGAAATGGGATGAAGACCGGTTTGGGTTGGAATACGATCTGGATATATTCAATATTGTTGCTGTTAGTGATTTTAATATGGGGGCGATGGAGAACAAGAGCCTTAATATCTTTAACTCTAAATGCATACTGGCAAGCCCTGATACTGCGACTGATATGGAATTTGAACGTATTGAGGCCATTGTCGCCCATGAATATTTTCACAACTGGACAGGAAATCGTGTCACCTGTCGTGATTGGTTTCAGTTGAGTTTGAAAGAAGGTTTGACGGTTTATCGTGATCAGGAATTTACAGCAGACATGCGGTCTGCCCCTGTAAAACGAATTCAGGATGTACGTACATTACGTGCGCGACAATTCCCCGAAGACTCTGGGCCTCTTTCTCACCCGATCAGACCGGAATCTTATATCGAGATAAATAATTTCTATACCTCTACGGTGTACGAAAAAGGTGGCGAAGTTATTCGTATGATGGCTGAGCTTCTTGGGAAAGAGGGATTCCGAAAGGGGCTCGACCTTTACTTTAAACGGCATGATAATCAGGCTGTAACCTGTGATGATTTCGTTGCCGCAATGGAAGATGCGAACGGGGTCGATCTTAATCATTTCCGTTTGTGGTATAGCCAGGCCGGAACGCCAGAAGTCGAAGCCAGCTGGTCCTATGACGCAGAAGAAAAAAGTTTTACGTTGACGTTAGATCAGCTTACGGCACCAACACCGGGCCAGAAAACAAAACGGCCTTTGCTGATACCATTTACTGTTGGTCTTATTGGTGAGGATGGTGAAGAGCTGCCCTTAAAACTTCAAGGCGAGAGCGATGAAGGTTCGGTAACCAATCGTACACTCCGTTTCGATCAGGAACATCAAACTTTTAAGTTTGTCGATCTACATCAACGTCCAACCCCATCTTTGAATAGAAATTTTTCGGCGCCGATTAAGCTGTCGACAAAATATACAACTGAAGATCTTGGCTTTTTAATGGGACATGATAAGGATGCATTTAGCCGATGGGACGCGGCGCAAACTTATGCTTCCAGATTAATCCTTAAGATGGTGCAAACCATTCAAGAAGGTGGGAGCCCGAAATTTGATGCTCAGTACGCAGAAAAAGTCGCGTTGAATATCGCAGATAAGTCTCTTGATCCTGCATTTTTAGCACAGATGTTAACTTTGCCTTCTGTCGATTATGTCACTGAACAAATGGAAGTCGCAGATTTCGCCGCAGTAGAGAAAGCCAGGTCTGTTTTCAAAGTGGGCATTGCAAAGGCTTTGTTTGAGCAGTTTAAAGATCTGTATTTGGTTGCTAATGACAGCATGCCTTATAGCCCGGATTCCATATCTGCGGGGCGTCGTGCCCTTCGTAATGTAGCACTTGGATACTTGTCAGTTATTGACGATCCCGAGTGTCTAAAGCTTGTTGTCGCGCAATTTGACGCCTCGGACAATATGACGGACCGAATGGCTGCGTTGTCCTTATTGGCTGATATCCCGGGTCAGGAAAGAGAAAAGGCATTAAGCGAATTTGAAAGCCGTTATGCCGATAATACTCTGGTGATGGACAAATGGTTTGCTGTTCAGGCCACATCAACAATACCAAATGCATTGGACGAAGTGAAAAAACTACTCTCGCATTCAACCTTCTCTTATAAGAACCCGAATAAAGTCAGAGCTCTTATCGGAGCATTTTCTGGTGCAAACCCCGCTCGGTTTCATGCTGAAGATGGTGAAGGTTACCGTTTCTTGGCCGATAGTATTATTCGCCTCAACAGCATCAATCCACAGGTTGCCTCAAAAATTCTGGCACCATTGGGAAGCTGGCGACGGATGAATGCGACACATCAAAAAATGATGAAAACGGAGCTGCAGCGCATTCTGGATACAGAAAATCTCTCTAATGATGTTTATGAGATTGCGTCTAAATCTCTTTCTTAGATCTAGATAACGTTTCGAATAGTAAAAATGCCTGGTTAAGCGGGCATTTTTATCTGACAAGAAGTTTACGGCAATCACCTAATCTGTCCTGCCAACCGAGAGTTACCAGTTCGGGCGTATCTTTTTCTTCGGTTGGGTAGCCTATGCAGCAATAGGCTACCAATGTCCACTCGTCGGGTACTTCTAATGTCTGCTTTACCGCATCTGGATCGATGATTGAGACCCATCCAAGGCCAATGCCTTTTGCACGTGCAGCAAGCCAAAGAGTGTGGACCGATAAAACAGCTGAGTATCGCAACATCTCAGGCATGGACTGGTGTCCAAGTCCATGGCCTTGGTCGGTTTCTTCATGAGCGAAAACTGCCAGCTGTATTGGGGCGCGATCCATGCCTGATAATTTAAGGCTGGCGTATAACTGTGCTTTTTCTCCGTCATAACCTTCAAGAGCCTGTGCATTGGTGCGTTCAAAGTTTTCTTTGATTTCTTTTTTCTTAGCGTCGCTTTCGACCAACACATAGCGCCAGGGTTGGCTATTTCCCACTGATGGAGCAAGACAGGCGAGATCCAGTAGCTCATCCAGTGTGCCGTCAGGCAGCGGATCAGTTTTGAATTGGCGCACATCCCTGCGCCATTCGAGCAGCTCGGTTAATTTGTTGCAAAAATTATCGTTGAAATCTGGTTTGTTCATTGCACTTAAAGCCAATCGTCACTGGATGTTGCTGATAGAAAATGCATGGAATGTCGGGAACTGTCGATGGTTTTATTCATATTAACCGTTTTTGATATTTGCCTTGCAACAACTTTATGTCCAAGAGAAAAGAATAGATGATAATTTTTAGAAAGCGGTATGTTTCCTGTAAAGATTGAGAGTTCCAAGTGATGGTAGAAAAAAATACTGCACCGGCTCATTCGTTGATTTTGGGCGGGGCTCGTTCAGGAAAGAGCAGCTATGCCGAACAGATGGTTGAGGGGCAGGGTGGCCCCTGTCTTTATGTCGCGACGGCGAGGATCTGGGATGATGAGATGGCGGACCGGATTGATGAACATAAAGAGCGTCGGGGAGATCAGTGGACGACCTTTGAAGAGCCACTGGATATAGTGCAATGCCTTAAGCGTATACAGAGGCCAGATGGAACTATTCTCGTCGATTGCCTAACTCTTTGGGTGACAAACCTGATGATGGAAGGTCGTGATCCTGACGTAGAAGGTGCACAATTGGTCGCGTCTTTGGCCGAGTTGTCTTGCCCTGTTGTGTTAGTTTCAAATGAAGTCGGTTTAGGAATTGTTCCCATGGACAAGATGTCCAGAGATTTCAGGGACTATGCAGGACGTTTACATCAGCGTCTTGCCGCAGTAGTTCCTTCCGTAACATTTATGGTGTCAGGATTGCCAATGCAGGTGAAACCATCTGTTGCATGCGCTGACTAAATTTTTAAAAGCAGGATTTTTAAGTATGTCTCAAGCAGCAAAAATTCCAGCCACTGTTATTACAGGTTTTTTGGGTGCTGGTAAAACTTCGACAATACAGCATCTTTTGAAGACGGCTGGTGGTAAACGAATTGCGCTTATTATTAATGAATTTGGTGACCTTGGTGTTGATAGCGACATTGTTAAAGGTTGTGGCATCGAAGGGTGCAATGATGATGATGTTCTCGAACTTGCCAATGGATGTATTTGTTGCACCGTTGCGGATGATTTTATTCCGACAATTGAAAAACTGCTAAATCGCGAAACACCCCCGGACCATATTATCATTGAAACATCTGGACTTGCCTTGCCCAAACCATTGGTCAAAGCTTTTAACTGGCCAGAAATTCGTACCCGGGTAACCGTTGATGGGGTCATTACGTTGGTTGATGGTAGAGCTGTCGCCGATGGTCTGTTTGCAACGAACCCTGAAGCAATTGCGCAGCAGCGTGAAGCCGATGAAAATCTTGATCATGAAAGCCCCTTGGAAGAGCTTTTCGAAGAGCAGCTCGCCTGTGCTGACATGGTTGTTGTGAACAAGCTTGATCTGCTCAACGAAGGTGATATGGATACCGTCCTTGCGGCAATCCGGAAAGAAATTCGCCCCGAAGTGAAAATCGTGAAAATATCTCATGGTGAGATTAATGCCTCTGTTCTGCTTGGTCTGGAAGCTGCAGCTGAGGATGATCTGGATGCTCGGCCTTCACATCATGATGATGGGCACGAACATGACCATGATGATTTCGAAAGCTTTGCGGTTGAGTTGGGCGAGATTGCAAATCCTGAAGCCTTGATTGAAAAGCTGCTTCCGATTGTGGCAGAGCACGACATTCTTCGTGTGAAAGGTTTTGCGGCTGTAGTTGATAAAGATATGCGCCTTGTGATTCAGGGCGTGGGCAGTCGTTTCCAGCATTATTTTGATCAGGAATGGTCAGAAGGCGTTGAACGTCGTTCTCGCCTTGTGATTATTGGGGATCACGATATGGATGAAGCGGCTATTCGTGCTGCGATTGCGGCCTAAATAATATAACACCGGGGCGGGATATAACGCTTCCGGTCCCGGTGTATATAAGTATCAATCCGAAACTTAGCGATAAGTCAGGATTACGAGAACCCGAACCAAGAGAAATACTCTATGCATCTGTTACAAGCCCAACCCGGGGCAATCGCTGATGGATCCGAAGCAATCGACCTGGGGCAAACGCCAGGAGATATTGTTATTGTATCTGCGGCAGACACCGAACTGGCCAGCTTGGTTCAGGCCAGACAGGTAATTGGTGATGCATATCCGTCTTTGCGTTTGGCAAACTTGATGCAGCTGTCCCACAATATGTCCGTCGACTTGTATGTCGATGATATTATAGCCAATGCCAAAATTGTTGTGGCGCGCATACTTGGCGGTGCGGGGTATTGGCCGTATGGTGTTGAGCAGCTCAGGGTAATTTGTAAGCAAAAGAAAATTCCGCTTGTGTTGTTACCAGGTGATGATCAACCCGATGCAGAACTTGCTGCTCATTCAACAGTATCGCGGGATGTTTATCACCGCGTTTGGCAATACTTCATTCATGGTGGACCGGATAATTCTCGTAATCTTTTGTGCTATCTTGCGGGGTTGATTGATCTCAATTTTGATTGGGTAGAGCCCAAGCCATTATTGCGATCTGGTATTTACTGGCCCGGACGTGACAATCCTGAATTGGATGATTTGCGAAATGATTGGATAGCGGATGCACCTGTCGCAGGGATTGTTTTTTATCGCGCGCTTTTGCAGGCCGCAAATCTGACGCCGGTTGATGCCCTGATCAAATCTTTACGGGAAAAGGGCATTAATCCCTTACCCATCTATTGTGCCTCGTTAAAAGAACCGATTTCGGCAGGTATCGTCAGCACACTGTTAAAAGATGCAGATACTGGGCTCATTCTGAATGCGACGGGTTTTGCGATTTCAACCCCCGGCGCGGCTCGAAAAGAAACGCCTTTCGATGTTGTTGATGCCCCTATTTTGCAGGTAATTTTCTCTGGTGGGAACGAGGCAGGGTGGCGAGAAGGCTTAGCTGGTCTTTCTGCTCGAGACATCGCAATGAATGTTGCACTGCCAGAGGTTGATGGACGCATCCTTTCCCGTGCGGTTTCATTTAAGTCAGAAGCCCGTTATGACGACGTAACCCAAAGCTCTGTTGTCAGCTATCAGGAAGTCGCTGACCGGATTGATTTTGTTGCTGATTTAGCTGGGGCATGGTTACGGCTCAGGAACAAAGAAGTTTCTGAACGCAAAATCGCGGTAGTCATGGCGAATTATCCCAATCGGGATGGCCGTATGGGGAACGGTGTTGGCCTTGATACACCTGCGGGCACAATACAGCTTCTACAGGCAATGCTTGATGCTGGTTATAATGTTTCTGATATTCCTGCGGATGGAAATGCGTTGGTTGAACGGATGGCAGAGGGGCCAACCAATGCGGCAATTGATGGTCGTGTCATTCGATCAAAGATTTCATTGACCGCTTATAAACAGTTTTGGGATACGCTACCCACTGCCGTAAAAACAGCCATCGAAGATAGATGGGGCGCTTTTGAAAACGATCCTTTTTTTATGCCAGATGTTGATGCTTTTGCTGTCTCTGCGTTTCATTGCGGCGGGATCATTATCGGTCTTCAACCCGCGCGTGGATATAATATCAATCCGGTAGAAACCTATCATGATCCGGATTTGGTCCCGCCTCATGGGTATCTGGCTTTTTATGCGTGGCTGCGACAGGAAGAAAAGGTTGATGCCATCATCCATATGGGCAAACACGGAAATATGGAGTGGTTGCCCGGGAAGTCGTTGGCACTTTCAGAGGAGTGTTTTCCGGAAGCTGTGTTTGGACCGACGCCGCATCTCTACCCTTTTATCGTGAATGACCCCGGGGAAGGTACGCAAGCAAAACGTCGTGCTCAGGCGGTGATTATCGACCATCTGACCCCTCCGTTAACACGGGCTGAATCTTACGGTCCCTTGGCTGACCTCGAGCAGCTTTGTGATGAATACTACGAAGCCGCAGGTGTTGATCCTCGCCGTCTGAAAGTTTTGCGAGACGAGATTCTCAAAATCACACAGCGGATCGGTCTGGACAAGGATTGTGGTATTGATCAGTCTGATGATGAAGATGCTGCGCTTTCAAAGCTGGATAACTATCTTTGTGAATTGAAAGAAATGCAGATCCGAGATGGCTTGCATATCTTTGGTCTGGCTCCGGAAGGGCGTCTTCTTGATGATTTACTGGTTGCTTTGACTCGTTTGCCGCGGGGGGAAGGGAAAGAGGGCGATGCCTCTTTGATTCGCTCCTTGGCAAAAGATTTCAACTTTCCGATTGAATTTGATCCTTTGGATTGCCGTTTCGGTGATCTTTGGTCTGGGCCAAAACCTGATATTCTAACAGCAGAAGGCAGTTGGCGTACGAAGGGTGATACTGTTGAGCGTCTGGAAATATTGGCGCAAAAATTGGTATCTGGAGAGGTGCAGGCATTAGATGAATGGGAAAATACACGCCCGGTTCTCGACGAAATTAAAAGTAAAATTGGGCCGATTGTATCATCCTGTGGTATTGAAGAAATTAAGGGGACTCTGCGCGGTCTCAACGGACAATTTGTTGAACCCGGCCCTTCTGGTGCGCCGACGAGGGGACGACCAGATGTTCTGCCGACGGGACGTAACTTTTATTCTGTAGATTCCCGTGTTGTGCCAACCCCCGCAGCTTGGCATTTGGGTTGGAAATCAGCAAATCTGATGATTGAACGCTATCGTCAGGAAAACGGATCTTGGCCTAAACGAATGGCGCTTTCGGCCTGGGGAACGTCAAACATGCGAACTGGTGGGGATGATATCGCGCAAGGTCTCGCTCTGATGGGGGTACAACCAAAGTGGGAACCAACATCACGGCGTGTTGTTGGGTTTGACATTTTACCCTTGTCGGTTCTTGATCGCCCACGAGTTGATGTGACTCTACGTGTATCGGGTTTTTTCCGTGATGCTTTTCCTGCACAGATTGATCTGTTTGATTCTGCTTGTCGTGCCGTAGCAGCCTTGGATGAAGAAACCGAGAAAATGAATCCTCTGGCTGCGCGAGTATCTGCTGAATCAGCAGATCTGATTGCTAAGGGGCTAGACGAAAAGACAGCGATTAAACGTGCAGGATATCGTGTTTTTGGTTCTAAGCCCGGTGCTTATGGCGCTGGATTACAGGCATTGATCGATGAACGTGGTTGGGAAACCGAAGCGGATCTTGCTAAAGCCTATATCGGATGGGGTGGTTATGCCTATGGTAGCGGTGGTGCAGGAGAGGCGGAGCATGGTCTGTTCGAAAGTCGCCTGCGAGATGTGGAAGCGGTTATTCATAATCAGGATAATCGAGAGCATGACTTGCTGGATTCCGATGATTATTACCAGTTTGAAGGTGGCATAACTGCGGCCATTCGCCATCTTTCAGGCGAGCAGCCAACAGTATATCACAATGATCACTCGCGCCCGGAAAGTCCGCAGATTAGAACGCTCCAAGAAGAAATCGGACGGGTCGTCAGAGCGCGTGTTGTTAATCCCAAATGGATTGATGGTGTTAGGCGCCATGGCTACAAGGGCGCTTTTGAAATGGCGGCAACAGTTGATTATCTTTTTGCCTTTGCAGCGACAGCAAAAGTAGTTGAGGATCATCATTTTGATGCTGTTTTTGATGCCTATTTAGATGATGCTGATGTTCGCGAGTTTCTGGAACAAAATAACCCCGCAGCTTTGCGGGAAATGGCCGAACGGATGATCGAAGCGCAGGACAGAAATTTGTGGAAAGCGCGGTCAAATTCTGCACGCGCTCTTTTGGAACAAATCGTTGCCAGCTGAATAAGCATGTTAAATAAACTGGTTTGTGGATTGTATAATGAGAGAAGATATTGGGGAGACGATTAAATGAGTGATACAGAAAATAAACAGAGCGCGGAAGATTATGACCGCGCGAATGAGAAGTCTAAAAAACGTAAGGCCGCCCGGGATAAAATGCTATCGAACAAGGTCAACGAAAAAGGTTTGATCATCGTTCATACGGGTAAAGGTAAAGGAAAATCCACTGCCGCATTTGGTCTGGCGACGCGTGCCGTTGGCAATGGTATGAAAATAGGTGTTGTACAGTTTGTAAAAGGGAAGTGGGAAACAGGCGAAAAATACGTTCTAGAAAAATTCCCTGACCAAGTTGAAATGTACGCACTTGGTGAAGGCTTTACCTGGGACACGCAAGATAGAGAACGTGATATTGCCGCAGCTGAAAAAGCATGGGCAAAGTCCAAAGAAATGATTGATGCTTGCCGCGGTGATAACCCGAAATACGACATGATTGTTTTGGACGAACTGAATATAACGCTGCGTTATGATCACTTGGTTCTGGAGGAAGTGATTGATTTCCTTGAAAACAAACCAGAAGATTTGCACGTTGTCATTACAGGACGTAATGCCAAGGAAGAGATGATCGAAATCGCAGATCTGGTTACTGAAATGACCTTGGTGAAACACCCCTTTAGAGATCAAAACATCAAAGCCCAACGTGGTATCGAATTCTAAGAGATTTATTCAATCTTTTTGTTGTAAGAAAGAGGCTAGGATTATGGCCTCTTTTTTTATAAAGGTGCCTGGCCAGTAATGATCGTGTAGGCCGAAGCCCCGACCCATATGGCGATTGTAATCATGAGCTGAGGGTCAGAAAAGAGAGCTTCTGTTGGGGACTCCCCTGCATTTGTCATTTCGACAATATACCAATAACGGTAAATGCCAAACAGAACGATGGGAATTGTGATTGCGAGTTCCGGACGTGTGGTGACAACAAAAAGACTATAGAATACCAACGCGCCAGTAGCTGCCATTTCTGCAAAACGATTAACCAGCGATATTGAATACGATCCCAAAACTTCCCGACCAGAAGTTCCACTGTCCTGTAGTTCTTGTCTTCTTTTGATCGCCGCGAGAAAAAGGGCGAGGCAAAGAGTAGTGACAAACATCCAGGCTGAAACTGGAACATTCAGAACAGTAGCTCCGGCAAAAACGCGGAGCACAAAACCGATGGCTATGGTAAAAATATCCAGTACGGGTTGGTGTTTAAGGTAAAAACTATATCCAATATTCAGAATGATATAACTACAGATAACAAGCGTTGCTCCGGGTAAATAGAAATAGCCGGCAATTAGAATGCTATACAGGCAGCCAAGCAGGATAAAAGCCTGTGGAATGGAAATCGCGCCAGATGCCAAGGGGCGTGTTTGCGATTTCTTAGGATGTTTTCGATCATTATCAATATCTTTTATATCATTAAGAACATAGACAGCAGACGATGCAATGCAGAATAAGAACGTGATAATGAGTGTGTTGGTTACGGCATCGGGGTTGGCGAATAACCCCGTAAACATTAACGGAGCCAAAACAAAGCCGTTTTTAACCCAGTGTTTGGGGCGCATTAATTTAGCAATGCTTAATCCGATATAGGGGTGACTTTTGCTTTGTTCTTGGTTCTTATTGTTCATATCTAATTTTTAAACCGAAGTCCTTCATGACCCTTTTGTTGAGTTATAGTCTCTTTGCTGTTTTGGCGACGATCGCGAATATTGCTTCTCAAGACTTATTTTTGAGAGTGTATGCAGGCCCTTTTGCCCTTTTCTTGTCTATAGGGATAGGAACGGCTGTTGGTCTTGTTACTAAGTATTTGCTAGATAAAAGGTATATATTTCGTTACCGAACCAGTGGTATGGCGCACGAAAGCAAAATTTTTATGCTTTATACTATGATGGGGATTTTTACGACGGTAATATTCTGGGCATTTGAGTTTGGGTTTCATTTTATTTTTGATGATAAAATGATGCGCTATCTCGGCGGTATAATCGGTCTGGCTATCGGGTATTGGATTAAATACCAGCTGGACAAGAAGTATGTATTTATCACAAAGGAAATAAAATGCTGATCGGTGGTTGGGGGCAATATCCACTTGTTGAGGCAAAAGTATCAAGTCCTTTGACTGGCGATGATTTACAGCGAACAATAAAAACAAAAGACGATAAGCCCTATATCGCCCGGGGGCTTGGGCGTAGTTACGGCGACAGCTCTCTTTCTTCAACAATTATCTCGACCAGATATTTAAATCGATTTCATTCTTTTAATGAAAAAACAGGCGTTCTTACCTGCGATGCAGGTGTTAGCCTTGATGAAGTTTTGGATACCTTTGTGTGCAGAGGTTGGTTTCCGACTGTTACGCCGGGAACAAGATTTGTGACAGTTGGCGGCGCAATCGCCAGTGATGTTCATGGCAAGAACCATCATACTGTGGGGGCTTTTTGCGACCATGTTCTGTCATTTCGAATTTTGATCGCCAACGGGGATATTCTCAATTGTTCACCGTCTGAAAACAGAGATTTGTTTTTGGCAACTTGTGGCGGGATGGGATTAACAGGTCTGATTACCGACGCAACGATAAAACTATTAAAAGTCGAGAGTAGTTTTATTGAAGAAACGACCTGTAAAGCAAGGAACCTGAAAGAATGTCTAGAGCTTTTTGATGCACATAACTCCGCCCCTTATTCGGTCGCTTGGATCGATTGCCTTAAACAGGGGGAAGATCTTGGTCGCTCTTTGCTGATGCTGGGAAAGCATAGTGGACAAGGTGGATATGATGATCTGAAAAAGATAGCACTTTCCATTCCCTTTAACCTGCCGGAAGTTTGTCTAAACAAATTGACGGTGGGAGCCTTTAATGCCCTGTATTATGGGCGAATTCGAAAACAAACTCAGGAACGCCATGTGCATTATGGTCCCTATTTCTATCCTCTGGACGGCATAGGAAACTGGACGCGGCTTTATGGTGCTAAAGGTTTTGTGCAGTATCAGTTTGTTATTCCAAAGGAGGCTGGTCTAGACGGGATGACACGTGTTCTCGATAAAATCGCGAAATCCGGTGCAGGGTCTTTCTTGTCGGTCCTGAAGGTTTTTGGCAAAGGAAATGACAACCTTCTTTCTTTCCCTTTTGAAGGGTATACGCTGGCATTGGATTTCAAAGTTAGTGCACAAACATTTGAATTACTAGATCAGTTGGATGCAATTGTTCTCGACTATGGAGGCAGGGTTTATCTGACAAAAGATGCCCGCATGAGTGACCAGGTATTCAAAGCGGGTTATCCCCAGTGGGAAGTATTTCAGTCTGTCAGGGAAAAGTACGGTGCTATAGGTACCTTTGCCTCTTTGCAATCAAGGCGTTTTGGCTTGGATGCTGGACGTTAGGATCAGGGCATTAGGATCCGGATATTAGAATATTGAGACGTATATGAAAAAAGTACTTATAATTGGCGCGACGTCAGCAATTGCAGAGGCAACGGCAAGGCTTTTTGCAAAACGTGGTGATCAGCTGTTTTTATTGGCTCGTGATCAGGAAAAGCTGTCCGTTATTGCCGATGATCTGAAGGTTCGGGGCGCACAGAATGTTTACACGGGTGTGTATGATGCTACCGGACAGCAAAGCAGTGAAGACATCTTTGATAAAGTCATAAAGCGGCTTGATGGGATTGATATACTTCTCGTTGCACATGGCATTCTTCCTGATCAAAAGGCCTGTGAAATTTCTGTGGGAGACACGCTGAAGGCTTTTGAGGTCAATGCGACCAGTGTTGTGGCAATATTGACGTACTTTGCCAATGTTTTTGAAGCCCAAAAAAAAGGTTCAATTGCTGTTATCTCTTCTGTTGCAGGGGATCGGGGGCGACAGTCAAATTATGTCTATGGTGCTGCAAAGGGGGCGGTCTCAATCTTCTTGCAAGGTCTGCGTCATCGGCTTGCCAAGTCTGGGGTTCCGGTTCTGACGATTAAACCGGGCTTTGTCGATACCCCAATGACAGTCGCTTTCGACAAAGGGGCGTTATGGGTGCAACCTGACCAGATCGCCAAGCTAATTATCAAGGCATTGGATCGGAAAAAGTCCGTTGTTTACACACCTTGGTTTTGGGGTGTCATTATGTTGATTATACGCTCTGTTCCGGATTGGATTTTTCACAAAACCCGTCTTTAAATTTTCTGGAGATTTTCTAGGTTTTAAATTTTATGGACTTTAGATTTTTATAGGAACGTCCTAAGCTCCGTTACTTTCTTTATTACAGCTTTTAATCGCTGCTACTCATTCGGAGACATAGATGTTTTTTGTTCCCGGCAAACATAAAGACCATGGTTTGCCTTATAATCCCTTTAAAGCTTGTGTCCTGCCGCGCCCAATCGCCTGGCTTTCAACGCAGTCAGCCAGTGGTGTCTGTAATCTTGCTCCCTATAGTTTTTTTAATGCTTTTGCCGACGAGCCGCCAATTATTGGTGTGGGCATAGCGCCGGATAGTCGGGAAGAAGGCATAAAGGATACGCTGCGGAATATCATCGAAACGGAAGAATTCGTTTTTAATCTTGTTTCCTGGGAGCAGCGCACGGCAATGAACGAAAGCTCAAAACCTGCCCCAGCAGATGTGGATGAGTTTGAGGCGGCAGGTCTTGAGAAGCTTCCTTCTCAGATGATCAAGCCTCCTCGTGTGAAAGGCGCACCAGTTCATTTTGAGTGTAAGTTGTTCAAGACTATGGACTTGCCGAAAGACGATGGTGATAAGCACTATACATTGGTTATTGGGGAAGTGGTCGGAATGCACATCGATGAAGCTTATCTCACGGATGGTCTGGTTGATGCGGCCAAAATGAAGCCTTTGGCTCGGTTGGGCTATCAGGATTATTCTGTGGTAAATGAGGTTGTGCAATTGGTGCGCCCTTCTGCG
Organism: Kiloniella sp.; assembly: GCF_048270245.1. Lineage (GTDB taxonomy): Bacteria > Pseudomonadota > Alphaproteobacteria > Kiloniellales > Kiloniellaceae > Kiloniella. The sequence continues at coordinate 1,018,666 of NZ_JBLWTH010000001.1, forward strand.
TAGGTTTAGCCTGTAATCGCTGGGCATTATCGTAATCGCGAGACGAGTTAAAATATAGGCAGGGTAGGGTGATGGCGTTTTTATTAGCACAAGTTCAGTTAGATGCTCTTGATCTGTTGTATGTTCTGATTTGTGGTTCTATTGCCGGACTTTGTCGTGGATTTGCAGGTTTTGGCTTATCTGCGTTGGTGGTTACGTCCTTGACTCTCGTGCTCTTGCCTGTTGAGGTCGTGCCGATTGCGTTGTTGCTTGAGATGATTTCAAGCCTGGTTATGGCCCGGATGACGTGGACTGCCATTCACTGGGGGCTGTTGCGATGGCTTTGTGTCGGGGCTGCGATTGGGGTGCCTGCAGGTGTGTTTCTGTTGAAAATAATACCTGCTGATCCGTTGCGTATTGCGATTTCATTAGGTGTTTTGATCGCGAGTATTTTATTGTTTTTGGGCGCACGCTTTAAAGTGAAAGAAAGCGGTGCTAAAAATCTATCCGTTGGCTTAATTTCAGGGTTTGCTAACGGTGCAGCATCCTTGGGGGGATTACCTGTCGCTATCTATATGATGGCCGCCGCACTTCCTGCTGAGGCTGTCCGAGCTACGTTGAATTTGTATTTTTTGATCCTTGATGCTTATGGAACAGGTACTTTGTTCTTCGCAGGGCTTTTGGATCAAGTCACCATTGCACGGGCGCTTCTTCTTGTTGTTCCTGTCACGCTGGGTATTTACCTTGGCAATTATATATTCCAACGGAGTTCAGCAACTCATTATCGTTATGTGGTTTTAGTGCTGTTGATGGCGCTGTCCATTTCTGGACTGATCAAATCTTTCATTTGATTTCTTGATAAACAGAATTAGAAGAGCAAAATTCCCATACAAACGCCCAAAGGAAATACCATCCAAAAGCCCGCGCCGATGTAGAGTTTCAGGGCTAATTTTATGTCTGCTGCTGTAAGGTTATTTCGGCCGCCGTCACCCATCCAGGGATCGTCAACGACATAGCCGGGATACTTCCTTGGGCCAGCAAGGGCAAAGCCAAGTGCACCGGCAACGGCTGCTTCCTGCCATCCTGCATTTGGTGATTTGTGCTTTCCCGCGTCACGGATCATCACCCTAAAGGCCCTGATCGCAGATGCTTTATGAATAAAAATCCCTGCAAATACATAGAAGAATCCTGCTAGTCTTGCTGGGATTAAGTTCACGAAGTCGTCTAGACGGGCGGCAAATTTCCCAAAGGCTTCAAAGCGTTCGTTCTTATGCCCAATCATACTATCCAGAGTATTGATTGCCTTGTAGGCGCAAAGTCCGGGAAGGCCAAAAAGGGCAAACCAGAAAACGGGGGCAACAACGCCGTCAGAAAAATTTTCAGCCATGCTTTCTATGGCGGCGCGGCTGATCCCTGCCTCGTCCAGACTCTCGGGATCTCGTCCGACCAGATGGCTGATGGCTTTCCTACCTTCGTCCATGTTTTGTGAAAGTGCTGTCGCGACATTGTGAACGGCTGTTCCCAGACCTCTATAGGCAATAAGGCTGGACGCAAGAATGGATTCGATAATCCAGCCATGAGATACTTGCCCCAAGGTGCGGGAGAGTATAAGACCGACAGCGATGGCCAGAGCAATGATTCCGATAGAGAGTAAGGTGCCAAGAAGGATTCCTGTGATCCGGCTGTTCTTGGGATTATTCATTCGGTGTTCACTGATTTCTATGGCTTTCCCGATAATGACAACGGGGTGAGGAACATAGCGATACAACCAAGCAGGGTCGCCGATTAAGATATCTATGAAAATAGCTGTAATCAGGATCAGGATTGGTAAAAAAAGTGGTTCTTGGACAAAATACGACATTAACATGGCGCGAGAATGTTAGCAGTCTTGTTACAGGTCAAGTAGTCGTGTGTCATAATTTGATAAAAGTGTATCGCAGCAACGCCCCCTCGTTGCTAAAAAAATGATGGATGAGGTGAGTATAATGACCGAAAACGGTCCAAAAATTGGTGTAATGGTTTGTGGACATGGCAGCCGTGATGAAGGCGCCGTCCGCGAGTTTGAATCCGTTGCTAGGGGTATTCGTGAGCGCTTGCCTCAATACGAAGTCGATAGCGGTTTTCTGGAATTCGCAACGCCAATTATTCGCACTGGGTTAGATAATTTGCGCGAAGCCGGACATGATCTGGTCTTGGCTATTCCGGGAATGCTCTTTGCCGCTGGTCACGCCAAGAACGACATCCCGTCTGTGTTGCGGACTTACGAAGCGCAGAACCCTGAAATGAAAATTGAATATGGGCGCGAGTTGGGCATTGATACCAAATTGATCAAAGCTGCTGCTGACCGCATTCAAGAAGCCGTTGATCAAGCGAACAAAGAAAACGGCGAAATGCCGATCAGCGAGACCATGCTGATGGTTGTTGGCCGCGGAGCATCAGACCCGGATGCAAATTCCAACGTCAACAAGGTAATGCGTCTTCTCTGGGAAGGGTTTGGCTTTGGTTGGGGCGAAGTTTGTTATTCGGGCGTGACTTTCCCGTTGGTTCAACCGGGTCTGGAACATGCAGCAAAGCTTGGCTACAAACGTATTATTGTTTTTCCTTACTTCCTCTTCACAGGCATTTTGGTTAAACGCATCTACGATTACACAGATACAGTGGCTGTAGCACATCCGGATATTGATTTTGTAAAAGCGCCTTATCTGTCTGACCACCCGCAGGTTCTTGATGCCTTTGCTGATCGCGTTCAGGAAATTTTGGACGGTGCTAATGTGATGAACTGTAAACTCTGCAAATACAGAGAACAGGTTCTGGGCTTTGAAGCCGAAATTGGCCTGCCGCAGGAAAGCCATCATCATCATGTTGAAGGTATCGGTACAGGCACAGCCGACGATCATTCACATGATCATGACCACTCTCACGGGCATTCGCACGATCACAGTCATTCTCATGGACACGGTCATAGTCACGACCATGGGCATGATCACGATCACCACCACCATCCTTATCCGCATGCGGATCATCCTCTTGGTCCTGTGACCATGACGAAAGATGAAAAGAACTCCTGAGCTCTTAATGAAGATTTTGAGGGAAGAATGTTTTTAGGATCAAGGTTTTAAAGTATGCCGATTGAATATGACTATATCCGGGACCCACAAGAAATCTATCGCGAGTCATTTGCGCAGATAGAAGCTGCTGCTGATTTTGGAAAAATGCCTGCCGATGTTGCTGATGTGGCTGTGCGTATTATTCATGCGTGTGGCATGCCGGAAGTTATTGACGATCTGGCTTGGACCGATGATGTTGCGGCAAAAGGACGTGCTGCTTTGAAAGCGGGGGCGCCCATCATTGTTGATTGTCGCATGGCCCGGGATGGTATTATTCAAAACAGGCTTCCGGCGTACAACCAGATCTTATGCCCCTTGATTGATGAACGTGTGCCACAAATTGCGAAAGAGATAGGCAACACGCGATCCGCTGCGGCTGTCGAGTTATGGAAAGAACATCTTGAAGGTGCTGTTGTCGTCATCGGGAATGCACCGACAGCACTGTTCCGGTTATTGGAAGTTTTGCAAGATGGTGCGCCAAAGCCTGCCGCGATTCTTGGGTTTCCTGTCGGGTTCGTTGGGGCTACTGAATCGAAGGATGCCTTGATTGCAGCTAAGATTGACGTACCTTATATGACCTTGCGTGGTCGTCGCGGCGGAAGCGCTATCGCATCTGCTGCATTGAACGCAGTAGCAAAGGACAACAAATGATCTCAAAAGCAAACACGGGTGCTTGGCTCACAGTATTGGGCATAGGGGAGGAAGGCTTGGATAGTCTGACGCCTGTCGCACGTCGTTTGCTTGATCAGGCAAAGGTGCTGGTCGGCGGAGAGCGTCATCTGGCAATGTTGGGCGAAGATCCACGAGAACAAATAGTGTGGGGATCGCCTTTTTCAACAATGGTTGAGAAAATTCTCGATCGCAGAGGCGAAGATATTTGTATCCTCGCGTCGGGTGATCCGATGTGCTTCGGTGTCGGCGCTACTTTCTCCAAACGCATTTCTGTTGATGAAATGCTTGTTGTTCCTGGTATTTCATCCTACTCACTTGCCTGCTCCAGACTTGGTTGGGCTATGATGGATGTTGATATGCTGACGTTGCATGGCCGCCCTTTGAGCCTCCTTCATCCTCATGTTCAGCCCGGTGCACAGTTGCTTATGCTGAGTGAAAATGGAACCACACCAGCCGAAGTCGCCTCTTTGCTTACTGATCGTGGTTTTGGCGATAGTAAGATTACCGTTCTTGAACACATGGGCGGAGAGAAAGAACAGGTACTCGACGGTGTTGCGCACTGTTGGTCCTATCCTGGCTGTGCTGATCTTAACACGATTGCTGTCGAGTGTATTGCAACACATCGTGCCGAAGTTTTGCCAACTGTTCCGGGATTGCCTGATGATGCCTTTGTGCACGATGGGCAGTTGACGAAAAAGATTGTGCGCTCATCGACCCTATCAGCCCTGATGCCGATGGCGGGGCAAGTTCTTTGGGATCTGGGCGCTGGTTGTGGATCCATCTCCATCGAATGGATGCGTGCCGTACGTGGAACGAAAGCTGTTGCGATCGAACGCGATCAAGATCGTCTTTCAAGTATTGCAGCGAATGCACAGGCTTTGGGAACACCTTTTTTGTCTATCAAAGAAGGTGAACTGCTTTCTGTTCTTGGTGATTTGATGAAAGAAGAGCAACGCCCTGATGCCATTTTTGTTGGCGGAGGAGCTACATCCGAAGGGCTGTTTGATATCTGCTGGAAAGCTTTAAAGCCTGGCGGCCGCTTTGTTGCAAATGTTGTGACGCTGGAAGGCGAAATGAAACTCTTTGAATGGTATAAAAAAGTAGGGGGAGAGCTCAATCGTATTTCGATTAGTCAGGCATCCCCCATTGGACCTTATCATGGCTGGCGGGCAGCGATGCCTGTAACCCAGTTTGCAGTGACGAAAAGATATGACGGGTAAACTTTATGGCGTCGGCATTGGGCCCGGCGATCCAGAGCTTTTAACATTAAAAGCCTTGCACTTGATCCAGAAGACCAAGGTATTGGCCTATCCGGCACCTGATGTGGGCGATAGTCTGGCGCGAACAATCGTGGGGGAACATCTACCCGGTGGACAGACAGAATACCCGATCCGGATACCGATGGTGACGGAACGTTTTCCAGCACAGGATGTCTATGACAAAGCGGCTAAAGATATAGCCGAGTTTCTCGATGCTGGTCAGGACGTCGTAGTGCTATGTGAGGGTGATCCCTTCTTTTATGGCTCTTTCATGTACCTATTCGGACGCATGATGGAAAATTATGACGTTGAAGTTGTGCCCGGTGTTTCTTCTCTCATGGCCTGTTCGGCGATGGTCGGTGCGCCCCTGGCAGCCCGCAATGATGTCATGACAATCATTCCCGGTCCCGTTGACGAAGAGATTATGAAACAGCGTCTGCGCAATGTGCAGGCAGCCGCGATTATCAAGGTGGGGCGTCACTTTGAAAAAATTCGTAACATCTTAGAAGAACTCGATTTGCTTGATTGTGCCCGATATGTGGAGCGCGCGACCATGGAAAATCAGAAAATCATGCCGCTTAGCGAAGTTGGCGAAGCTAAAGCCCCTTATTTCTCAATGATATTGGTCCACAAACGTGGTGAGGCCTGGACACTGTAATGACTCAAAAATTTGATCACTCTCCTGCTTTTGTGGCGCTTACTGCCGAAGGAGCCAAACTGGCCACTAGATTACGCGATGCCTTTGGCGCGGGTGAAGTTCACGGCCGCGTGGGCCGTGTGGAAGGTGCAGATGTTTCTTTCGATGAAACCATCGCACATATTCAGTCGCTTTTCCGCGAAGGACGCGCAATTGTGGGTATCTGTGCTGCCGGTGTTTTGATCCGCGGTTTGTCACCGCTATTGGCTGATAAACGTGCAGAACCGCCCGTCATTGCTGTTGCTGAAAATGGCTCTGCTGTTGTACCACTTTTGGGCGGACATCACGGGGCTAACGACCTCGCAAAGTCCTTGAGCAGTAAACTTGATGTTGTTGCCTCAATTACCACGGCTTCTGATAATCGTTTTGGCATTGCACTGGATAATCCGCCAGTAGGATGGAAACTTGGTAATCCACAGGATTACAAAGCCTTTATCGCGTCGGTTTTGGCGGGTGCTTCTGTGAAACTGAATGGCGAAGCGGATTGGGTGAAAGCGGGGAGCCTTCCGATCTCTGATGATGGTGAGCTTGTTATCACAGTAACCGAGAAGGATCTCGAGGGTTCTGAGAAAGAGCTTATCCTGCATCCTGCAACGCTCTCGCTTGGTGTTGGTTGTGAACGCAATGCAGAAGCAGAAGAGCTTGCAAAACTTGTTCATGAAACACTTAAGGCAGATGGGCTTTCCCCGAAAGCTGTTGCTGGTGTTTTCTCCATTGATGTGAAAGCAGATGAAACCGCTGTACAAGCACTTGCTGCGGAACTGGATGTTCCTGCACGTTTCTTCCCGGCTGAAGAACTTGAGAAGCAGACGCCTCGATTGGAAACACCATCGGATATCGTCTTTGCCGAGGTTGGCTGCCATGGGGTGTCCGAAGGATCTGCGCTGGCTGCTGTTGGTGATGACGGTAAGCTTCTTGTTGCCAAGAACAAGTCCAAGCGCGCGACCTGCGCTATTGGGCAATCAAAAGAGATCATCGAAACGTCAACTCTTGGTCAAGCACGCGGCAAGCTCTTTGTTGTGGGGCTTGGCCCGGGCGATCAAAGCTGGCGTGCGCCAGAAGTTGATCGCGTTGTGCGTGGTGTAACCGATCTGGTTGGCTACCATCTCTATCTCGATCTGCTTGGCCCCTTGGCCGAAGGCAAAGACCGTCACGGCTATGAACTGGGCGAAGAAGAGATGCGGGTTCGTATCGCGTTGAACCTTGCCGCAGAAGGTCGCTCTGTGGCGCTGGTCTGTTCTGGTGATCCCGGTATCTATGCGATGGCTGCGTTGACGTTTGAGCTGCTTGATCGCGGTGAACGCGCCGACTGGAACCGGGTTGATATTCAGGTCACCCCGGGTATTTCGGCCCTGCAAGGAGCTTCTGCACGTATTGGAGCACCATTGGGCCATGACTTCTGCACGATTTCTCTCTCTGATCTTTTGACCCCATGGGAAGCCATTGAAAAGCGTTTGAACGCCGCAGCGCAGGGCGATTTTGTCATTGCCTTCTATAATCCGGTTTCTCGCCGTCGCACCAAACAATTGGCAACAGCTGTTGAAATTCTTCTCAAGCATCGCCCGGCAGACACGCCGGTTATGCTGGGCCGTAACCTTGGCCGCGAAGGCGAGAGCATGACTGTTCTCCGCCTTGATGAGTTGACCCCCGATCAGGTCGATATGTTGACAGTTGTCCTTGTCGGGTCATCTACCTCGCGCAAGATTGAAAAATCCGATGGTTCATGCTGGGTTTACACTCCGCGCGGGTATGAAAAGAAAGCCCATCTCTATGAAGACTTTGACCAAACAGGCGAAGTAAAAGCGATAACAGAAGGATCAGCAGCATGACGGTTTATTTCATTGGCGCTGGTCCGGGTGCGCCGGATCTTATTACCATTCGGGGGCGTGATCTGATTGCTAAGTGTCCCGTGTGTCTCTATGCAGGGTCACTGGTTCCGGAAGGTGTTATTGCCTTTGCTCCAGAAGGTGCCTTGATTAAAGACACCGCCCCGATGAACCTTGATGAGATCATCGAAGACATCAACACAGCACATAAAGACGGCAAAGATGTTGCACGGGTGCATTCTGGTGACCCCTGCCTTTATGGGTCTGTTGCCGAACAGATGCGCCGCCTTGATCAGCTGGGTATTGATTACGAAGTTGTTCCGGGCGTTTCAGCCTATGCAGCGGCTTCTGCTGTTATTCAGAAGGAATTGACGTTACCGGAAGTCAGTCAGTCTATTATTTTGACCCGGACAGCCATGAAATCTTCGGCAATGCCCAACAACGAAGATCTGGACACCTTTGGTAAAACAGGCGCAACCCTTGCCATTCATCTGTCCGTGCGTAACCTCAAACACCTACAGGAAACGCTAATTCCGCATTACGGTGAAGATTGCCCTGTGGTTATCGCCTATCGTGTGACCTGGCCTGATGAATTGATTATTCGCTGTACCCTTAAAGATGTACGCGAAAAAGCACGTGAAGCCAAAATCACCCGCACGGCGCTGATCCTTGTCGGTCACGTGCTTGCTGATGACAAAGACTTTATTGACAGCAAGCTCTACGACCCGGACTTCGTCCACGTCCTGCGCCTTGGTAAAAACAAGAAAAAAGCTGCCGCCGTGGAACGCGAAGCCAATGTACCGGGTGGACTGGACTGACGATTATCAGATTTCGCGTTAGGAATATGAGTGAGGGAGGCTTTGTGGCCTCTCTTTTATTTTCGACACAATTTATGTGCAGGGTGTAATCACGCTTATTAATTATTGGAAAAACAATATGGTTTTTCGAGGCTTACTGCATCTTTCCTTGTCCGTGCTTTTGACCGTGGTGACACAAATTGGTGGTGTCGCCTATGTTATTGTTTTAATTTTCAAACAGTTTATTCCTGCAATAAACAAATCGAAGTTTAGGTATAATTTTCTTCTCTTTATTCTTTGTTATAGCGTCTTATGGGGCGGATCCTTTTTGATCGCTCCGCAGTTTGGTCGAGTAGCTATTCCTTGTTTTTCTGATCAGACTGAAAAAATTGTGGTTCAATCACCATTTTATTGTGTGCTCAATAGGCATTATGTTTCCCCAAAATTGTTAGAGGTTGGTAATGCTTTAGCAGCGAATATTGATGCTCAGTTTCCAGGAACACAAACGCTGGCTCTTGATGCTAATTTTCCATTTTTTGATAAATTTCCCCTTTTGCCGCATTTGTCTCACGATGACGGAAGAAAACTGGATATCGCCTTTTATTATCGTAATGAGAAAAATGAATATGTTGTGGGAAAAACTAAATCCCCGATCGGATATTGGGGTTTTGAGCAACCTACTGATGATGATGGTCAACTTTGTTCCAATAAAGATCACAATTTGAATTTACGATGGGATATGGATTGGTTTCAATTTTTCAACAAACACCAATATCACCTTGATCAAGAAAGAACCTCGGCGGCGTTGCAATGGCTTGTGAAACAAGGACAATCTTATAAGGTGTCGAAAGTCTTTGTTGAACCTTATTTGGCCAAGCGTTTAGGTGTTTCGAATAAAATTATCCGTTTTCAGGGATGCAAAGCTGCCCGTCATGATGATCATATTCATTTGCAAGTAATTGATTAATATTGTTGTTTGAATAACATTAAAAAAAAATTGAACCCAATTTACCTTTGTCTCGGCTTAATCCTCAACCGCAGTAGTTGATTACTGCTTAACAAATGTTGAGGCGATAGAGATGAAAAATATTCTTCTAACAACAAGTATTCTGGCTCTTACAGCAACAGCTTTAACCCCAGTTGTTAACGCGAATTCTCCCCGGAGTAATTCTGATTATGTAAAAGATGTGACCCTGTCCATGAAGGGAATCAACGTTAACATGATTGAGCTGAAAAACATGTCCGGCTCAAAACTGATGAGCAAGATAAATGTTCAACCTGTTAACACAGTAATGAACATTCCATTGAAGGGTTTTGTTCAGTGTAGCAAGAGCAAGAAGATCGATTTTAATAAGGGGCGGATGTATTTTGGTGCCGCCCAACGACAGGGTAACAAAATTGTTCCTGTAAACGCACTTTATGAGGATGGTTACCATCCAACCTTCAAGGTTTGGACAGGTACTTTTGGGGGGTGGATTGCAGAAGCAGGAAATGCAGAAGCTTTTAAAGTTCCGCTTGCCAATATCAAGAACGGACATCCATCAGTTCGCGTTGATCCGGTCGAGGAATTTAATAAAAGGTTGGAAGAGCACGTAAATGGTGGTGGGGATGAACTTGACTTCCTTAAGCAGGATCAGTTCTTTAGCATTATGCGCCCGGTTTCTCTTGCCGGATATTGTAATAAAGGTGCTGATAGCAGAGGCGGTTATGTGACGGCATCTGTGCCAATTGGTATTAAATTTAAAGGTGACCCAACCCTTGTGAAGTCATCACCAGCACAGGTTTCACAAAATAACCTTGCTGCAAAGTTTGCCCTTAGCGAAGCGAAGGTCGCGCCGCATGTCAAAAATTATGTTGGCCAATGTCCTGCTGATCTTGGTTTTCGTTTAACCTTCAAAGCGCAAGGTAAGGGGACCGTTAAGTACCGTATGATTAACGAAGTCGGCGCAAAAGGTCCAATCAACAGTGTTAACTTTAATAATGATGGTCATAAAATTATAGATTTCACCCGTCATATTGGCGAACCGTCTGGCGGAAAAATCAATAAGCTTGCAATCAATAATCCCCCACAGAACGGTAATATCAACGGATTTGAAAATGCACCGAGTGATAAAAAACACGGGTCCTGGAAAGTGGAAGTTGTCGAACCTGTTAGCACGACTTCACAGGAAAGCTTTTACAGCTGGAAATGTAAACCAAAACCGAAATTCAATTCGCCGACAACTTTGAAGCAGGCACCGGCGAAAGTTAAAATTGATAAAATCAAGGCTATTCCAATTGAGCCAAAACCTAAACCAAAACCAGTGCTGAAGCTAAAAGCGATCACGCCATCAAACTAAGAAAATTTCATCGATGGAAAATGCAGAGAGGAGCTTATTGCTTCTCTCTGTTGCGTTGTTTTTATTGAAGCGCTGCTTTTTGTGCAAGACTAAGGCTCATCAGCTGATATTTCCTGCTAGTTCAATCCGTTTTCTTTGCATTCCCATATCGTTCGATAACCTTCGGGCGAGTTTTGCGCCACAAACTCGGCAGAGGCTTTGCAGCTTTCGTAAGTGGTGTAGGTTTCTGATCCCCCAATAGTCATTTCCTGTTGCCCACTCAACAACGATACGAGGAAAAATGTAATTTTAAACATGGGAACGATCCTTCCTATGCTTAAAGTACATTCAATGTTTATGCCAAGGTGATGACGAGACTTGGGAAAAACTTTGACAGTAAAAGAAAATTAGTTGGTTTCAATGGGGGGCTTATAGCGCGATTTAATCGCGATCCATTCCGGGTCTGTGTTCATTTTCAGTATTATATCATCAAGAAATAGATGTACCTGTGGCAGATAACCGCTTATGAGCAAGCGCCGGAGAAAGGCACTGTGTTTATAGGGACTGATATATATATCTTGATCCAGTTTTCCTTCCCAAATCAGATACCGTGCGGAACTTTCTGCCATTATTGCAATGTCGGCACGTTCACCAAGTAGCATTTTAATCAGGTTCCGTTCGTGTGGGGCATTGATTCTGGCAAGTCTTCCTTTGGCGACTTCTTGGTCAATTGTTGCATAACGATGCCCAAGAACACCGCCGAGAATTAGATGCTTCAAATCGGTGATTTCTTTAATGTCGATAGGATTATCTTTTCGGGAAAAATAGATATTACGGTCTGAAAGCAATGGCTCTGTCCAAAGGAAACGTGATCTGGCGTTTATGCCAAACCATTCTGGTGTGACCCAGGGAACAATAATGTCGCTGTTTGCATCCAGTAACTTGTCCAAACGTTTGCGAGGTATAATGTTAAGTTTAAACTGAAACTTGTTATCACTGTGCTTGTTCAAATAGCGAACCAGATCGTAACTAAGACCTTCGTTCTCATTTATAATGAAGGGAGGGACGTTATGATAACTATAAATTTCATACTCTGCTGCATGCGTAACTTTTAGAGAAAAAATTGAGACGAATATGCAGGTCAGTAGGACTAAGAAATAAATACTTGTACGTGATGTTCTATGAAGATTAACGAGCATGGTTATAACCTTTGGGGGCTATAATCTTAAATGTGGGCCAATATATACTGGCAGTATATCATATAATCTGTATTTATAATTAATTTTCTATTTTTGAGAGTGTTTTTGTGTGCTGAAAGTCTTTTAGACACAGCCTTACTATACACATTGTGGAAGAGTTGATCTATCGATAGCGATTTATTTCAGTGTCAGATGAGTATGAAGTTCTTGCCATATGGCCTTGACGCTGGGAAGCTCGGACGACATGATTTCTTTCACCTTATGAAGGCTTTCTTCCGGAAAATTTGCATTTCTAAGTTTATCAATATGAACTTTGATAAACTCTCCGTTCTGAGCACAGGAAAATAATTCAGGACTTACCACAACGCGGCCGTCATCAGCCATTAATATTAAGGGACCATTGACCTGTATTTCGTCTCCGTTTTGAAGAACTGCTTTAATTGTCATTTGGGCACTCAGGATTGACGAGTAAGTGGACTTGAGGGGCAATGTTATAAATATTTTATAAACATTGATGTTGATCCAGTTTAGAAAAATGAAACATAAAGTGTAAATAGAAAAAAGCAAGCTTTGGGCTTATTAGACTGAATTATCAAATGATAATTTGAGGAATCTTGGCATATAAATATCTTCCCAAACGCCAGTTCGTCCGGCTTAATAAATAGCATCAATCATTCGTTGATTTTTCTGTGAATTTTCCAAAGAAAATATTTTGGCGTTTTCTGAGGGATCGTTACTTAAAAGGGCCTGATACGTCGATCTATCCCTTGTCGCCATGGAACGAGATTTCTTGCCTGTGTGCGAGTTGAGTTGACACATACATGGTCATTTCAAAGGATCCGAAATCCGCGCGGCAGGATGCATAGGTATCAGTGTTAAAATCCTGATCAAAATTTACCCGTGCAGAAACTGCGACAGGTTCAGCCCCCTTTGACAAAACGGGTTGCGACAGTTGGGTAAACCCCAATATCCGGCAATGCACCGCCTCCCCAGCGCGGGGATATTTCGCATGTTTCGGGTATATTTATTGAAGTAGGTGAACGCCGCTTGCACGTGGAAAAGAGCGCCTATGGCACCATCTTGGATCAAATCCCGTACTCTGTGCCATTGCGGGTGGTACGTAATTATAAAAGCTTCTGAAATCAAAACACAATTTTTCTCACGTGCTTGAATAATCTCTTCTATTTGTGATGCCTTCAGAGAAATTGGCTTTTCACAAAGCACATGTTTTCCTGCATTTGTTGCCCGGATAGACCATTCCACATGATTCGACGTGGAGAGGGGAATATAGACAGCATCGACCAAATCGCTTGCGAGGAGTTCTTCATAAGACCCAAAGGTTGTGGGATAGAAAAGTGTTCAGCAAGGACGTCTGCTTTTGATTTATCCCGGCTGGCGATGGCGGTGATCCCGGCATTATTAGCATCTAATATTGCCGGGCTCACGTGTTTTTCGCCGATTTTGGCCGTAGAAAGAATGCTCCAACGCAACATGGTAAGTATCTGATTTAGTTGTGATCTGTCATAAGGATGACGTTTTCTGAAAAAGAAGCGAGCACAAATAAGAGAGGACTATTTGTGCTTTTGGTCAAACCAATCTTGTTTTGCTCGATATAAGGGGGTAAAAGCTCAAAAAATAAACTTTCAAAGAATCTCCTAATACAGCTCTTTTTACAGGGACGACTTCAATATGCGCTGGTGGAATAACCCTCACTCGGTTCGTGCCCCGCTTATCCTGACGATCGGTTTCGTATTGATGGCGGGTTTTTTGATCACAAACTTCCTTAACTATCAAATTTCACGAAACAGCTTACGTGAAGCTCTGATTAATAATGAGCTCCCCCTGACGAGTAATAATATTTATTCAGAAATCCAGCAGGATTTGTTGCAGCCTGTCTTTGTGGCCTCTCTTATGGCGAACGATATCTTTGTTAAAGACTGGTTGATTGGGGGTGAGAAAGACGTTGATAAAATTGCCCGATATCTGGATGAAATCAGAACAAAATATGGTCTTTTTACAAGCTTTTTAGTTTCTGAAAAAACCCGTAATTATTATCATTTCAAAGGCCTAACGCAATCAATCTCTGAAGATGATCAGAATGATACTTGGTTCTTTCGGGTAAAAGATGGAGCATTAGAATACGAACTAAACGTTGATTTAAACGAAGCTCAGAATAATACGACAACCATTTTTATCAATCATAAAATTTTTGATTATGATGACAATTTTCTGGCAGCTGTCGGTGTAGGGCTCAAGCTGGATACTGTGGCGGAAATCGTAGGGTATTACGAAAAAGATTATGGTCGTCATGTTTATTTTGTCGATGATGCGGGGAAGATCCTGATTCGGTCTGAAGGGGCAACGATCGAAGAAGATAATATTTACTCTGCTGATGGGGTATCTGTCGTTGCAAAGGATATAATGGCAGCTGATAGTGGGTTCTTTGAGTATGAAAAAGCCGGAGAAGCCATGTTGTTAAATACGCGCTTCATTCCACAGCTGGGATGGCATGTTATTGTGGAACAGGAAGAGGCTCTGGCTTTAAGCGCTATTAAGGATGGCCTTTTGACCAACTCGCTGATTGGTCTGGCAGTTATTGTGCTGACTTTGATTATTGTTTTCTACGCTATCAATGCATTTCACTCTCGTTTGGAAATGATGTTGATTGAGGCCAAGATGGCCCGTCGACAACAAGAAGTGCAATCAAGCGAACTCGCGGCTTTGGCTGAACAAGAAGCTGTTTTGAATGAGCAGCTTAAGTACGAGGTTGGGATTAAAAACAAGTTCTTTTCCATTATTGCTCATGATTTAAGAAGCCCTTTTACTTCGCTCTTGGGGATGACCCAAATGATGTCTCAAATGGCAGATAAGATGAGCAAAGAGAAGCTGGTCGACTATGCTCGCGATGTAAATGAAACAGGTAACCGCGTGTTTGATCTTCTACAAAATCTGTTGGACTGGTCGCGTCTTCAGATGATGGAAAATACTCTGGAAAAGCAATCCGTGGATCTGAGACAAGTTACGCGGGAAAATCTGGATGTTCTGGATCCTATTGCAGAGGAAAAAGGGATACTCCTTATAAATGAAGTAGAGAACATTGAGGCTTTTTGTGATCGCAATATGGTTTCGACGGTGCTGCGGAACTTACTCGCCAATGCTTTGAAGTTTTCGGCGAAAGGGGATAGCGTTTCTGTTTCTGCACAAAGAATTGCCGATATGATTGAGGTTAAGGTCTCTGATCATGGTGTTGGTATGTCTGAAGAGCAAGTTAAGAAGATTTTTACTTTGGATGAAAAGACATCGACAATCGGTACAGGGGGAGAACACGGGACTGGATTAGGATTGCCGTTATGTAAGGATCTACTCAGTCGTAACAAAGGCCGGATATGGGTGGATAGCACCCCTGATAATGGATCAGATTTTTACTTCTCTTTACCAGCAGAACGTGGCGGAGATTAAGAGAAAAAGGGAATTTGTATTGAGTGATCCCAACCTGGGTTATTCTTCTGGTTCGTATAACTCTGTATCGAGATCATCAAGTTTCTCGGCAAAATATTTTCGGGCGTCGGCGATACCTTGATTGTATTGTGACGGGCCAATTTTCTTCAGAAGGAAATCCACGATTTCTGCAGCACGGAACTCACTGATATTTTCATCAAACTCTGAGTAGTGAAAATTGATCAAAGCTTCGATAATGTCGGTTCTTCGTTCATCTTCAAGTTTGATCCGCATGATGTCAGCGCTTTCATTATCAGGTGGTGTTAAAAAATTGGACTAGGCTTTTTGTGTGAGCTTAAGCTTACTTTCGAGAAGGTAAAAGTTACTCAGCTGAATAGCGATTATCTAACCATTCGAGACAACCTTCAACAGTGGGTATTACCATAGCTGGTGGCTGTGGCGGGCGGGCTATCATCAGAACAGGAATATTATGTTTTCTGGCGGCAATGAGCTTGGCACTGGTTGCGGTACCCCCTGAGTTCTTGCTGATCAGCAGGTCAATCTTTTCTTCTTTTATAAGCTGGATTTCTTCATTAAGCGTGAAGGGGCCACGTTGAAGTATAACTTTTAAATTTTGTTTTTCTGCTTCTGGGGCCGGTGGTTCGATCATTCGTGCGACGAAACGATGTTTTATAATCGAGGTAAAACCGTCGAGTTCTTTTTGGCCAGTTGTTAGGAAAATGGTTAAAGAAGTGTCCTGAGACTGCAAATAATCTTGTGCAGCCTGCATATCAGGTACATCAACCCATTCATCGTTTTCTTCTTTTTTCCAAGCCGGGCGCTGGAGAACAAGATGAGGAGTTTCAAGTTTTTGACAGGCTGTCCAGGCATGATCGCTAATTGTTGTGGCAAAGGGGTGTGTGGCATCTATAACGATGTCTATTGCGTCTGTTTCCAGATATTTCACGAGACCGTCGATACCACCAAAGCCACCAAGTCTTTCGTTGCCGGATACTTGTTTACGGTTTGTTGTGACGCCAGCGCGTGATGTCGTGACGTGAAAGGTCGGGTTTTTCGACAGTTGTTCTGCAAGTTGATTGGCTTCGGTGGTGCCGCCCAGAATCAAAATGCGTGCTTGATCCAAGTGATGATTTATTTCGCCTAGTTCTCTAGAAGTCATTTTAAAAAGCCGGTTTTAGCCACAATAGCTCCGGGACGATCAATGATGATGATCTCTACTTCGGTGATATTATCTCGGGAAGTTCCCTTTAAAATTTTCAAGGCTTCTGCTTGGGCGAGAAAAGCAATTTTTTCAGCCAGAGGAATACCCTCGGCAAGGCAATGCACAAGGATTTGATTGGCTGTGTTGGCGGTTTGTGCTTCCTCAATGATATCTTCCGGGGCTGATATCTCTCGCAGTCTATCGGCCAACCAGGACATATCGACCTGACTACGTCCGGAGTGAAGATCCATATGGCCCATCGCTAGTTTTGTCAGCTTGCCAAAGCCACCGCCAATGGTAAGTTTGGGAACGGGGTGATCACGCAGATATTTGAGCATACCCCCGGCAAAATCCCCCATATCAAGCATATCTGTATCTTCAAGACCATAAAGGTCCATGACCGCTTTTTCCGATGTAGATCCAGTGCAACCTGCCACATGTGGTCGATTTGTTGCTATGGCTACGTCGATACCGCGATGTATGGAATGGATCCAGGATGAACAGGAAAAGGGAATAACAAGGCCTGTGGTGCCGAGGATGGACAAACCACCAAGAATGCCCAGTCGTGGATTCCATGTTTTCTGGGCAAGCTCTTTGCCATTAGGAATGGATATTTCAATTTCAACATCGCCGGGCAGCCCGTGTTGACCCGCAACTTCTGTGATTACCTCGGTCATCATCTTTCTGGGAACTGGATTGATTGCAGGTTCACCTACGGGAATGGGTAAGCCGGGCTTGGTAACCATGCCGACCCCTTCGCCAGCGTGAAAAACTATGCCGCTTCCAGGCACGCCATTGCGCACTCGAGAGATTATCGTGGCATGATGGGTGACATCCGGATCGTCGCCCGCATCCTTTATAATTGCTGCCATCGCTGAGCAATCGTCTTTTTCTTCTCTGCAAAGAGCAAAAGCGGGTTGCTCTCCTTTTGGGAGAGTTATAGTAACAGGATCTGGAAATTGATTTGTTAGAAGAGCTGTATAAGCCGCTTTGGTTGCCGCAGTGGCACAGGCACCAGTGGTCCAACCTCTTTTCAATTTTCCTTCGGGTTTTCGTGCCATGACAGTATAATGCTAAACCGTTATTTTATAGATCGTTTGGCTTTACTTCTGAAATGAATCAGAAAGTAACACCAGTTTGGGGTACTTTGTTAGTTTTAAGTATCTTTCTTGTTTGGGGTATCTTCCCCAAATGAGATATCTTCAGAGTGAAGCTACACGAGAAGGACAGTGTGATAAATGGATAAACTGCCTCTAGACCTTCCAAATTTTGAACCCGGCTGGGTTTGGCTTGTCGGTGGTGGACCGGGTGATGCTGGCCTTTTGACACTTTATGGATTGCATGCCCTGCGATCTGCCGATGTTCTGATATATGATGCGCTGGTTGGCGAAGATATCCTCAAGATGGCCCGTGAAGGCTGTGAGCTTGAATATGCTGGTAAACGGGGTGGCAAGCCGTCTTCAAAGCAGGCTGATATTTCACAACGTCTTATCCAGTTGGCAAAAGAAGGTAAAAGAGTTCTGCGCCTGAAAGGTGGCGACCCATTCGTATTCGGCAGAGGGGGCGAGGAAGCTCTGGCGCTGGTAGAAGCGAATGTGCCTTTCCGTGTTGTTCCGGGTATCTCTAGCGGTATTGGCGGTCTGGCGTATGCCGGCATTCCTGTTACCCACCGCGATTGTAATTCTGCGGTGACGTTTCTGACGGGACATAATGCGAGCGGTATCGTACCGGATAACATTAATTGGGAAGGTCTTGCACAGGGATCACCTGTTATTGTGATCTATATGGCCATCAAACATCTGGGTGATATCGCTCAAAAGCTTATGGCCCATGGTCGGTCTGCTGATGAACCCGTCGGCATTGTCAGCCGAGCGTCGACCCCGTCGCAAGAAGTCCTGGAAACCAGCTTGGGACGCTGTGTCGAAGACGTCGCCAAAAGCGGTATTGAACCGCCAGCACTTGTCGTGATTGGTGAAGTTGTGCGCTTGCGTTCAGGCCTTGACTGGATGGGGGCAATGAACGGTAGGGTCTTGACGTCTGATCCGCTCAATCTATCTGCAAATATTGATAAGGTTGCGAACGCTTGATCGCCAAGGACAGTGCCGAAAGTTCAAAACAGCAAAACGCTTCTATAAATTCAGAGGCCCCTAAGGGACTGATTATTGCGGCTCCTTCTTCAGGGAGTGGCAAGACCACGCTGACCTTGGCATTGTTGCGTTATTTTAAAAACAATAATCTGCGTGTTGGTCCGGCCAAGGTCGGCCCGGATTATATCGATCCGGCTTATCACACAGCAGCAGCGGGACGCCCCTGTTTCAACCTTGACCCTTGGGCCATGCGGCAAGCGAGTCTGGCTTCTATCATTGCGCATAGCGGGCATGATGTTGATGTGATCTTGGCCGAAGGGGTGATGGGGCTTTTTGACGGAGCGGCCGGTGGGGCGGGATCAACCGCCGAACTGGCAAAGAAAACCGGATGGCCTGTTATCCTTGTGATTGATGTGAAGGGAATGTCTGCCTCGGCAGCGGCCATCTTGCATGGGTTTGCTTCTCTTGATCCCGAGGTCACTGTTGGCGGGGTCATTTTTAACAGAGTCGGTTCGCCGCGACATGCAGAGTTGCTGAAAGAGGCTTGCGAGCCGCTTGGAATTCCGGTCCTTGGTTATCTGAAAAGGCAGGATGATCTGGTTTTGCCAAATAGGCATCTTGGCTTGGTGCAGGCGATTGAGCATAGCAAGCTTGATGGCTATCTTGACAAAGCGGCAGAGCAGGTTGGCTGGGATGTACGTTGTGAAGAGCTACTAAAGCAGGCTCGCCCATCAATACTTTCACATAATGATCTACACAGTTTTATACCACCTATAGGGCAAAGAATCGCAATCGCACAGGATGTTGCTTTTTCTTTTATCTATCCGGCTCTTCTGGAAGGTTGGAAAAAAGCAGGTGCTGAGCTGAGCTTTTTCTCCCCCTTGGCTGATGAAAAGCCATGTACTGAAGCTGATGCGATTTATCTACCCGGTGGGTACCCCGAACTACATGTGGGGCAGCTGGGCGCAAACCAGATTTTCTTAAAAGGTCTTCGTCAGGCTGCAAATAATAACAAAACGATTTATGGGGAATGTGGCGGTTACATGGTTCTCGGTATGGGACTTATTGATAACCGTGGGGATCATCACGAACTTGCGGGACTTTTGCCTGTCGAGACGTCTTTTGCTGTACGGCGACGGTCGCTGGGATATCGAGATGTTACAACCCTCAAAAACACAGCTCTTGGTGATAAAGGTTCAACTTTTAAGGCTCATGAGTTTCACTATTCTACTGTTGTTGGGGATGAAGGTGATACCCCCTTGTTTGATGTCAGGGATGCGGCGGGTCAAAAAAAAGGGCAGGTTGGCTGTGTAAGGGGATTTGTTATGGGATCTTATATCCATCTCATTGATCAATACTGAGTGAGTAGGGTTTAAGTTCTGAATAGAAGGTAAAACTGTGTTATTATGCTTCTGAGGGGGATGTGTGCTTAACCAAAGCCACAAGCTCGAGAGGAATGTACTAAGTGCAAATAAACAGGGAATGTTTTCATAGTTCTGCTCAGTGTTTGCCCCCACCCCAGACTTACCCGATGATCAGAGGGACTATCGGTCGATACCTCGCTCGTCCTTGGTTCGATGCTTTGGCGCTTCGTCTGATCGTTAAATATCTTTTCCCTCTTACCCGTGTTTTACAAACCGCGATTACAAGTGAAGGGGATGCCAGCAGGCTGATTGATGATCTGGGGCTAAAACATGGATTACCAGATGACTGTGACAGGGCCCTTACCGAAGTATGCATTCGTCATCACGTCGCAAACTCTGCCTTTGAGCGATGGAAAATTGTTATGTTTGGCGATGGCCTGAGCATCGCAGGGCGTGTTTTTGCGGAACGGCGACGACAGGAAACACAACAAAGGTTGTTAGAGGCATCCCTGTTTTTTAAGGAAATTCGCAAAGAAGTTGCGCCTGTACGATGGCAACTGCCAACTCCAAAAGAGTTTTTCGGGACTTTTGGAGATTACCTCGACGATTTAGAGCATTTTTATCGTCCGCCCCAAAAGTTACCTGCTGTTCGTTCTTCACATTCTATTCATGGTGTTTATGGTCGTGAATACTGGTTGCGCTATGACTCAGAATTTGGTGCTGAAAACTGGGTGCGGTGCTATGAACCTCTTACGGGGTTAAATCCGTCGGCACCGACGATTATTTTTTTGCAAGGTCTGGGTGTCGAGCAGGATTGCTTTCAAGATCGAGAAGATCCTGTTTGCGCGCTGACAGAGGCAGGGTTTCGCGTTTTACGTATGCAACAACCCGGTCATGGGTTCCGCAAAACACCTGGATTTTATGCCGGAGAACAGATTTTTAGTGAAGGCCCTATGGGGCTGATCAAGCTTTACAGGCAATGGATCTCAGATATTTCTGTGTTAATGAACTGGGTGCGCCAGCAACGCGGCGGGTCAATTGTTCTGGGCGGCGTAAGTCTGGGGGCGTTGACAGCACAGCTGTATTCAAGTGTTGCCTGGAATTGGCATGATGCTTTGAAACCTGACGCGTTACTCTTAATTGGCACCAGTGGAAATGTTCTGGATGTATTTCTCAAGGGGTGTTTGACACAGGCGCTGGGCATACCCAAAAAACTACATGAACTTGGTTGGCGTGAATCCGACTATGTGAAATGCTTACCATTTGTGCAGCCAACAGGTCACTCGGTCGTTCCCTCGGAAAAGGTGATCTTTATGCTTGGGCAGGCAGATAAACTGACCCCTTATAAAGGGGGACTGGATCTTGCCAACCGCTGGCGGATTCCTCCGGAAAACAGATTTCTCAGAAGTGGTAAGGGCCATTTTTCCCTGTTGATAGACCTTATTCGCGATCCTATTGTCTTGAGGCGTTTGTGTGAAATTACGTCGTAATTAACGCGTGAATCGGCTTGATTGTGGATGTAATTACACATGCAATTACGACACAGGTGGTCTGTGAGGCGGGGCATTAACAAGTCCATTGTTATCTGTTATGTTGCCTGAAATTTGTACAGTAGTTGACTTTTTCAAATTCTGTCGATGATTGTGGCGGGTAATAAGTACTGATTAATTCAGGCTTGATTACCTTACCGGTTGGTCTTACATAGCCATCAAACAAACAGGCTTTGGCGGCTGGCGCCAAAGTAAGTTTACCGAAGTAAGTTATACGAGATAAGCGAACCCATGAATTCTCTTGGTATAGATAAAGAACCTAAAGATACACGTGTTGTCGTTGCCATGTCCGGTGGTGTCGATAGTTCTGTTGTTGCGTGTATATTGAAAGAAGAAGGTTATGACGTTATCGGCGTTACCCTTCAACTCTATGACCATGGAATTGCGTTGGAAAAAAGCGGTGCCTGTTGTGCCGGGCAAGATATTTATGATGCCCGTACGGTGGCTGATCGTTATGGCTTCCCACACTATATTCTGGATTATGAATCACGCTTTAAACAGGATGTGATGGAAGATTTCGCTGACAGCTATATGCGCGGTGAAACACCTATTCCCTGTGTGCGGTGCAACCAGAAAGTCAAATTCAAAGACATGTTGGCGATGGCCAAGGATCTCGGCGCGGATGTGATGGCAACAGGCCATTACGTACAGCGGATCGAAGGCCCCAATGGTCCTGAACTTCACCGGGCTTTTGACGATACAAAAGACCAGACTTATTTCCTGTTCACAACAACCGAAGATCAGCTGGATTTTCTACGGTTCCCTCTCGGCGGTTTGCCGAAAACAGAAACCCGGAAAATAGCAGAACGTATGGGGCTATCCGTTGCCGATAAACCCGATAGTCAGGATATCTGCTTTGTGCCGGACGGATCTTATGCACGTGTTGTTGAGCGTCTGCGTCCCGGTGCGTTGGATAAGGGTGATATTGTGCACCTTGACGGCACTGTGCTGGGCCAGCACGACGGTATTATCAACTATACGGTTGGACAACGTCGCGGTATTGGCGTTGGTGGTACCAGTGATCCTATCTATGTTATTCGTCTGGACGCTGAAAAAAAGCAGGTTATTGTCGGCCCCAAAGAAGCGCTTTCCCGTGATGTTGTTCTTGTGAATGAGCTAAATTGGTTGGCAGAACCTCTGAACGACCGGGGGCGCGAAGTCACTGTTAAGCTTCGGTCCGCATCAAAGCCAACTGCCGCCACGGTTTACCCGGAAGGGCAGGGGCTAGGTATGGGCGGTGCTCGTGTTGTGTTGCATGATCCGCTTTATGGTATTTCGCCGGGGCAGGCTGCTGTTTTTTATGATGGTGATCGTGTTCTGGGCGGTGGCTGGATCGTTTCTACCGAAAAGCAGGTTATGGACGAAGAAGCGCAGGGTGCAGCATAAGGCCAAAATCCGGTAAGTTTATTTCTTTCTGGAATTGCGATTTTGTTCCTGTTACGTTCTGTGAGGTGTTTCTTTTCACATTTCACAGAAATAGCAGCGCATGGTCCCTCAGATAAGTAATTCTCAAGCCCGACGGTTGTTTATGAAACAGCAGGGTTTATGCGATAACCCTGCCACGAAACAAACGAAAATTCAGTTACTCGACCTGATAGAGCGTATGGGGTTTGTGCAGATCGACAGTATCAATACTGTCGAACGTGCGCATCATATGATTCTCTTTTCCCGAAACCAGACCTACCAGAAAAAGCACTTTGATCAACTTTTGGAAACTGATCGTTCTTTATTTGAGAACTGGACACACGACGCTTCTGTGATCCCGATGATCTATTATCCTTATTGGAAATATCGCTTTTGCCTCACAGAAGCATACTTGCTGGACCGATGGCGTAAGTGGCGTCGGGAAGGGTTCGAAGAAAGCTTTCGAACAGTCCTAGAGCATATTCGCGAGCACGGGCCGACGCGCTCCCGGGATATGAAAAAGCCGGAAAGCGGTCAGGGTAAGGGAGATACGAACAAGAAAAGTCAGGGCTGGTGGGATTGGCATCCATCCAAGACTGCTTTAGAATTCCTGTGGCGTACGGGGGCATTATCTGTTGATCGTCGTGATGGGTTTCAAAAAGTTTATGACGTTACAGATAGAGTTATTCCATCAGAAGTTCTTTGCCAAGATATTGACCATGAAAGCTTTGTTGACTGGTCGTGCCGTTCAGCAATGGAAAAACTTGGTTTTGCGACGCCGGGTGAACTGGCTGCTTTTTGGGATGGGATAAAACTAGCCGAAGCCAAAGTTTGGTGCGAAGAGAAGCTTGGTAAGGAACTTGTCGAGGTTGAGGTATTATCTGCAGATGGTAGTAAGCCACGTAAAGTCTATGCTTTTGAGGGCATCTTAGGCCAGCTAGATGATTTGCCGACAGTCCCAAAACGTGTGAGAGTACTTAGTCCTTTTGATCCGTTGATCCGCGATAGAAAGCGAACTGAACGTCTCTTCGATTTTCACTATCGTATCGAGGTTTTTGTCCCCGAAGCAAAACGCCAATATGGATACTATGTTTTCCCTCTGCTTGAAGGTGAAAACCTCATTGGGCGTATTGATATGAAACGACAGGGAACGGAACTGTTTATCAAAGGCCTATGGTTTGAGCCCAAAGTGCGTGCTAGCAAAGGACGGCTCAGCGCACTGACATCTGAGTTAGAGAGGATCAAACGCTTTGTTGGCTGCGAGAGTTTGGTTTTTGCAGATGATTATCTGAAATCAGGATAGTGGGTTATAATTCTGGAAACTTTTAATTCTGAATGAAAAACTGCTTTAATGAATCCATTCTGCAAGCTTTGGATTTATTTCCATGGCGTCATTAAAAAGCCAGACCATACGATCACAGAACCACATTTTTCCAATGGTCATGGCAAAGCCAAAAAACATGGTTGGCCAGAATAAATGCAAGTAGGCGGTGATAATGCCGCCGAAAAATCCAACCCCTGCCATGATGCTTAACGCGCGTGTTTGCGATCTGTGCATGTCGAGCAACTCGTCCAGCCCATCAAAGGGAACTTCCTTTAGCCATATACGTTCGCCAAAGGTGACTTGCGATGCCCAAAAATCAGTGTGCCGAGGTTTGGGAAATATACGGGGATTGAGATACATCCAAAAGACGAAGAGAAACAAAAGAAAGCCGGCCACGGGCCACCCCCATGCTTCATGAGACCATATTGCCGGGAATATCAGCCACCCTGTAGCAACACGCGTCCACCCTGACATTGGATGAGCGTGGTGTTCCCAGGTATTTTGCGACATTTTGAAGATGTTTCGCATGGTATGGCTCAGTTATGGCTTTATTCTTTATCTCAGAAAGGGCGATAGGTGAGATTAGTGGGCTGTGAAGCCTGATACAAGCCAATATTATACGGCCTTTCATCCGTTATCTTTTAGGATCAATACAGATTGAGAGTGGGGACGGGGAGATGAATTTTCAAAAAAAAGAAAAAGCGGATGACTCCGCTATTGACAGTTTTGTGTCATGGCATTATCACCCCTCTTACAGCGCGGATGGTTGACGAATCAGTTAATCGTCACAGCACTGTCAAAGCCTTATGGCGGAGTAGCTCAGCTGGTTAGAGCAGCGGAATCATAATCCGCGTGTCGGGGGTTCAAGTCCCTCCTCCGCTACCAATTCAAAAAGCCTCAGCAAAATTGCTGAGGCTTTTTTCATTTGCCATAATAATTTTGCCGAATTTTGACCATAGTAAACTTGTAACTAAAAGCCCTATTAAGTGCTCTTTGTGGGATTATTTATGAGAAATTTATTTGTTTTGAGTTTTGTTTTTTTCGTGATGGGGGGGGCTGTGCCTAATTGTGCAAAATGAAATGTCACCCTATCATCCTATGGATGAATATAAGCAAGCATTAGATACAGTGTCTTATCGAGACTCTGAAGCATTTTATGCTGTGCAAGAACAGTATCGCTCGGAAAAGTATAGAATATACGACCTTGGTATCTTTGATTTGATGTTAGGAGGGGTTATCTTCTTAGCTACAATAATGCAATGTACCCGTATTTTAGCAGCTCCCAGAATTGTAATCGTTTTATTGGCTATTATAGTGCCTCTATTATCGGGGTCTGGTCAGGTAGTTGGTCTTGAGCTGAGTGCTCAGCGAGATACTTTCCCAAGTTGGGCTGATACTTTAGCCATACCATTTGTGGGCGTTATTTTTTATTGTTTTTTCAGTTTACTATTTAGCTTATGCCATTTGGGTTATTTACAAGATTGTAGAGGTGATTCTATTTCTCTCACCAAGTGTCCCAGCAAATGGTTAGCGGGATTAATTGTTTTAAATCTTATTTTTATGGTGAGTTCAGCCTTTGATGGCGCATGGTGGGAAGTGTTTCCTTCAGTTCTATGGTTGTATTATTTTGCGTCAATTGGCTCAAGATTACATTGGGGCGCATGAAGCTATTTTCTTGGTTGTGGAAAATTAAACACTGGGATGCTTATTTGTAACTGGTCAAACCAATTTTTGTGGCGCATTATCTATCTTCTTTCAAACATGAGCTCTAGGGGTTCAGATTAACACTTGGTTTCGGATTACAGCGGGATATAGAGATGGCGTTGGGTATTGGTTTTATTGGTTTGGGCATTATGGGAAACCGTATGCTGACAAACATGTCGGTGCATGGTGAATTTAACTTGGCAGCTGCTTGGGATCCTAATGAATCTGCACGCTCTGATGCTCAGAAAAATTATCCTTCTCTGGATGTTGTTGGAACTGTCGAAGAAGTTATCAAGCACAGGGATGTTGATGTGGTTTATATTGCAAGTCCACCTGCATCCCACCGGGATTATGCTTTGGCTGCTGCGGCGGCTGGAAAAGCGGTTTTCTGTGAAAAGCCACTTGGGATCGACGTGGAACAGTCACAGGAAATGGTTGCGGCTTTTGAAGAAAAGGCTGTTTTAAACGCTGTTAATTATCCGCTGGCGAACTCTCCAGCCGCTGATTTGATCAAGGCTGATATTGACGCTGGTAAGTTAGGGGCGATTACGTCTGTCGATATTCGCCTGCATTTTGCTCCTTGGCCACGTGAATGGCAGCAGGATGCAACTTGGTTGTCGCAACGAACAGAAGGCGGTTTTGTTCGGGAAGTAGGATCGCATTTTATTTATTTAACCGAACGTCTTTTGGGGACTGCTGAGTTATTGAATACCTGTGCAATCTATCCAGAAGATGATATTTCTTGCGAGACAAATGTACAGGCCCAACTGGCCTGCGATAACGTGCCTGTTTCCTTTCACGCCAGTGCAGGCGGGGTTGGCCCCGATGTCGTCGAGTTTACTGTTTGGGGAGAGAAAAAATCCTATCGATTGACGATGTGGGATCAGCTCTATTCAACAACAGGTGACGAATGGAAACGAGAGCTTTCTGAAATCGACGATGCAAGACAACATGGTTATATGCGTGGACTGGATAATCTTGTTGCATGGAAAGAAGGCAGACAGTATTCAATGGCGAGCTTTGCTGATGCACTTTCTGTCCAGGAAAAGGTGGAAGCAATTCTGTCGGGTGAATTTTAGGAAGACCTGATACAAAGGTCTGTTGTTGAGTGTAGATGGATGTCTGATTATACTTTTTATGTAGGTCATTTACGTTTTATTGCCAATCGGACCGGACGGGTGAATGAAGAGGTCACCAGGATGATGGATATCCTGGATGATATCGCTAATCAAATTGAGGCAAAATCTACTTTTAAACTAAAGGCAGATGATCTGCGTTTAGGATCTCGTGCTTTGGCGGGGGTTGCCGGATTTCTTCAGAAACAAATTTTGCCAGAGGTTGTTGCAGCTCAGAATGAAGTCGGCGAAAAGCAAGTGCGATGGGTCATTGATACGTCGATGGCTTTTACATCGAAAATTCTGATGCATGCTGAGATTACCAGTGATAAGGATGACCTTGAACTGGATCTTCCAAAAGCCCCCTAAAGGGTTGTCTGTCAAATTAATCAATTAACGAGAATAAATTCAGAGCTAAAGTGGCCTTCGTTCTCTTGCGATAAAAATGTCGTCGGATGACATGAAAATAATTGTATTTATTCTGTGTCTTCTTTGCGAAGTGACTGCCCAGGCTTTTTCTTAAGCTTGTCTGCCCATATGCCTTTTGTGTTAATCTGATATGTAGTGGTGAATAGCAAGTGATAGGCTGATAGTTTTATGGGGCTGATAGGTTGGGGCAAAACAAGGGGTGCACAGTCAGGTATATTCCTCCTTTGGGCCTTCTTGGTTTTATCGCCTGTACACGCACAAAATTTAATTGTCGATCATTGGGTTTGGGCAGGTCAGTCGCTGAGCGATAAAGACCAGCATCAACAAAAATTTATAAGTGATTGTGAGGCCTTGAAGCTATCCTGCGAAGCAGGCACGGTCAGGGTTCTTGTTCGTTCCTGGGGGCATGACGCTGGTCAAAAATCAACGCTACATCAAAGTCCAAAATACTTTCCGGACTCTGAAAAGCTAATTCTGACATATCGGATGGAAACCCGTGTGAATAGCAGGGAAGTATCGGCTTTTATAAATCGTGATGTGAATATTTGGAAACGTGCAGGTCGAAACATTATTGGGGTTGAACTTGACTATGACAGCCCATCTTCCAAACTTGATGAATATCGGATTTGGTTATTAGACATTAAAAAGAGAATTCCTGCTGATATGTCCGTTCGGATAACAGGTTTACCCACCTGGTTCGAAGACAATCAACAAGATGCAAGAAAGTTGGCAACGGCGGTATCGGAAATTTCTTTGATGTTTTATCGTCAAAAACAAACACCGATAACGGATCATCTTCTTGATGCCATAAAAAAAGTAAATAACATCAGATACGGTTTTCTCTGTGATGATAACAGATGGCTAAGTCTTTATAAGGAGCAAAAGAAATATGGGACGTTTCGCATGGCAATTTTCATTACTGCTGAGTGTCATGTTGATCGCGAGCTTGCTCCCTCGTGATCTTGAAGCGGGGGGAGGATCCCCTTGCCAACAGCCAATAGCTTCACGGTATTGTTCATCGACTCAGCTTGATATGCTTGTCCCCCAAGAAGGTCGTGCAAAGGTATTTCTAGAGCAACTGATTCGGGGCTATCGTCCTGAGTTACTTAAGAGTATTGACGGTTCTGATGCCGAACTTGAAATTTCCAAGGGTATTCGAGATTTCCACGAAACTTATCGTATTGAGGAACTTACATCGAAAGAGCTGGGTGCCTTTGTTCGTAAAGAGAATGAAGAGCTTTTTGCCAAAAGGGACTATCTTACCCAAGCTTATTGTTACAGCGGGGGCAACTTCTCAAACCTTCATAGCTATTATATGGGCTTGAAAAGGAGTGATCTGGGTCAAGATGAAATCAGACATCTAGCTATGATGCGTCTGGCCCTTGTACAAGACTGCCTTTTCAATTTTGATGACTATTTGAAAGCCTCTCAAACATTTCAGGGGCATGTAAGAAAAGAACAGGGCTTATATAAAAACTGGTCCCAATACATCGAAGCCGCTGCTTTTTATCACGATGGCTTTTTTCCAGAAGCAGCAGAGCTTTTTGCAATGATCGCGCTAGGGGAAAAGAACGAAGGTCGTGAAACCGGATGGTTAATTGAAACCGCGCGCTATATGGAAATTCTGGCTCTGTTTCACAATGGTAGAGAGGGGCAGGAAAAGGTTTTCTTGCCTGCGATCTTCAATAGTTTTACCGAAGCGTTCCTGACAGATTTTCCTCAATCAGAATACCGACAGCATGTCGAAGATATGGAAATTGGCATTTGGTTACATTACGGAGATCGTGATCGTTATTACACAGAACTTCTGGACGAAATTGCGGGCAACCAGTTACTGACAAGTGATGATGATCAAATAGATCAACTTGATCATCTCGCGATAAATGCCTTGCGCGCGAATATTGATGAAATCGCAACACGGACACTGAAACATCGTAATGGTATCACGCTTTTGGCGGCTATTCTTTCTAAGTCAGGTCTTTCCAAGTCAGGAGATTTGGCTAAGCCAGAAGAACTGGAGGGGCTGTGTACTCAGATAGAGATGGTTACTTCTGGTGAGGATGAAGAAATTGAAACCTATAGCGAGATGGTTTGCGATTATTTACTCAAAGGAAAAGAACCTTCGAGTAATGCGTATAAAAACACACCACTTTACAGTCATGCTCAAGCCTTTGAGGCTGTGGTGAACTTGGAAGAGGGAGAGTTTGATAAGGCTGGAATGCAAATCAGCGACATTGCCGCAGGCAACGCGATCTCGCTTGAAGATCTTTTTGCTCTGCGAAGCAAACAGCTTGAAATGCGGTTAAAGGATAAAGCACCGCTGGCTTTTATTCTGGAGGATGCCATTCAGAATGATAACTTTAATGATGATAGGCCGTTTTCGGAACTTACGATATTGGACACTGTCCTTTATGAGCAGGTATCCCGATATTTCCTGAGTACAAATGATTTTATCTCTGCTCTATCAGGTACAGATAATCCCTTGTTGAAGTTTGCTCTGATCCGTCCACATTTGGAAGAGGCAATGATTCAAGAAGATTGGCAAGGGGCAGCTCTGCTTTCCAAAGGATTGGATTGGGAAGCTGTTTTAAAGGCTGGAGCACTGGATAAATCAAGCAAGCTACGGGACGAAGTACAGCTCTATGCCGATCTTGAACAAGACTTGGAAACACTTTCTTTGGGACAGGATAGAGGGCGGGAGCGGGCCAAGGCATTGTCTGATGTTGCCTATTTTTTATATGAGAACCATGTTGCGCCACGGTGTAGTTATGCGCGTACTAAGCTGATTAACCGTTATCTTGAAGATTGCCAGCCTGTTTATATTCGTTTAGCTGCGGAAGGTGTCTGGGCGGAGAATAAAGTGATTGACCAGCCTAGAGCACCAATTGAAATGTTTTCAGAGGCCCTCGATCTTTATGGCGAAGAAAGAGAAACAACGGCTGAGCGTGCGCGTTTACTTCGGATCATGATATTCTGTGCCAAAGGCGTAAAAAACGTTAGTTATTGTTTACGCTGGAAGAATATTCCTAAGAAGCAATTTCAGAACTGGTTTGAAACGCTGGCTGTGAAGTACCCAAAATCGGAGCGGGTTAAATACTGGTATTATGATCTGCCGTTTTATTCTGGTGTTTATACGAACAGTGATGGAGAAAAGCTGGACCGGGAATATTGGTATGAAGAAGATGCTTATCTTGGTTATCTGGATGGTGGCCCTTACGGTTTGAGTACTCATTAAATCCAATCATTAATATCCCGGATTAATTGGGGCCATTAATCCGGGATATTAATCTTGAATAAGCATCTTCTTTATCAAATTCGTTATCCTTGTAGCAGAGGCTTGTGCCTCATGCTATCGGGAATATCGGCACCAATCCGTGAAATAATACTGGGGGCTATGGCCAGCTGATCCAATAGATGATCTTTTTCTGGAACCTTCGCGGTACCAAAATAATAAAAGGGAACATGGCGCATGATTTCCTCGTTACCGCCGTGATGACCATCAGTATTCATACCATGATCGGCTGTAACAAAAATATCGTATCCTGCTTCTAACCAGATTGGTATTGTCCGGGCCAGCGCGTTATCAATATGCCAGGTCTGAATACGGTATTGCGCAGAGTCCGCGGTATATTTATGACCAAGACTGTCAACGGATGAGCTATGTAACAGGACATAGTCCGGCGTATGACGGCGAACGAGGCGGGTTGCTTGTGCACAGAGATCAATTTCTGCGGGGGCACAGATGTTTGCGGCAGAATAACCTTCCATTGAATAGAAGCGTCCATACTGGATTGCCTTTGTCTCATCCTCCACTTCGACATGCTCAACAGGATCGTAAGGTCCGTTATAGAGTGTATGAAAATAGGAGTGCGCAACAGCAGCTGTGCTATGTCCGGCCCGATGTAGTTGGTCAAAGACATTTGGAACGATTGAACGTTTTAGAGCTTCGTTGCCACTGACACCATGATCAAGCGGTGACAGGCCGGTGTGAATGGTTTCATACATGGCGGCTGAAATAGTTGGTAAAGCTGTACGCATTTTCCAACGATGCGCTCTACCCAATTCAACCATTCCCTCCAGATAACCACACTGAGAAAGGGCGGTGTCGTAACCAACACCGTCCATGATAACAAGAATTACTTTATTGGACATATCGTTTTAACCTGTTTGGGGCTTCGTCACTTTGCAGCACAAAAGCTATCAACAACGCGCTGAAGAATAGGTGCATAGTGCTCGTAAGGTGGTGTTGTTACGGCAGGGTCTTTGCCTTCATCGTCCCAATAGCGGACCTGTATTATTTCTTTCAAATGCGGGTTTCTTTCGAGCTCTTGCATCTCGGCTTCACTCATTGGTCCGCCTTGAAGGTTAAGGGTGTGGATAGAGGCGTCTGATAAGCGTGAAAAATAAGCTTCGTCTTTTGCACAGAGGTACCTTTTAGCCGCAACGTGTTGGCGAACACATTCAGTGATCACGGGTGGAAAGAACTTTTCCAATACGGCAGCACCGGCTTCATCGTGGTGATTATTAATACCCTTTTCTAGGGCATCATCAGGAAATTCGTTGGTATAATGGCCGATGTCATGCAACAGCGCGGCGGCGATCAAGGCATCGTTAGCCCCTGCTTTTTCTGCGAGTTGAGCACCTTGGAGCATGTGCTCGGACATTGTTACATCTTCGCCTAGATAGGAGTCTGCGCCACGGCGATGGAAAATGTCACCGATAAAATCAACAATGTTTTCATTGGTCAGTGTCTGGAATTTATCGTCACTCATTGAGCTGCCTCCTGCGTTTTTATTTTGGCTTTTATCGATGCGCGTGTTGATAACAGACCGTCTTTGTCTGCGTAACATCCTTGCAGCCAGCGGGTCCCTGCGCCTGAAAAGCCTTTTCTTGCATGCATAACACGGGTGTTGTCTACGATGAAGAGATCTCCGGGTTTCATCATAAAGCTGACTTCCATTTCAGGGCGTTCAATTATCTCTGCATATTTACGATAGGCAGTGTAGAAGTCGTCCATTTGTTCAAAAGGGATATCAGTGAAGGGGGCCGAGGAGCGGTTGTTGAAACGGATCGATAGCATTTCCCCGTCAGGGCCGAGCTCAATTGTCGGGCGCTTTGATTGCAGTTTTACATCGTCACTTCCCGCGTATTCAAAGCGTACAGGAAAACTGGCGAGTAGCTCAAAGCTTTTGGGTGATTCCTGGCGCAGGACTTCAGCCGCTTTGAAACCGTCAACAACAATAGAATCTCCTCCATCAGCGGAGTTTTCCATACAAGAGAGTAATTGAAGTGTTGGAACCGGATCGCGATATGGGTTGTCGGTATGGGCCTGCAATCCCAATCCTGTGTAGGCAAGGTTCACAGGGTTCACTTCTGACCGGACTTCAAAGAAACGTCCATAGTTTGTCTCTCTGACATAACCGAAAAGTTCTGCCACTTCGCAAAGGGTACCACTCTCAAGTGGCAGATCCGTCATAATGGCAAATCCATAGGCTTCCACAGCTTCGAGCCAGTTGCCAAACTCAGTTCCCTTCTGTTGGGCTGTCGCGTAATCAACAGTTGGAATTCCGGAAGAATTGTTGAGACTGGAATCCCATGTTTTAACGCGGTTGCTGACCCACCCCTTATTTGTGGAATGAGTTCTGTCGTAGGCATGTTCCTTTAACCAATCCCCTGGGAAAACAACGGTTTTGTTCTCGGGGTGAAAAGTGATTTCAAGGGAACCTCGGGCATCTACCGATGCGTCTGAAATATAGGTGTCAGCAGGCAAATCCAGAATGGTGATAAGCCTTTGACCATTCCCTTCTGATCGCGTGGCGGCATCCAGGGCATTATCCCTAAGCCAAAGCGCGTGAAAACGGGCAGACGATCCGTCGTGCCAGGTTGCTTGCAAGACCTTGCCGTCATTCAGAATGATTGTGGTATCCAATCTCATTTTATCTCTCCAAGACAGAATTTTTATAATTGACTGGATTAGTCCAGTTATAAGGAATAAAAACAATCAATATAATACGACCCTATGACCTAAGTATTTTTATGGCTATGGAGTAAGCTATTGGCATCATTGCCTCCTTTGGATTGGTTGCGAACATTCGAAACCTCGGCCCGTCATGAAAACTTCACAGAAGCTGGTGTAGAACTCGGCTTGACACAAGCTGCCGTCAGCCAACAGATTAGAAAGCTCGAAGCACATCTTGGCGTAATTTTATTTCATCGTTTGGCAAGGGGCGTTGAGTTGACGGCAGAGGGGGATGCCTATCTTCCATCCGTTCGATCATCACTCCACGCTTTGGCGAGATCGACTGAAGATCTGTTCGGTAAGAAGGGTGCTAAAGTTATTACAATAGCTTGCCCGGCATCAATCGCATCTTTGTGGCTGGTGCCTAGATTGCCTTGGATCAGCGAAGCGCGGCCCAATGTTACCCTTTCCATTGCGTCTATACATCGTCCAGCAGACTATGAAGCAATCAATGCTGATATTGAGATAAGGTTTGGCGCTGGGAACTGGGATGGGAAAGTTGCAACGCACCTTTTTTCCGAGGTCTTGTCCCCAATATGCGCACCACAATTACTGGAAGGTACCAAGGAGGGTACGTGGCAAAATTTGCCATGCATTAGGTTGGCGGGGCGTCGGAGTGGTTGGTCTGAATGGGCAATTGAAGCAAAGGTATCTCCACCTCGAAAAACAGCCATTCGGTTTGATAGTTTTATAACGGCACTGGATGCTGCAAAAGCAGGTGTTGGTGTGTTACTGGCATCACTCCCGTTAAGTGAGGGAGCTTTATCCCGAGGCGAAGTGGTTCGCTTGTCCCCCATAGAACTTGCGATGCCCAGTGGAAACTGGCTTGTTAGAAAGGAAGCAGGGCAAATGAGAGCTGATGTTGAAGAGGTCTGTCGGCTTATTTCTCACGCTGTTATCTAAGTAATTTTATTTAGGGTGCGAATGTCATGAGAGCCTTAAGTTATTCGGATAAAACTACTCATTCCTGTCTTTTGATGTTCGATAATATGGCAGTGCAGAAGCCAGTCACCTAGATTGTCGGCGACAAAAGCGACGTCCATACGTTCATCAGGCAAGACGAGGGCTGTATCCGTGACAAAGGGATCAATCTGTCGTTTGTTGGAATTGAGCAGGGTGAATGAAAGTCCATGCAGATGGATCGGATGTGTATGGGGTGTTCTGTTCCTAAAGCTAAAGATATAACTTTTCCCCAGTTTTAGCTCTGCAAGTGGTTCCATAGGATCAGGGGAAACACCCAGCCATGCTTTTCGGTTGATGGCCCAAAAGGAAAAGCCAATTGTGCCACAAAATCCGTTTTTCGGGGCTGATTCTGCAGTTGCTGTAAACTCGAAAGGAATGTGCTCTGCATTTTTAAGATCAGGAATTGGAACAGGGTTGCGTGGCAACGGCTTGAGGTCACGTATATCGCGTCTCAAGGATGATCCCTGTGACCGCAAAGTCGCAACCGTCCAGGCTTTTGATGAAGAGGCATTGATAAGCTTGATTTCTTTACCTTCTTCGTCCGGCATCTTAATCGCGATATCAATACGTTGCCCCGGGCCAACAGCCTGATGGTCTAGCGTGAAATGTTTCGGCACAGGATAACCATCTAGGGCAATGACGGTTGCGTCTGCACCTTCTGTTTTTAATTTGAATATACGGGTTACATCGCTGACCACTGCCCGTAAGCGGATAATCCCGCCGCTGGGAACGTCGTAGGTCGGGTTTTCTTCCCAGTTGGTGGTTTTCACAGTCCCGAAGGTGCCGGCCCGGGCACTTTTTCTGGCTTTGTACAGGTTAATAAACTGACCATCTGACCCCAGACGCCAGTCTCGTAAGTTTAGGGTTACATCGGCGTCAAAATCGGGTGTCTCTTTTTCATCAACGACCAATACCCCTGTAAGCCCATAGCTCATTTGTTCTAAGGTGTTACAATGAGGGTGATACCAGTAAGTCCCAGCATCAGGTGGCGTGAAGATATAGTCAAACGTTTCGTTTTGATAAACGTAGGGCTGCGTCACAAAAGGTACCCCGTCCATGGCATTGGGTAAGCGTAAGCCATGCCAGTGAATTGTTGTTGGTTCCGGTAACTTGTTTTCCAGACGTACATGGAAAGATTGCCCCTGTTTCGCACGAAGTATGGGGGCAGGGCCCGATGCATTGTACGAAAACACATTTTTTGTTGGATGGTGCCCCAGAATATTTTGTTCAATTATTCTAGGTTTCAGAACCAAATCGGGGGTCGCGTTTGCCTTTGACGCTAGCAATCCAAATGACCCGCCGCCAATGGCTGCGGAACCTGTGGCTAAACCAGCTTTTAAAAAATGTCTTCTGTTCAGCATTGTATTCTTAAATCGTTGAAAAGAAATATTTGTGAATAGGAATTAATATCAATTAAGCAGTAATCCTATACGAACGGGAAGTCAAAGAGCCTGAATGTCGCATTTGAACGGCTGTCTTTGTCAGAATCGGTTGAGAGTTTTGTGTTTGTTCTGGAATATGAGAGGTGATTAAATTCAGGCTTTAGTAAGTGGAATAGTATTATATTCTTCATAATTCTGTTCAAAGATGAGTAAATTAGTATCTGAGCAATTACTAAACTGTAATTTCTGAATTGTTTCTTTGCTAAGAGCATATTCAAAAGACCTCTCGTTTCAGGAAATCTACATGAGTGATTTTGATTTAGTTGAGTACCAAACGCGCCTGTCACTTGCTCAAAAGGCAATGTCTGAAAATAAGCTTGATGCATTGGTTTTCTGTACAGAATCAGAGATTCGATATTTCTCAGGATTCCGAACGCTTTTCTGGCAAAGCCCAACGCGGCCTTGGTTCCTAGTGCTACCTCAAAAGGGTGAACCAATTGCTGTTATCCCCGCAATTGGGGCGGACTTGATGCAAAAGACATGGGTGAAAGATATTCGAACATGGTCTTCACCCCATCCCACGGATGATGGCATTAGTCTTTTGACGAAAGCCCTTAACAATTATTCTCGTATTGGCTGGCCGATGGGGCCTGAGACCAGTTTGCGTATGCCTGTCCGTGATTTTGATGAACTACGTTCATCCTGTGGGGCAGAATTTATTGACTGTACCGATCTTCTTAAAGCTTTGAGAATGGTAAAATCAGAGGCCGAACTGAAAATTCTCAAGAGTATCTGTGATATTGGGAGTTCTGCTTTCGCCAGAGCAGGGGAGATTTTCTCTCAGGGACAGGCGCTTGATGATGTTTTTCGACAATTTAAAATCACCCTTTTACAAGCAGGAGCCGAGGATGTTCCCTATCTTGTCGGAGCGGCAGGACAAGGTGGGTATGGTGATGTTATCTCTCCGCCAACAGATACACAGTTGAGAGACGGTGACGTTCTAATGTTGGATACGGGGGCAACATTAAAGGGGTATTTCTGTGATTTTGATCGAAATTTTGCCATTGCTTGTGCTGATGATAGGACAAAGCGTAGCTATGAGAAGCTGTGGCACGCAACAGAAGCGGGGCTGAAATATGCCAGATCAGGAACACGTTGTTCTGATTTGTTTAACGTGATGCACCAATCTATGGGCGGAGGCTCTTCTGATGTCGGGCGCTATGGTCATGGACTTGGTATGCAGCTGACAGAGTGGCCATCTATTTATGCGCATGACCATACAATCCTCAAACCCGGAATGGTCATGACATTAGAACCGAGTATGGAAGTTTCGGATGGAAAAATTATGGTCCATGAAGAAAATATTCTGATTACCGAAGATGCACCTGTGTTGTTAACGCAACGGGCCGCCCCTGAGTTGCCAGTTATCTAAGGAAGAAGGCTACTCTTTTCTGGGTATTTAAAGCAGAGATACCTAAAAAATAGGTTTAGGATTGAGTAATGAAACTGGATTTTACGCTTGATCAAGGGAATGAAGCCAAAGCTTGCCTTGGTCTGATCGTTTTACAGGCAGATGAAACACTTGAGAATGAATTCCGGCATGCTATTCGAGGCTTTGATGTTTCCCTATTCCATTCCCGTATCCCGAGCCATCCTTCGGTAACCAAAGATACCTTGATTAAAATGGCAGAGGATATGCCTACTGCGGCGGGTTTGCTCCCCCAGAGTACAAGGTTTGATGCAATGGCTTATGCTTGTACATCCGGGACGACAATTATTGGGCCAGCACAGGTGGCAGCTAAAATACATACACAACATCCGGGAGTCCCTGTAACGGAGCCTATTACGGCAGTTGTAGCGGCGTGCCGGGCGTTGCAGATAAAGAAGTTAGGCTTTTTAACGCCTTATGTCCCCGAAGTATCAAATGCGATGAGGACATTGTTAGAAGAATACGGACTTGAAATTACAAATTTTGGGTCCTTCGAGCAAGCTCAGGAGAAGGTTGTTTCCAAAATAGCTGAAGTATCCACGTTGGATGCTATTGTGCGGCTCGGGGAAAAGTCTGAGTGTGAGGGCGTTTTCGTTTCTTGTACCAATCTACGTACATTCGGGATATTAGAAGAAGCAGAACAAATACTCGGGAAACCTGTTCTTTCAAGTAATCTTGCTCTTGTTTGGCATATGTTGAGGCTAGCTGGTATTAATGGGCAAGGTACTGCACCCGGAAAGCTGTTTGCGAAAGACCTTTCCTCAGCTTTGGAGTAAAAGTACTTTGGTTCAGGCGCTGTCTTTTGAGTCCATAACAATTGTCACAGGACCATCGTTAAGTAACCTGACATCCATATGCGCGCCAAAAATTCCCTTTTCTACGGTAAGGCCTTCATTTTTTAGGGCATGACAGAAGAATTTATAAAGTCGCTCGCCTTCCGCTGGTGAGGCGGCGGCAGAGAAGCCCGGCCGGTTTCCTTTTTTCCAGTTCGCGGCAAGGGTAAACTGGCTGACAACCAAGACTGAACCATTTATATCGAGAACAGAGCGGTTCATCTTCCCCTCATCATCCGTAAAAATCCGCATTTTACTGATTTTTCTGGCGAAATAAGTTGCCTCATCATCGATGTCGCCATGCTCTGCGCAAAAGAGGACGAGCAGTCCCTGTTCAATGGCACCAGTGATATCGCCATCGACGGTGACAGAGGCTTCACTTACCCGTTGTAAAACTGCTCTCATTGCTGGTTTCCTAAATTTACTGACTTTTATGAATTTTCGAGGCTAGATTATTCAATAAGCTCAAAGCTATGAGTGACTTCAGCTGCTTTACCAAGCATGATAGACGCAGAGCAGTATTTATCCGCTGAAAGTTCAACGGCGCGTTCTACCTTTTGCTCATTAAGGCCTTCGCCTTTGACACGAAAGTGCATATGGATTTTTGTAAAAACTTTAGGGTCCGTGTCTGCGCGTTCAGCTTCAACATCAACATCGACATCTTCTACGTTTTCGCGCCCGCGTTTTAATATGTAAACAACATCGTAAGCCGAACAGCCTCCCATTCCCATCAAAAGCATTTCCATGGGGCGAGGTCCCAAATTTCGTCCACCACCTTCGACGGCACCATCCATGACAACGGCGTGCCCAGAGCCACTTTCAGCCATGAAGGCGACGTTCTCGATCCATTTTACGCGTGTTTTCATGTTCATGTTCCTTAAGTGACAAAAAGAATTGGCAAAGTTGCTACTGTTCTTCAATCGACACAAGAAGAAATGTATTGAGATCACGCATTAATGACAAAGGTACAAAATGCTGGAGGGCAGAAAAAATTAACAGAGAGACTTAAGAGAAATAGAGTGAATTCAGTATCTTTAACTTGATTGTGTCGTGCTCAACATCGAAAGGGAGAAACAGTACCGTGTAGGACTGTTGTTGCAGCTCTCTTTTTGCTGCTGATTCCCATCTCATTTGTTTGGTAACTAGGTGTGGTTTTCTGGTGTTATAGACATGGGCCAAACGAGATTTAGCATCTGCAACGGCATTTTCTGGTAATGCTTCTTCTATGGGAGATCGTCTGGCTTTTATGCCAAAGTTTTCCCGGCAGTGATCACCCGTAATAGATACAAAGAAACTGGTTTCTTTCAGGGCATCGAAGAGCATAATATCGGGGAGGGCTTCACGTACAATACCAGGATTGAAATCAGACCAGATAGGCAGTACTTTGTTAGCTTTCAATTCTAACCAATAGCGATAGAGATTGGTTTGAGCGACAGATTTTAAATTCTGTTCGCTCACTTCCAAAACTTTAACTATATCAAACGTTTTTGCCATGGTTATAGTACTGTTCAATACTCTTTTGTTAAGACGCGATCGCGGCAAGGCCACCGTATTTAACATGTTTCATTCTAACATGGGTTAATATCCGGCAAAAATATGGTTATTATCTGTCAAAAGACAATTTTCACATTTCTGAAGGCTTGTAGGGGCTGAAACTGCCGAGGTATTGAATGAAACAGGTGCAGACGATATTTGATATTCGTACAAAAGGGCAAGGCCTTTATGATTTTACCCGCGAAGTTTCTCTTTGGACAGAGCAACAGCATTTTGTTTGTGGGCTCTTAACCCTTTTTATTCGGCATACTTCAGCTTCTTTGACGATTCAAGAGAATGCTGATCCCGATGTACAGTTTGACTTGAATAATTTTTTTCGTCGAGTCGTTGAGGAAGATCCATCCCTTTATCGTCATACTTGCGAGGGGCCAGATGATATGCCTGCCCACATTCGCTCTGCCCTGACTGACGTACAGCTTAGCATTCCTATCGTTCATGGGGCATTGGCGCTGGGCACCTGGCAAGGAATTTATCTTTTTGAGCACCGTGCCATGGCACATGAACGACAGGTTGTTGCTCATCTTATCGGGGAATAACTCATCTTATCGGGGAATAAACTGGGGCCTTTTACCTTATTATAATTTGAGACTATAATTGCAGCACTGACTTATTCTGCTGTGTTCGCCGGGGATGACTATTTGTTTTTAGGGCGGAAGGCTTTGCAGTAGCTGTTGTTCGTTTCTAAAAACGGCCCATCGATAAGATCGATGCAATAGGGAATAGCGGGGAAAACAGCGTCCAGACAGTCTTTAATTGCGGATGGTTTTCCGGGAAGGTTAACCATCAGGGTCTTTCCCCGAATACCTGCGGTTTGGCGCGAGAGAATAGCCGTTGGCACAAATTTCAGGCTTACTTGTCGCATCAATTCGCCAAAACCGGGCATGAGTTTTTCACTCACGGCTTCTGTTGCTTCGGGGGTGACATCTCTGGGGGCTGGGCCTGTACCGCCAGTTGTCACGATCAGGGCACATTTTTGTGTGTCGGCCAGTTCAATTAAGGTCTGTTCGATAAGGTCCTGATTATCCTCTATGATCCGCGTGACAGGTTCCCAGGGGGATGAGAGAATTTGCGATAGTTCCTTGTGTATTGCTGGCCCGCCAAGATCTTCGTATTCACCACGACTGGCGCGATCAGAAACGGTGACAATACCGATCTTCGCAATAACGGATTGGGCATTAGGTGATGACGTTGTGGCGATACTCATAAAGTGCTCCTGAGGGCGTCGTGTTGTAACTCTTTCGAGTGCGTGATTTTTCTGACGATGAGGTCAACGGGATAGCGGAACCGTTCTGATATCTGAATAGTAAATTAAACATGTGGTGTATTTGATGAAGATCAAGGCACTGTTGGCTTGGGCTCAGCATTATCCATGGAATAATTACGAGATTTATTTCAGAGATTTTCCAGATGCATGACAAAAATGCACCCTCCAGTGTGCCGCCTTTTACACCAATGCTGTTTGCCGGGTTTATGATGCGGCCCGTTCCTGCATTCTCTCTCAAGCCGGTTGCCAAGTATGCTCTGGCAAGGATGAAAAAATTATATCCGGAAATTTTCTCTCGTCTGGCTATCTTGGAAAACGTCAACTTTCTTATCAATCCAACAGACCTGCATTGCCGTTTTTATCTATCTGTTAAAGAAAGAGAAACCCATATTGATATTCTGGGCAACGATGCAGAGCCTCCAGAGGCTCAGGCCACAATTTCTGGCTCGATGGTTGATTTGTTGAAGCTGATGGAAGGTCGTGTCGACGGGGATGCTCTCTTTTTTTCAAGAACCTTGAATATCGAGGGAGATACCGAAGCCGTCCTTACCCTTCGGAATGCAGTCGATAGCGCCGATGTCAGGCTTGTCGATGTATTAGGTGGTCCGGTTCCCTTTATAAAACCCGGTTTTACGAAGTTTTTTTCAAAGATGAATTCCTTTGGTGAAAGCCTTGAGAAA
Organism: Kiloniella sp.; assembly: GCF_048270245.1. Classification (GTDB taxonomy): domain Bacteria; phylum Pseudomonadota; class Alphaproteobacteria; order Kiloniellales; family Kiloniellaceae; genus Kiloniella. Next base: position 1,060,341 of record NZ_JBLWTH010000001.1, read on the forward strand.
GACTTTTGGACTGCGCAACGGTCTATCCTGCTTCCAATTATGCGACATGTAAGTGAAATAGATAAAGAGCTGGACAGGTCCGAGGATCGGATGAGGAAAATCGATAAGGAACTCGTCAGAATCAAAACATCTTTGAAAAAATTACAACAGCCTGCCGGAGGGGTAAGGTAATGGAGCTTGTTTGTCCTGCTGGAACGCCAGCTTCTTTACGTGCAGCTTTGGATGCCGGGGCCGATGTCGTTTATGTCGGCTTTCGGGGTGAGACTAATGCGCGTAATTTTCCGGGCTTGAATTTTAGCCCTGAAGAGCTTGAGGAAGGGTTGAAAAAAGCCCATGACATGGGAAGGCAGGTATATGTTGCGATCAATACCTATCCTCAGGCCGGAAATTTGGAACCATGGTATAGAGCTGTTGATGCCGCTGCCAGAATAGGTGTTGATGCTGTCATTCTTGCAGATGTTGGCTTGTTGGACTATGCCAAAAGGCATCACCCTAATTTACGACGTCATTTGTCTGTTCAGGCCTCGGCATCCAACCCGGAAGCAATTAACTTTTATCGCTCTGCTTTTGATGTTCAGCGTGTTGTTCTTCCCCGTGTTTTAACGGTTCGTGAGATTGCAGAACTGATAACGGAGATTGATGTCGAGACCGAGGTTTTTGCCTTTGGCGGGATGTGTGTCATGGCAGAAGGACGGTGTTCTCTTTCTTCCTATGCTACGGGAAAATCCCCCAACATGAATGGTGTCTGTTCGCCGGCCAGCCATGTTGAATATGAACAACGTCGTGGAAAGCTTGTTTCCCGGCTTGGGGAGTTCACGATCAATTCTTTTCCAAACGAAGAGGCGGCTGGTTATCCCACTTTATGCAAGGGAAGGTTTATCGGACATACGGGCGATCCGTCGTATCTTTTTGAAGAACCGACATCGTTGAATGTCATGATGATGTTGCCTGAACTGATTCAGGCAGGAGTGAAAGCACTGAAAATAGAAGGACGCCAACGGGGAAAGGCTTACGTTCATCAGGTGGTCTCTGGCTATCGACATGCCATTGATGCGGCAATGAAGGGGGAACCGGTTCCATTCATGGATATGGGAAATATTACCGAAGGAACCCGATCTACTGCGGGTGCTTACGAAAAGAATTGGAGATAAGATTAAATGAGTTCACAGGTAATAAGTTCACAAGCGAAACTTACGCTTGGCCCTGTTCTTTATAATTGGCCTGCAGAACAAAGACGGGATTTCTACTTCCAGATTGCAGACGAAGCTCCTGTTGATGTCGTTTATATCGGCGAGGTCACCTGTTCCAAGAGAGCTCCTTTTTTGACTCCTTACATTCCCGAAATTTGTGATCGTCTCGAACAGGCTGGCAAAGAAGTTGTGATCTCAACTCTTTCGCTTGTGATGTCAAAGCGCGAAAGAAAGGAACTACATGAAATTGTTCAGGATAGTCCTTGGATTCTAGAGGCGAATGATCTTTCAGCCATTGGATTGCTTAAGGGGAGGGAACATATTGTTGGCCCTTTTGTGAATGTTTATAACGAAGATACGTTGGGCTATTTTTATCAAAACGGTGCGCGGCGAATTGTTTTGCCGTGTGAGCTATCAGGACAAGCTATCGAACGGCTTTTAGCAACCAATAAAAATAGAGAAATTGAAATTCAGGCGTTTGGTCGAGTGCCCTTGGCCTTGTCTGCACGTTGTTATCATGCAAGGTCGCATGGGTTGAGTAAGGATGGATGTCTGTATGTGTGTGAACAAGATCCCGACGGCATGAATGTGGAGACGTTGGACGGGGAACCATTCCTTGCTGTGAACGGAACACAGACAATGTCGTATACGGTCACCAATTTATTGCCTGAACTTGATGACCTTGCGCAATTGGGGGCAACGCATTTCAGGTTGTGGCCACAAGATCTGGATATGGTGAAAGTGATTCAAACTTTCAGAGAGCGGCTAGATGGAAGTTTAGAGGAAAGGGCTGCACAGGAAATATTATCAGATCTTGTCAATTTTGCTCCGTTTTCTAACGGGTTTTATCATGGGGTAGAAGGAAATCATTTGGTTGAGATGAGAGAGAAAATCTAACGGATTTCAAGTGTGGAAGCTATGGTGTATGATGTTTTCTCATTGAGGAAGATTCTCTCGACATTTTAGCTTCGCAGGTTATCGGCTTGAAATTATACTCGGAACAAGAGCGACAGTTATGGGGCGAGAAAAACCGGGCTCTGTACGAATATTGGTTATCTATTCATCCCGATCAGAATACGCTTCCCGGACGGCAACATCTTGACCCGATGGATATCCCTTTGCTCTTACCAAACATCTGGCTGGTTGATGTTGAGTCGAATCCCATAAGGTTCCGGTTTCGTCTGTTTGGAACAGCGCATTATGCGGCTATGAATCGGGATTGCACAGGGATGTGGATTGACGAAGCCTTTCCGGATTTTACCCGTTCCGGCTTTGACGAAGACTATGTGAATATTGTCGAAACAAAAATGCCCGACTATCGCAAAGGGCCCGCTTCGTATCACATTCCGAACTATAAAACGATTGAACGGATAATGTTACCGCTTGCAGAAAATGGTTCTGATGTGAATATGATTCTTGCCCTAACGGTATATTTTTAATTTCATTTGATTGTCTGCGATTTGTGACTTTTATCGAATACTTTCTGACTTAAAATATTTTGATCACACGTTTTTTTGGGGGAAATAATGACCTCGTCACAGGAACTTTACTTAGAAAAATTAATGTCTGCCTCTGAAGCAGCACAACAAATCAAAGACAATAGTAATCTTATGATTTCCATGGGGGTGTCAATGCCCCCGGCTTTGATGCAGGCGGTTGCGGATCGTGCATTGGGCGGAGATATTACCTGTCTGAAAACCTATTATATGCACGCCAGTTCTCATGCCGGAACAACAATTCTTAACCCTAAAGTGATGTCTGTTATCAAGCCACATTCACTTTTTATGAGCAGTCATGATCGTTTAATTGAAAAACTCGGGCTGGAACAAGGTAAACGCTGGTTGGAATACATTCCCAGTACTTTTCATCAAGTTGGGCGCCTCATGAGTGAAACATTGGGTGCTGATTGTTTTATTGCAACCGTTTCCCCCATGGATCGACACGGGTATTTTAGTCTGGGAACCAACAGTGATTATGGCACCACGGTTGCTCGCAATTGTGGAAAGCTGATTGTCGAGGTTAATGAGGAAATGCCAAGGGTTTTTGGCGAAGCCCTCATTCATATATCAGAAGTTGATGCTATCGTTGAAAATAATGCGCCGCTTCAGGAGGTTTTACCGTCAGCACCGCAACAGGTAGATGAGGTTATTGCCAAACAAATAGTCGAGTTAATTCCTGATGGTGCGACAATCCAAATGGGGGTTGGGGGCGTGCCGAATGCTGTAGCCAGTTATCTGGCTGGGCACAACGATTTGGGCTTGCATAGCGAGTTGTTGTCACCAGGTATTATGGACCTGATAAAAAGCGGCGTTATCAATGGACGACGTAAAACGTTACATCGATTAAAGCACCTCTTCACTTTAGCTTTGGGTAATAAAGAACTTTATGACTTTATGGACGATAATCCATCGCTTGCAGGATACCCTGCATCTTATATTAATGACCCGACTATTATTGCCCAAAACGAGAATATGATTTCGGTTAATTCAGCGTTACAAGTTGATTTAACGGGGCAAATTAATGCCGAGTATCTAAGGGGACGAGAATTTAGTGGTCCGGGTGGACAGCTTGATTTCGTTCGCGGTGCCTATGCGTCTCGTGGTGGGAAATCATTTGTGGCCCTGCACTCAACGGCAAAGGCAGATAGTGTGTCTCGAATTGTATCTCAACTGGATGGCCCGGCAACGGATCCCCGTATGGATACACATCATGTTGTGACAGAATATGGCATGGTTGATTTGAAGGGGTTGTCACTCTCTCAAAGAGCAGAGTCTCTGATCGCGATTGCCCATCCGGATTTTCGCGATGAATTAAGAGAGGCCGCTCAAGAACGCGGGCTGTTGAGTTAATTGTACTGTCACAATAAAGGCATGTTAGAATAATTTGACTGGCTTTGTTGCGGTGCACAATTGATCTGGCTATAGTGCCTTTGATTCGTAAAACGAAGTCTGAGTATGGCTGTGTTTTATCTTAAGCATTACCCAAAGTATTACCCAAAGTATTACAGAGACCAAGATAATGGCTAAACGCACAACAATCCCACAGATTATGCGCCTTAAGGGGCAACGCCCTATTGTGAGTCTGACGGCTTATACGGCTTCATTGGCTAATTTGCTGGACGAGCATGTCGATTTTCTGTTGGTTGGCGATAGCATGGGCATGGTTATCTATGGAATGCCAAATACGTTGGCGGTAACTCTGGATATGATGATCGCGCATGGTGCCGCGGTTGTCCGTGGAAGCAAAAAAGCATGCGTGATTGTGGATATGCCCTTTGGTAGCTACCAAGCATCACCGTCACAGGCTTTTGAAAACGCGGCACGTATAATGTCAGAGACCGGCTGTGCTGGAATTAAACTTGAAGGTGGGCAGGAAATGGCCGAAACTATCGCGTTTCTTGTCGAGCGCGGAGTGCCCGTTTTGGCCCATGTGGGGCTGTTACCACAACATGCCAATCAAGTTGGTGGTTTTCTGACACAGCGGGATGAAGAAAAAATTCTCGCTGATGCCCATGCGGTTACTAAGGCGGGGGCGTTTGCGACGGTTATCGAATGTACCGAACCCGAAATTTCACGCCGGATTAGTGAAGAGATTACAATCCCGACAATCGGAATTGGTGCAGGATCTGATTGTGATGGCCAGATTCTGGTGACCGAAGACATGATTGGCCAAGGTACGGGGTATGTTCCTTCTTTTGTTAAGCGTTATGCGCAGGTCCACGAAGACATCACAAAGGCTGTTCAGAACTATGCCAATGATGTTCGTAACCGGGATTTTCCCAGCAAATAGCCCGTAAATTGTCTGTAAATACTTCGTGATCACTAGATGGTTATCATGGACTAATTGAGTCTAGGATTTCATGAGTGTGGTCTCTGGTAAATGGTTGCTTCTGATCTTTAGTTTGGAGGCTGTAGTCTCCTGACAAAGGGCCTTGTGATGTGCTTGTGTTAAAAAAACGAGTGTTTCCTGAATAGAATATTCCCCTCATAAGTCCTAAAGCTATTCTTGGAAGTAAAATTTCGTTAAACGCATTTATTTAGTGACCCAGAGTGGTCGAATTTTCTTTTATGAACCTTATGGCTCTGACATAAGGGAAACAAGAATAAGGCGCCTGTTTATGGCTGCTTTTTTACAATCGGGATAATAGATGAGGATATTGACGTGAGCGAAAAAAATACAGAGAGCGATGAGCTTCTTGATGGACTGAGAGACGAATTGGTTGAATTCGGTGCTGAAGACCTGATCGTTTTTGGTTTGCGCTATACAGATGACGACGAAATTGATCTGTCTATTTGGGATTCTCTTGGTGACCCAGAGCTTGTTGCCGATCTTTTGGAAGATTATGTGAAAGCTTATCGTCGCGAAAATAAGCCCAAAAAATAACCGACCCAATAAGAACCTAAGTGACAAGTTGATAGCTGAGAAGATAAATATATGAGTGATACTGAAACCAAAGACGATGAGTTTTCTTGGGATACAACTGTTACCTTACGTGGCAGCGAAGTTGTTATACCGCTTAAGGCCTCTGTAATTAAGCAGGAAATTGAAGACCAAATTTCGATCAAAGGATCGCATCGAAAAGCGATTTTGCGGTCAACCGTGAAGAAATTCTCTGCTGGCTTGAAAAAAGGCGCAGAAAATCTTCAAGGGGATGCGTTGCAGGAATTTCAGTGGAATGCCTTTATCCTTTTGATTGATGACATTATTGCCAATCGGCATATGGCAATGCGATCAGATGCATCTTTGGTCGAAGAAGCTATCGCCGATCCCAGGTTACAGGCACCAAAATAATTTGTTTAGATGCCGGCCCTAGAAGCTTTGGATGTGCTTCATACGGTATTAAGTAAAGCAAGAGTGTTGTAAGATGGAAAAGAGATTAACGGCGTCCCATTGGGGGGCATATTATCTTTCTGTTGATCAGGGGAAAATAACGGATGTTGCCCCTCATGAAATGGATCCGGATCCATCTGCAATCGGACAATCATTTGTTGATGGCATACAACACCCCTGTCGGGTGAAACGCCCTGCCATTCGTAAAAGTTACCTAGAAAAGGGGCCCGGTGCGGCAACGGATAAACGTGGCGCGGAACCTTTTATTGAGGTTGAATGGGATACGGCTTTCGATCTGGTCGCGAAAGAGCTGGATCGTGTTCGAACTGATTTTGGCAATCAATCTATCTTTGCAGGGTCATATGGGTGGGCCAGTGCTGGGCGCTTTCACCATGCGCCTAGTCAAATTCATCGTTTCATGAATTCTATTGGTGGTTACACCAAATCTGTGAATACCTACAGCTATGCTGCATCTGAAGTGATTCTGCCTCATGTTGTTGGCTCTATGGCCTGGCTGTTATCGCAACATACATCCTGGCCTGTATTGGAAAAACATTGCCAATTAATGGTGATGTTTGGGGGGGTTGCCCTCAAAAATGGGCAGATAAACGCAGGCGGAGTTGGGCGACATACGGCAAAGGAAGGCCTGCTCGCTTGTAAAAAGGCCGGAACAAAGTTTGTTAACTTTGGTCCGATCCGGGGTGATGTTGATGATGCTTTAGGCGCTGTTCATCATCAATTACTGCCGAATAGTGACGTTGCTGTTATGCTGGCATTGGCATACCAGCTTTATGATGGCGGGCTGCACGATCAAGGTTTCCTGAATAAATACTGCGTAGGGTTTGAGCAGTTTAAGCCATATTTGCTTGGGGAAACTGACGGGCAGCCAAAGGACGCTGTCTGGGCGGAAAAGATTTCTGGTGTTGACGCATCGGTCATCCGTCATCTTGCAAAGGAAATGGCAAGCAAGCGGACGATGATTACGGCCAGTTGGTCCCTTCAACGTGCTGACCACGGTGAACAAACGCATTGGATGACGATTGTTCTGGCGGCAATGCTGGGGCAAATCGGCTTGCCCGGCGGCGGATTTGGCCTTGGCTATGCTGGTGTGAATGGTGTGGGGCATCAATTCAATAACTTTACGTGGGCTTCATTGGATCAAGGTGTCAATAACGTTCGGGACTTTATTCCAGTCGCGCGGATCAGTGATTTACTGTTAAACCCTGGTGGCTGCTTTACCTATAACGGACAGAGCTATACCTACCCAGACACTAAGGTAGTGTACTGGGCAGGGGGCAACCCGTTCCATCACCATCAGGATTTGAACCGTCTGCTGAAGGCATGGCAAAAGCCGGACAGTATCATTGTGCACGAGCAGACGTGGAATGCACTATCCCGTCACGCTGACATCGTTTTGCCCGCAACAATGACAGCCGAGCGCAATGATATTGTTTGTGCAAAGCGCGATGATGATATTTTTGCGGTAAAACAAGTTGTTGAACCAGTTGGTCAGGCCAAAAACGATTACGATATTTTTTGCGGTATCGCACGGTCTATCGGTGTTCTGGATCGCTTCAGCGAAGACCGGGATGAGATGGGCTGGCTCAGGCTGTTTCATGCTAAAAATCGCCAGCGAGCTGCCAGTTTTGGTATTGATATGCCGGATTTTGACAGTTTTTGGGAGGCTGGCGAATATTCATTGCCCGCGGGTAAGGATCTGGTCTTGATGGAAGATTTCCGCAAAGATCCCGAGAGCTATAAGCTCAGAACACCATCTGGGTTGATTGAGATTTATTCCAAGACCGTTGCCTCTTTTGCGTTGGAAAGCTGCAAGGGGCATCCGATGTGGCTGGAACCCAAAGAGTGGTTACGGTCACCATCTGCGCAGCAATACCCTTTGCATCTCATCTCAAACCAACCGGCAACGCGCCTACATAGCCAGCTTGACCATGGGAAAACCAGCCAGCAAAGCAAGGTGTCGGGCCGGGAAGCTATAACGATGCACCCCGATGATGCGCAAGCGAGAAATCTAAAAGTTGGTGATGTGGTTCGGGTTTATAATGATCGTGGCGCTACACTTGCTGGATTGATTATCAGTGCAACGGTGCAGACCGGTGTTGTCCAGTTACCCACAGGGGCTTGGTACGATCCGGTTGAACCCGGGATCATTGGAAGTTTGGATAAAGCCGGGAACCCTAATGTTCTAACCAGAGATGAAGGAACGTCAGAACTAGGGCAGGGGCCAACAGCACATTCAACGTTGGTTGAAGTCGAGAAGTTCGTCGATCCTGTTCCTGATGTTACTGTTTATACCCCCCCTGAAATACTATCTTTGTAGGTAGTAATCTAATTAGGTAGGTGGCATCTAATGGAATGGGAAGGAAGACTTTATTTTGCACCCTTCCTTTTCCTCGACTACAAAATCAAGGACGATAGCTATTACCCCATTTAGAGCCTGCGGTTTTCAGGCTTGCAAATACCCAGCTATCATTCTTTCTTGGGGAATCATTTTTACTAAATGCGGCTGAGGAAACAAGGTGGTATGATCCATTTTGGTAGACGAAGGTTGGTAACGATCTTTGTGCCACATTCGTGCCTCGGCAAGGAATAGCCCCTACCTTTGGAATTCTTTGTTTTGAAAACCGTTGTGTACATCCGCTGGAAAGGCGGACGGCATGTTCCCAACCGCTGTGATAGCCGGCGTTAAACATTTTTGCAGTTCCGGTTCTTAGCTGATGACGCATTTTTTTGTTGAGGCTTTTCAAGCCTAACCAGCCTGTATGTTGGCCTAAAGGTCTTTTCAGAGTAACAAGTGCCCAATCACCAGCAATGCTGGCCAAGCTATCTGGCGATTTCGGGTTGTAGCTATCAGAAATTTCTACACGGGCAATATTTGATGATGCCATGTGCTTGTCGTGTTGATAGGCTGCGCGATAGTGGAGCTCATTTTTGTTCCACCATCTCTTTTCTGTTTTATTGTAGAGACAGTTTGCCTGAGTAAAGAGGTGCCTTTTGCCAATCATGACGCCAGTACAGTGACTTTTCCCCCCAATATTAAGGCGACCTATGGTGCTCCAGGGGTAAGTCTGTGCGTCAACAGTGCCATTGTTATCCGGTTTTCGGTGCAAAGGCATTGTACTTTCTCCTACATATAAGGAGGATGCCTGAGTTCCTGATGGAAGGGTTAGTGTTGATAGAATTACAACGGATACCAACAAAGAGGACATTCCCAAGGCAACAAATTTTGATGCACGGGCGGCAGACTTGAATATAACAGCAAGCAAAATATAAAACTCTTTAACTAGTCTACGAGAGAAGCTGTGCGAAAACGCAACATTGAAAATGAAGGTATCAAGTCGGCGGTTAAAAGGGTGTGACCATTTTGGGATTCTTTTTTTAACCGATTCTTAATAATTTCAATCCTCTATGGGGGCGTAGTTATAAGTAGAAAAAGGTATTTTTTCCTTATGATTACGTGATTTGAGCGTGTCCAAGCGTGGAAGTAGAGAAAAATGTTCACAATGGCTTGCTCTTAATCGTATGAAACGGTATAGATATCTCTGAATTTATTTCTGCTGTGGGTTGCAGCACTCATTAAGGGGTGGACAATGAAAACAAAAAGTTTTCTGTTCGGGGCTGTTGCGGCTGTGATCGCTGCTGCACCGGCAAATGCTGGACCGCTGGACGCAATGTTCGGTGGTTTATTTGATACTGATACTGCTCAAGGGCTTGAAGTAGAAGGCGTTCAGTTTAGTAATGCTTTGTACGACGGGTATCTTGCGCTTTCTGCAGAGCGTGATGACAATTGGGACTTGGTTGACGCCGAGCACTTCAATCACAAAGCGCGTACTGCTGCACGTCGTTCTTCTGTTGTGCCAGATGCGCCAGATGATCGCTGGTTGAGAGATGACCAAAAACCTGAATTTGCTGATGCTCTTTTGCGTATGCGCAAGGCATTTGACCGTGGTGGTCGTGTTGTTGCTCCTCAGCTTGCTGCTAAAGCTCAAGTTAATTATGACTGCTGGATTGAAGCAACTGAAGCTGGACGTTCTGTTCAGTATCAACCTTCAACCCGTGGTGCTGAGTGTAAAGAAGCTTTCGATGCTGCGATGAACGGCCTTGATGCTCTTGCAACTTTCAAGCTTACAGATTTCCAGCCTTATATTTCTCCTGCACCAGCGGCAGACGAGGCTCCGTTGGCTAGCTCATTCCTAGTTTATTTCAACTTTGATAGCACAGTAGCTACAGATGCTGGTCGTCAGTCTTTGGAAGAAGCTCTTTCTGCTGCACAAGGTAACGATGCGTCAACAGTACGTATGGTTGCGCACGCTGACCGTTCTGGTGCTGTTGATTACAACCAGGCACTTTCTCAGCGTCGTCTTTCAGTAGTGATGGAAGCAATGGCGCGTGCAGGTGTTGATGTGGGTCGTATCGTTCCGGATGCTGTTGGTGAGACACAGTCTCTTGTTCCAACCGAAGATGGTGTCCGTGAGCCAGGTAACCGCGTTGTGGAAATTGATCTGGTTCAATAATCTGATCTGATCCTATGAAAATTTGACCTCTTGGTCATTTAAAAGCCCTGCCGAATCGGCGGGGCTTTTTTTGTTAAATAATTGAGACACATAAGGTTGGTAATATTCTGGAAAGGATTCTTTAGCTCTTTGTTAGCTCAAGTATCCTATAAGTTTGTCTGTACGGGTTATTACGTAGTGTTTTCAATCTCGAAAAAAGGTTAAAATAAAATTAACAATTAAAACTCATATATATTGCTGTAGGTTTTTGAAATGAATCACTTGAGTTGAAAATAGTCCATAGTAATATTAATCCAAAGTTTAATGGGCGTCGTACGCCTGCCAAGAATATGTGCCGTACAATATTGTACATACAGGGGCACAAAGACATAGGAACCTTAAGGGGGATTCCAAATGACTGATGATGTAAAACAAAACGGTGGTGAAGCAATGGTTGATACAAATGATGTGAATGTCGTTGGGGAAACTGGGCGTGAGACCCTTGTCGGACAGGCTGCGGGGGCAGTTGATGTTTCGGCACCAGCCGCTGGTGAAACCGTTAATGTCACTCTTGTTAAGGGGCAGACTGCCAATCTGACCTTTGATGCGACTGCTGCAACGCCAATCGTTGAGGGCAATGATTTTGTTCTAACGTTCGATACTAATGGTGATGGGGAAGCAGACAGCCGAATTGTTTTCCAGAACTTGGTCGAAGAATCTCAAGGCGCTGATGCGCCTGTTCTTGTTATTGGTGGTATTGAGCTCTCTGCTGGACTTCTTATCGGTCAGGCACAAGCTCTTGCCGAAGGTGAAACGCTTGAAACAGCAGCCGGTGCGGGTGCTGGCCCAACTGGCGGCGGCGGAAGCACGTATAGTGATGATCTCGGTAGTGCGATTGATCTCCTAAATGCGCAGGGCGTTATTGATCCAACAGAACTTCAGTTTGGTTTACTTAGCAGCTTGGATGAAATTACAGATCCGGCACAGGGAACTTTATTGATCAGCTTCCTGACGACTATTACGGAAGTTGAAGAAGGCCCTGATGGGGGTATTACGGGTTCCTTCGGTGGTGGTTTTGAAGACTGGCTACCTAATCATCATTTAACAGATGGTGATGCTGGTGAAGATAGTAGCCCATTCTTAGGGGATGGTTCGCGGGAAGCCTTTTCAGCGCCGATGCGTATGGTGTTGACCTTTGTTCCGTCTGATAATGAGACACTTGATACCGTTGTTATTAACGAACTGCCAGAAGGTGTGCGCCTGTTTATCGGTGGAAGTGAAGAAGGCGATGAGTATACAGGCGGATTCCCTGTAACGGTTTCTCCTTCTGACTTTGAAGACATCTATGTGCTGCCGCCGCAACATTCTGACGCTGATATCACGATTACAGGTTCAGCAACGATTTCTGATCCAGATTCTGGTGAGAGTGCGACGCTTGGTTACACAACTGTTGCTGTAATTGACGCTGTTGCTGATCTTCCTGACGACCTACGCATCGGTGACGATGGTGGTGAGAACGGTCAACAAACGGCAACACTTAGTGATGTAGTGCGGGCGGTTTCCCCTAGCGGCGGTGTTGTTAATTCTGGTGATGAAGAAGACGTGGTTACGATCCCTGTAACAGTTGAATTTGCTGATTTCGCCGATGATTCAGAAGCGCATGAGCTTGTGGTCGATGGCGTTCCCGAAGGCTGGGATATTCGTCCGATTCCTGGTGCAGAAATCTGGCAAATGGACGGAGATAACGTTTATCAGGTAACGTTCGGTACTGATGGTAAGCCTATACTTACTCTTGTTACGGATACCTCTGATCTTCCTGCTTCTCTTCAACACCAGATTGCCTTGGCTGCTGGTGTGTCTCCTTCTCCAGATGCTTTAAGCACGCTTGAAAATACGATCGGCGACGAAGTCGCAGATGATGGCTATGTTCGCTATTTCATTGATGTCTCAGAAAATGTTGATGACGCGAATGGTGGTAATACAGCAGATACATCCGATGATGGTTCTGGAAGCCTGACCACAAATATTTCGTTTAATCCTAATGATTGGACGAATGATCGTTTACCTGATGGTACGCCACGTGGCGGTGAAGGGGCCGAGGGTGATGAGGGGCCTGCGACAATTACGGTCCATGCTGTTGCAACTGAAACTGTACCGGAAGGTTCTGGTTCAGAATTGACAGACGCTGATGGAACGCTGGTTGACGAAAATAATCAGTCTGTAGCTGGCCCCGTATCTGTTGATATTTCTATTAATGAAGACATTCCAGAGTTCACATCCCCAATTACCTTGACCCACGATGAAACCGCGCGCACGAAAACGGGCGAAGAGGTTACAGGTGTCGATCCTGATTCAAATGATATCCCCGATGTTCCGGCGGCTGTACAGGCGGTTCTGGATGCAAGGTATAAAGTCCTGAAAGGTGATGATAGCGCAGAACTGGGCGATACTGTCGGGCAAGCGCAAAATACCTTTACCTATGATCTCAAGACTGATGGTTCTAATGATGAAACTGATGGCTCTGATGGTTCAACAGATACTGATGCGCCTCTGAATACAAACCCATCTACTCCAGATGATTTGGAAGCCGTAACCTTCAATCTGTCTGGTGACGTCGATAGTCTGTTAACCTCTGGTGGGTCTGTTATTACGCTTCATCAGGATTCTGCTCAGCCACAGGTGGTATGGGGTATTGATGAATCCGGTAATGTTATTTTTGCCGTTCATATCGATGGAACCCTTAATAATGACGGAAACACAGGTAATCTTACCTTTGTTCAATATGGTCCTATTGATCATAATCAGCCGGGTGATGGCGGTGAGGGATCGCATGACGAAAACGCATCTTTCGATCTTCCAATCAAATTAACTGACGATGAAGGTGATAGCGTTACCGCAACAGCGACCGTCAATATCGAAGATGATGGCCCTGTAATCACTAAGTTTGAAACCAATGATGGTGCTGAGATCCGTCTTGACGAATCTGTGGGTGCTGATGCTGGCGATAGCAATGCTGATGATGAAACATCTGCACCAACAGCCGGAGCAATTGGCTTTGCCACGATTGCTGGCGCGAATTTGATCACCTATGAGCATGATGCTGGAACAGATGGCGAGAAATCTTCTGTATTCTCGTTAACTCTTGATAACAGTGCTTCTGGACTGTTTGATACTGCTTCAGGTGAAGCCGTTGTTTTAATACAGAACGGCAATGTCATTACAGGTACTGCTGGTAATGGTGGGGCGGCTGTCTTCACTATTACTGTTGATCCTGCCACAGGCGGGGTGACTGTCGAACAATTCCGTGCGTTGAAACATAGTGATACAGATGATCACGATGAAGCGACTGATCCGTTGGAAATTGCATCTGGTGCTATCAAGCTAACTGTCACGCTAACGGATGGTGACGATGATACAGATAGCGAGTCAGTTGAACTTGGTGGTTTGATCAAGTTTGAGGACGATGGTCCTACGGCGGATCTATCCTCTCAACAAGGTGCCGAGATTCGTCTTGATGAGACAGATAACGATAGTGATGACAATGATGTTGGCGGTCTGCTTGCGAATGTAACGGTTGCCGGTTCTACGTTGTTT